>NZ_CP045351.1:658953-1317907 GCF_009363415.1 Vibrio aquimaris | reverse complement strand
CATCAGGCGGCTTTGCCCAAGACGTGGGTGAAAAAAACAATATACTTAGAAGAAAAAATCGTAACATTTTAACCCAAATAGTATCATTAACCAGAGATTGGTACGGCTATGACTCAACTATAGACTATCATTTATGGCTCCTACACTTCCCAAAGAACAAATAAACCATAAATAAAGGGGATAAATTTAAAACACAAGATTCTTCTTGTTTATCATTCATTTCGTCAAATAGCCATTGCCGTTTTTGACAATGACAACAAACCCCTTATTTAATCTATATCTGAAAGTTCTAAAAAATACTAAAAGGTAAAACTCATCTAAAATAGGATTTTATTATTTCCATGAAGTAAATGTCAGGACTAGATTGTTGTCAGTTTGCTATACCGTTTTAAATGCTGGGATAGCATTCTGACCACTGGCTACGATTAGAAATTATCAAAACAAGGAATAATATGATGTTAAAACGGAAATCCTCTATAGGCCTCGCAATGATTTGTACAGGCCTATTACTCAATCCTATTTCACAAGCTATAGCGGCGGAGTTTAGTACCAATGCTGTTGCTCAATCTGAGAGCGAATATTGGAGCACTTACAGACTGGATATTCAAAACACAGGTTCAGAGAGTGCGGATATGCACGAAGCAGTGATTGAATTTGAATTTCCAGTAGCTATAAATGATATTGGTTGGGCTTCTAACCACCTTTCATACCCTTCATGGGAAATCACCCATACAGCGAAAACTGATAGTGTGCTACACTCAATAGTTCTTAAATTCCCTGAAGGTTCTTGGGTAGATAGTGCTCTCGCTTCAGGCGAATCTGCTGCTTTGACTATCTCATTTGGTGGCGAGCTCAACGATTTAAACGCATTTGAAGATTCAGTAGTAATAAAATTAGATGGAGAAGTCGTTCCTCCACCAGAATTTTCATTGGATATCCTAGCACCAACACAAAACTCGGTCGTGTATACTGGATCTAATGTTGACATCATCACTAGTATAAAAGGGGAAGAAGCGAGTAAACTTGAGTTCTGGATCAACAGCACCAAGTTGGCTGAACAGGCTATTACAGAAGGCACAACTGAATACCAACAAGCTTGGCTACCAGTAGAAATTGGTGCAGCTTCTATCTCTGTCATGGCATTCAATGAGAGTGGTGACAAACTAACAGAACAATCGGTTCAAGTAACAGTTGAATCGGAATCTACCGCACCAAACCCTCCTGTTATCGATTTTATTTCTCCAGAATCAGGGTCTTCTCATCAAAAAGGGGAAGCCATAACGGTTTCAGCACATATCACAGATGTTGATGGTGACTTATCGACAGTCAAATTCTTCTCAAACGATTCAGAGATATGTAGCCTTGATGCTAAAGCGACTCAAGATTTTTCATGTGATTGGACAGCGCAAACAGCGGGTTCAACAACAATTCGAGCTGAAGCACAAGATGACGAACAGCACGTATCTCGAAAAAGTTTAACCATTACTGTCACGGACACGGGCACTAGTTGTGGTGATATACCTCCATACGAAGATGGAGTGCCATACAATGTTGGCGATGAAGTTACAAACATCGGTAATATTTACTCATGCACAGTAGCGGGTTGGTGTGGTAACTCAGTTTGGACTCCTGGCACGGGTCACCCAGACTACCCTGGAGCATGGGAAGACGCATGGGATGAAGTCGGACAATGTGACCCTAACCCAGTTCCAGTTGTGAACATTCAGTCACCTCAAGATGGGCAAAAAATAGCACCAAATCAAGCCTTCAATGTGATTGTCGATGCAACTGATGATACAGAAGTTACCCACGTTGATGTTCAATTAAATGGCCAAGTGGTAGCGACATCAAACATGCCGTCAGAGGGTGACACATATTCTATTCCGGTTCCTGCACAAGACGAAGGCCAATATACGCTTACTGTTATCGCGTATGATGACCAAGGTGCGAGCGCAGAAGCAGCGCCAATTTCCCTAGCAATAACCGATAAAGACCTGATTGTATCGCTTTCATCTCCATTGGATGGCTCGAGCTACTTTGAAGGTCGAGCGATCTCGATCAAAGCGGATGCGAAGAGCTTTGAGGGCAAAATATCTTCAGTCAGTTTCTTTGCCAATGGCAATGAGCTATTTAAAGACAGCGAAGCACCATACGAATATGAGTGGCTAGGCGCACAAAAAGGAAGTTACGCTGTCACAGCAAGGGCGGTAAATACAGCTAACCAAGAACAAACTTCCGCAACGTCTAACATTACCGTTAAAGAAAGCACAGGTGGTGGAGGCCTAGTGGATAACCCTGATCGTTCTATAAGTTACTTAACTTCTTGGGGGTTGAATGACTATGAACAACTGTTTAATTCAGAAGGCGACGGTTACCTGTTGTCATTTGGTAAATGGGACGCAAGTGGTAACATTACAGTCTCTGATGACATGCTAACACCTAATTACAACGCAGACTGGATGGCCCCTCAATACTTGTCGTGGTCTACACTTAAGCATGACAATGAAAACGTCACTATGCTGGTGGCATTTGGTGGCCAAGCATACGAGAGTATTTGGTCTGCAATTGACACACCTCAAAGCCGTGAAGCTGTTGCGAATGGTTTGGTTGACCTTGTTCATACACCCTTCCCCGTATACAAAAAGAATCTGAAACCTGAAGAAGTTGTGGGTGAGTGCCTGGCGTCGAATTACGATGGCAGCTGTGATTACAGCAAGTATCAGTTAGCAGGATACGTGCATATCGACGGTTTGGATTTCGACTTTGAAAAAGCAGCTAGAATCACGGACAAAGAAAACCAAGACCTTACCGCACTAATCAAACTGATCCGCGAAAAAGTTGGTAATACGAAAGTGCTTTCTCTAACAACATACCATGTAGGTGCAGACCCTGTTGAATGTTCGAATGAAAACGTATTCGAAAACTGTTCTTACATTGACGAATCTGGCCGTTCAACTCACCACGGTGAAGTAATCGATTTGCTGAAAGCAACTAAAAACGACTTCGATTTCTTTAACGTGATGACGTATGACGCAGGTCAAGGATTCCTCTATGACGTAGCAATGGCGAACTATGCTCAATATATCGGAGACAAGTCGAAAATAGTTTTAGGTAACACCATCAACAGCCAATGGGGGCCAGGCGGAAACTTTGTTGAAACGCGACAAAACAACCTAGACCGCGCTAAATGGCAAAAAGATAACGGTTACGGTGGCTTCTTCATGTGGGCGCTAGGTTCAAACAATCAAGGTTTGAGCATGGAAGAGCAAGTTGACTACTTCAACGATATGATAAGTGAAAGCAACTAGTAATTCACTCTTCATGTAATCTAGTTAAGCAACGGAAAGCTCACATGCTTTCCGTTGTTTCTTTGTCCCCTTTTCCTTACTCAAACTGTAGTCAGGTGCTTATCACAGGAGTGATGAACCTAGCTGTAGAATAGAATTTGTACAGTAGCCTATACACTGAAGTAGACATATCAAGTAGATAAATAGTAATATTTCAGAGATCTATTACGTCCTATAGAGAACCTTAACCACATGCCACCCAAACTTAGTCTTAACTAAATGGGGAACCAGTGTTTCTCCCTGAAAGCAAACTCTATCGAACTGTGGTACCATCTGGCCGCGACGAAACTCACCTAGGTCTCCCCCTTTTTTTCCTGAAGGGCAACTGGAATACTTTCTTGCTAAAGTCTGAAACTTTGCTCCCTTCTTAAGCTGTTTAGTTATATCCTCAGCCTGTTCTTTGTGCTTTACCAAGATATGTAAAGCTGCGGCGGAATTAGCCATATAGTGCTCTCGCTAAATCTTCAATGTGAATGCGCTGACATTGTAATGAAATAGAGTAAAAACGCCACCACAATAGCTCAAAAAGCGAACAGAAATTTAATTTATCACCTAAAGTATCCGCTCTAGATTGATAAGATTTATAAATGATATAACATCGATATGGGCAAATAGAAGAGACGAGTATTTCTGAACATGGCAAAGACAGTCAGTAAAGCAAATCAATCACAAGGGATGTTGATGTTTACGCTTACCCACAGTAAACAGCTTTTTGCTATCGGTACATTGAAAGTCCGCGAGATTGTACCGTATCAGCCAACTACCCAAATCCCGTATTCGCACCACCATGTTATAGGTACAGTGACGATTCGTAATAACACAATTCCAGTTATTAATATGCCGGCGGCCATTGGGTTACGCCCTATTCAACCTGAAGAGTATTCTTCATGCTATTTGATTGTAACGGATTGCCTGAGAACCGTTGTCGCCTTTATGGTTCGTTCTATCGAAAAAATAATCGAATGCAATTGGAAGTCGATTGAATCTTCACCTCAAGCAACCGGTAAAAATGTTTTCGTTACTGGTATTACACGATTTGAAGATCAAATTGTTCAGATGTTGGATGTTGAACTTCTACTGTCAAAAATTTACCCTCAATACGAGTCTAATACTATACCTATGCTTACCGACATCGAGAGAGAGAGGTTAAAAGCATTGAAGATCCTTTTGGTAGACGACTCTTCAATTGCGCGAAAGCAGTTATCGGACGCTCTAGACAGTATTAATATTGGCTACCAAATTTGCAACAATGGGGTTGAAGCCCTCACTTTAATGCGCGAGCAAGCCACTAAAGACCACCCCATTCAGCTATTAGTGAGTGATATTGAAATGCCTGGTTTAGATGGCTATGAGCTCGCGTTCGAAGTTCAAAACGATCATGGTTTGAGCAAAGCTTATATCATACTGCACACTTCACTATCAAGTGAGATTTGTACAGACAGAGCCCTTCAAGTTGGCGCCCACGAAGCACTAGAAAAGTTTAATGCTGGCGACTTGATTAAAGCGATGCTGCGTGGCGCAGAGCTGCTAGAAAGTAAGGATAAAGGTCAAGCAACTGAGTTGCTAGTTTAATATACAGAGAAAAGTGATCGGCTAACTTATTAATATCCAAGCAACATCGTTTTTTATGCATATTAACTCAAGCAGTCCATGATGAAATCCGCTAATCTTAATCTATTGGGTAGTTAACGAAGAATATTGATCAGAAGATGCTAGACGACGATTTCAAAAAATCGACTGCTAACTTAAAAAAAGCTGTCCCACTCATGATGCAAAACCATGTAGCGGCAACGCCAGCTAATTACGCTTTGTGGTACACCTATGTTGATAATGCGATTCCTGAAATGAATCAGGAGCTGGATGATATTATTGAGAATTACGGATTGTGCCCGCCAGCAGCAGGAAAACAACTCTACGATAGCTTTGTAGCAAGTCACTCAGAGACGAATATGAAAGAGTTGAAAGCCAATGTTGAAGTATTGGTCAACCAAGTGGCCTCATCTATGACGGATACTCTTTCTGATACATCTCATTTTTCTGACGTAATAGATAAAAGCTTTGAAAACCTAGAACGGTTTGAGGACCAAGCTATGTCTATTGAGGACGTCACTAAAGTCGTTCGTCAATTGATCTCGGAATCGAAAGAAATCAGAAACTCTACAAGTTTTTTAAACACTCAACTCGAAACAGCAGCATGTGAAATCCAAAGGCTCAAAGAACAGCTAGCCGAAGTGCAACAAGATGCTTTGTTTGATGGGCTGACAAGTTTGTATAATAGGCGATCTTTTGATAATGACATCAATGTTTTATGTGAAGCAGAACAAACTATGTGTCTGATACTGGCGGACATCGATCACTTTAAGAATCTAAATGACACTTATGGGCATCTCTTCGGGGATGCTGTGCTAAAAGGGATTGCTAAGCGATTCCAGCTCAGTAGTAGAGACGGTATTCATGCTTACCGATATGGTGGGGAAGAATTTGCATTCATTGTACCAAATAAACAACTCCGAATTGCTAGGCAATTTGCAGACAGTTTGCGACGATCCATAGAAAAGTTGTCGGTTAAAGATAGACGTTCCGGAGAATCAATAGGCAGCATAACGGCTTCATTTGGTGTAGCCGAACTACAACCTGGTGAATCCCCAGAGTCACTGATAGAAAGGGTGGATAAGCTTCTCTATGAAGCCAAACAGCTTGGACGCAACCGTGTAATGCCAATTTAGAATAGACACGCCATATAGGCTGGGCGTGTCTAGCCATAACTTATTTTACCTATTAGCTGCATACAAAAGCTCAATAAGCCCCCCTCCCCCGACTTCAAACCTCATCAAAATACATCAAAATACATCAAAATACATCAAAATAACTTCAATCCTGATTGAGTGTGAGACGCGCAAGATTTCACAAATTATCTTAAGACACCACACGCACCAAAGGGTAACGTTATTAGCAGAAGTTTTAATAATTAATGTGTGTATTTATGTCTCTACTGAGCAGTATTGAAACGAGCAGATCCAAGCATTCAGTATCTTCACTTGGTGATAATGCCAGTGCAACTGATTTTGCGCGTAGTGTGCGTCGTGTTAATCAAGATCAGATTAACAAAGACCATATAGCGAAGAGAAAAGTTTTTTCTCGCCAAAGTATGAAATCTTCCTCGACTATTAAACTGAGACCATCCCATAAAAATAAACGACCAGCAACACACCTTCATCAAAGCCATCACATAGGTAGAAATAATCCTTCAGCAGCGTCAGCACTCCAATCGCAAAATTCGGTTTTAGCCACATCCAGATTAGATCTACTCGCACAACATTCTAAAACGAACAGTATTGGTGAGTTCATTGGTCGTATAGCTGCTCACGCAGTCATAGATAGCATCGGTGATGAGAGTCTAAACATTACTGGTATAAACAATAAATTGTTAAAGCCTCTTATAGAGTTGGCACTTTTAGGTAAGATTGATTCACAACCTCGGAATAAAGATGAATTTTATCAAAAACTATCAAAAAGAAAGCGGTTTGTTTATAGAAAAACGTATCGAAAAATTAAAACGTGCTTGTCTCAACCGCCAAGCTCCGATCAACCGATAAAAGGTTGGAAATCCAAACGGCTTCATAAAGTGACTTCCGGCATCAAAAACTCAATACTGGATCAACCAGAATTAAAGAATGTCCATTTAAAGGAAATGGTAAGCTCCAAATTTAACCAAAGTGCGGATACTTTCGTCGCAAACTCTAGTTTGTTTATAGATAAAGATTATGGCAAATCTAAACGTCACAAGCTCGGTTACGCTATCACTGCTGGTTTTATCGCAGTATTAAGAGAGCGAACACCAGGAGTAGTTCAGCGCGTAAATTTAGCCAATCAAGTATTTGATGTTGGTGATGCAATGACGACTGCTCAAAGCACAGTGACGTTGACTAAACTGAATCAGGCTTTAACCAACTCTTTTGGTGACCAAGTAGATGGCATAGCAAAGACACTAAGCTCCACGACTAAAGCCGTGAGCGATGCTACAAGTGAAGTCACATTTGAGAAGTTTTCAAAAGCATTCACAAACTTTTTCTGGGGTTAACATTCGTGTCAAACTGATTATATTAACTAAAACAATCCAATAGCTTCAACCATCAGAAGTTATAGCGTCGATGAGGTCTTGCAACACCTTATCAGCTTTTTCATTTTCAATCTGACAAGTTCCTGCAGCTTTGTGACCACCTCCCCCGTATTTCAGCATTAACTCACCGACATTTGTCTTAGAGCTCCTATCAAATATGGATTTTCCGGTCGCAAATACTGTGTTTTTCTTCTGAAACCCCCACAGCTTATGGATTGAAATATTACACTGAGGATAGAGCGCGTAGATCATAAAACGGTTACCCGCATAAATTGTATCCTCGCCCGTAAGATCCAGTACGACTAAGTTACTATGAACCGTTGCGCATCGCTGGATTTGCTGCTTAAACAAATTCTCATGCTCTTTATAGAGCTCTATGCGCTCTGCAACATCAGGATGCTCGAGAATTTCCTCAATGGTATGCGTCGTACAATAATCGATCAAATCCATCATCAAATTGTAATTAGAAATCCTAAAGTTTCTGAAGCGGCCAAGCCCTGTTCTTGCGTCCATGAGGAAATTGAGCAGGTTCCATCCTGTCGAGTCTAGCACTTCGTCTCGTGTGAACTGTGCTGAGTCACCTTTATCAACCGCTTCCATCATACCTAACCAGGCTTGAGGGAATACTTTCTCACCACCATAATGCTCCCACACAACCCTTGCCGCAGAGGGGGCATTTGGATCAATAATATGATTAGGCCTTTCACCAGGATTACGAATAGTTTCAGAGAGGTGGTGGTCAAAAACAAGATGAGCATGCCTAACGTAAGGAAGGTTAGTCACAATATCTAAAGAGGTGATATCAACCAGCCCGTCTTGCATGTCTTTAGGGTGGACAAATTTTATATCGTCAATGAGACCGAGTTGCTTGAGCAGAACCGCGCATACTAACCCATCAAAGTCGCTACGCGTTACTAAACGATGTTTCTTTTCCGGCATCTGTAAATCCTTATGTCCCAGTGTTTAGACTAACGCAACAGCCAACACCAGCTTTAATATCCGACGAATAGAATGATGATTTTGTCTTACCTTTAGTTTAGACACCTTCGATCGTTTAACAAACTTACACTTGTTTTTTCCTCTCCTTTGACCCCAAAAGTAATGCAAAAATCTCTCAAACCCCACAATTGAACAGCGTTTTATTTTGACACTATCATGACAATTGACATTTAAGTTAAATTAAAATGTGATCCACATCTCGAATGATCTCTTATAAACTGGTTGTCACTATGAAACACAAGCAATCCACTTTTAACGAACACCATATAGATGCACAAGTTAATATTTCAGATAAGTCGAAAAGGATTCTATACAGATCTTCGCTCAATGCCTTGGTGATACTTGCAATTGGGCTTTTGGTAAATTTAGCTATTCGTGTAGACTTTTCCATATTAAAGCATGGCTTGGGGGAGACATCGATCACCGAAGCACTTCAATCGCTTATGCTGATAATATCCGCTAGTTCCTTCTTCTTTGTCATCCGCGAGCGTAAAGAGCTTAGTCATGCGGCAGCATTAATTTTCGGTTTTTTAGTCGTATTGACCATCAGAGAAATGGACGCTTGGTTTGACATGATCTTCCACGGAGCCTGGGTGTTTCCCGCTCTTTCTGTCACAATCGCAAGCTGCATATATGGATTCAAGGGAAACAAAAATACAGTTAATCAAATGGCGACTATCATGGATGTTCGCCACATGAATACCTTGATTGGTGGCGTCGTATTACTGATAGTATTTTCGCGTTTGTATGGTATGGGAAGCTTCTGGCATAGCGTGATGCATGAAAATTACATACGCGAAGTTAAAAACGTATCTGAAGAGGCGATGGAGCTTCTGTGTTACTGTCTTATTGCTCTTGGCGCTGTTAAAACACGTTTAACTCTTAAAGATCAAACAGTTTAAAACGAGGGCACTGATTGTGCCCCTATCTTTTTTCCTCTCAATTATTACCTGATTTTTCCATAATTCCTGTACAAAGCCTCTGTTTATCTATAGTGTCAACAAGGTTATCAAATTGTTAACTATATTTAACGAGAGTCTGGATAACAGACCATTTAAACAGGAAGTAAAGATATGCTGTCGATTTTTGATATCTTCAAAATTGGAGTTGGGCCATCAAGCTCTCACACCAACGGGCCCATGGTAGCTGGCTACCATTTCACAGACCTGCTAAGCGAATCAATATCCAAAGTAGACAGAATCCAAGTCGACCTATACGGATCATTGTCTCTCACTGGGAAGGGCCACCATACAGATCGTGCAATCATACTTGGTTTGATGGGCAATAAACCTGACACCATTAAAATGACCAGTGCCAAACAAGCACTGCAAGACACCTTTGAGAACCACACATTACTGTTAGCAAACAAACAAGAAATCAAGTTTGAATATGAAAGAGACATTATTTTTCATACCACGAACCTTCCTCTGCACGAAAATGGAATGACTGTAACCGCCTACGACTCTTCTGGGTCCCAACTGAAAATGGAGACTTACTACTCCATAGGTGGTGGATTTATTCTCACTGCTGATGAGCTAGAAAATGGCAGCTCAGACGAACCAATTGAAGTGCCTTTCCCATTTACTTCTGCTGAACAAATGCTTGAAATGGCAGAGAAGAAAGGGCTTAGTTTAGGTGGCATGATACTGCAAAATGAAGTTTGCTTTTTCAACACAAAGCAGATTGACCAAAAGGCAGAGCAAATATGGAAAGTGATGTCTCTATGTATGGAGAGAGGATTTGAAACCGAAGGCATACTCGAAGGCGGTCTAGAAGTCACCCGAAGAGCACCAAATTTGCTTAAAAAGCTAGAGGCTAATCAAGCCGTTGAAAACGATCCGATGGAAGTTATGGATTGGATTAACCTGTTCGCTTTTGCAGTCAGTGAAGAAAACGCAGCAGGAGGGCAAGTCGTAACCTCTCCCACCAATGGTGCCGCTGGCGTGATACCTGCTGTACTTATGTATTATCATCGGTTTGTTAAGACTCTCGACACGAAACAAATTAAAGACTTCCTAGCCGTTGCTGGTGCCATAGGTATTTTATACAAAACCAATGCATCAATTTCAGGTGCTGAAGTCGGTTGCCAAGGGGAAATTGGTGTTTCTTCTTCAATGGCAGCGGCTGGTCTTACCGCACTGCGTGGTGGAAGTAACGAACAAATCTGTATAGCAGCAGAGATTGCAATGGAGCACTCATTGGGAATGACGTGTGACCCAATTGGTGGCCTCGTTCAAGTCCCTTGCATAGAACGTAATGCAATGGGTGCAATGAAGGCCATCAATGCGTCAAGGATGGCATTAAAAAGAACCAGTAAATGCCTGATATCACTAGATAAGGTTATTGCCACCATGTACCAAACAGGCAAAGACATGAATAAAAAATACCGTGAAACATCACTGGGGGGATTGGCTGTAATTCATATGGCTCCGCCATGTGAGTAGTCTCAACATAAGCCCTAATTTGCAACCTAGGGCTTTATGATTGTCACTCAGGTTAGAATCAGTATGACTTCTTGATTTTCATATTATCTATCTGATCATACTCATATTTATTGATATAAAAATCCATATTTGCTAGTTTTCCCTCTGATTGCTCACCGTTCATCGAGTTAACATATTGATAGGCCACAAACTATTGAAAGGCCTCGCTAACAAATCTCATTATTTGGTACTTGAGGGCTCTAATGGCCAAACATGACAGATTACTTGCTCTAATGACTCTATTACGTTCAAAGCGCTATGCGGTAACGGCAAGTGAGCTTGCTCAAACCTTGTCGGTCAGTGAGCGCACCATATATCGAGATATAAAGTCATTGGTACACTCTGGAGTCCCGATAGCGGGCGAAGCAGGTATTGGCTATGTTCTAGAGCGTGGCTCTCATCTGCCTCCATTAATGTTCAACCAGCAAGAAATGATAGCATTGGAACTGGGAATGCGAATGGTTCGAAGTTTATCCGACAAAGAACTTGCAGAAGCTTCTACGACTGCTTCTGCCAAAATCATGTCCGTCCTGCCTGATAAACTTAAAAAGCAGATTGAGAATTTTCCGATGCGGGTACCTGATGTACATACAAAAAGACTCGCCACAAAATCCGCAAAGATATTACGCCATGCAATAAATGACCAGCGCAAAGTCCAATTGACCTATACGACTGAAGCCAATGAACAGACAATACGAACGATTCAGCCTTTGGGTCTGATATTCTGGGCACACTCTTGGACGTTAGTGTCGTGGTGTGAGCTCAGGAAAGGTTATCGCCAATTCAGGTTGGATCGAATGGATGAAATACTTGTTCTCGATGAGAGATTTGAGGTTTCAGAGAACAAAAACTTGGAGCACTACATCAAAACACGTGCTCACTAATGTTAGTGTATAAATTTGATAATTACTGGGCTAATATTTGTTGCCATCTTACACCCGTTCATGTTCCTGAGAACATCAAACTCTACTTGTTCCGATACGTAAGGAGGTCCTTCTTCAGTACTCATGTCTCTGTTATGGAAGAAAACTTTTTGGGCTGGCGGATTCTTGGTTGAGAACAATCCATAGCCATGTTTCTCGTCCCATTGAACTACTACGCCTAACACAGTGCTACATCCGAGTAAATTAGTTACAACACTTGTACTCAAAGTTATAGACTAGGGATCACAACATGTTAAGGAATGAGAATCTTTTTCAATTCTACAAGTGAGCTTACTATGTAGGTAGGCTCAAGACCCTCTTCTTTCTCTGCGTTATGCCTATTTAACCAACAGGTTTCGATACCAAAATTGATACCGCCTACAATATCAGATTGGAGCGTGTCCCCCACCATCAAAACCCTACTTTTACATGGGTAATTCATTTTTCCCAGAGCATAATCGAAGATCTTTTTATCTGGTTTAGCAACCCCAACTTGTTCTGAAATAATGACTTGCTCAAAGAACTTCTTCAATCCTGTTTTTTCAAGCCGAACATCCTGTAACTCTTCAAAACCATTGGTAATGATCCCAAGCTTTGCTCGCTCAGATAAAGAGTCAATCAAATCTCGTGCACCCGGCAATAAAGTACAAATGTCAGCCATTGCATTCAGAAAAGCACTATTTAATTCCATAGTTGTAGTGCCAAGCTTTTCGGCCCACTGTAAAAATCGGGAGTGTTTAAGTTCATGGGCATCGATCTTACCATTCTGATAGGCTACCCATAGAGGTTTGTTGACCTCTTGGTATTGGTTGTAATCTGCTTGAGTAAAGTCCACACCTTTGCGCGAAAACATGAGTTGTATGCCTTTGAATGCATCAAAATGAAACAGTGTTTCATCTGCATCAAATAGTATCCAATCGTACTTCATTTTATTCTCCTCGATCTTCAGCAGGCATTGTAGATTGTTTTCCAATACATGATAATACTCTCATCAAGAAACTAATTGTTTACTTTTTCTCAACTAATGTATTCATATACGTCCATACCCGTTTTTATTGCTGTAGTGGAAAGCGGAAGCTTCTCGTTAGCCGCGAAGAAATTGTTGATTACCAAATCAGCGGTAAGTAAGCGCATAACTCTACTAGAAGAGGAGCTCGGCTGTCGTTTACTTAATAGAACCACGCGAAAGCTGAGTCTTACCGAAGCAGGTCAGCAATATTATGACTATGCATCTCAATCTCTCGCACTGGCTGAGCAAGGGATCAATACCGTTATTGAACTACAAGGCACGCCACGAGGTAAATTAAAAATAACAGTGCCTATGTCATTTGGTGTAAACCATATTACGCCTTTTCTTGCCGAATTTATGACCAAACATCCCGACCTAGAGGTTGATATGGAACTTGAGGACAAAATGGTAGATTTGGTTCAAGGAGGCTTTGATCTAGGGATCCGAATTGGCCATTTACCGACATCAAACCTAGTTGCAAAGCGACTGACGATATGCCGAAGTATATTATGCGCTTCAATACATTACCTTGAAAAGTATGGGGAGCCACAAAAGCCCAAGGATCTCAGTCAGCACAATTGCTTACGGTATGCTTATTTCAAAGGCGGGCAAAACTGGGAGTTTAAGAGCTCTGTAGGAGTATCGAGTGTCTTACCACAAGGCAATTTGACGATAAACAACAGTGAAGCAATACGAAGAGTGTTGCTTGACGGTCTCGGTATTGCGCAAATGCCAACATTTCTGATATCTAAAGATATTGTATCCGGAAACTTAAAGCCTATCATGACCAACTACTCCTTACCTATCCATGCGGTGTATGTTGTCTACCCTGAAAGAAAACACCTGCCACTAAAGGCCCGCGTTTTTATTGACTTTATGGTAGAAAAACTATGTCCGGAGGTCCCTTATTGGGATCAAGCTATATTTGAAAACTAATTGAAGTCAATTAGCGATCACTAGGTACCGACTCGGAGCAGTGATATTCATTAATGATAAAAAGTGTCAAAAAAGCTGTCTGGCGAATTACAATTTCACTTAGATCGTGTAACCTGAATCCAGCTTATACCCATGTAAAAACTTAGGAGATAATAATGACAAAAGTTGCAGTAATTCTCAGTGGTTCCGGCGTTTACGATGGTGCAGAAATTCACGAATCGGTATTAGCCTTGCACGCACTTGAAAAACAAGGAGCGAGCTGGCATTGTTTTGCTCCCAATATTGAACAGCTACATGTGATTAACCACTTAACTGGCGAAGAAATGCCAGAAAAACGCAATGTCCTCACTGAAGCGGCTCGCATCGCCCGCGGGAATATTGAAGACGTAGCAAACCTAAAAGCTGACGACTTTGATGCATTGCTCGTCCCTGGAGGTTTTGGCGCTGCAAAGAATCTTACAGACTTTGCGGTTAATGGTGCCGAATGCAGCATAAATACCCATGTCAAATCCGCTTGCCGCGATTTCGCACAAGCGAACAAACCTGCCGGTTACTTGTGTATTGCTCCAACCATTATTCCTATGATCTACGATAATGGTGTCAAAGCTACAATTGGTAATGATGAAGGCACTGCTGCAGCGTACAATGCGTTAGGCGGTCAGCATATCAGCTGCTCTGTTGATGAAATCGTTTTTGACGAAGAACATAAAGTTCTGTCAACGCCAGCTTATATGTTAGCTTCAACGATAAGTGAAGCAGCAAGTGGTATAGAAAAGCTCGTCGAGAAGTTAGTTAAACTGGCTTAAATTAATATTTAGATGGGGTACTTTAGCCCCATCTATGAATCACATCAACCAAACCGTCATCTAAGATTTAATGGACTAAAACTTTAATAAGAACGAGTCAGTAACCCTAAAATAGATTCACTAGACTCACCAAAATACAAAGTTATTGATTTTGTCTCTTCCTGCGCGAAACTTCCATCCTGCACAATCCGTGTAGGTGAGGCGTATTGCTCATTACCAAAATAGGCTTTTATTTGACTTGGCTTAAGTGACACACCACTACCAGAATGGTTTGTTATCGTGGCTTGCACCATGCGTTTACCACCTTGACTACTATAAATGTCGTATGACTCTAAACTGAAGTAGCTATATGCAGGTCTATCTCGACTGCTTTTAGGCTCTGGAACATACTGTGAGCCATCAATAGTTCTTACATAGTGCATACTATCTTGGGATTTTTGCTGTGACTCTTTAATTCCCTCTAGGCTATCTTCGATATTACTCAGGTCCACCTTATCGTTATTCCAAGCCGCTAAACTCGTAAAAGAACTTAACAGCAATACCAAGGCACATAAATTACGAACCATCATTATTCACTCCATCGGTTGTGGTACGAAAAGGGCAATCAGGCTATCACTTGCATTAATGATGTCAATAACACCTAAGTTAATATCATGTTAATTTGAAGCTTCAGGCCTTTATATTAATGATTACAAACTGTTAGAATCAAATGACCAATTGATCGCATCAACCACTAGTGACATGAGGGACGAACTTATGCCGACAGTTAATATTATTGGATTGGGAAGCCTAATTGGATTCGTGGCAGCAAAGAGTTTTTAAACTTATTTGAATACCACGACATACCTCGCCCAGAGTTTGACATAACTAGACTCATATCCATATTGGACAGCCCTTCATATAAGGGTAGCTATTTCAGTATAAAGAAGGATTACAAGGAGGGAAGAAAAGTTGAATTCGACGCAATATTCAAAGCGACTTGCGATCTCGCTGCTCTCTATAATATTCCATTTAGCAAAAGTTCGGCCGTAAGCCAAAACATAGAAGATTTAATCACTACACCAAGAACACTCTGAATGTGACGTGTTCGATATTCTTTTATACATACGACGTTGAATATTTCCTGACTATACCATTGCAACTACACTTCATTGATTGAATGGAGGAATTTATGAACACACGTCTATTAACTTTAGCTACTCTTTTATCGACAAGCACAGCTATGGCAGGTGAGAACAAAATTTACAATGTAAATGGTCAAGAATACGAGGGATACTGGGCCAAAACGAGCGAGAAAGCACCACTGGTATTACTTATCCATGACTGGGACGGCCTCACAGACTATGAGAAAAAAAGAGCTAAAATGCTGAATGATTTAGGCTATAACGTCTTTGCAGCGGATCTTTTTGGTAAAGGCATTCGTCCTACAGAAGTGAAGGATAAAAAACAACATACGGGTGAGCTATACAAAGATCGAGAGAAGTTGAGAGCGTTAGTACTAGGCGGCTTAGATTATGCTAAAAGCCTTGGTGCAGATTCGAATAATGTTGTAGTAATGGGATATTGCTTTGGCGGTGCAGCGACGCTTGAAGCTGCGCGTTCAGGCATGAAAGCGAAAGGCTTTGTCACCTTTCACGGCGGCCTGAAAACACCAGAGGGCCAATCATATAAAGATACTTCCGCGCCAATATTGGTGCTTCATGGTACTGCTGACAGCGCGATTACCATGGATCAGTTTGCAACCTTAGCCAATGAGCTAGAGAATGAAAACGTAGACCATGAAATGATTACTTACAGTGGTGCGCCACATGCTTTCACTGTGTTCGATAGCAAACGCTATAGAGAGAAAGCGGACAAAAAGTCTTGGCTGCGCTTTACCGAGTTTCTTGAATCCGCCACTCAGTAGTCAATATACGCCCCATGAACAACATCATGGGGCATTAATGCTATGCTAAGGGGCAGAATCTACTTCTGCAGGAAGGTAATGTTTAGGCTCAAGCTTCAACCACTCTGGTAACACAGTCCCTATAGAAATTGATGACCAAGTGCCCGAAAGAATACCAATGAACATCGCAATGGCAAACCCTTCAAGTGCATTACCTCCCATGATCCATAAAGCCGTCACGGTAAGTAAGGTAGTACCTGACGTTACCATGGTCCGAGAAAACGTCGCTATCACCGCTTGATCATTAATGTCTTCTATCGGTGTTGATTGCTTTGCAACTAACAACTCTCGAATTCGGTCAGCAATGATTATTGAATCGTTGAGTGAGTAGCCCAAGATAGCCAAAATGGCGGCAAACACGGTTAAGTTAAATTCCATCTGAGTCAGTGCAAAAAAACCTAATACCAAGACGACATCATGAATAAGTGCGAGTAAAGAACCACTAGCCAACCTCCACTCAAAGCGGAAGCACAAGTAGCCAAGAATACACATCATAGATATGAGTAATGCTAAACCACCTTGGTCAACCAAATCTTGACCGACTTGAGACCCAACCATACTGTTACTAATTACATCGACATTATGCGAAATACCTGCCAATAACGCCGTTATATCAGGAGATTCCACACCTTCATCCGGCACTGGATAGCGTATAATCCAACGCCCTTCTTGGTCAGAGTGGGTTACCGAAGTAAATTCACCTAAGTTAGGTCTAAGGTGCTCAAGTAAATCATTATTGCCCAAATTTTTATCCACTTGAACTTCTGTCACCATACCGCCAGTAAAATCAAGCCCCATATTTAGGCCTTTAGTTACAAATGCAGCCACAGACACAACCATCAAGGCAACTGAAACGAAGCTGGTAATATAACGAATTCGACGAATATTATTCTTAAGATAGTGAACCATGATTACACCTTTACATTGCGGCGGCCATCACGACCCCAAACCAAATTAATGATCGCTCGTGAAGCGAAAATACCAGTAAACATACTGGTCAACAGACCCAGTCCTAACGTCAATGCGAAACCTTGAATTGGACCGTTGCCAATTGAATAAAGAACGACAGCGGTGATCATAGTGGTAATGTTGGCATCGAGTATTGTACTTAGTGCACTATCAAAACCTTGATCAATGGACTGGGCAAAAGTGCGGCCTTCTGCCATTTTGTCTTTTATTCTCTCAAATATCAGTACATTAGTATCTACGGCCATACCTACTGTCAAAACCAAGCCAGCAATTCCGGGCAAAGTGAGGACTGCACCGGGAAGTAAAGCAATAAGCCCTAATAAGCTTACCATATTGATCACCAATGCCACATTTGCAACCCAACCTAAGCGGCGATACCACAGTGCCATAAAAGTTAGAGTCATTGCCATTCCAAGAGCTAAGGCAGCAAAGCCATTTTCAATATTTTCAGCTCCAAGAGAGGCCCCTATCGTGCGCTCTTCTACGATAGTCACAGGAGCAGTTAATGAACCTGCTCGCAGCAATAAAGCTAAATTTTGCGCTTCATCTAATGACCCTGCCCCTGTGATCCGAAACTGACTACCTAATTGAGACTGAATGGTTGCAACACTAATGACCTTCTCAGTCCTTTCTGTCTCACCATTAGCATTAGTTGTGTACTCGCGATATACCGTTGCCATTGGCTTACCGATATGCTTTCCAGAGAAGTCACTCATTATCTTACCACCAGCATGATCTAGAGAGATGTTCACTTCAGAAAATCCCATCTTATCCATTCCAGCCCGAGCATTCACAATATGCTCACCAGTTAGAACGGGACGCTTCGACAAAGTAACATCACGCCCACTATTATCTTTTAAAACAATATCTCCATAAGACGATGGTTCTGAACCTGATTTAGCTTCATGAAATGCAAGAGTGGCGGTTGCGCCAATCACGTTCTTAGCTTGTGACGGATCTTGGACACCAGGAAGTTCAATTCGGATACTATGCTCACCTTGACGCTGGACCATAGCTTCTGTAATACCCAGCTCTTCAATTCGATCACGCATAATTTTTAAATTCTGCTTTATGGTCACCGATTGAAATTCTGACTTATTCTGGGCTGTTGGCTTCACAGCTAAGTGACCAGAATGACGTTTAACATCCCAACCCGCATAGTTTTGGCGGATATAATTTGCCGATTTTGTCAATGCGTCACTAGAGTTACTCTTAAGGTCAAACCCATCGACACCGACCTGAGAGAGTTTCACTCCTCGCAAATGCTCTTGACGTAGCATATCTCTGATTTCGTCGATAATGGTGTTGCGCTGCTCTTCAAATGCTTTATCTACATCAACATTAAGTAGAAATTGAACGCCGCCTCGTAAATCTAAGCCAAGCTTTATTGGGTTGAACCCAAGTTCACTCAACCATTTGGGCGCCACAGACACATAAGAAAAAGAAATAGAGTCTTGCTTACCAAGTAAAGTATTTAGCATTTCTCTCGCATTCGTTTGGTCTGTCTCATTATTGAATACGACTGTCGTTCCGCCCTGCTCTTGACGAACTTCTTTAACGTGAATATTGTTTTGCTCAAAAAATCGATTCAGTTCTAGTGGATTATCTACAACCTTGTTTTCATGTGACGTTGTCACCTGAATAGAGGGTTGCTCCCCATACCAAGTGGGTATTGCGCTTAATGTCAGAATGACGACTGTCACAATTAATACCGCATACTTCCATCCGCAATAGCGATTTATCACTCTAGGTTGTTTTTTGTTCGGGTGACTATTCTTCATATTGATATCTTAGTTATTTTTACCGAGCCAAAGTCATGCTTAAGCTATATAAGTTTGTATAGTCCAAGTGAACAATGCATTTGATAGAAACAGAAATATCATTAATGACAATGCATTGTGCTTTTATATGCTTCAAAAATAGAAGCGCGAGGAAATCAGGAATAACTTCCTAGTTTAAATGGAATGATTATGAGAAGTGGCCATTAAGAGCGACATACAATGCATTAGACTCTTTCCAACCAGAAATTCGGTATGGAGAATGAAACCCTAACCAATGATTTATTCGACTGCTAGAAAAAAGTGTATCTGTAGTGATATTTAGGAATGATTTATCAAAACTGTCCCCATCAAAAGGAAAGTCTTGTTTAGTATCGCTACCATCTCGAGTCAATGAGCTTAGGCGTACAAACTGACCGGTGGCTAGCAGGTCTGCGTCAACTCCAGACTTCGAGACAGGTGAACTAGGACCATCGATTTCTGATGACTTTGTAAATATCGGGATACTTCCTACCGAATCAACAGTAAGATCGTAGCTGGTGTTATGAGTAAGCGGTTGGCTCGCTGCACTCGTGCACTTTGTTAGATACGACAATGCTTGCGATGGTAATGCCAAGGCAACCAATACAATCCAACAAAACGATGCAAAAAAGCGCTTAATCATTCACAAAACCAATAAAATGTAACTCTGACATCCTAATGTCTAGTGACATTACGGACAAATAAAAAAATCTAAAATGATGGACGTTAGCCTCTCGATTCCAATTGAAACATCAATTTAGATAAAGAAAAATCAGTAAAACACCTGATCTATCGATAAAAGATTTCTCCCGTCCGAACATCTAGGTAAATCTTGTTAGCCTGTTTAATGCCTCCGCAATAGATAAAATACACATCTCGATATTTAAAAGTCAGTGAGCGTATCCATCCATTAGTTTCTTCAAAATCTTCTGGGGTGCATGTCTTTTCTTTTAGCAACTCATCGGAAATTTTCACAAACATTTCAAAATGCTGTTTGAAATCATCTGACTTTTCGATATAACTGCTTACGGTATTTACTCTCTCCTCCTTTGTGATTGTCGGGGCAATTTCCACTAAGGCTTCCATAGGTACCCACTCAGCAATTTCTTCACCACCTTCTTCATAAACATAGTAACGAGAGATTCGACCCCAGCCATTTTTTTTCTCTAAAATATGCAGTTTCTCTCCTCGATAAACCAAGCTTTCGACAAAAGCGTCATACCTAGGTGCCTCTCTCACACCCAATTTATCCGGGCTCACATAGTAATCAGTTACTTCAGGCTCAGGGTGTCTATGCTCTTTTTGTTTACCAATAATAGGTTTGGGAGGTTTCTTATTCCTTTCTCTTTCCGCTGCTGCTTCGGCATCTTGCTGCGGCTTAAAGTAAAAGATGTAATACCCTCCCCCCGCGCAAGCTAGACCAAGTAGCAGCACAACAAACATTAATATCTTTTTCATATAGGTTTGGCGTCTTTTCTATACTTAAATCATATTTCACCAATACTATAGCTAATATGATATTTAACAGGCTATATATCACTATAGCGGCAACTTTAGTGTTCACTTTACCAATGAAAAGCACAGCGAGTCACTGTGTTGAAACGACATGGAACAAAGCACTCATTTTGCAACAAGAGATCGAGGTCTGGTACAACGAAAAAGCTAGAAACTTCAATGATTTTTTAAATTCACATCGACAAACCACCCTCTTACACAAAAAATATACTCAAAGCGAACTTGTCGCTTTGATTCAATCAAGTAATGATTCTGAGCAAAAGCAGATTCGTCAGCAGCTCAAGATCTCTGAGCAAACTGTCGCTATGCTCCAAGGTGAGGTCAAGCGAATAAGTGAGCAATCCGATCAGGTTAAGATCGCCTACGCGAATTGGGCCAGTATATACGATCACTGTAACCAAGCTGGCTTGGCAATCAACAGTTCTTCAAGTCAACGCTATATGCAGCTCAATCAAGAAATACTCTCAGATACAAAAAATTTGCTTAGTAAATATAAATTTCTTTTAGGAATTTATAATCAGGAAGTGAAAGCATTAAAAATGCAACAAATTACTATAAAGTAAACTTTATCTTTAGTAACAGATGGTTAGAGAAAAACACCAACCAGAAGAAAAAGAAAATTGCTGAAAAAAGACGCTTGTATTTCTCAACACTCAAACAATCACAACAACTCAGATTATATCCACCCAATAGTTAGTTCGAACATTTTATAATCACTCGCAATTGTCGATAAAAACCTTTCTATAAAATTTGGACTTTAGGAATGATAACTAACAATATTACTAATGCGCTTCTTGGCAGCATTGAGCAAAAGGCTCCACAAGTAGCCCCTGAGAACATCGAAGCGTACCTTGCAACGATAAGCAAAGCCGAGAACGATCTAGAGAAAATCGACCCGGCTATCGCACAACTCAACAAAGGACCAGCAGATTCCGAAGTACTGGCAATGGTTGCTGCCCACCAAAAACAGGTGGTCCAATCTATGGTGAGTAGCAATCCTGAAGATGCGATTGCGTTGACTCTTGCTGCTAGTATAGAGGCTTACAGCAAACAATTGGAAGACATACAAGCATGGACTGAGGGCGGAAGTGCTGTTCTAGAACCAATGCTAGATATGATATACCAGTCTATCCTCGCAGACGGTGTTGATGGCACCGAATATGAGGACCTTATGCAGTTGTTAGTGATGGATTTGCTGCTAAACGCCGATGCGTGGGGATTGAATCTCAGTGACCTATTGGGTCCAGACTATGAAGTGTACTTTGCTCAGATTACTGAACACTTTGGTAGTGGTCTACACTATCCATATGGACAAATTGGCAACCATCCTCCAGAAGAAGTCATTGGCTGGTTTCTAGGCACAGTTATAACACAACTCACTCCCTATGTAGGCAATAAAATTCCAGTAGACTCACTAACGGGTCAGATTGTAACGTTTTTCAATGAACCTGCAAATAAAAGTGGCTTGGAGGATTGCGCTGACAACTACTTTACCGACCCAAATGGGTTTATTAATGGTTCTGACGATGTTGAAAGAAATGGCTATCAGTTCGTCGATATCGATGCGAGCGAATGTGAGAGACTAAGCCCTACTCTAAAAATATTCGTCTTGGCTGAAGCCGCAGAGAATGGGCAAGTCTCAGCAGAAGACTGGGAAAACTTTCTTACTGGCGATATTGAAGATGCAGAGGAAATTTTAGGCCTTAGCGACGGAGGAGTTGGACAGTATTTATGCGATATGGATGAGTGGACCCCAGAATGGGGACCTTTCCCTGACTATTCAGGATCCAACGGCATCTATCCTGATGACTTAATTGCCACCTTAGAGCACTTCCCAGGAAGAGAACTCACAGACGAAGAACTAGAAGAAGTGAACCGAATCGGCGATCAGGTAAAAATGCTGCAACAGACTCTTAAATACTGGTTACAGATATGTCGTGATGAGCAAATGGCTATCGCTCGTAACATCTAATTATTAAATCTTTGATAGAGAGTCAAGATTTTCTTTTCTGACTCTCTATCTAGCTTAACAGATCGTCAAAAGCATTGAATTTTTCGACAACCATCAAATCACAGCACTCATAGCTCTCATGCTGAGATTATCAAACCCAAGCCATTCATAGATTCACAAAAACTCAGGTTAAATCCGTCTAACTACTTAGAAGACAAGCTTATAATCGCTCAAAGTCGTGCTACTTTACCCAACTACTTCAGGAATTTTTGGAATGATAACCAACAATATTACTAATACGCTTCTTGGCAACATCGAGCATACAGCCCCAAAGGTCGCACCAGAAAACGTTGAAGCCTATCTTGCAACAATTAAAAAAGCTCAAAGAGACCTTGAAAAAATAGACCCCGCCATCGCTTTACTCGACAAACAACCAGCAGATTCTGAAGTTTTGGCCATGGTGGCTGCCCACCAAAAAAAAGTTGTCCAGTCTATGGTCAGTAGCAATCCTGAGGATGCGATTGCATTAGCACTCGCGGCAAGTATCGAAGCATATAGTGCACAACTTGAAGCAATAGAGCAACAAACTAAGGGCCTAGGTGCATTTGAAGATGCTATGGAAGTCATGTGGGAAGATATATCCCAAACATCTCCATTAACGGGATACGCCTTAGAAGATGCTTTTCAACTTGTTCTTATGGACGTGTTAATCCATGCCGATGAATACAACTTATCTCCTAAAGATATGAATACACTACAACGTTTTATGGAATGTGGTGGTTCAGGAATGCATGGTTCTCACGAACACTATAATGGCGATGACTTTGCCGACGATATCACAAGCTTATTTAATAGTATTTACAACCAAGCGCCAGCTGATAGCCTTGCGTATACAATTACTCGTTCGATGCAAAGTCAATCTAACTGCCCTGATGCTTTAGTTCAGCAGTTTGAAAACGGCTGGGGGAATTTGGACCAATGGTATGACGACTGGAATAATGGCGTGGGTGACGTTTCTCCATTAATGCGTATGGCATTACTCTCTAGTGTGCTAGCTGATGAGTCTATAGAACTCACCACCGAAGAATATAATATGTTTCTTACAGGTAGCTTGGCTGATATTGATGCCTTTATGACAGATAAATATGGTAAAAATACCATTACTTACATCAATAGTGACCTTGATGGCTGGAATTACCACTATGATACTAGTCCAGACGAAAACGAAGGTTACGGTATGAATTTCTGGTCTTCACAAGGCGTCACGGTAGATTACTTCATGGAACTGTCCGAAAACCTACCTGCTCGGCCTCTCACCGACGAAGAACTGAAAGAAATTAACCGAATCGGTGACCAAGTAAAAATGTTGCAACAAACGCTTAAATACTGGCTTCAAATATGCCGCGATGAGCAAATGGCCATTGCTCGTAACATCTAATTATTAAGCCTAGATAGAGGTTCAAAATCCTCTTTTCTGATCCTCTATCTCGGCTTAACATAGCGAGCAACACTCACTTTTTGTCAAACCATCAAATCTCGACATCAATAGTTCACAAACCAATAGATTCATATCTAAGTCATTCATAGATTCATAAAAACTCAGGTTAAATCCGTCTAACGACGTAAAAGACCTGCTTATAATTGCACAAAGTCATCCTACTTTACCTCACTACTTCAGGAATTTTTGGAATGATAACCAACAATATTACTAACGCGCTCCTAGGCAGCATAGAACATACAACTCCACAGGTAGCACCAGAAAACGTTGAAGCCTATCTTACAACAATTAAGAAAGCAGAAAGAGACCTTGAGAAAATAGACCCCGCCATCGCGTTACTCGACAAACAACCAGCAGATTCCGAAATTCTCGCCATGGTTGCCGCCCACCAAAAACAAGTTGTCCAGTCTATGGTGAGTAGTAATCCAGAAGATGCGATTGCTCTCGCATTAGCCTCTAGTATTGAGGCTTACAGCCAACAGTTAGAAATAATCTACGGTTGGACAAATGGCGGTGTAGAAATGTTTGAGTCCGCTTTGTGGCTAATGTTAGAAGGCATTGAAGCAGATGGTGTCCAACCAGAAGAGCTGGAAGATCTTTTTCAAATCGCACTACTAGACATAATGATTCACCCAGAAAAGTACGGGTTGGAAAACTGGTACGCAGCGAACAAAGAAGACATCAGCCATATTCTTGAAAGCACTGGAAGCGGCAGCCACGGTTTGCATGAATCAGATTATGATACGCCAGAAGAACTTGCTGAGGTCACTAAGAGCCTATACGAAGGCATTATGAATAACGCAACTATTCCGGAAGGCTCTTTATTGGATGAGGTTATGTCAGCATTAGAGGGTTTTGAGGATGCTGATGGTGCTACGGGTTCTGATGCCTTATATTCACAAATCAACGACCACTATTATGATGACTATGGTTGGTGGACAGAGGGTACAGCTGACGATCTAAGCCCTATGCTACGCTTATTTCTTCTTAGTGAAGTGTTATCCAACAACCCTAAAATGTCGCAAGAGGACGTTGAGCTGATATTAACGGGATCTTTAACTGAAATTGATGATCTAATTAAAAAGACGTTCGGCTCTGGCACCGCACTCGAGTTCTTGTGCGATAACACCACTTGGCAAATCCAGACAGGATATAATTACCCAGATGGCAAAACTACCCAGATTGATTGGAAAGGCGATGGTATAGACAATAATGATCTGGATGATCTCTATAACAACTTCGAAGGAAGAGATCTCACCGACGAAGATATTGAGGAAATTAACCGAATCGGTGACCAAGTAAAAATGTTGCAACAAACGCTTAAATACTGGCTTCAAATATGCCGCGATGAGCAAATGGCCATTGCACGCAATATTTAGCACGAAAAATCAGCTGGATAAATCGGAATAAAAAAGGCCTGAAGTACTGGGGGAAGTGTCGCTTCAGGCCGTTAAAAATTAACTTAGGCTGTCACATTTAGCAGCACAAATAAAATCGTTACGATGCAGTCCTTTTATGGCATGACTCCACCATGTTACTGTTACCTTACCCCACTCTAAAAGTATCGCTGGGTGGTGGAATTCATCTTCAGCAAGCTGTGCAATATTGTTTGAAAAATCCCATGCAAGTTGAAAATTCTTGAATTTATATACTTTTTCTAACTGAGGAATATCATCACGAATGATAATTTGCCAGTTATCCAGCTCCGTCAGCAGAAGTCTTTGTTCTTCTTGTGTTAATGCGTTCGACTCGGGGCTGCACGCTTCACAGCGCAATTCATTAAGCATGTTGTTTTTCCTTTGGTTCAAATAGTGGGGACAGTAATCCAGCCTTCATAGCCCTATGGACGTGAGACATTAAGTCCTCTTGGCTGAGTTGGTAAAGCTGTTCGATGTTGTTCAGATAGAAGTATGCTGGCTGCATAATATCAATACGATAAGGTGTACGTAGCACGGTATGAATATCAAATATTTCTCTTACCGGTCTCTGGTCATTCAGCGCATATACTGTTTCTCCAGGCGAGGATAGAATACCTCCACCATAGATTTTAAAATCTTCACCTTCCTTAACCAAGCCAAATTCAACAGTAAACCAGTAGAGCCTAGCTAGATAAACTCGCTCTTTGCTGTCAGCATCACGCCCCAATTGACCATAGGTCTGAGTAAAACGAGCGAACTCTGGATTGGTCAACATCGCACAATGGCCAAATATTTCATGGAAGAAGTCAGGCTCCTGTAGATAGTCAAACTCTTCTCTTGAGCGTAAGAAAGTCGCGACGGGGAACTTTTTGTCTGCCAGCAAAGAAAAAAAGCGGTCAAAGTTAATTAGAGCTGGGACAGGTTCGACTGCCCATCCTGTCTCTCTTTGTAAAACACGATTAATTTCCGGCAATTGAGGAACTCTATCGACAGGTAAGTCCAACAACTCCAAGCCACGTAAATATTCTTTACAGGCGCTATCATTTACCAAGGATAGTTGGCGTGAAACTAAGTCATGCCAAATCTGGTCTTCTTCTCGGCTCCAATCCACAAGCCCTTGATTATTAATAGGTTTAGAAACGTAATCACTCATGGCAACGCTCTTTAACAAGTCCTTTACATAAAGCCTATCGCCTGACTAAATCGGTGACAATCGGCGCTCATAGATCCTCCACACAGAGTTGTGTAACATTTTCTTTACAAATATAAACTTTCTTCTTAATTATCAATCATATGATTGTTTGCTGTTTGTTTGACTTTAGACGCTTTTAACACAAGACTTAGCCATGTTTGAAAGGAAACTACTTGAGACGAGGAAGTCATGTCTATTCAAGATATCACCATACCTGCCCCTATCTGGGTACCCACTAGTCAGCGTATAGAGGCATCCAACCTGCATCAGTTTATAAAGCATATCAACATGCAGGGTGAAGCTTTAGAGTCCTATTCTGACTTGCATCAATGGTCGATAGAAAATCCAAAGCAATTTTGGGCAAACCTATGGCAATTCTGCGATGTTATCGGCTTCAAAGGTGACTGTATTTATGGTGAAGGCGTGCCGAAATGGAACCAACTCTTGCCAAGCCGGGATACCATATGGTTTCCACAAGCCAGAATGAATTATGCTGAAAACTTGCTCGCCTACGCTTTTAAGGAGCCGAATAGCGTCGCCATATTATTTAGTAACGAGCTGGGTGAGGAAACCGAAATCACTCGGCAACAACTGTGTGATAAAGTGTCTCTTGTGCAACAGTGGCTAAAACAATCTGGGGTCGGATCTGGTGATGTGGTTGCAGGTTACTTACCTCATATGCCCGAAACCGTTATCGCTATGCTGGCTACAACCAGTCTTGGTGCTATTTGGACCTCAACTTCTCCAGACTTTGGCGTAGAAAGTGTCAAAGAACGTTTTGGTCAAGTGCAGCCAAAAGTGTTGTTTTGCTGCAATGGCTACAGCTTCAATGGAAAAGTCTTTCACATGAAAGACAAAAATACTCAGATTGCTGATAATATTACGAGTATCCAACATGTGTGCTGTATCAATTACCTGAAAGAAACCAATGATAACTATGTCGGAAATGATCGAGTCATTGACTGGGAGTCTGTAGTTTCCAGCTTCATTCCGCAGCCTATCGAGTATCAGCATATCGGGTTTAACGACCCTCTTTTCATCCTCTATTCTTCGGGAACTACAGGAAAACCAAAGTGTATTGTTCACTCAGTTGGAGGAACAACATTAAACCATCTAAAAGAGCATCAACTGCATTGCGATGTGCAGCCACGCGACCGGATATTTTATTACACCACCTGTGGTTGGATGATGTGGAATTGGCATGTATCGGCATTAGCTAGCGGCGCAACCCTAGTTATATTTGATGGTAGTCCAATGTACCCATCTGAAAGTGCTCTTTGGGACATAGCTGAAAAATATAATGTTTCCTTGTTCGGAACTTCAGCCAAATATTTGGAAGCACTGGAAAAGGCTCAGTATTCCCCTATTCAACAGCATAACTTGAGTCACCTTAAAACCTTATGCTCTACAGGGTCAGTCTTGTACCCGAGTCAGTTTGATTATGTATACAAGCAAATAAAAACCGATCTACATTTAGCCTCTATTTCTGGTGGTACCGATATATGTGGCTGCTTTGTATTAGGAAATCCCATTTCGCCAGTATATCGCGGCGAATGTCAGGCACCAGCTCTTGCTTTGAATGTGCAAGTATTTAATGAACAAGGCCAAACTGTTGTCAAACAGCGCGGTGAACTGGTTTGCCTAAACAGTTTTCCCAACCAACCTATCGGTTTTTGGAAAGATAATGGCGAGCGTTACCATAACGCCTATTGGGACAAATATCCAAACGCCTGGCATCATGGTGATGATGTCGAGAAAACAACCTGCGGTGGAATGATATTTTACGGTAGGAGTGACGCTACTCTCAACCCAGGAGGAGTGAGAATAGGAACGGCTGAAATCTATCAGCAGGTCAATCAACTTGCCAAGGTAAAAGATTCTATTGCTGTTGGTCGAGTCGTAGATGGTGATGAAAAGGTGGTCTTATTCGTTCAATTAATTGGTAATGTCGAACTTGATGAAGAGCTTATTGCGAACATCAAGTTACAGCTCAAAACCAAATGCTCGCCTAGACATGTTCCCGCTGAGATATATGCCATCAGCGACATCCCTAAAACTAAGTCAGGAAAGCTTGTCGAGCTAGCCGTAAAACAAGTACTGCATGGCAAAGAAGTCAAAAATAAAGGAGCAATAGCTAATCCTGAGGTGCTTGAAGAAATTGCGCAATACTCTATCCAAACGACGATATAGCTCTGAAGCCCGAGTGAAACAACTCGGGCTTTAAATCTTTTCAATACGATTTATTTTTTGGCAATCGCCATTAATACTGTTGATTTGCCTCTCGGCGTCTCAATACTAAATGGTGTCGTTACTTCAACTTCATCAAAACCGACGCTACTCAGAACTTGCAAGACATGTGTCGGTGTCATTGCACCTGCTTCATTGTGCTCAGAAAACCAATCCCAATGAACGAAATACTTCCCTTTGTCCAGTAAGCTAAAGACAATATCAGCCACATCTGAATAATTTGGTAAAAAGCTGCATACTGATGACGCGACGACCAAATCAAATTGATGGCGAAACGCAGGGTGCATTGCTACTAATCCGCGAGTTAAAATATCGACAACCGGTTCTACGTTATGGAGCTGCTTGCCATCAAGTTGTTCAATCATTGCTTCTGAACTGTCTAGTGCCACAATATCCTTCACAAGTGGAGACAACTTTTGACTTAGCAAACCAGTACCACAACCAAAATCCAGAACTCTTAAATCTTGAATATCAACAATTTTTTGAAGAGATTCAAAGGCTTTATCCGCATACAATAATGCAGAAGGTTCATTATCCCAGTCTGCTGCGTATTCGTCCCAGCTCTTAGCCATCATGATCTCCCTATAACTTCATTCAATTTGGCGCTGAACAAGATTACCAAAACTACATTAAATTCATAGCTTTTCGCTTCATAAAATACGTAAGATTTGTGTATCCTTGTAACATAGATATGCATACTCACCAGAGAAGTGACGGATCAAGATGAACCAATCTCAAATTGAAGCTTTTTGCATGGTCGCGGATACTGGTTCAGTTTCAGGCGCCGCTAGGCAGCTAAATTGCAATCGTACCAAGCTTAGCATGTCGATAAAAGCACTAGAGAAAGAGCTCCAAATTGAGCTATTTAATCGTACTGGTAATCATCTCACTTTATCTGAAGCTGGCAAGGCAATTTATAAAGATTGTCAGAGCATACTGGTTACGCTGTCGCGAATAAGACAAACTTGTGCTCAGGTTTCAGGAGAGTTTAATGCAGAGGTGTGGATAGCAAGAGATGATTCACTTCCTGATGACATGTGGCAAGAATTCTCACACAAACTCAATAATATGTTTCCTGCTACCTCCTTTAATATTGTGCTGGCATCGAGCGGAGATCTGACAAATTTAGTCGCCACTCAACAGGTCGACTTTGCATTTGGTGTCGACTACGAGAGAGTTGATGATCCTTTGATTAGCTATCACCCATTAGGGAAGATTCGCCTAATGTCAGTATGTAAAGCTGATCACCAACTCAGTAAAATGCGTCGCGTATCAGACGAGCAATTACGCCATGCAATGCAAGCGGTTATGGTTTATCTCAATGAGAAAGATAACCCTGAACTTCAGCCTTTTTCCCTGCGACACATAGGCTTTTCAAGCTTTGATAACATACTAAGCACAATTCTGACCGAAGATGCATGGGGCGTGCTGCCAGAGCCGCTTATCCGCCATTATCTTCGTCAGCAAAAACTGGCGGTTATCAAACATACCTACGGATTAACCCAAGAAGATTACTGCATGTTTACGGCTGCTGGTATGACTGAGCACCCTGGTATGTCATGGCTGGCTGATAGACTGAATGAATACTTATTTGATTTCTAGCCATTCTCCGAGCGTAACAAAATAAGGCTTTACTTGTGCCACATTCACCCATCATTGAAACAATGGTCACAAACCAGACAGCCATAGTCAAAAAAATTGACACTAAAACTTTGCTTTATGCCATTGAATTTTATTACAAAAAATTAGACAGGCCCATAATCGGTCATTATTAATACAAATAACATTTGCAAAATCGAGCTTTAGTAAGAAAAATAAGAGAGTGAATATAACCGAGATCACTCAATGTGTGCAAAAACAAGCTTGAACGAAAAACGCATTCTGATTTTTTCAGCGCTTTTAGCGTCAGGCTTTGCCGTGGGTGGACTCATTCTTGGGGTGCTTGTTGGGTCTCTTGTGATAGTGTTTGATGGCGTCTATTCTTCTGTCAGTTTGGTGCTAACTTTATTGTCGCTCGCAGTATCAAAATATATTCAAAATCCATCTCGCCAACATTTTCCATTCGGAAAAGCAGTTCTAGAACCCGTAGTGATCGCTATCAAAGGTAGCGTCATTCTCATCATAGTTAGCTACTCATTGTATTCTGCAATCATCGCTCTTTTTACTGGTGGCCGAGAAGTTGACGCATCCATTGCTACCCTGTTCGGAATCGTTAACGTATTAGGGTGTGGGTATGCATGGTGGTATATAGCTCAAAAATCGAAACGCTTCTCTTCTGGCCTAATCACAGCAGAAGCTAAACAGTGGCAAATGGACACATTGATAAGCGTAGCGGTGACATTAGGTTTCATTTTTGCCTGGGTAATGACACTATCACCCTTTGAGGAATATTCGGTTTATGCTGATCCTGTAATGATGATCCTTATGTCCTTTTATTTCATCAAAGTACCCGCTGATATGCTAAGAGAATCCATTCGAGAAATGCTCATGATGTCCCCCAGCACAGACATTCTTGAAGTAGTTGATAAAGAGGTCTGCGCTTTAGACAAACAATCCGTGCAACACATAGAACTCGACGCAGTAACTAAAGTAGGACGAGAGCTTAGGATAAGCGTGAACATCCATTCAAACGACAAACAACTCGCTATATCCGATATTAAAAGAACTCAGCGGATTTTAAAGCATAAGCTGTCTAAACTGTCGCTTGACCTCCGGCTGAACTTGAATATAGCCAGCTAATTCATTGCGAATTGTTTTAAATTGACTTTGTTCCGTACTCAATACTTTCAAATTGAGAATCAAAATAAACAGATCTTCCAAATCTTGAACACAAGATACGCAAGGATCATCCGCTATTTTTTCATTAACACGCATTAAATGGCATGTAACTAACTGATATTATTGGTTGGTAAACGGATCTTTTTTCGATAGCCAAATAAGCGATTATTGATGAGCAACCCATTCGAGTGGAACTTGAAACCACGGATGCTTAGTCATGTACTCAAGGGTAAAGACACCTAGTCCTTACCCCTATTTGATCTAGTCTTTTTACGTTGCTCACAAAGTAACATAACTTTGAGTTTCTCTTGCGTACCGTAGGTATTCCATTCAAGAATTTCAACCAGAGAACGATAGCAACCAAGGCATATATCTTGTTCATCGAGGCAACACATGCGAATACACGGTGACTCAGGTACTTTATTCACATGCTCTTTCCTCTTCTACATCCCCTATAACGTTAGTGAGAGAAAACCCAGCTGTCGAATAAATACATTTGAATAGGATACCTAGAGGTAGTATTAACTCGTTACTTCACTTGAAGACTTGAACGTTTCCTCATACAAGGCCATAAAGTCCTTCCTGATGTCTTGCTCAAGATGGGTTGCTTTCTCCGTAGGACAAAAAAGCATGAAATGAACAACTTGTTCACCTGTCGGGGCACTGCTGATATGAATATGAGGTTCAGCACCAGGCAAGTCAACACCGGCATGTTTCTCAATCATGGAATTATAGCGAACAGCGACATCACTGAAATAATGACAATGCTCATCAATCTTATTAACCATAATCGGCAACAGAGGATAAAGATTAACGAACTCAGCGACCACAATAGAAAAGTTATGATAAACATAGCGTTTCATGAAGTTGAGATTTTTGACTGGGTAGGTGAAAAACATGCTATTTGGCAGAGTTGCTGTCTTTCCTGTGTAATGATATTGACCATGGTGCAAGTCAATTTCTTGAATTACAGTTGCCATCATGTTGTGTTCAATAACTTCACCACATAATTTGCCAACTTCAATCCAATCACCAATTCGAAAAGAGCGGGAACTAGCGCGCTGAATAGAGCCCGTGAAACACAAAATTATCTCTTTTGATGCCACCACTATTGCAACAGCGATAGCTGTCACTGACAAAGCAAATTCATTGATCTCCGATTTCCATAGTATGAACAAGAGGATGAGAGTGACAGTAAAAGTCCCGTTCTTTGTTCTCGACATCCAGCTGCGCTGTTTTTCAGTGATAAACGCTACATCACCACGAATTTTCGATAATACAATTTTTCGAACAATCGTAATAAGCCCAATAATAAGCAGCGTAAAGATAAATTTGTGAGTCAGTAGAAAATCGATTACAAGATACAAATGATTCATCCCCAGCTCCCCCCATCTAAGTAAATAACACTAGGGTAAACCCCAAGAAAAGCTCACTTTATAGCAAGGGGCCGAGACTGCCAATATTTATTGGCTCATGCAACTCAATCTTGGAACCACACTGACTACTTAAAACGCGCAGAGGTAATAAATTCGCCAAAAGTCTCACACCAGACTATAACTGTATTGTATTGAGACAAATCTAATTCATGAGGCAGATTAAGGGCAAACCTATCAAATGTCTTAACGTCTCCGACTTTTGCCATAGTGTGCTTTTGTTCATTGAATTCCTTTTCTGTTTCAATGAAGTTAGGGGATAAATAAAGCTTATAGTCAGGACCGGGAGTAAGCTCACCAACAAAAGCAATTTGTTGGTCACTTATCGATACGGATCCTTCACCCCAATGCAGAAAGTCGCTGTCTTTGCGATCACGCTGAAAAGTCGCCGTATAAATCGCGTTATTAGTCACCATTTCGACAGAGTTCATAGAGGGTGAATCTGGCTGGATAAGGATTGGTAAAGCATACACACCAAGCGCAAAGCCCAAAACACCACAAACCAGATGTGTAAACAGTAAGCCAATTTTTTTCATTCAAAGACCTATGATTAATTTATCTGTAAGAAAACCGAGTAAACAACTAGATAATAGATACCATCTATATATTTGCTCTCAAATTGGTAGTGTTTTCCTACATAAATCACAATGTTAACAAGTCAAGCTACTCATATCGATGCCTTTTTACGATTTATAAGTGCATTGATTCTGTCATTGATTTCCTAGTTACACTAATGAAATATGCATCAAGTTAATGTAAAACCATAGACAAAGATCACAAAACTGATTATGAAACAAAACACATTTCTATTTTATGTTTGCAAATTGTTAACAGGCATCTAGCTTTATAACTGTATCAACTAACGTACTCGTGAACCAAGTATTCACGGACAACGTCAGAGGCTAACACAACGCAAACACAACTATATAGCCCCACTGTTAAGTGGGGCTTATTTATTTGCGCAGTTTTTATTATTTTTGGCAACACAAGGTCCGCCAAGTTAAACTAGATTTCTACTTATAGTGTTATAAAATAACAATCGAAAATCATTAACCATGGAAACCTTGTGGAACACGATTACACCCTACTTTATTTGGAAAATACTTCCAGCGATGAGCTAGAGGAACTCAGTCTAAGAATCATACATCGACTAATCGATGAACAATCAATGACAGAGCTTTTTACATTTGATAGTGAGGAAACAGATTCTGAAGATAAATTCCAGCAAGCACAGTTTGATGCCCTGCTGAGAATGAGTGCGATCGCATTGAGTCAGTTACCTGCTCTTTTCAGTGATTCTGAACATTCAGCGCAGAACATTCGGCGTATGCAAAGACTGCTTTTGTGGCACTTTTACGCTGTATCTTTCAAACTGGAACAAGCTATTCTACTTGAAACACATTGCGCGCACGTTGAGGTTCTGCTCGATGAAGCCCCAAGCAATACAATAGAATGGGTTGCAAGTTTAACAGACTTGCTTCGGCAATACGCAACGATTGCCAGCAAATAAGAATTATCAGAGACTAAGCTAGGTTCTATGATGTTTACTCACAGCATAGAACCTCATTCGTTTTTAGCGTCTATTAATCACTTGCAAGTACAACTCGAGCATTTTTATTTTGCAGCGGACGATTGTTTTCACCCATGACTTTCTGCATTTGTTGGGCTTGTTCGGAGGTTAACGCCTGTGGCGATCTGGCCACGATCCAACGTACACCTTCTGAGCAAGGAGGGGTGGTCAGAGAACCATTAAAACGATAATATTTGGTCATCTTAGGCAGCATATCCGCTACAGGAAATGACTCTTTCAAAGAAATAGTCTGATTTAACTTAGGCATCGATTCCGTAAGCTTACTTATCTCTTCATTTTTGCCATTTCCAAGATCATACATCACTGATACAACAGCTAAATGTCCCGCTTTATCAGCATTGACAAAATGCGCTTCTAGAGGGTAAGTGTGACCTTTGATATGGTTTTCAGAAGGGGTATGGAAATGAAACTGAACCAAGTTAAATTCAACACCATCAAGTATAAAGGAGTTGTCACCCGTAACACCTGCTTGCAACGTATGACCATTGTTGGTCAAGCCTGTGACCATGCCCTTGTATTGGATGTTTAGTGACTCTAGCTCAGCTTCCACTGTATCATTAATATCAATAGGGCTTTGGTTTTTTCCTAGTGCACATCCTTTAGCAAACTCTCCCCAGTGGTCAGGACCAGTCTTTCCCTCATATCCCCACTCTGCAGCTTGGGTAATACTGCACATTGACATCATCAGACTCATTGCCATTATTGTCTTCTTGATCATATTCTTCCTCTTCCTTTAATCAGACAAGCATTAACATCGAAGTATCATAAGTCGGAGATAAAATTTACAGGCAGTAAAAGATCGTAAAACAAAGCAATTAAATATCAATATGGAGGATAAAGAGGAAAGAATAAAATGTATGCTTTTATCCGTTGCAAACTCGATAACAAAAGCAAACGACCAAGCACTAAGGCTCAGCCGCGTATTCAACTTTTGTATTAAATTAAAACTCGGTTAAAAGTTAATACAAAATCAATCATTATTCCCAATCAAGGATAACTTTACCAGACTGTCCACTGCGCATTGCATCAAAGCCTTTTTGGAAGTCATCCACTTTAAAGTGGTGCGTAATGATTGGCGTTAGATCTAGGCCAGATTGAATCAATGACGCCATCTTGTACCAAGTCTCGAACATCTCTCTACCATAGATGCCTTTGATGACCAGACCTTTAAAGATGACTTGGTTCCAGTCAATGCCCATATCTGATGGTGGAATTCCTAAAAGCGCGATACGGCCACCATGATTCATGGTTTTTAACATACTGCTAAATGCAGCCTGAACCCCAGACATTTCAAGCCCAACATCGAAACCTTCAGTCATGCCCAATTCTGTCATCACATCTTCTAGACTTTCATTGGCAACATTGACGGCACGGGTCACACCCATCTTGCGTGCAAGATCCAAGCGGTACTCGTTAACATCTGTGATAACCACATGGCGAGCGCCAACATGTTTAGCAACAGCCGCTGCCATAATACCAATTGGCCCAGCGCCTGTTATCAGCACATCCTCACCAACGAGATCAAATGATAAAGCAGTGTGGACCGCATTGCCAAAGGGATCAAAAATCGAGGCAAGATCATCGGAAATACCATCTGGGATCTTAAACGCATTAAATGCAGGAATAACCAAGTACTCAGCAAAGGCACCTTCGCGGTTGACACCAACCCCCACTGTATTGCGGCATAAATGTGTTCGACCACCACGACAGTTGCGACAATGACCACAGGTAATGTGCCCCTCTCCAGAGACACGATCACCAATTTCAAAGCCCCGAACCTCTTGGCCGATACCGACAACTTCACCGACATATTCATGTCCTACAACCATAGGAACAGGAATCGTATTTTGCGACCATTCATCCCAGTTGTAGATATGGACATCAGTACCACAAATAGCGGTTTTTTTAATTTTGATTAGGATATCATTGTGACCAAGCTGTGGCTTGTCCACTTCAGTCATCCATATACCTTGTTCAGGTTTCAGCTTCGACAGGGCTTTGATTTTCATTACTTAATAATCTCCATATCTCGACCAACTTCGATGAAAGCATCAATCGCACGGTCTAATTGCTCATGAGAATGTGCTGCTGACATTTGAGTTCGGATTCGAGCTTGGCCTTTGGGTACAACAGGGAAAGAGAAACCAACAACATAAATACCTTTTTCTAAAGCTCTTTCCGCAAACTCTGCCGCAACTTTTGCGTCACCAAGCATAATAGGGATGATAGCGTGATCGGCTCCAGCTAAAGTAAAACCAGCTTCAGTCATACGAGTACGGAAGTGCTTGGCGTTTTCCCAAAGACGATCGCGAAGGTCACCACTTTCTTGCAACAAGTCAAGAACGCGAATTGATGCATTAACAATCGCTGGTGCGACTGAGTTAGAGAAAAGATATGGGCGTGAGCGCTGACGTAGCCAATCAATCACTTCTTTCTTACCTGACGTATAGCCACCTGAAGCACCACCCATAGCTTTACCAAGCGTACCTGTGATGATATCGATGCGCTCAACGACATTGTGGTATTCGTGTGTTCCAGCTCCGGTTTTGCCCATAAAGCCGACAGCATGAGAGTCATCAACCATAGTAAGTGCGCCATACTTCTCAGCCAAATCACAAATTTCAGGCAAGTTCGCCACTACACCATCCATTGAGAATACACCATCTGTAACAACCAGGATGTTACGTGCTCCTGCTTCTTTCGCGGCAATCAACTGCTCTTCTAACTCTTGCATGTTGTTGTTCGCATAACGAAAACGCATGGCTTTACACAAACGAACGCCGTCAATAATAGAAGCGTGGTTCAACGCATCAGAAATGATGGCGTCTTCTTTACCAAGAATCGTTTCAAACAATCCCGCATTCGCATCAAAACAAGAAGTGTAAAGAATCGTATCTTCTTTACCTAAAAATGTTGAAAGCTTCTGCTCTAACTCTTTATGGATATCTTGAGTACCACAAATAAAGCGAACCGACGCCATACCAAAACCATGCTGGTCCATACCCGCTTTACCAGCTTCAATTAATTCTGGATGATTGGCTAGACCTAGGTAGTTATTTGCGCAGAAATTTAATACTTCTTCACCAGTAGAGATCTTCACAGCAGCTTGTTGCTGAGAGGTGATAACGCGTTCTGATTTATAAAGACCTTCCGCCTTTACTTCTTCAATCTGTTGTTTTATTTGATCATAAAATCCAGAAGCCATGTTCAATTCCTTGTTAGTTATAATATTAGCCATTGCGCTATAAGCCGTATCTAGCCAGAAAAAGTCTCAGCACTCGGACGACATTGAGCTCAGGGCGTAAGTGTAATCCAAGCTCACCGTTTTCATTATCCCGTCTTTTGGAAAAACATTAATGAACCCTAGGAACAAATAAGGCTTTTTTATGACCTAAATCACATGATAAGATGGATGGAGTGAAATGATAAGCTGAATCACAATACGCGGTTGTTGTGTCATAAAACAGTGAGGCTTAATTTGGTTAACTCGAAACTTATTGCACTACTTCCTGATCTGGCTTCATTCATTTTGATTGTTGATGAAGGCAGCTTTACCGCCGCAGCGAAGAAACTCAACGTGACACCATCTGCACTTAGCAAGCTAGTTACGCGACTTGAGCAGGCGCTGTCAGTCAAGCTATTTGAACGTACAACACGAACCTTGATCATTACACCAACAGGTCAACAGATTTATGACCAAGCCATTGTAATGGTTAATGCAGCGCAGCAAGCGTGGGAGCTGTCTACAACTGATCACACAAAACCAACAGGAGCCCTAACGATAGCAGCTCCTGAAGCTTTCCTTAACTCAGTCCTACAGCCTTTTGTTATCCCTTTTCTGCAACAGTATCCAAGCATACAACTTAAGTTACGTGTCGCTGACGGAGAAATCGACCTACTAAAAGATGGTATAGATGTCGCTTTTAAGCTCACTGATAAACCGGATGAAAACTTAGTTCTGAAAGAGATTGGAAAAACTAACCTTGTATTGTGCGCCAGTCCTGAATATATAGAAGCTAAAGGGATACCAGTTCATCCAACAGAGCTAGTTAACCATGATTGCCTGTACCTTGCCGAAACTGCAACTGATAACATCTGGGATTTTTTTAGAGATGATGAATTCCACTCCGTTGCGGTTTCTGGACCCTACGCTGTCAACCACTCACAAATGCGCCTCAACGGTGTAAAGCAAGCACTCGGTATAGGCATATTCCATGATTTTGTGATAACACAAGCCATTGAGTCACGCGAGGTCGTTCCCATCCTGCCAGACTGGACAATCAAAAGTAATTACCATGGCGTTGTCGCAATGCAGTATTCGCAGACAAAGTACATGCCTGCTCGTCTGCGTGTTTTTATCGACTATATCACCAAAGCTTTGAACGAAAAACTGAATCCAGTCATTCCAAAAACTACCATGTAATACCAAGCAAGCGGGCTGGCCAAGTTACTTGCCCTTGCTCAATAAGATCGTAAATGGTGAAAAAAACACCACATATAATAGCAAGCTTAATCAGTCTATATACAATCACCATGGCGCAATACTGTTACCTTTTAAGGGAATAGAGTCGCTTGAACTTATCAGAATTGGCTCAATATACAAGCCTACATACTTGTTGTTTGACGATTGGCTCTAGTCACTCTCCATGTAAACGCGGACTTTGGCACTTTAGTTAATAAGATTCCACCTAATAAAGGCACTAAAAGTCCCAATGACCGTACAGACAAGACTTCATTATTAACATAAGCAGAGATAAACAGAGCCACAACAGGGAAAATCAAAAAGCAAATAGATGCTTGAAATGGAGTAGATACCTGCCCTAGCTTAAAGTAGGCGACAATTCCGCCGACACTTGCAACAAAACCTAAGTAAGCAACTGCTGACATCGACTCGCTACTGAAAGCGTGATAATCAATGCTCTCGCCCATGAAAGAGACAAAAAACAGTAAAATAGAAGCAACAAAACATGGCAACGCATTATAAGTGAGCACTTGAATATCTTTACAATGTTTTTGCACCAATACATACATGACCGCATGAATTACCACAGCCATCCCAAGACAAGCGCTACCAATAACGTAATCTGTGCCACCTAACTGCATCTCAGTCCCAAGAATTAGCGACAAGCTTAACACTGCAACGACAAGACCAAATAGCTGATGCTTTGCTAAACGTAGTCCGAGAAACAAACCAGACATTAGCATGACCGCAACTGGCATGTTGGCAAAGATTATCGACGCCAAACCCGATGATATGTACTGCTCACCATAGATCATTAGGGTAAATGGAATGGCAAAATACATCATAGCGACAATCAGCACCCATTGCCCCTTGCCTCTTGGAAATAGCAGCGGTTGTTTAAACAGTTTTGCCAATGCTGCTAATAACGGAGCAGCCAACAAGAAACGCATCGCGGTTGCAAAAATAGGAGGGATGGTCTCCAGTGCAACTTCCATAGCAAACCAAGTGGTTCCCCAAATTAAACAGACAGAAATAAAAAGCAGACAAGACACGGATTTTGAGTTCATGAGACCATTCACCTAACGACAAAACTACTCGGTAAAACACTACTTAGTAGCGAACTTAAGACGTGTCACAGTATACAAATTTACCTGGAGAATAATTTTATTTTGTTATCTATCAACGAATGATTTTTTAAAAAATACACCCACAAGGTAAGCAATTTAAGGAAAATTTTTCTAGTGGAATCTATAAGTAAGTAACAATGTTTATTCTGTGGGTTTAGAATATTCTACTAATGGCTATCACTTTTAATATATTGCCCCCTAACGGCTACCTATGTTAGCTTCTTTAATATGAACCTATATACACATTTATCATTTCAAACTTGTTGGTGGCGCTCTATATAGAGCGGCCAAGACTTGTTTCGTCTTTATGCTGCTGGAATAACAGCATACAGACGTAAAGCTCTATGAATTATCTCCAGTAGCAATCACTCAAGATAGGAGAATTAATTCATGACAAATCAGCATAGTAAAATTCAAAACCAGATCATATTAACAGGCGACCGAGCTACAGGACCTCTGCATTTAGGTCACTATGTTGGTTCGCTGCGGCAAAGAGTTACACTACAAAATTATAACGATCAAACAATACTTGTCGCAGATATGCAGGGCTTAACCGACAATGCCAACACCCCTTCTAAAGTCTCTTCCAACATTCTTAATGTTGTGGCTGATTACTTAGCCGTAGGTATCGATCCAGCACAAACCACTATCTGTTTACAATCGCAGCTCCCTGCACTTTCCGAAATCACAATGTACTACAGCAATTTAGTCACCATCGCGAGACTTGAACGCAATCCAACCGTAAAAGCCGAAATTAATAACAAAGGATTTAATCGATCAGTGCCCGCAGGTTTCTTGACCTATCCAATATCTCAAGCAGCTGATATAACGGCATTTAATGCGTCACTGGTCCCTGTCGGAGATGACCAGTTACCCATGCTCGAACAAACCAATGAAATCGTCAGAAAAGTAAATTCGCTGGCTGGAAAGAAGGTACTAAGTGAATGTCAGCCATTACTCAGTAAGTCCTCACGGTTACCAAATACTGATGGCAGAACAAAAATGTCAAAAACCATGGGCAATGCGATTAATCTTGGCTCTAGTCCTGATGAAATTACTGCTGCTGTAAAATCTATGTATACCGATCCGATGCACATTAACATTAAAGATCCAGGTAAAGTTGAAGGCAATGTCGTCTTTACCTATCTTGATGCTTTTCACCCTGATGGCGCTTACATAGAATCATTAAAAGAGCACTATCGTACTGGTGGCTTGGGAGACGCTACAACCAAGCGTATTTTAGATGAATGTTTACAAGAAATATTGAAACCAATCCGACAAGAGCGCAGTAGATTACTCTCTGAGCCAAGTTACCTTTTACAAGTGTTAGAGCAAGGCAGCAGAATAGCTAAGAGTAAAACCGAGCGCACATTACATAGAATAAAAGAGGTATTTGGGTTGAATTTATTTAACCTCGAATAATATTCAATTCAAACATTAATATTTAAATTATCATTAATATAAACATTATTGAGAATAATAACCAAAATAAAGCAATTGGGGTGTTTACATATTATGTTGAAGGTTAGATCAAAGTCTTGTCGTGCAAAAAACAACCATTGCATTTTATTATTTATGATTATATTTTGTTGAAAAATATAAGTAGTTTATAAAATAAAAATGAATGTTGTGTTTCTTTTGTTAACATTGATGTCTTTTACCGTTATTGGGAACCCTCTTCCTGATGACGAAAAGCTAATAGCTTCATTAGTCGAACGTAACGTCATATGTAAAGACCAATCTTATGATCAGAAGCTTAAGTCTCTCCAGATTTATCTTTCGAAAAAAAATAGTAAAACCAACAAGATTGATAATAGCAGCAAACAAACTACTTATGAGCATATGAAGAATAAACAATGTATTTCAGCACCAAAGGATTAGGTACTGAAAATTCATCAAAGAATCTCTCACCGTCAGGAGAGTTGTTCACGCAACGTAATAACCACGACTAAAAGTGGAGTTGGCAATAAAAATATAATAAGGAAATAATATGGCTTGCATAAGGAAAACATTGCTAGCAACAGCAGTGATGGCATTATTTAGTGCCAGTGGTAACGCGAAGACACCTATTGACCTAGGTGTTATTAACGAAGAGAAAATTATCGAGATGCTAGAAAGAAAAGGCATTCTTGATGAAAATTCTTCAGTCGAAGAGCAGAAGCTTGCTCTTAATAACTACTTAAATAAAAAACTCGGTAATAATTTTCAAGGAGATGCTCAGTTCGGCAAAAAAGCACTTGCACAAAGAGCGAAGATATTAAAGTCAATAGAAACCAATAAAGGTCAACATAAAGCACATGTATTTGCTTTTGATCTATCAGATAAACGTACTGATAAAGTTTTAGCTGTACTGGTCGATTTTCCGGATCTTCCTTGGAATGAGAACAGACTCACTTCTGAACACACTGATATGCTCTACGATAGCTATCAGCCAGAACACTACCAAAGCCTACTTTTCTCCGATACTGGTTATACTGGCCCGAATGGAGAAAACCTTATCTCCATGCGCCAATACTATGAAAGTGAATCAGGTAAAAGTTACAGCGTAGCCGGACAGGCTGCAGGTTGGTATCGAGCATCAAAAGAAGCCGCATTTTATGGCGGAAACTCTCCTTCTACAGACAACGATCTCAATGCTCAAGAGCTAGTTCGTGAAGCTCTAAATCAACTCGCTCAAGATCCTAGCATTAACCTCGCCGATTATGACATTGAAGACAGATATGACTATGACCAAGATGGTGACTACCGTGAACCAGATGGCGTAATAGACCATTTAATGGTTTTCCATTCATCCGTGGGTGAAGAAGCAGGTGGCGGCGTATTAAAAGACGATGCCATTTGGTCACACAGATATAACCTCGGAAAGTATCATGTCTTGCAAGGTACCAGCAGCACCGTACCAAGCCGCTTTGGCGGTAGTTATGCTGCATTCGATTATACAATCCAGCCCATTGATGCCGCCGCTGGTGTCTGTGCTCACGAATACGGCCATGACTTAGGCCTGCCTGATGAATATGATACTCAATATACAGGTAAAGGTGAGCCGGTATCCTACTGGTCCATTATGTCGTCTGGTAGCTGGGCTGGTAAAATTGGTGGCACTCAACCTACCGCATTTAGCTCTTGGGCAAAACAATACTTACAAGAGTCAATCGGAGGAAAGTGGCTCATAAATCAAACCATTTCCGTTGATGATTTAACAGATGAAGGAGAGGACATCACACTTCATCAAACCATAGACAATGACAAACAAAACATGGTTCGTATTGATCTTCCGATTAAACGTACCACTGGGCAAAAACCTTACTCTGGTAGCTATGGTTTCCATTCGGGCAAAGGAGATGATCTCAAAAACTCAATGTCACGTGAAGTGGCTTTACCAGAAGCAACCAATATAAAACTGGTATTTAAAGCATGGTATCAGATTGAGAAAGACTATGATTTTGCTAGGGTTTTGATCAACGATCAGCAAATTGAAGGAAGTATTACCACACTAGACGATCCTAATACCACTGATCTCGTTCCTGCTATTTCAGGTGAGTCTGATGGTTGGGTCGATGCAGAATTTGATCTTTCAAACTGGTCTGGACAAACCATCACACTCGGTTTTGATTACATTACTGATGGTGGCTTAGCAATGGAAGGGCTACATATCGATAACATTGAAATCATCGCCGATGGCGTAGCAACCCTAATCGATGATGGAGAAGCTGAATCTAGTTTTGCACTCAATGGTTACCGATTAAATAACGGCTTCAACGAGTCACCCCACTACTATTTGCTACAATGGCGCAGTCACAATGATGTTGATGAAGGGCTTAATAATATCAAGCGCTTTGGAAGCTTAATGTCCTTTGAGCCTGGCCTTATCGTCTGGTACGTTGATAACTCAATGACCGATAACTGGGTCGGCAAACACCCAGGAGAAGGCTGGCTAGGCGTTGTCGATGCAGACCAAAATGCAATGATTTGGGAAAATTCGGGCTCGGCTGCTCAAACTCGCTATCAATTGCGTGATGCAAGCTTCTCACTTCAAGATCAGGCGCCTATGACTCTTGAGAATAAAGAAGGAGATATACTGCGTGATGTTAGTCTTCTAGGCAATGCCTACTTTGCTGACAACGAAGACTACTCTAACCCTCAAGCACCAGATGCTGGTAGATTACTTGCCGAACACGGTGTTGCAATCGAGGTTATCGAGCAAGCGGCTGATAATACCTACGGTGTGATTCGAGTATCAAAAACACCAGAGCCTAATCAGCTTCCCATCGCTGCATTTAGTTTAACGGTCGATGGAATGACAGTGACAGCAAGTAACATGAGTTCAGATCCTGACGGCAGTATTGTCGATTACTTATGGGACTTTGGTAATGGTGAAACAAGCAAAGAAGCGTCTCCTAATTGGACTTATCTCAATGATGGTCGTTATACAGTGTCTTTAACCGTTACTGATGACCGTGGCGATCAGCACACAACAACAGAAACAATTTTTGCTGAAGATGACAATATTTTACCAGAGGCAACAGCTAAGTATATACACCTAGGCCGCTTGGTGACTATGTGGTCGACAAGTACAGATGCCGACGGACGTATTGTTGATACTGAATGGGTTTTACCAAACGGTGACATCAAACGAGGACGTATGTTCACAGCTCTATTCCCAAGTTATGGAGAACATCAAGTTCGCTTAACCGTTATGGATGACAAAGGTGACAAAGTCAGCACATTAATAGACGTCGAACTATAGTTCAAATTTTACCTATTAAGCGCAACAAAAGTTGCGCTTTTTTATACCCCAAAACCACCAGTTCGAATGGTAAATATCCCCTAAGTCAACTCCAATTAACAAAATAAGAAATAAATATCATATTAGAAACAAAAAAAGCACCAAAATGGAACAAATTTAACACCCCGATAACTAAAGAATCCTGTATAAAGTATGATCTAAATCGAATCTTGATTGATTTTTTTCATGAATATTTTGACTGTTTAGTGCATGCCATGCGATCAAAGATGAGCAAACACTCTACAATCAGAATAATAAGTGAAGGATCATGAATAAAATTCTACTTTTAGCTGGTTGCATTTTGGCGGCGCCAGCACTCGCAGATGAAACGTCAACCAACCTGAAGCTTGGACAGATGGAATACGACCAAACAATTCAGGGTAGGCAAACCAGTACCTATGTCAGATGTTGGTACCGACTCTCTCACAATCGAAATGACACAGATGCCGATTGGGAATGGGCAAGAGATGAATACGGTCGATATTATGAAATACAGGGTTATTGGCGCTCTTCTATATCGGTTAAGAATATGTTTTATACCAGTACCGCTCAGACTGATATTGAACAACGCTGCAAGGAGACATTGGGTGTAACTCATGATGCGGCAGACCTAATGTACTACGCATCAGACAGCCAAGTTTCATACAATCACAGCATTTGGACCAACGACCCCGTTAATAATGATAAAATCAATAGAATCATTACATTTGGCGATAGCCTGTCAGACACTGGCAACTTGTATAATGCATCGCAATGGGTATTCCCAAATAGAAGTTCATGGTATTTAGGACATTTTTCAAATGGTTTTGTATGGACTGAATATCTTGCTAGACATAAACACCTCCCATTATATAACTGGGCAGTCGGAGGGGCTGCGGGAGTGAACCAATATGGTGTGCTAACTGGTGTATACAAGCAAGTCACATCATATCTAAAATACGTGGATAAAGCGGAGAACTACAAACCACAAAACAGCCTAGTAACATTAGAGTTCGGCCTCAACGATTTAATGAATTACGATCGCACTGTCGCTGATGTCAAAGCCGATCTAAGCAGCGCTCTGATTCGTTTAACCGAGTCTGGAATAACGAACATTCTTTTATTTACTTTGCCTGATGCGACAAAAGCGCCGCAGTTTAAGTATTCAACCGTCGAAGAAATCAATAAAGTCAGCGCCAATATTATTGAATTCAACGCCTTTATCAAAGAGCAAGCTGAACTCTATAGAACCAAAGGGCTTACTATTGTCCTTTATGATGCTCACGAGAGGTTTAACCAAATCACATCTGATCCCAGTTCATATGGGTTTGAGAATGCGACCGACTCGTGTTTGAATATCAATAGAAACTCAGCATCGGACTATCTGAAAAGTCATTCACTAACTAATGAATGTGCTTACCACGGCTCAGATAAATATGTTTTCTGGGGAGTGACTCATCCAACAACAGCCACTCACAAATTCATCGCCGACGACATCATTCAAACCAAGTTAGACCAATTTAACTTCTAAACACTGCTTGCATAGAGAGATGAAGTTACCATTGACTTCATCTCTTTTAATGCCTAGTTAAGCTCTACCTAGACTAACATGGTCTCTATATACCGACCTTTATCCTAAACGTTAAAGTAATCGCTCATAACACTATCAACCCAAACTGGTTGGGTAACCGCCTCTTTATCGACCAAGAATTGTTTAAACACTGGTTTAATGTCGACGACCAGTGACCCATTTATCGCATCCAACCCTTTTACTCTGAGTGTATTGCCTGAAACATTAACAATTGAACAATCCGTAACACCGATTTTGTTTATACGGTTTTTCCCTCTTTGAGATAAAATGCCTACAGGTTCAATGTTAGAATTGTTTCTTGGGTGTCGAGCACCCAAGCAGATTTTCTCATCGATAACTTTATGCATATAAAATATGACAGTGACATGAGAAAATGAACTAAGCCCTATCAAGGTTTCATCAGGTATCTCATCTTCAAGTACAATGTCAGAGATAACACTACCCCAATAATCATCTTGAGGAGCATCAATACTATTCTTAACCGTTGCGATAGGTTTAATACTGATCATTTTTTATACCTATATATTGTTCTTTTTTTATATTTATCATAAATATCAATGTGTTATCAAGACAAATAACATGACCAGCTCCTTCACTCAAGAAAGCAGTCTGATAGGCAAGTTAGAATATGCACTACCTAAACTGCTTAACTGTTTTGCAAAGCTTCTTTTACCGCTGCTTGAGCATGTATTGCCGTTGTATCAAACACCGGAATATCGGTATCAGTATTATCGATGAGTAAACCAATCTCGGTACATCCCAAAATAACCCCTTGAGCCCCCTCCGCTGTTAGATCTTCAATAATTGTTTTAAAGTCTTGCTTTGAACGAGCACTTATCTTTCCTACACAAAGCTCATCATAAATCACATCATGGACAAGCCTACGTTGTACTCCATTGGGAACGATGACTTCTATACCAAACTCGCTATTAAGACGTTGTTTGTAAAAATCTTGTTCCATGGTAAATGCCGTTCCGATCAAACCTACTTTTGTAACTCCTTTGTCAACAAGACATTGGCCAGTTGGGTCAGCAATATGAAGCTGCGGGATGGTAACGCTTTCCCCAATCTCATGGAAAACCTTATGCATTGTATTTGTCGCAACAATTATAAAATCGGCACCAGCCTTTTCTAATGACTGAGCGGCTTGACTCAAGATTAAAGCAGCTTCGCCCCACTCTTCACTTTTTTGTAAACATTCAATTTCCGCAAAGTCCACACTATAAACAATCATTTTGGCCGAGTGTAGACCTCCTTTTTCATCATTAACTGCCTGATTTATTAATTTGTAGTAGCTTGCCGTTGACTCCCAGCTCATACCACCAATCACACCAATTGTTTTCATTTCGATTCCTTTCTCTAGACATAATCACATCATAATCAGATGTTTAGTAAAAATACAATCGATATTATGAAACAAAAATAGCCTTTCGATAGTAAGAATTAACTCAGATTTAATGTTAAGTTATTTTTAACGATAAAGAACCGTATTTACGTGAAGAAAGGCTTATTGTGAAACCAGTTTTTGGCTCTTCTCAACTTAGAGATGGCTAGTTTTATTGGGTAAGCAAGCTTCTAAGCTTTTCTTCTACTCCCTCTCTATCTTGCTTATAACCTAGCCAATATTCCCCTTTGTTTTCTCCTTGAGCCAAAAGAAGCTGAATTCTTTGCTCAATACTCGAATTTGCATTCTCTCCCAGTTGTTCCTGCAAATCTTGACTCATGTCTAACAAGGACTGCCTCACTTTACTTTCAAGAGTTTCTACTGCTTCTTTGTTTTTCGAGTGGATGATATTTGGCGTCGTCATGATATTAAAAAGCAATCTTAGTCTTAAATATTTACTTTTTAAGAATTCGGGACTAAATCTCTGGCTTTCTGACTTAGTAATACCATCTAAAGATACTTCTTTATCGAGGAAAAACTTTAACGGATCGATGTGGAGTTTATCTGCCTCACCTTCAATATTAGCTGGATAAAACATAGGAAGTGATGCCGCCTCCATCATTTCATCAGCACTAATAAGATGTTTGGAGTCTGCAGGGACCTCATCGTCTACCACAGCACCAACACGTTTATGCAGCGCAGCAATACATTCCGTAATTTTCGGGATCAACGACTCTCTATGGTTTGTATAACTTTGATTATCGCAAGAAAACATCACATCAATATCCGAACCTGGCTTATTATCCGTGGTGAATCGTTGATTTCCAGATGCGTAGGAACCATATAATATTGACATCCAAGTTCCCCCATAAGTACCTGCTAACAAATTGGTAAACTTTGCTATTTCTTCTTTAACTTCGATAGGATGAGTGCCCGAATCAAGATTGGTGATAAATTTATCTATTTCAATAGGGTCAAGCTTTCTACCAATTAGTGCTGGAGATTCTGGAAAATCAAAATACTCAGATGCTAGTGGACGTCCTCTTTTATCTGGATTGTGATAGGCTGGGTCATCATCAACACCTATCCTTTCCCTTCCTTCATTAACGAAAGCATCTTCTCGAACATACCAAGACTCTTTTGACGGTTCATCATTTATGGTTTTAACAGGATACCAGTTGTACATAGGAGACTTTCTAAGATCAATTTGTTCAAACACTTCTTGGTTAGGACCTCTGCGCGAAGTGACTGCGGTTGAGACATCAATTGTTAAAGAATCTTTCTCACTAATTTCTTGTTTTTCCGTCCCTTTAATCAGTGAATTTTTCTCCAATTGAACAAGATGGGTCTTACCTATCACTTGTACATTTAAAAATTGTCCCTTCGGGCTAACCAAAGGTTTATCGCTACTATTCTGGCGTTGAACCTTCACCCTTCGCACGGGTTCTGAAGGTTTATCGGCGATAAAACTTTTTTCTCTCTTCAGCGTATGTCCTACCTTCTCTACCGGTAAGATATTGCTAGATTCATCAGTTTTATTCTCCGATCTAGAGGACTCAGTAATAGATGCAGGGCTTGCTGAAACCTTTACCATTGTTTTCTCCTGTGGTATCAAAACCCACTCAACGGGCGGGTTACTGGGTTGAAGTGTTATGTTATGGAAAGAAGTGGTTAGAAATTAGCGAATAGGTTCATTAATCTTTAACCGATTGAGATCAGTAATACCGCGACTAATACTTTGTGAATAATCACTCCAGCATTGAAGAATATCGTTTTTCATCACTTCACACTGCCCCTCAGAAAGGTAGGGGTTCATGTTATATATGATCAATCCATGGGAAGCACTGGTCTCTTGGTTCTGCCGAAACGACTTGATAATGCTGACATTAGGAACGTTTTTACCAGAAAGCACCAACTGTTGCATATAGTCATAAAAACCCTCAAGTAATAAATTAGTGCTGTAATCTTTATTTAGTAAAGCCGTAGGCTTAATACTAAATATGACCTCCCAACCACACGAGGAATCATTCAAAACTGAAATCTGCTCATCAGCCAATACCAACTTTAACCTCTCGGCTGAAGACAGCAAACTACCCAAGTAAGTTCTCAGCCCAGTAATACCAAAGCGTTGCAACGAAACCCAAGCACTCGCTATTCCTGATGAAGAGCGAGAGTTTTCAAAAGTTTCAGTAAAGGCTGACAAATCGCCGTAGACTAATGGGTTATAACTATGTCGTTCTTCTTCCAAAGCCTTTTTACGAACAAAGAAACTACTCGAGTATGGACATAAGGCATTTTTATGAAAGTCGACACCGAATGAATCAAACTTTTCAAGGGCAGAAAACCGACTAGTCACTGATTTAATTTTTTCGACCACTGTTTGTGAAAGCTCTAACTGGAGCAACTCGAACTCTGAAGCAGAAACGAAACTAAACCAAAGCCAGCCGATAACGCTATCAAGATGTAAATATGGCTCGTAACTCAGATGCATACGCTGACATACTTTTTGACTCGCTTTAAAAATAGTCGCTGTATCGTCGCACAAAAAATCCAATGTTGTACCACCACAAGCTATAATTCCAGCAACACGTTTACCTAGTCTGACCTGTTGTTCAAATACTTTTTCAAGTGCCTCGGAGTCGATACCATGTGATGATGAAACAGGAATACGGATACAAGCATCTTGCCCAAGCCCTGCAAGCTCACACACATGTTCAATTGAATAGTGCGCTCCTTCTGCGGTAAGGATTACAAGATCATCAGGAACACCTTGATACTTAGCTTCCGGAGCCACTCTATCAATAGCCGATTTGATGGCATAAAGGAGGGTCTGCTTTCCACCGCTACAAGAAATACCAGATGCATTATCCCAGCCAACTAGACGCCCAACAGAGCGAGAGACTTGCTGTTCAAAGAGAAGAGATTTTCCCCCGTAACTATCCATAATTGCATTAATATTATACAGTTGCATAAGCGATGCAGCGGCGACGGTTTCTGGGATAGGCTGGGGCACCATATTATATACTTCATTTGTTGATTGGGGCCTAAGCCCTCCTTCAACAATTTCACTGAGTGCAATAATAGCTTCTTCAGCAGAACAACCCCGTTTGGGAATTTCACATCTAGTCAGTTCGTCGCAATAGACAAAAGGTTCTACAGAAAACTTAGGGCCGGTTGACTGCTTTGCCTCTATTTTTTCAATACCCAAATTGAGTAAATGAAATAACTCTTGAACTTGGTTTTCAAACTTTATATTTCCCGTATTTTTGGTCGCGCCTTTTACAATTTCCAACATTGTTTTTTACCTAATTTAAGGGGTAACGACATGCGATTCATCAACGTAAAAAAGAGAGTCGAAATGTCATTCACAAGAACTTGTGTTGATATATTTTCTTCTTGTGTAAGGGGAAACAAACAACTGATTGAAGAATCACTCGAATAGTCAATATTGCATATTGTCAGTTACTAATTCAGTGAAAAAACATGAATGGAAATAAATTTTATGAAATAATCAACACGTTTAATTTTATTATAAAAAAAATAACATATATGTAATTAATATGCATTTTAAATTTGATATGAATCACAATTTTATATTATAACGATAAGCTAAACACTCTAATTAAAAATTGTTGCCCAGTGCTAAAAAAAAAGCCCCAAGTTATTAACTCAGGGCTTAGAGACAAGCATATTCGCTTCTAGTCGGAATTTTCTTCGATTGGAAGAACTTGCTTCACATAATTTCCTGGAGCAGAACCTATGACAGGGAACTGTTCACTGCCAACATCAAACGGTTTACGCTGTTCTCCGGAGCTAACGTTCAAGAGCCATTGATGCCAATGTGTCCACCAAGAGCCCTCAGTATGGTTTGCATTCGCTAGCCATTCATCTGCATTCTCATCTAAGCTCTCATTAGTCCAAAAGCCATATTTGTTTTTATCGGGATGGTTGATGATACCGGCAATATGCCCAGATTCACCTAAAACAAAGGTCTTATTCCCACCCACATTAAGCGCACCACGATAAGTACCTTGCCACAAAGCAATATGATCTTCTTTTGTAGACACAAAGTAGCTCGGTATTTTAATTTTATTAAGATCTATCCACACTCCGCCTACTTTTACGCCCTTTTGCTTGACCAATTTATTGTTAAGGTACAACTCACGCAGCATAAAATTGTGACATGAAGCGCTCACATTTGTACTGTCACTATTCCAGTAGAGTAAATCAAAGTCGACCGGACTTTGTCCCTTGAGATAGTTGTCTACATAATAGTTCCAGTAAAGACTATTCTCTCTGAGCAAGCTAAAAGTTACACTTAATGAGCGTCCATCCATATAGCCTTTTGCATTGTTCTGCGCTTCAATAGCATTAATGATGGTATCATTAATGTAAGCCCCAACTTCTCCTGGTTGAGAGAAATCAAGTAACGTAGTGAAAAAGGTCGCGCTCTTAATGCGTTTTTTCATTCTCTTGGCTGCATAATAGGCAATGGTACTTGCGAGTACCGTCCCACCGATACAATATCCAGCAGCGTTTATTTGCTCTTGACCCGTAATATCTTCAATCGCCGCTACCGCTTTAGCAACGCCTTCTGTAACATAATCACCAAATTCAACTTCACGTTGCTTCTCACCTGGATTGCGCCAAGACATCATAAATACTGAGTGCCCTTGTTCAAGTAGCCAGCGAACGAGTGAGTTCTTCTCACGCAAGTCTAGAATGTAGTATTTATTGATAAAAGGAGGCACAAATAGCAAAGGTGTAGAGTGAACATTTTCAGTCAATGGTCGATACTGAATAAGCTCAAATAACTCATTACGATAAACGATATCACCAGCTGTATTCGCAACATCATCACCAAGTCTAAATGAGTTGTTGTTCGTCATTCTGATCTTTAGGATGTCAGCACTTGATTCTGCATCTTCTTTCAATTGCTCAAGTCCTGACAACAAGTTTTGACCATTTTTCTCTAGTGTCAATTTTAGCAATTCTGGGTTCGTTGCAATAAAGTTACTCGGCGAAACCGCATTGATGGCTTGGCGAGAGAAAAAGCTGATACGCTCCTTTGCCTTCTCATCTAGACCTTCGATACTATCTATTGTCTTCAAATAAGTCTGGCTAAACAGCAAATAGGATTGCTTAATAAAGTTATAGAAAACATCATTTTTCCATTCTTCATCAGAGAATCTTTTATCGCCCTTTTCTGCCTCAACTACAGTTTCACCATTTTGTGCTAACGCAACGTTTTGCCATATTTGTAATTGTTGTTGCCACCATTCAGCTTGGATCTGTAGTAACACTGCTGGTTGATTGGCCGCGCTTTCAAAAAGTTTAGAGGTATCTTCAAAGTTAACTTCTTGCATTGCTTTGTTGAGAGGGGAGTTAACGGCTGCCCTGCTTAGTTCCAGATCTTCCCACCATTTTTGATTGGTTTCTTGAAGCTTCACAAGGTAGTCCGAGAAGAAGTGTTGATACATGTTGCTACTCCTATGATCGGAAAAAGTGCCGCGAGTCAGGCGGCACCATAGTCAATATTATACTGGAGTCAGTGTTATGCTGGAGTCACTGTCTTGAGGTTTTCCGTTGTCAAATGGTCAACATCATCTTTGAATTCTTTCGCAATGGATTGTAGCTTGTTGCTATCATCCATCATTTGTTGAGACAGCTTAGAAAGAACCGATAATTGTTGGCTATTGAAGGCTGTAAGTGAAGTCACATCTTTAATTTCACTGGCCGCTTTCATTTGGGTTAGGCCCATTTCACTGTAGGTACGAATTGCGTTTAATTGAAGTTCAGTTAACACTTCAACATTTTTAGTCACAAGCTTATTGAACTTTAGGTATGGTTCTAAGCTTTTCTCTGTTTGGTCTGTAAAAGATTTGAAAAAATCGGTATACATAATAATGCTCCTAGGTTAATTCCATTATTTTCGGCTTATTTTCACTACGTTGAATTTAAGCAATTGACTTGATGACTACTGCCGTTCCCATACCACCACCAACACACAAGGAAGCGACACCATAGCTTCCAGTTCGTCTGTTAAGTTCATGAACTAGAGAAACGAGAATTCGGTTGCCTGACGCGCCAAGTGGATGGCCAAGTGCTATCGCACCACCATTTACGTTCGCTTTTTCCAATATGGAGCCAACGGGAACATTATGGACATCAGCAAGTTGGTGTATTACTCCAAGAGCCTGAGCGGCAAAAGCTTCATTAAGCTCATAGAGATCAACTTCGTTTGCTGAAATATCGGCTTTACTTAAAGCCTGTGTCACAGCTTCTACAGGCCCTAGCCCCATGACTTCAGGTTCTAAGCCTGACTGTGCATAGCTGATAATTTCCGCTATCGGCTCAAGACCATATTCTTTGACCGCTCTTTGGCTAGCAACCACAATCGCACTTGCACCATCATTAATACCCGATGCGTTACCGGCCGTAACTGTGCCACCTTTTTCAAACGCAGGGCGAAGTTTCGATAGCCCATCGATAGAGGCATCCACTTTAGGATATTCATCTGTGACGAAATTGATGATTTGTTTGCGTTGCTTAACCTCAACTGGAGTTATTTCATTTTCAAAGCGACCCGCTTCAATGGCAGCAGCGGCTTTCATTTGACTTGAAAGAGCATACTCGTCCTGCTGCTCTCTGGTGATGTCTAACTTTCTTGCAATATTTTCTGCAGTTGTACCCATGTGGTATTGATTAAATACATCGGTCAAACCGTCACTGATGAGCAAATCCATCACACTCATATGGCCCATTTTATGGCCATCACGAACTTGACTAGGAACAACAAATGGAATTTGCGACATAACTTCAACACCTGCAGCCACAACCACTGAAGCATCACCGCTACGGATATGGCTCACTGCATCCATCACAGTTTTCATACCACTTCCACAAACCATATTCACAGTGTAGGCTGGCACATTCACTGGTATGCCAGCATGAACAGCCGCCTGACGGCCAACCCCCATACCTTGACCAGCACCAACCACATTGCCAACGATAACTTCATCAACAAGATTGGGCTTTATATTCCCAGACACCAGAGCCGCTTTGATTGCTGTAGCTCCTAAATCCCCTGCTGATATATCTTTGAGAGTGCCTCCAAAGCTACCAATAGGTGTGCGCTTTGCTGCAACAATATACACTTTTTCCATAAACAACCTCAGATTAATGCATGTATAAGCCGCCATTTACAGATAAAGTTTCACCTGTAATGTAAGCGCCAGCATCACTAATTAAAAACGATACAGACTGAGCAACTTCTTCTGGTGTTGCTAAGCGTTTCATCGGAATTTGAGCTTTAATCGACTCCAGCACTTCTGGCTTCATTTGCTCGACCATAGGCGTACCAGTGTAGCCTGGTGCAACAACATTCACCGTAACACCGCTGCGAGCACCTTCAGCAGCAAGCGCTTTTGAAAAGCCAATCATTCCTGCTTTAGCCGCTGAGTAGTTGGCTTGACCAAATTGGCCCTTCAAGCCATTTACTGATGATATGTTAATGATTCGGCCATTACCCTTCTCACACATGGCATCAAATAAAGGCTGAGTGACATTGAATACACTGTTGAGATTGGTATCGATAACTTCCTTCCAAGCAGAAGCGCTCATCTTTTTAAACATTGAATCTCGAGTAATACCCGCGTTGTTCACCACGACATCCAATGTTCCCTCTTCTTGCATTAGCTGTATAAGGCGCTCAGCGCACTGCTCAGTATTAGTGACATCAAGCTCAAATAAGCGGACCTGATCCTGACTAAACTCTTTGTCATTAAACCAATCCAGAGCACTCTGATGATTGCCCGTAGAGTATGTTGCGATAACACGGTAACCTTCCTTAACTAGCTGCGAAGAGATTGCAGAACCTATTCCACCTTTTGATCCTGTGACCAAAGCAAGTTTTTTCATTGATGAGACTCCATTAGTAATAACTCGATAATTTGTTTATCTGCTATTAACCGATGCTACAAATAAAAGCCAAGTGACGTTATTAGTTATATATAAATCAGGAAACAGCTGTACCCGTTCTATTATTTTAAAGTAAAGACTTAATATTTCAGTTCAAATACTTTTTGATTTTAGTTGCATAATGTTGAAGGAGATCCCATATAGTATGAAATGTTACTCTAGTGTTAAATCACTTCATCTTTCTGTTTTAAAAGGAATTTATTTAAATGATAGGAATAATTTTAATTTATAAATCTATGTTTTTTATGCGGTTTTTATTTTTATTCGTTATTACATAGATCTTATCTTTGAACTCACTCTGTTATATCTAATAGTAAGATGTTTTAATTTTATCATTAAACTTCATATCAAAAATGAAATCGATTTCAAATTATAATTATATAATTAGAAAGTAATTAACATTGTGGCTTAAGTGCATTTATAATTAATAATATATTTCAATCAAAATGCTGAGAGAAAAGATAAAGCGGATTTTTTGATGTACTTAATATCGAAAAAATACGAAAATGTTAGTCTGTGACTGGCATTTAAATAATACCTAACTAAATAGATAGTCACCCTGATTAGGGATCATGACAAGCTGTTAAACCTAAGAATCGGTAATATCGATGTCAATGAAAAGACTTAAAAGGAAAAGTCTGCACTTTGCAGACTTTATTGAAAGCTGTTCAGAAGACTCTGATAGTTAGTGTCAATAATCACATAGGTAATAAGATACATTATTGAAAACAGTAATGCAGATATGCCTAGTGTCACTTTAGGTGGAATAACCCGTTTTAAAGGCTGTTTGAGGTACTTTGCTTTCAAATTAACTAGAGAAACTTTCTCGTTTTCCACCATTCGCTCGTCTTTTATTAAACGATAGATGGTATTAGCGATGTCAGAAAGCTTTTCCTGTCCACGTTCTTCTATACCATACTTACCTTGAAAGCCTAACTGTATTAGCAAATAGAGCAATTCAATCACATACCGATAGCGTCTAGGATCAGCCTTAAGCCGTTCTAGAATGGTAAAAAACTTATCGCCACCTGAGGTCTCGTTATGGAACTCAGCAAGCAAACTATTTTGGCTCCAATTGCTGTTAGCTCCCCATTCTTGGCGACAAACTGCTTCGTCAATAGCTGCACAGAGACAATACCGAATAACCAATACCGATGCTCGGTCAACCTCCATCTCATTCAACTTTCGTTCCCCCTTGCGAATCTCGCGAGCAATCTGTTCCCTAAATGGCTGAGGGTCCTCGAGCCAAGGAATAGAAGACATGCAAGACAGGCTAGCAATTAGCCATGAAAATTGATCCACCAGTGGATTGACGCCCATTTTTTCTATACTGGGATCTTTAAGTGCTATATTGCGGGATAAATCAGGAGCGGGCATGACCTCCATAGGCTTGCCCAAATCGGGTTGGAATAAAACAACCGTTACATCATTATCTACGTAACTCATACTCTTACAGCCCATAATTGTAGAGATAAATTAGCAAAATCACCGGAAACATGAACCGCAATGGCCGACGCCTGCTCCAATGCTGCCCACTCTTCACTGGCTCTCTCCAATTCAAAATAGGTATAACCTGCGTGATAAGGCAATGCTCTTGGTACGACAGGCATAGGTTTAATTCCTATTCCAGGTAGCTGAAGATTAATAAGATCTCGTATGTTATCAATTGAACCGATTTTGGTTTGGCTGACAAACTGAGTATGAAGTATATCCAGCGTAACATCGGCTTTAACTGCAAGAATAAAGGTGGCGGACTCAACCACTTTCTTGTCAGGAATGACCGCAGTACGAATACCAAAGTTTTGTTCCTGCAGTGTCAATGGTATTGCTCTTTGCTCAGACATTACGCTCAAAGTACGTTTGGTATGCTCTAATATTTTTGACATGCAAACCGTTAAATCGCTGTGATTGTATTCAACAAATTCTGGTGGTCGGCGTGAAGTGGAGCATAGAGTCGAGAGTTCACCTTCTACTTGCAGAAGGATCCGATATAAGGACTCTGGGTGCACACCCTCGACACTGGAAAAGTGCCAAAATAAAGGTTCGTAACGATTAAGTGCTTGTAAAAGCATAAAATCAGACACCGTAGAGACTCCCTGCTGATCGACCGTACCAAGGCGCTCAACAATAGAGTCTGCTCTGTGTTTTAACATAGAAGCAAATTCATTGGTAAACTTGGATAGTAGATCTGATGCCTTAATATCGATACAAGTAGGAATGTAGCGATCATCGAGAACAATACTGCCATCCGTCTTCACTTCTGATATTTTCAAAATAGGGATACCAGTGTAGGCACTACGGTCCTCATCTTCATACATCAGACAAAACTTTAGCTTACCTATGGCAATATTTGCGGTATCTTCACTATCGTAACATGAGTCAACTGCGTCTTGGTAACTCACTATATAACGTGCATCATTTCTATCGGAACCGAACAGCTCTTCGCGTTCCGAGGGAAGTGGGCAACACAAGTAAATCACTTTATCTGTTATCGATGGGTCAACTTCTTTAACATCGGGCACATCGGCGAGAGCTGGCAAATCAAAAGGCGTTTTATCTTGAAGTACGCCCGCCGCACTTGTTACCGCAATCTTTCCTTGAGTCAAAAGCTCAGTATTAATCTTGATTCGATTAACTCCCCACATTAGTGGAGAACTATTCGAGAACAGCATACTACTCCGCTTAGACTGAGAGCGGTCTAGCTGTTGGAAGTGTTGTGGCTTCATGAACATGCCATCTTGCCACACAACTGGATTATATAGCGACATCTCGTGCCCCTTAAAAATAGGTTTGCTCAATTCCACGCGTCGAATCGAACGATAACTCGTTTTCATCTAGCTTCAGTTTTAGGAAATACTCTGATTTTTCTTCAATTAGCTCGATTTTTCTCCATGATGAACCATTGATGTCACGAAAAGCTGCCGAAAAACCTAGCGCTCTTGTTGCAGGGTCAAGTTCCAATACTTGATGAATTTGCTCACCAGGTTTTAGTTGGTACTCATAGCGCTTAATATATTCATCGCCAAGGGATGCTTTATCGTTGTCAAATAATGCAAAAAAATCTAAGTTACGAAACAATACAGGAGATGAAAGCTCGTGAATGCGCAAAATAACAGGTGAAGGCTGACCCATTTTACGTACATTAAGCTGGGGAGATGCCTCAATAACGAGTTCAATGGAAGAGGTTTCTGGTGTAATACCACTTGATTCTTTAAATTGCTCCCACATTGAGCAACCTGACAAGAATAGTAGGATTAGCAGGTAGGTAAGTTTACGCATGCTTTTCTTTTAACAACCTATTGTAGTTTTCTTGTACGAGTTTCTTTGTGCCAACACCATGTACACCCTTTAAGCTCTCTAGATAGTGTAACTTGTATGAATCCCACAACTTCTGTTTGATCAAAAAACCCTTATTATCATTTTTTTGTTCGAACACTATGGGATCATATTGACTAATACTTTGCTGAACATAACTATTGAGAGCTTGTTCATAGAGTGATTTATGTTCACTGATTTCATCAAGCATTTGTTCCACTAGTTCATTCGGCGAAAGCATGCTCTGTTTGTTGAGATCCAACATTAAACTTATTAAGTCAGTATCTGTCGCTGCGTGGGATTGTTTCAACTCTTCAATTTCAACTAACTCATGCTGCAATTTAGTCATACACAAACGTAGACACATGCCCATTTGCTCGAAAAGACGCGGATCCTCTTTCAACAGTGAATCATCTGATATGCCCAACCCTTTTCTAAAAGCATCGATAATATTTACTGTATCTGAAGGAGCTGCGGCTTCTATTTCTGTTGTTTGTTGGCTAGGAGCGACTTCTTCCCATTCTTGAGCCGACAGCTTAGTGGAAGCGGACTGAGCAATCGTGCGGTCGTTTGACTCTTTTAAAATCGTCTCTCTGGCTATTGATTTCTCAACAGTCCTAGTTTCATCACCTGACATCCAATCTTCTGGAATTAAACTAGGTGCATCAAATTCTGAATACACATTTAAGCTATCATCTACAAGCTGGCGCGCAGACTTTCCGATTGAAGGGGCTTTTTCAATCTCACCTGTTTCAGACCTAATTAGATGATCATCATCTTTGTCTAACGAGAATTCAAGATGTGCCATAGGATCAGACATGTCAGAGTCTTCTAACTGAGTTTCTAGGAAAATTTCCTCTAAAGGCCCCTCTTGCTCCAACTCAAACTCTATCTCATCTAAATTGGCTAATGGATCTTTATTATCCCTATCTGGAGTAATATCGCAGGCAATATCTAAACGGCTTGATTCTCGTTCCACACTTACCGATAGTTCATACTGACCAAGCGAAATACAATCCCCTTCGTGAATGGGAACAGGCTGGTTTTTTAGTAGCTTATTACCATTTACAATTAGTCCATTAGTACTAACATCGCTAATATAGTACGCATCGCCATAAATACTAACAAGGCAATGTGTACTCGATATATAACGATTGTGATCAATCAAAGGTACTGAGCAGCCTGGATTACGGCCAATGGAGCCGCCATTTTCTGGCAGCTCAATAAATTTAGCCCCCGTGTACTCTTCAGGGTGCTTTGATATAACTATTACTAATCGCTCCAACAAAGCTACTACCCTCTAAAACAGAAGTGACACGGTAAGTTCAAGCCCACCTAAACCATCGTTGTAGACAGGTAAAATATATGAAGCTTGAGGGATGATCTGAATATGCGCATCTGGGTCACTTCCTAACTTAATGACCGTACCTATAGTCGCCACAGCTCCTGCTTCAAACTGATCAATATCATCAAGCTGTGAACCATACTTAACCCCTTCACCATCGACAGGCCAACGATTCGAATATTGACTATAAGCAGCAGAAATGCCAGCACCAATATAAGGGGTGAAGATAGACCAGTTTCCTAATGCATATTGCGGAACAACCCTTATTTCATAGTTGGTCACTTCCTGATATATACCGCTTGACGGAGCATCAACAGCCTCACTTAAATAGTTAAAACCTAACCACCATCGCCAACGATTATTGTCTTCATCGATCGGCCGAGTATGCACTAAGCCATAACGGATAGCATCTGCGGTACCACTCTCTCCCTGCTCATATTCTATGTTATCGATACTCAACATACTGACAGAGCCACCGTAGCGCTCTCCTTTCGCATTGGCCACTGCGGATACGGTAAATGCTAGAGCCAATAAGCTCCACTGACTTAACTTACTCATCCTTTTATCCTCAAAAGGTCTAAAGTAAAAATACAAATGAAAGAGAGAGCAAAATAACAGGGTAGGTAACAAATTCAATAGCGAAAAAAAAAAACCACATAAATATTTCCTTTTTCCTAGTACTACCTTCTTTTTCCCTATGAAAATGAACATTTCGACTGGTCGATTAAATTTCAAACAGGATGTTTAGATAGCACACTATCATGTGTAAATATTTTTATAATCAACCAGATTTATAATATGGTGTATATTTAACCATATTACCTATGTCACTCGCTTTTTAATTTATAGTTATATCAATTAAACCATAGTTGCAGCTGGCAGCGCTCACATTTAATAACTTTTAATCAAGTTTAATTAATATTCTATCTACAAATTACTTTTCTCCCACGTAAAATCCTCCCTTGATAATGAAACGTCTTAATTAAGAATTTTTATAAAATTGATTGAGTCTTTATAACTAGCGTCACTTGGGTAGGATTTCATGTACTTTTCAGACTTTGCTCGACGACCAATAAGCGAGCAGACTCCTTGCGGTGTCAACCCGAATAACCTCGAAGATTTTGAGGAGATAAAGCGACAGATAAACAATATCAATAAGGTAACAGGGCGCGTCTCATGGAAAAAAGTACAACAACTCTCTAAAGACATACTAAAAAATGAAAGTAAAGACTTACGCTGTGGCTGCTACTATGCTGTAGCGTCTGCTCATAACGATGGTCTTAGCGGGTTTGTAGACGCATTAAATGTTATTTTAGATTTATGTGTGGTTTATTGGTCATCATGTTACCCAGAAGTGTCCAAATCCAGTGCTCGCATGGGCGCGTTAGAGTGGCTAGTCGAACATGGCGAAAAGAGAGTCAAGCTATTCAATGTCACCGTCGATGACATGGCTGTTCTAGAAGCAGGACACAGAGTGTGTCTAAGAATAGAGGAAGAACTGAGACTCCACTATGGACATAAAGCACCCTCTCTTGGAGGGATAAGACGTATCTTGAGTCAGTTCATTGACGATGTAAAAGAGTTAGAAGATAAGCGAGAACAAGCACACAAAAGGGCCCTACAGCAAAAAGAAAAGGCCAAAGCAAATAATGAGAAAGTGGCAGGGGCAATCACAGTAAAAGTAAATCCCCCAACCAAACAAACGCAACCTGCAGCCGATGTTGAACCTGAAAAAAGTCACTCTGCCGTATGGGCTGTTTCTATTGCTGTAAGCGTATTTATCTTAGCTTTAAGTGCTTTTTATCTGAAGAAAAGCCTACTACTTACAGAGTACGAACAAAAAATAGCATCAAACAACGTCTCCATATTGTTGCAAGTCACTCATGATCTTAGTACTGAAAATAGGGATACTATCGAGAGGTTAAAACAACCTCTCATTGGGGTGATTGATACCATGGTATTCGATTTGAATAAATCCCCAGAAAAAGTAACCAATCTTAAAACATTAAAAGAAATCATTGAAAATCTTGCAACAATTTATTCAGATTCCTCTTCAGTGCAAGTTTTATCAGCAGAACTGGAACGCTATGACGAGCAAATGCAAAGGGATTTTAGAGAAATAAGTCGTCGCTTTGCACGTGCTCGTACCGCGATAGCGAACTTAAAGCTTGATACCAACGATTCCAATACCGAACTCGCATATCAATATAGCAACTCTTTATTCCCTTTATTGGGCAGAATTGAATATGCAGAAAAAACCAATGATCCAGAAGAACTCGATCGCTCGTTGAATTTAATCAACGTCTATTTACATAAAATCGCTCAACTCAAAGCGACACAAACCCAAACATCACTCGATAAAGTCGTGGCTGAATAATCATGTTAAAAAATATAATACGTCATCCTATATTTCTATCCACTGTACTCGCTATAGTGTTTATTGGTGGACTCTCAGCAGCACACTTTTGGGCGCCCGATACTGTAACAAAGACTATTTGGTTTATCGGCATTGGTCTTATAGCACTCATTTTTCTAGCCTATCAAGCCGTTCTTTTTGTTAGAAAAAGAAAGCAGAATAAAGACCAACAGCTTGAAACAGAAGAGGAGGCATTAAGCCTAGTCATTAGACCTCTGCTTAATAACTCTAAAGCTAAACCGATATATTTGATGTTGGGCAACCGAGCGGCTGGCAAAAAGCAATTCCTGTTTAGTTCAAATGCTATCAAAGCCTTGGACAATTCAAAGACGAAGAAAAATGACTTCTTTGAGTGGTATGAATCTGATGATGCTATCTATTTAAAACCTGATCAACGTTTAGTCTTTCAAGAAGTGTCCGCTTCCGACTCGTCACTATGGACAACACTGATTACAGAAATACTAAAAAGTCGACCACGTAAACCATTTGCTGGTTGCCTGTTTTTCACCGATCTCGAGTTTTTGATTATTTCTGAAGAAGAGCAGATCGATTATACTCTTACCGCGCTTATCGAACGTATTTCATCTATTTGTGATAGAACAAGTACAGCGCTTCCCATTTATATGGTGATCTCTAAATTAGACAAGCTTCAAGGCTTTAAAGAATATGTTCAGCAGAGTCCTCTTAAACACAACATCGAGTACCTATCAATTGCTCTAAAAGACTCTAAAGGTGTTCTTGTCGATTACTATCGCGATAGTTTTAAAAACCTTATAAGGGTGATCGAAAGTAATGCACTAGACTCTACCTCTGCCTCAAACGACACAAAAGAAAAACAAGCTATTCTAGCTTTTCCTAAACAGCTAGAGATATGCCAAAAGGAAATAGAGTATGTCGTACAACGTTTATGCGACGTCAATCGTGGAGCCTATTATCTCGACCTTCGAGAACTATTTTTCGCTTCATGCCTGCAGGGTGGACGCAAGTACAACTTACTTGCTAAAAGTTGCAGCAGTTACTTTAATTTACCGATCATTGCTTCGGAGCATACTCAACTCTCTGAAACATCGTATTTTACTCGTTTCTTAGTCGAATCTCAGATACTGCCTGAGGCCGATTTTGCAGGCGAAAACAAGAATTACCTTAAGCGTATACTTAGGCAAAGCCGATTAGCCATGGCTGCCTCTATTCTGTTTCTTTCCGGAGGTGCTTACCTTTTAGGAACAACTCTTGATAGCAACTTAAAGGTGATATACCAATTACTAGATATTGAAACAGAAACTGTTCAGCTGAGCTCAAGTCGACAATTAGACGAAAGCTTGGCAAATGCAATTAAGAAGATTAACCCCATCTATGATGCTTGGTTAGAAGGCAGTAAGGCCATGGACGAAGAGATGCTTTCTCTTCATATAAGCCGATTAGAGCCGACCACTAAGATGGCTTATCAGGCCCTCATTGACTCAATACAAAAAGAGTTAGTACCGGTTATCGAGCAAACATATCGTGTGCAGTTAACCAAATATCAGGATCAACCGCTTAAAGCCCTACCCGTTTTGAAAGGCTACCTGATGTTAAAAGAGCCAAATAAGCGTGATTTGGCTTATATGACTGCACAAACCAACTCAACCTTATCTAAGGTAATTGGCGAGTCAGAGCAAGTCAGCACAACCATGAAATACCTGAATGCATATTTCAGAACTGACTTCCCTCCCGTCGATATTAATATGGGAATTGTACGAGCTACACGCCGAACATTGCTCGCACAATCGAATATCGATCTTGTCTATGCTCAGTTAATTCATCAGGCTGAAGCTATTGATCTTGGGACTCTTAATTTAGAGCGTGCCGTGGGCTTTGACTTCAATAATGTCTTCAACGACAAAGTTGATCAGCAATTAATTGATATCAGTAAAGTCTACACTGCGACTGGGTTCAGCACTTTTTATCGTCCACGAGTTGATCTTATGTCTAAAGATGTAATCGCCAATAACTGGGTGTTAGGACTGTCTAAGAATGTGATTCCAAGTAAAAAGGAGCTCTCTGTCTTTAAAGACAAAATCCGCAAGCGATACGCTGATGATTATGTTACTTATTGGCGCAACGCACTGAGTGAGTTAAAAGTTAAAAAGTATGACTCCATTGGTGACCTTACTAACGCGATTGATCTGGTATCAGGACCATCATCACCCCTTACTACTGTGTTGAAGCAGGTCTACTCGAACACGCATTTCTCACCAACAGGTAATAAAGAGCTTTTCGCTAATAAACTGCCTAAACTGGCAACAGAAGCCATCGATAAGGCTGCCAATTCAGCGGAAGAATTTGTACAACCAGACTACTTACTCATGCGGCGAGTAGAACAAGCTTTCTATCAACTGAATCAATTGCAAATTAATGAAACGCCAAACTCCCCTACTCCATGGGATGAAATCGTCACAGCATTGAGTCAGCTACGCACATATATGAAGGACATTGCCGACTCACCAGACCCGAAAATGGCCTCATTGCTTGCTGCGCGAAAACGTATGCAAAGCTCTGAAGCCGATCCCATCATACGCCTCAAGCAAATTGCTCAGAAGTCACCTGAACCTGTACGCAGTTGGCTATCAGGCTTGGTTCAACAGAGTTGGTCTGTCATGATCGCAGAGTCAGCAAAAGGTATTCAAGACCAATGGTATAGCGAGGTATATACCAAATATACAGAGTTAGCGCTTAACAAGTATCCATTCGACTTAAACGCTGAGGAAGAAATCACGTTAGAAGACTTTGAGCTACTGTTTGCAAAAGGTGGGATCATAGATACTTTTGTCCAACAAAATCTAGCTTCGTTTTACGATACTAACCTTTGGTCTCCAAAGCGTGTTGAAGGTGAAACTATGCCTCTTACACCGCAGCTTTTGGTACAACTTAAAAATTATAATGTAATACGAGACACCTTAATTAATAAGAGTACCAACCGTGTGTCTATCCCATTTACGACCAAAGTGCTTGACTTAGACTCAAGTGCAATACGCGCGACCGTGTCAGTCGCAGATTCACAAATGAGCTATTACCATGGGCCGAGTCGAATTCAAGAATTGGAATGGCCACCCAAAAGTGGTGAGTTCAACGTAAGTATAACAATTCAAGACGTTACCGATGAAGGTAAACAATATGTATTGAGCAAGGATGGTCAGTGGGCAATCTACCGACTGTTGGGCCAATCAACACTAACAAATCAGCATGATGGTAGCTTTGTTAGTGATATAACTGTTTCAGGTCGAGACTTGAAACTGAGAATAAAGCCGCTCGCGCAAAAGAACCCGTTTACTTTAGCTGAGCTGTATAACTTCTCACTACCCGAAACCATCAATTTATAAAAGCAGACTAATAAAAACAACGTAAGGCAGGATATAATGTCAACTACTAACCTTCAAGGATTAGACAAATTAGATAGGAAAATACTTTCAAGTCTTTTGTCAAATGGCCGAGAGTCAATAGCGAATCTTTCGCGAAATATTGGCTTATCACGTACCGCCGTCGCTGAGCGAATCAGTCGACTGGAAAAAACCGGTATCATAAAAGGCTATACCGCTCAAATCCGAGTAGAGAAAGATGATAGGCCGGCGTCTAGCTACCTACTGATTTCTTGTGAAAAAGGTAAGAAGAATAATGTCACGGAAGCGCTAAAAGAGCTTCCAGAGGTAAGAGTAACCAGTATTGTCGGTGGCGCGTACGATATTATTGTTCTCATTGAAGCACCCGATCTTCAGTCGATACATACCCTGTGCAATGAAATAGAGTCATTTAATGGTATTGAGTCCTTAAATAACACTGTGGTATTGCACGAACCGATTCGACGATAAGGCCCATACACACAATTACGACACTTTCTAACCTTGGGCCTAGATATAAATTTAAAGCCACATATCTTTATGTGGCTTTTTGCTTTTTTCAAGCGAATATTGTTTAGGTATTACAAATACCATACCAATGGTCGGCATACACACGATCGCCAATTTGATATGCATTAGGTATTATTTTTTGAAGAGTAAAACCACACTTTTCTAACACACGCTCCGAGCCTATGTTGCCCTCAGTGACGACAGCACTAAACTCGGTAATACCGCAGTTCATTCTGGCCCAATTGAGCAATGCTTTTAATGATTCAGTGCCAAAACCCACACCATGAAAACTCGGTAGCAACAAATACCCAACCTCTGCCACACTATTTTTTATTTTGAATCCTGTAATACCAACCTTTTCATTCGTCTCCAAAATTGAGATTGTCAAGCAAAGCCAGTGTCCAGACTCTCTATTCCAAGCAGGTAAGCAAGATTCAAATTTTGCATCTAGCTCGTCACTTGATGGCTCATCAAAACATAATGCGATAATCTCAGGATCGGAATGTAAACCATAATACAGATCACGATCACACACTTTCAACTGCGTCATAACCAGACGCTCGGTTCTAATTTCCATTGTTTCTCCATGCTCAAACAGATGTTATAGGGCTTGACCTCACGGCAATAGCAATGCGATTAACTGTATAAATCCACGAAGTTTTTCTTTATTTAAATGCTATGATTGCTTATATTTTCTGTCTATGCAATCCGTAACACAATCCAATAAATCATGAAGTTTATCAGCGAAAAACATGGCGAAGTTTCTGCGATTAATTTAATCCATTATCCAGAATATTTCTCTCTTTTTGCTCAATGGGCAGAGAGCGAATGGGGCTATGTAAGAAATAAAGGCGTCGAGTTTCGCACAGAGTTATTTAAGCAATACATAGAGTCTGATGGTATCCCTGAAATGTACGGTTTATTCATACAGGACTCCCCTGTTGGTATGTTTGCAATTGAACATTGTGAGTCGCAAGACAATACGCTATTTTTGAATTATCTGTATATTACACCCAAATATCGCTCAGCAAACATAGGCACCAAAACAGTAGAACTAGCGAAACAAATTTGCCGCACCTATCAGGCTGATTTTATGCAGTTGACAACGTTAGAAACCTCAATGAATGCATACTACGAAAATCTTGGTGGACATATAATTGGCAAGGAGTATTTTTACACTTATCCAGCAACCAGAATGGAAATCCAGTTATAACTACATCATCACAACTGACCAATTTGTTTTATCGACACATCTTTTCTCGCGGGAGCGCCCAGCCACAATGTTTGACCAAGTAAATTCCCCTCTCCCTTCCCTAAGGTATTTTTCGGAATAGTTTCAAGCCTTACTTTCATGATCATGTCCCAAGCTAAAGGGTCACGTAAAATAAACTGCATTAAGCCCACCAGCGTTTTATAGTTGCTTCTGCCAGGTAAGAATGTTTGATAGGTTGAAAAGTCTATATCTTCTATACGTAAATTAAACTTGCCCACTAAATCTGGCAGGGATTTACCCAAATGAAGATCATGACCTAGTACACAGTTACTATGGTTCAACTGATTTCTCTGGGAGTGATGTATTTCAACTCGCCGATAAACCCACTCATCGACAAACACACTTTCTAAATTGAAATAATGCGCAACAATGCCAGATATCAGTTTAGGGGAGCGTGTCCTTGTGGAAAGTTGACTCACATAAGATAGCAGTTTAGCTCTATCTAGTTCGCTGACTTTCGCATCTTGCATAACTGACGACAAACCAAGAAGATGCAGCATACGAGCAGAAAATGGGTCTTTCGCTTCACTTTGATATTGAATATGGTATCGGTACTTTTTCCAAACACGATAAATTAAAGACAAATATCGATTGTGGAAAAAGTCAAAGAACTGTTTTACTGGGTTGTCTTCATCTTCACGACCGGTCAGCTTCTCTGTATACGATGATGGAAGAGGAGAACTTGAACCATGTAACCCAAGAAAGCTAACCTCCACTCGAGTATAAGTGTTTCCCTCCATCTCAAAATGAGCAACGTAATCAATATCACTTTTCGGAAACGCGAGACTTGGCGAAACACTAAAACGTATATGTTCATCAGAAATATATTTATTCTGGCCAATCCCTTGATAACTAAAGTCCGTTTCAGCCTGATAATATTTCTCCAGCAGTGACACTGCTTGGAAAAATCCAAACTCATGCGTCCGTTTCTCAATCTGCTCAATCATAATACTGTCTGCTGCCCTATAAGACTTGGCCAGTGATAGTTTTCACCCGTTTTTTCATCAAAAACTTCAAGCTCGGTGAAAGAGTTCAAACTCGAATATAAACGTATAAACTCATTCAACACACTAACTAATAAAAACATATCACCCTCATTAACAAAGTAGGAGGAGTCTACGGTGAGATTAAACTGAGTACCCCTGACCGCTGTACCACGAAATACTCTATCGGCGGGCTGCATTTCACTTTTCTTGATCCCATCTAACCTATGTATCGAAGCTCGATGGGCTTGGCGATCAACGCGGGAATGGAAGTCATAAGTCGAGAGGAGTACTTTAAGCACATCAATGTTTGCCAGCGATAAATAGTTCAGTGACATGTTGGCAATCAATTGCCATTGCAATTCACCATTAACTTGCGGGCTAACAGACTGGGTTGGCTTGGTAATATTAGTAAAATTAGCGTACGTCGGTGAATTACTCGATGTGTATGCAATGTCGCCTACTGATAACCTTTCAGCCAAGTCACCATTGCTGCAGGTGAGCTTCATTAATACCGTTTCAGAACCAAGTTCAGCAATGTCACTGTTGTGGGTATGAAACGAAATGTAGCGCTCAAGGCCTCTCCCGCTGATACGACTTGACACTTTTGTTTTAAAAAATTCTCGTTTATCACGCTGGTTAATTTGATGCTCGAAAGACTCAAACTCAATCAGCCTCTTTCGGCTACGCTCATTTTTGCTCCACGTTTCTACTTTGCCGATCGAATACACTTCATAGTGAGCTTGGTTACTACTCTGGGGCCTCACTTTGTATTCACTTCGACGATGCTCTAAACGAATAGGGTCTGAGTCTTTACTAAACAAATTAACGGCTGGTGTACAGTGTAATCTCAAGTGTTTATCTTTAAGGATAACTTCCGAAGGCAGAGCACGCTTAAACACAAAAGATATTTTCATTGTTGAGCGCTGCGACACCCCAGACAACCAACCTAGCTCTGTGACATCAAAAAACATAAACTTCTCTGGCAGAGAGAAATATTCCTGTAATAAACGGTAGCCAGCAAAAGAGTTACTGCTGTATGGAAGGATGGCCTCGTCGTCACTAAAACCAACAGGTTTAATACAAGAAGCGGGTAGCCTATGTGTAAAACCGCCTCCAAGATCAAGTTCGACGTAGTCTAGATAGCGAAACAACCACAGATAAACACTACGAGTAATATGCAGTTCTCCATGAAGGTGGAAACGTAGTGAATCCATCTTCAACCTTGATAAATCTTGACCAAACTCAGCCGCAATCGATACATCGACACTAGAGCTGGTTCGGCTATTAGACTGTTCAACTTTAGTAATATTGATAGGATATAAAGCGACATCATAACAACTTCTAAATAGGCATTGGGTCCCTTCTACCTGTTCACTCGCCATTTCAATGCCACGTTCGACTATGGTTTTTTCTGTCAGGCTTCCTATATGTGGCGTGAGCTCAGAGATGCACATAGAAGGTATCGAACGCATATAATGAGGCCAAAGCAAGGTCATGAGTGACTGAGTCAGCTCTGGCAATTCGTCATCGATTTTCTCTCGAATTCTACCTGTTAGAAATGCAAACCCTTCAAGCAAGCGCTCTACGTCAGGATCATGAACCCCTTCACCTAGGAAGTTTGTCAATTTAGGATGATATTTAGCAAACTCACTTCCGGCTTCTCGAAGGTAAGAAAGTTCATCTTGAAAATATTTACTGCAGCTCACTAAGTATTACTCCTGACTTTAGACGTTGAATTGACCATCAACGCCCATAAACACATTGATAGACATTGGAACCTGACCACCGTTATGGTTTACTTCACCTGTAATACCAAAACTCAGTTGTAAGGGATTATGAAAGTCCTGACGATAAGTCACTTCAATATTGCCAAGCCTAGGTTCAAACTTGTTTATTGTCGTGCGTATATTCTGCTGAATATGGCGTATCAAGTTTGATTGACTGGCCAGTACATCATTAAAATCAGGAAGGCCATAATCATTGTCTATCATTGCATTCCCCGCATGGGTATTGAGCAGATCTGCAAGATGAATATGAATTGAGTCGACCAAGTGTTTATGAGATATCACTTTTTCATAACAACTCTTGGGTTCACCTAGTTCGATACGTTCAAGTAAGCGATAACCTTTTTCCATGTTTTACCTCAAAAAGAACGGCCAGAAAAACTGGCCGTTCGCTATTAGTAACCTACTTAGATTACTGGTCTAGTTTACCAACCAAAGAAAGATCGAAGCTCGCACCCATATACTTGAAGTGAGGACGCACAGACATTGATACTTTATACCAGCCTGGATCACCCTCAACATCCGATACTTCAACCTTAGCAGCACGTAGAGGACGACGACCACGTACTTCTGCTGGTGGATTCTCTTGATCAGAAACATATTGACGAATCCATTTGTTCAGCTCAATTTCAAGGTCGGTGCGCTCTTTCCATGAACCAATTTGCTCACGTTGCAACACCTTGATGTAGTGGGCTAAACGGTTGATGATGAACATATAAGGCAGTTGAGTCCCTAACTTGTAGTTCATCTCCGCGTTCTTCCCTTCCGGCGTGTTCGGGAAAACCTTAGGCTTTTGGATTGAGTTTGCGGAAAAGAAGGCCGCATTGTCAGACCCTTTACGCATGGTTAGAGCAATGAAGCCCTCTTCAGCAAGTTCAAACTCGCGACGGTCAGAAACCAAAATTTCAGTTGGAATTTTAGTTTCGATCTGTCCCATAGACTCAAAGTTGTAGACAGGTAGATCGAAAACTGCACCACCACTTTGAGGACCTATAATGTTTGGACACCAACGATACTTAGCGAACGACTCACTGATCTTTGACGCCATTGCATACGCTGAGTTACCCCACAAAAAGTTGTTGTGGTCATCAGCAACTGACTCATCATAATCAAAGGCCTTGATCGGATTATCTTCAACAGAATAAGGATTGCGAAGCATAAAACGAGAGGTACATAAGCCAAGGTAGCGAGAATCTTCATGTTCACGCAAACTACGCCACTTAGTATATTGAGGACCTTCAAATACAGACTTAAGGTCTTTCATGTTAGGTAGCTCTTCGTAGCTATCTAAGCCAAAGAACTGAGAAGATGCTGAGGTAATAAATGGCGCATGAGACATAGCACCAACATTAGCCATATATTCCATCAGTTTGATGTCTGGGCTAGAAGACGTTAGCTGATAGTCACACACTACAGCGGCAACAGGTTTACCACCGAATTGACCGTATTCACGAGTGTAAATCTGCTTGTAAAGACCAGACTTGACCACTTCAGGCGCGTCTTCAAAGTCGTCGAGAACCTCATCTTTTTTCGCCGAAATCAATTCAATCAGAATATTTTCACGGAAATCAGTATGATCAACAAGATATTTCAATCCACGCCATGTTGATTCAATCGCTTGAACTTCTTCGTTATGAAGGATGGCATCAACTTGTTTGGAAAGCTTTTGATCAATCTCACTGATCATAAGATCGACTAATGACTGATCAACTTTTTCAGTCGTGCTGCTGCTCAGTAGCTCACCGATAAATGCTTCAACGCCACGTTTGGCAACGTCAAAACCTTCATCGCTTGGCTTTAATCTTGTCTCAGTTAGAATACTGTCCAGAAGGGAGCCAGAGTCAGCTAAGGCCGCTTCTTGTTCCGGAGCTTGTGCTTCTGCTGTCATATTATCCTCTTATTCAGCCTTTTCAGCGTCTTGATCTTCACCAATGCTGAGTTCTTCGAGTAGTTTCTTACGAGCTTCTTCGTCCTGAAGAACCGCAGCGATCTTCTTGCGGAAAGCAGGTACATTGCCTAACGGACCTTTTAACGCAACCAGAGCTTCTCTCAGTTCAAGAAGGCTGTTTAATTCAGGGACACTTTTAGCGATGGACTCTGGTGAAAAGTCCTTCATGTCCTTGAACGTTAGGTCAACGGCAAGCTGTGCGCCTTCTTCATCAGTCAGACGGTTTTCAACGTTAACTTTAAGGTTAGGAGCATAACCTTCGAGAACTTCGTTAAAATTGTCTTTATCAATGTTGATCGGCGTACGTTCTTCAATTGGCGTGTCGTCAGAGCGAGCGGTGAAATCACCGACAACCATCATATTCAGCGGCAGTTCAACGTCTTCTTGCGCATCACCTGTCGCTGGAACATAACGGATATTAATTCGCTCTTTAGGAGCTACCGAGCCATCGCGTGACATAATTAGTTCCTTATCTAATTGTATTGTTAGTTGTAGATTGACTCCCACGCCTCAAACTTTTCTGGCAGCTGCTCCCTGGATGGATAAAGCTGCTTAAGAATCTTTTGGGAAAAATCATCTAATTGCAAAGAGAGGTGTGGTTCCCAGCTGAACAGGTTCATTTCATCTCTAACTGACCATAACTTTTCAAGATAAGGTAAACATAGAGCGTAAAGACCAACAGCTTGGTAAGCTTTTACGATTTGTAAATGCAGCATAAATTGCCCTCTCCCAGAGCTATCTAGCGCTAGGTTTTGAGCCACTTCTGCTACGCGCTCTCCCAAATTTTCGAGAGTTACATCGTCCATCGATACGAGGTCATCTTCAGCAATCACAACCTGAGGCATGGTTTGCTGATCTGAACCTTTATTGGAGCGACCAAATTTACTGAGCCACTCCACCGTCGCTTCATTAGCAAACGGTATCGAATTTTTAAATGAAAGCTGTTCTATACCCGGCAGCGCCTGAACAAACTGATTCACTTCTTCATGAACCGCTTGCGCTGCCTCTTCTAAGTTGAGGTTTTTCAACATTTGATAAACATAGAAATGCCCAGTAAGCCAAAAAGGGGCATCGGTTAAGGTACGCTCAAGGCGCTTTATTGTGTCTATATCACTTTCTTGCTTGGCCTTATCACTATATTCAGCCTGTTTATCTTGCGATACAGCAAGAATTAACGGTGTTTCTTGATTCTGATGACTTGGCAATTCTGTAATATCAGACCAAGTAAGGTGGCGATGAATACGATATGACAAAGGCAGCTCTGGTTCGGCACTAAGAATAGCTTCAGCGACTTTTTTCAACGTCCTTTTCGATGCTGTCGGGGACGAAAAATCGGTGTCAATATCAAGTTCTTTCTTCTGAGTGACAATTGCTTCAGACACTTCTAGATCCAACGGTTCTACTTTCGTCATTGCAGAGGCATTAGTAACCTGATTTTTATCCTCTGCCTGAGAGCTTTGATTGTCGCTTGGCGGCTCATGCCCACCAGAGTTTACCGAATGTTTTTCGTCCGAAGAAAAAGTTTGTGATAAACGAGTTAATTCATTTTTGAGTTCGAAAAAGTCAGCCTCTGAATCTTGAAATATTTCGTCGAAATGACGTTGTATATTCTCAACACTATCGATGCAACCGGAAATACTTTCCCATGTTAACTGTTTGGCTTCTAACTTGGGCAGCACAAGTTTCATTTGGTGATTTAGCCACTCAACAGCACCATCTCTGCCTCGTTTACGACGTGGGTATAAATCAGAGCCAAAACAAATAAGCGATTGACCAATTAGGTTAAGCCCTTTGTCTAACCCCTCTAGACCACAGGCTTCAACCATAGCGCGAGTCAGGTAACACATGGCTTTGAAATCTTTACTATGCCCAGTTAAAACTTGAGTCGCATGATCTTCCACAACTTTCCAATCGACAGTTTCGCCAAACAATGAACCGAACTTTTTCACTTCAGATTCCATCATTTCATAGCTAAACTCATAGCGCGCATCTTCTCCAACAGGAGACGTGGCGTTGATAGGCTTGAGAAGTACTTGAATATCTTGGACCAAAGTTAGCTCCTTACATCAGGATGATAATCACTGATTGCCCTCTGAACAGCCAGCGCACCTCGGGCAGGTTTGGATTGTTGATGACTTTTACGAATGGCATCCTTGGCCATACTGTTGAGCAACTCTGTGACTTCACCGAACTTTTTCGGTGCGTTCTTTTCGAGTTCCAGCAGCGAAGCATTCAACTTTGCATTGCCAAATATGGATTGTTCCGTCACTGTACTAAATAGGATGTATTCACTTCTCGCGACTTTAAGCGCTCTAATTTTAGCGGCCAGTTCAGGCGTATTTCCGTAAAACTGCTTCGCCACTTGCGCTTGTTCAATAGCACGCGAATAGTAATGTTGCTCAGCATTGGTATCGATCGCCGCATACACTTTGTCCAGTAAAGCACCGGGAAGAACTTGGCTATAGTAGTAAGACTCAGCCTGATGATTAGCCCATGCTGCTTTCATGTAGTCATCAACAGCTCTCGCTTGCCCGCTCAGGATCAGATCCACTAATTCGTTGTCCTGACGCCCCATAAAATTAGCCATTTGTTGCGCTTGAACGTTAAGACGGTTGAGGTTCGCCATCACTTTATTCAGTGAACGCTGAGCTTTCGCAAATAAAACGCCGTCATTATTTAAATTGGCTTGTAAGGTAACCAAGTCGGAACGAATTTCCTGTAAGTTTTGAGGCAAGGCAGAAGCAACATTTCTTCTTTCAATCAGATTGTCTTGGTTATCTTGGTATACATCGAGCAACTTACCCTGCTGAACCTGATAGGCTTCTTGATATGGTGCCATCAACACAAGATCATCTGACATATCGTCTAACGCATATTCAATTTTCCATGGTGGCTGAGCAAGAAACGAGGCCGTTTGAGCGGGTTTAATCGTCTTCGCTACTGTCACTGATTCGGTAAAGCCCGATTTGGGAGAAGGTTTCCACTCGGGCTGCAAATAATCATAGGTATAGGTTCCGCTCACCAAAAGCACCGACGCGACTAGTGCCGCCTCTAAATATTTAAAACGGCCAAGTGAAAACTTGTCGGCAGCACTATGCTTTGTAAGAACAAGATCAGCATTCCTCAGGTTAGAAAACAAAGGAGCACTATTGTCTGTTTTGAGCGCTTGTGTATCGATTCTCGCCAGTGCCTGAGCAAATGAAATTGCGGTATAGCCATGCGAGCGAGGCTTGTTAAGTACACTTTTGATTAACAGCCAGACATGCTTGGGAATCAAACGACAGCGCTTTTTCTGCCCCAAAAGGTGACGCCAAACGTCGCCAAAAGTAGAACCTAAAAATAAGTGTCCCGTTAGCAATGCTAAAGAGTAAACGTCATCTTGAGGTTTGGCGATGCCGCTTTCTACATACATTGGAGACGCATAATTCATGCTAACTTCAGTAGGGCTCTGCTCCTCATCTGAATAGCGAGCAGCACCAAAATCGATCAACTTTATACTATCGTCTTCGGCCACCAGAATATTTGCAGGCTTAATATCAAGGTGGCAAACTCCGCGAGTATGCATATATTCAAGCGCGCCAGCTAATTGGTAGATGAGCCAAGCAATGTGATCGTGTCGAAAACCCTTTTTATTGTGTCTTTCAATTTTTTCCGCTAGCGATTCGCCATCTATCCACTCATACATGATATATGGACGATCAAATTCATTACCGACTTTAATAAAGTCGGCAACGCTAGGGTGCTGAGATATCTCCAGTTTACTTGCTTCACCAATCAAGAGTGACTGTTCGTGACTAGACGTCCCTTCATTCGCCACCTTACAGCAAACCTGCTTCTCCGGTTCACCCTGTTTTGCTAGATGATAAAGCGTTGTATTGCCGTTCTTTGATGGAAATGATTCCAGAACATCAAACTGGGAGAATAAAACATACTCTAACTTAGGCTTATTCCGCTGTGCTTCCTGATGCTCTAAGTGTTTTTTTCTCTCAATCGCTTTGTGCACTAGTTGATTGATATAGCTATCACTTGACCCATTTTGATCAGACACGTTCTACTCTTTAGCCAGCTGATAATATTTACTAGATAGGCATATTAATTATTTTGAATATTACTTTTCAACTAGGTAAAAATAAAAAGCCCACTATATCTAGTAATTTAGTCAGAATGACGGTGAACTAGGTAAAATACATGATTCTTTTGACGCTTTTTTTATAGATATAGTTATTATTTAAAGTTTAAAGAATCAACTTTATTGTCTGTACACAGGGAGAGTGTTAATAGACCTCGGTCACCATTATTACCAAACATCAGCAAAGAAGCGCTGTCAGCACTTGAATGGACCTGAGTGAAAGCAGCAAGTAAGGCCAAAGATGATGCTTGTCCCAAAGTACCCCAGAGGTCATTAATTAAAAACGGTTGCTGAGGGTTATCAAATTTCTCTGCTTTTGCGCCCAGAGCAAAACCATAATCTTCAGTGTGGTCTCGAGAGTTCTGCATATCCGTATAAACACGGCCTAAATGTTGGTAGGTGCGCGCTGCATTTCGCACTAACTTCATCATACCTCGCCTATCATTGCAGTCCTTTTCAGAAATAAAGTATTCGAGCATAGCGAGAGGTTGGAGTTTAAGTGTCTCAATGATGTTTTTTCTAGTTAAAATGACACCCGCACCACCTTCGCTGGGAATCATTCCCCAAGGGCTTTTATCTCCCATTACTTTAGATTGAGAAATAAAGGCTTCAAGCTGGTCAAACAATGAATCGGCAGCAATGCTAATGATAGCGTCATGGTGCTCGAGCAGTTGTAAAGATTGCTCAATAAACCTAGGTCCACTAGAGTGTACTATTTCAAATTTTGACAACCACTTAGAGTGTTCACATTCTTCTAGCCAAACCATCACTTTCTTGCCGTCGACCGATTCGGGTACCGACACTATGACAGGGATAGGTTTGAGCATTTTTGGAAGTTTGTTCAGCAGTGAATTGATCAATAAATCAATCATTTCTATGAAGCGCTCAAATCTATCGTCTGCATCCAGAAAATCTATCTTAGAAAAGATATATTTCTCTCCAGTATCAGTTTGATGCTGATTGAATCGTGACAAATCGGCCTTAGCGATAGCCAATGACAGCTCAAGATTCATTCCCATGGGAGTGACTACTTCTGTATCTAGTACATACCGACCAAACAACTGACTCATGCTTTCTCCTTTGACTGGGACACCTTGGAAGAGACTAGTAAGTGCTCTTTCCCTTGGCATGGAAACGAAGCGCCGTAGCTCACTGTCAGTGTCATTTGCTCAGTATCAACATACAAAGTGTATATATGCATTGGAGCTATGAGGCTATCCTCTCCTATAAGCACTTGCGCGACATATTTTTCTGTCGGTAGACGAAATGTAATCACATCATCGTGATTGAAACCACTCATCATTAGTCGTTCAGAGCCTTCTAGGAAGCCACAACACTGCTGATCAGAAGGGGCAGATTGATAAAACTTCTGGTCAAAATCTTCGGGTAATAGAGGACGGCGATGCTCAAGCCAATGCTCATCAAACGTGCCTGCATACTGAGCCCTTTCAGCAAAAAAAGGCGCGATCGGCCCAAGTCCTGCCACTCGAACATTTTTGCTGTTTGGTGCCCAATTTTCCCTCGGAAAAAATACGCTAGGAACCGGTTTTTCCAATAACTGTTCGGTGCTTGAAGCAATGCCGCATCCAACACGGTTGCGTTTATCCCCTCCTAACGCATGACCATAGTGGATATCTGCTTCAATAAAAGGCTTAGGGTTTGAAACGGTTATCGCACCACCGTGGCGAATCCATTGGCGCTCTCCGTGAACTGAGATAGTTTTATCAATGTGACCATCAATAAGAACACGGCATTCATGATAGATCACTGGACGTTTCGCGTAGCTTCGCGCTTTACCGTAGACCAGCACATCGGTATTTTGTTTAGTAACGGCAAACTCATGATCTATTTTCATTACTGAAGAATTAGGCTCGGCAAGCTGTACAGGATCGTCATAAATTTCCTCCGCCTCTACTTCTTGCCATTGGTTGTCAACAAAGTTCCATTGACGCTTTGCCGTTAGGACCCATACCTCATGTCCATTTTCATCTCGTTGAAATCGCCCTTTGACAAGCACACCTTCAGTCTGCTCAATATCCCACAGTTGCATTCTGATCCCTTAAGTCAAATCTTTCTGAAGCAGCCGTCTGCTGCTGCATTTTGTCAAACACCCAATCTTGCTGGTAACAAGGCATAATCCAATGCCAAGGCATATAGACTCGACCATTAATGCAAAGCTGACGCCATATCCACTCTCGATAGTCTTTGGGAACTAAGGGATCTTGCATCGCTCGTATGCTCGTTTGATAACTCATGACCTCACCACATCGTAATTGCTTGTTCGGTAGGTGACTTTGCGTTTCATACCAATCTTGTATGATTCTTTTTGCCTCTTCCAAGTCATACTCGATGTCCAGTTCGTTCGGTTTTAAAGGAAAAGCATCACCATAGATGGTGTAGAGTGAAAACAACCACTCTGTCGCTTCATCTTCATCGTCTAAACAAATTAAATGGTTGATCGTGATATCTATCCATTTAGGATGAGCTGACAAAAACAATTGAATTGGCGCCTTATGGCTGGTGGGGTCGAACTGATCGAACTCCTTAAGATCGAGTAATTTTGCGTAAATGATCAGCTTACTGCTGGAGAGAGCAGATTCTTGCGTGCCAAAACGTTTTCTAAACCAAGAACCTCTATTATGCTTGGCTAGTAACAACTCAAACAGATAATCTTCATCTCTGTTTTGTTGGCTCAACCACTCCGTACTTTCCGAAACATCAAATCTAGTCAAGGTTTCGTGTAACGTCGATTCATTGAGGGTATTGTTTTTTAGCCAATACTTGGTAAGACCAATGCTCAATGTTTGGCGCCATTTTAGTAGCTCAAAGCACCATTGCTTATTATCCACTCCGCCTTCTATGTACTGAGCGACCACTTTATCTAAATTGGCTACTTTTGCTTGCACAAACATTAGCATGGCGATATCTGAGTGCATATCTTGCACTGAAGATAAAGCCGCATCAAGGTGAAACGGATCATCGGAAAACTCAGGCTCAAGCATCAGCCATACAAAAAGCTCTGGTGAAGCGTCTCTTTGCTCGTAAATCAATCCTGGATGGAGGTTAAACAAAGCAATATAGACTTGCTTTAGCTCCATCATTTGACGTTCAACTAATCTCAAGTAGTCTTGTTTAACGCTTGGATAACCGTTACGGTGCAGGCGCACCCATTGCTTAAATAGAAATGAAAAAGAGTCGCTAGCAAGCTGTGATTTTTCGCGACAAAATGACAGCCAACTAGGTTTGATATGCTCTAAATCTGCAATACTTTTACTTAAGGATTCAATCGTTTTATCAACATCTTTTTGACTGAACTCCTGTTCGAGTTGTTCTGGGGTTATTCTTTGTCTCATGGTTAAACATCTACCATCACTAATTTATCGCGATCGTGCCACCCAAAATTTTCTGAGCCACACTGGCTTTTGAAGTTACATGCTCAGCATCGGTCGTGACACTCCCTTCCTTGCCCCGATAATGAGTCTCAGCATTGCCACTGATAATGGCTAGTTCATTCGACGTTTCTACCGTCAACTTATCAACACTGAGTATCAATTCTTTACCGTCACCAGATACTCCAAAATAGATTTCTGTAACAACGGGCAAGGTTAGGTCTTGGTTAACAAACTCTACCCAGCAGCGTGCTTGATTGTCGACGGACAATTTAAGTTCCGAAGCTTCAAAGTGACGTTCTAATCTTGCCCAGATAGGTTGTTCAAGCGGATTGTCGGCAAAGTTAATTCTTACACTATTGGTTGCTTTGTTAAAATCCACCACTCGACCAAAACGGGAAAAGCAAGCCGGTTGGTCGACTTGCTGTGTTTCATGCTCAAATAACTCTATATAAGTTTGTTGCTTCATAGGGCCTGCGAACTATGGTTATACATTAATTGCGTTTGGGGTAATAGGTAAACAGGCCTTAGTTAATCGCCACATTACCACCTTTGATAATGACTTTGTCACTCCCTTCAACCGTAATCGAGGTCCCTGAGAGTTTAATCGTCCCATCGCTGTTCATGACTAAAGATGAGCCTCCAGTCTTCAACACTATTTTATCCCCGCTGATGACCTGAGTTGCCGCATCGGCTTTGTAGGAAGTGTTCCCCTTAACCGCGACGGTTAAATTACCGCCAACACTGAGGTTATCATCAGCACCAACATCGGCCGAGCGAGAAGCGCCTACTGTAAGGTTGCTATTTTCACCCACATCGAGATCGTCATTTAAACCAATTTTAGTGGTACGATTATCATTGATCGAAAGCGTAGAATCGTTCTTAACCGTTTGAGTTTCATTGGCATTGTATGTCACGGTTACATCTTGCTCGACGGTTTCCGTGAAGGTACTATTGACCTGCGTGGTTTTGTGACCGTCAATCGTTTCTTGATGATCGCCGTGAACTTCATTGGTTTGATGACGACCTACTTTCAAAAATTCGTCTTGGCCAATATCTCGGAAACGATCATTGAGAACTTTGGTCGACATATCCTTCTGCGCATGGATATAAATTTCTTCCTGATTGGCTTCATCTTCAAAACTAAGCTCGTTGTACCCAGTGCCTTTGTGGGTTTGAGTACGAAAAGTGGTTCGAGTTTTATTCTCCGGTAAAGCATAAGGAGGGTAATGCAAGCCATTATATACAGCGCCGGTAACCAGTGGACGATCAGGGTCTCCTTCTAAAAAGGTCACCACAACTTCATGCCCGATACGAGGCAGATACACTGCTCCCCATGTGGGTGCTGCCATCGATTGGCTAACTCGGATCCAACAGCTCGCATGCTCGTCATTATTACCGTAGCGGTCCCAATGAAACTGAACCTTAATTCTACCTAACGCATCCGTGTATATTTCTTCCCCATCAGGACCGACAACAACCGCGGTTTGTGGGCCATCAACCATGGGTGCAGACAGCTTAGGCGCCTTATAAGTCACATCACGTGGAATACAAACAAACTGATTCTCATAGGTCGTAGGCAGACCATTGGTTTCATCTTCATGGACTTGAGGATTATGGCCACTATGAACCACAGATAGCATGGTATAGTCACGATTGATCGCTCTGCGTGGGTGTTCACTAATACTAAAGCTATAACCAGGGATGATGCGCATAATGCTTGAGCTGGCTTCTATCTGCTGGTTATCAACCTGATGGTCAGCTATCCACTCAGACGCTCTGATTTGTCCCATAGCAGGGTCAACATAGCGTCCTGGGTAGTCGAACTGTTTAAGATCTTGGTCAAGTGGGCCATCGCTTCCCATCTCTTGCGGAATTTTCGGCTGCTCGTAATTGTAATCACTGTATGTGGTGCTGCCTGTTCTCACCCGATTAATCGCCGCGAGATCGAAGATATGTTCACGATCAGCAACACCACCCGCTTCCGAGTGGTACACAAGAGGCCCAAGATGAGAGGAATTGAGCGGTGTACTCAGCAGTTCAGGTATCGCATCATTACTGTCTACTATCACCATGGTATGGCTTGCGTCAGTATGTTCAAAGTAATACCACATACCATGCTCAGCAAGCATACGTTGGACAAAGTTACTGTCACTTTCTCGGTACTGAAGTACATACTCTTTTTCTGGGTAATTACCGGTAATATCGAGTCTATAATCGGTAACAGAAGCGTCATCTAGTACTTGAGAAATAATGTCAGGAGCCGAAAGGTTCTGAAATATTCGACAATCTTGCCTTTGAGTCATAAACCAAGTTTGCGGCACCAACACTAATTGATATCGAGCAAAACGTCGTCCCTGACCAGCAAAGCGTACTTCATTCACCATGCCATGAAACACACGCGCCGATCCCATTCCCTGTCCATAAAGGGTGAGCAAGGCTGGTTTGCGAATCAGTTCATCAAATGTAATATCAGCATCAAGTGAAAGTAATGAAAGGCTAACTTGGAATGGTTTAGACAGTTCTTCTGTTACTTGAAAGCTTTCAACGCGAAACTCATGACCAGTGCCCTGAATTTCAAATTTAAATTCTACGTCAGTTGTCATACCTTTTACCTGATACAAATAATAAAGTTAGGGCCAACATAAGCTGGCCCATAACGCTAACGTGTTGACGATTACGCTTCGCGTGGAGCACGCCAGTCGTCGTTACCGCCTTTGCCCATAACTTCGTGAGTCACTTCGATTGCACGGTAAGTGAAGCTAAGAACTTCTTCAGTTACACGGTCAGATGTGTGTGCATCTTGGCAGTGAGCCATACGAGTTTGTATATCAACTAATAGAGCATCAATAAGCTTGATTGTGTAGTAGTGCTCTTGCTTGCCTTGAACGGAAGTACGGTAAAAGTTGATTTTACACTCAGGTAGTTTCTCGCCTGAAACAAGAGCGTTAAACAGTAGTGGTGAACAACAATCTTGCGCTTTAGTTACCACAACTGGCTTGTGTACACGTTGACCTGTTGGCTGACCACTTTGTGGATCACGTGGAATAGTCAATACGTGATCAAGTTCCTGTACTAGAAACTCATCTTCATGACCTTCTTGCCATGTGTTACCTACTGATTCAGCTGTGAACGCGCTTTCTGTGATATTGCCTTGTGTTTCACCTGTGATAGACATATACGCTGGAGTTGGCATCTTATATTCCTTCTAAACTTTTTTATTTAAATTCACCAAATCGCTTATTACCGCGACCCAAACTACTAATACAAACACCATGCCAACTTTTAAAAGCCAATAATAACAATAACTTAATTGAATGCTACCTGTTATTTACAATTAAGACATTTCAATAAATTGAAAAATTAAACAAGTTTTTGTTGAGCAACTACAATTAATTGTTACTCATATTAATTGATAAAACAATGGCTCACATATATGCAAAAAAAGCGTTATTAACGGGCATTGAAGTCAAATTAACTAAAATAATAATCATACTGTCTAACAAGCACAGTAAATATGGTTTCAATACAGTCATTATCACCATCAAAATAACTACAAAAGACCAATAAAAATAGCTGGTAAAAAAAACGTCTCGATAATATTTAGTATAATTCTGGCCAATTCAAAACAACTGATAAGCTCGATAAAGACAATGATAAACATCAATCTATCTTCCTTAATTCAGCGTCTGCATCCTATCGCCAAGGTCGCGCTAGAAGACGCAGCAGCTCTGGCTGTTTCCGAAAAGGCCAATGAAGTACAAATTGAGCACTATTTGCTTAGCTTACTTGAAAGACCAAATAGTGACTTTGATGTTCTTCTCGCACATTTTGACTGCTCGGAAAACATTCTACGCCAATCAATTCGCTCAACATTAGACACCAGCCCCAAAGGCAATGGTGGGAAGCCTGTTTTCTCTGCACTGCTAATCGAATGGCTACAGGAAAGTTGGTTAGTCTCATCACTGGATCTTTCCCAATCTCAAATTCGCTCAGGAGCTCTATTATTGACGCTTGTGAGTAATCCCCTGAGATATGGTCAGCACGCTTACGCTGCGTTACTAGAGAGTGTCAATCAAGATAGCCTAAAACGAAATTTTGCCGACCTCACCAGTCAGTCTCTTGAAGCTCAAGTGGCAAACTCTGAAAAGACGCAGGCGCGTGAAGAAGGTTCAGCCCTGAGTAAATTCACCACTGACTTTACGGGGAAAGCGCGTAAAGGAGAGATTGATCCTGTATTTTGCCGCGATCAAGAAATCCGTCAGATTGTTGATATTTTAGCAAGAAGGCGTAAAAACAACCCTATCGCAGTCGGTGAGCCAGGTGTAGGTAAAACTGCTGTTGTTGAAGGACTTGCGCTTAAAATCGTTCAAGGTGAAGTGCCCGATAACTTAAAAGGTGTCGAGCTGTATGGTTTAGATATGGGACTGCTTCAAGCCGGAGCAAGTGTCAAAGGAGAATTTGAAAAACGCCTTAATGCGGTATTGGACGAAGTAAAGAACTCTCCTACCCCTATCATTTTATTTATTGATGAAGCACATACGCTCGTTGGAGGAGGTAATCAAGCTGGTGGTAGTGATGCGGCAAACTTGCTCAAGCCAGCGCTTGCTCGCGGCGAAGTGAAAACCATTGCCGCAACCACATGGTCAGAGTACAAAAAGTACTTTGAGAAAGATCCAGCGCTTGCGCGTCGCTTCCAACTCGTCAAACTTGATGAGCCTTCTCCAGAGCAAGCTGCACTTATTATTCGTGGTCTTCGTCCAGCTTATGAGAAGTCTCATAATGTTTACGTGCGCGATGATGCCATTACCGCCGCAGCGGCGCTTTCCGCTCGCTATATTTCAGGCCGACAACTGCCCGACAAAGCCATTGATGTGCTCGACACCGCTTGTGCACGAGTTAACATTAGCTTGAACGCCATTCCTGCATCGGTTGAAACACTTCAGCAGCAACTTGCCGCGCAGACCCGCGAGCTTGAAGCACTTGAGCGCGATGCACTGCAACAAACTGGCGATAAACACAGCCTTGCATCCATTCCTGATCTCAAGTTGCGAATGGAGCAAACCCAAGCAGAACTTGAAGTGCAAGAAGGTCAATGGCAACAAGAGCAGCAGCAAATTGAAGAAATGATCGCCCTTCGTAGCAGGCTGCATCAATTAGTCAGTCATGAAGAAGAGGAGCAAGAGGACGAACAAGCCGAATCACCTTATTTTGAAATGGATGAACAAGCGGTACGTATCGCCATTTCTGCCTGTCAGGAGCAATTAGAGGCTATTCGCGATAATAACCCATTGGTTCATTTTGAAGTAGGCCCTGATGAAATAAGCCATGTCATTTCCGATTGGACAGGCATTCCCATGGGTAAAATGCTACAAGATGAAGCAGAAACAACACTTAACCTAAAAGACAGCTTAACCAGCAACATCAAAGGTCAAGAGTATGCCATTGACGCACTGGCAGAAGGTATTCAAACCGCCAAAGCAGGTTTAGGTAATCCAGATGCTCCAACGGGGGTTTTCCTGCTCGTTGGGCCAAGCGGTGTCGGTAAAACCGAGACGGCGCGTGCTATTGCTGATCAGCTGTTTGGCGGCGAACGCTTTATGACCACAATAAACATGTCAGAGTTTCAAGAGAAACATACCGTGTCTCGGCTTATCGGTTCGCCTCCGGGTTATGTTGGTTATGGTGAAGGCGGAATGCTCACAGAGGCCGTTCGCCAACGTCCTTACTCTGTCGTCTTACTTGATGAAGTCGAAAAAGCTGACCCTGAAGTACTCAACCTCTTCTATCAAGTTTTTGATAAAGGGACACTCAATGATGGGGAAGGTCGTGCCATCGACTTTAAGAACACACTCATCATTATGACCAGCAACTTAGCGACACACGAAATTGAGTCTTTGGTACAACAATCTAAAGATATTGATGCCAGCACCATTGCTGAGGCCATTCGTCCGACATTAAATCAGCATTTCAAACCTGCCCTACTGGCGCGGATGTCGGTGCTGCCCTTTATTCCGCTGTCTGATGAAGCAATGACAGAGATCATTCATCATAAACTTGGCAAAGTGTCAGAGCGCCTACAAAGTCATCATAAACTGACATTAAGCTACGATGACAATCTGGTCGAATTTGTTCTAGGTAACTGCCGCTTAGCCGAAACCGGCGCACGTAACATTGATGCGGTGATTAACCGTCAATTACTGCCGCAGCTTTCGACTCAGCTATTGGTTCATGACAAGGATGAGTCGCATAGCCAAATCACTGTTTGCGTCGATGAGCAAGGAACGCTGTCTTATGCGTTCAGCTAGCTCCAGTGATTTGAGTAATGCTTTGCTTGCGATCAGCCAGTCTTTGGCTGATCGCTCTCAAATGGCACAAACTCTCGACGCGGTGCTCACAGCAGCGCGTCAAATGACCTTCTCTAAACACGGCATTATCTATGTGCTAGACCAAACAGGGCAAGCGCTGATACCCAGTATCGTGCATCACAATGAGAAGCCACTTTCGTCACATCCATGGTCTGCATTAGCCTTTGATCACACCAGTCCGACCGACCCATTTAACTATGCCATCCAAAATGGCGAGGTCGTACTACTGAATGAGCTATATCAATACAACGGTTACGATTGTGAAGCCATTTATGAAACAGAGCTTGTGCTGGGCAGTAAAAGTGCAAACCTTCTCGCTTGGCCTTTAGTTGACGACAGCAGTAAAACCATTGGCTTGCTCGCGCTGTTCGACCTCAGTGTGATCGACAATGAATCTGCCCTGACCGCTTTTTGCCAAATGGCAGCAAACAGCATTCGTCAAGCCGTATGGCTAGAAGAATATGGTCATATGATCAAAGACCTCAGCGCAGATAATGCGGCGTTGGTTCGAGAAAACCAGCACCTTAAACGGCGCAAGCAAAGCCACTATCAAGGCCCCATTGCAGAAAGTGAACAAATGCTTGAGGTACTGAGGCGTTTAGACAAAGTGTTGGCTCTGCCAGTCGATGTGCTATTGCGAGGCGAAACTGGCGCAGGTAAAGAGGTGATCGCCAAGTACATTCACCAAAATTCAAACCGTGCAGACCAGCCCCTGATAGTACAAAACTGTGCCGCTATTCCCGAGCAGCTGTTAGAGTCTGAGTTGTTTGGTCATAAAAAAGGCGCTTTCACTGGTGCAGATAAAGACAAAATCGGCCTTTTTGAAGCGGCTCACGGCGGTACTTTGTTTCTTGACGAAATCGGCGATATGCCACTTTTGCTTCAAGCTAAATTACTGCGCGTTTTGCAAGAGCGTAAAGTACGCCCAGTCGGAGCCAGTAAAGAGATAGAAGTCGATGTGCGCGTCGTCGCCGCTACGCATTGCCATTTGATGGAGAAGATCAAAAACGGTGAATTTCGTGCCGATTTGTACTATCGCCTGAATGTGTTCCCCATCACCCTACCACCGCTTAGAGAACGACAAGCGGATATTCTTCCGCTGGCTGAGCACTTCGTCAAACACAGCGCTGCAAACCTCGGGCTTGCTCAAGCACCAGGACTAAGTGCGAATGTACAAAAACAATTAAGCTTATATTCCTACCCAGGTAATGTACGCGAGCTAAAAAATATCGTGGAACGCGCCTTATTGCTGTCAGATTTTGAAACCATCACTCACATTGAACTTGGTGAAACCAGTCTGCTCAATGAACCAGTACTATCAGAATCAAAGCCCGTGCAGATGGCACAACCCAACGTACACAATCAGCAGCCCAGCCAAGAAACGACTGACTATTCAAAAGGGCTGAAAGAGGCGGTGAGTGAGTATGAAAAGACCGTTATTCTCGATTGCCTGTACGCCGCCAATTGGCAAATTAAACGTGTCGCAGAGCAGCTTTCTCTGCCTGTGAGTACGCTCAGCCACAAAATGAAAAAATACGATATTTCCGCCGCAGGTGAATCAAGTAAGCTCAGTCAAAATGCTTAATGAGTTTAACCCTTTATCAAGCAAGTTATTTAAAGCAAAGACTACCAACTATCGGCAAATAAACAGTTTGTCTTTGCTTTAAATCATTATATAAGAATTCAATAATATTCTTATATAACAAATACTATAAGCAATATTACCAATAGGAGCTAGACTTCTATTTACATGAGAATGAACAAGGATAAGTACCATGTTACCTAGACTCTCTGCATTATTGCTTTTTTGCGTCTCTTTTTCGGCTTTCAGTATCGATTTCCCCTATCGAGGCGACTATTCCGATGTGAAGACCATAGAACTCGCTGACTTAAAACAATCGATGGACACACTCAACATTGTTGATGTCCGCTCAAAACTTGAATTTGATGTACTGCATATAGATGGTGCCAAACATATTACCCTTGCCAACAAAGGCTTTGAGAATAAAGTTAAAGATTTGTCTAAAGATGGCAAAACCATCGCGTTTTACTGTAACGGCATCACATGCAAAAAGTCGTACAAAGCGGCACAGCGAGCAATGAAAGCAGGCGTCAGTAATGTCGTTGCCTATGATGCCGGTATTTTTCTTTGGGCATCAGACTACCCCGCAAACAGTGTGTTGTTGGGTAAGGTTATGCAAGACAGCTCACAGTTGATCAGTAAAGAAGACTTCAACGCGCGCGTTTTGGCTCCAAAAGAGTTTGAAGCCATGTTAGGCGATGCCAATGTGGTGATTGTCGATGTGCGAGACCCAAACCAGAGGGAAAAACAACTTTTCAAAGGTAAGCCTGTGCGTAACGTTCCCGTCGAGCGGTTTGAGACCTTTTTAAAACAGCAGAAACCTTCCACCAAGATCATGGTATTTGATGCGGTGGGAAAACAAGTACAGTGGCTTCAATATATCCTCGATGGACAAAATTACACCAACTATCAGTTTTTGAAAGGCGGTGTCGAAGGGTACATGAAGAGTCAGTAACTGTGATTAATTCAAATCAATAAGGGACCACTGCCTTAGCGGTCCCTTCTCACTCTGTGTAAGTATTAAACGTTATTTGAGCTGAGCGTTCTTTTCAGCACCATTGCCCTAGAGTCAGTCTCAAATTTATCCCTACTTGGCATTAGCGTCTTTCTATCCGTCAGGCTATCTACCACGGATTGATGACCAAGGCTCTTCTCCCCTTTAGTTAAAGTAATAGAGTACACATGATCAGGCGTGGCACTTGCTTTTGTTACGCTCGCAGCTTCAAAACCAGCTTTTGTAGCCATGTCGAGCAGTTTTTCTTTTGAGAAGTACTCAGACGGAGTTTGCTCGTTCATATAGGTGTTGTAACAATCAAGTAGCTTCTCTTTGGATATATTTGGATCGTTATCCATTTCCGAATAGAGTTCAGTGACCGCATGCATTAGATCAATCTCATGTTCGCTGAGCGCGCTATTGTGCTCTGAAATCGTAACCACACCACTGTTATCAAGCATATCAGATAACTGTTTTAAGCTGTTTTGCTGGGCAACCGAATTAGGAAAATGATGCAAGGAATGCTGATACATAGCGACATCAAAAGAGGTGCCATCCGTTAGAGGGTTTTTAGATTTTTCTCCCGAGACCGAACCCGTATTTATGTCTGTACCATTGTAATAAATCGTTTTAACGGGCGCGTTTTTCCCGGCATCGGGAAGCGCTACAGATCGACTGTTTTGATCCCAAGATGTCTCCGTTTGAACTTCTAGAACATAAGGTTCAACTGACTTGCCCGTTAAATCACCTAAGTGCTTAGCAACAAAATGGGTCAGCTTACCGTCATTGCCACCAATATCGACCATTCTAAGCGATGCTTTGTCACCACCAAGATTAGGATTGGCTGCGATTATCATCTTGGCGATATCCATCCCTTTATTACTCAGGTGTTGATTTGGATCGCCACCAGATGATACCCGTGACTCATTCGGAATCCTTAGATACCAATCATGAATGCAGTCAATAAATTTTTTATTTGTTATCTTTCCCTGATGATTAGAGCAAATGTTCTCTAGTCGCGTCATTAAGTCGGCCTTATCGGCTTGGCGAATCGCCCCGAACTCATTATCTGAGTGATAAGTCATCGCATACATAAAGTCCTTATTCCGACCTATATTAGTGACATGCTGTTTTAACAGGTCGCCGATAAAAGTAGGGCTTCTTGTCTCAATTTTGGTTGAAGAAGAGTTAACAGATGATTGAGCCTGAGCAGACGAGTGTGCAGTATTTAAATTTACAGTATTCATATCCAAACCATATGGGGTAAACGGGATATACAGAAGAGCATCTATCAAAATTAATTTCTATTGCAAAACGGCTTAACTATATAAATTTCAAAAGGATTCCAAAAAGAGCGCAGTGACGAAAATACGCGAAGTAGCCTGAGAAAAAATAGTATGGCTTATCACGGTATTATTATGCTCCAGATTAAGAAACTCACTTCTTTTCAACAAATTACAAGTTAATTAATAATTTGATATAAAAGGGTTTCGGTCATAAAGTGAGGAGTTAAACAAATAGAGAAGAAACAACTTAAAGGAGATTAATCATATGAATCATATCGTCAATAACTGCCATTTATTGGATGATTTTTCGACATTAGTGCTGTACTTCGACGCGTAGTAAAAAGGTCAACGAACCTAAAATGGGGTTAGAAAAGGGGCCGAAGCCCCTAAAATTAGTTGGATGGTTAGTTTGGATTATCGAGCGATTTTTCCAGTGGATAAGGCGCGAGTACTTTAGTTGGCTGGTTCTCAATCCAATCTTTGAGCCATTTTTTGCGTTTGGCTTTGTCGTACTTCTTCCATGTTTCAGCCGCCGATTTATCTACACCTTCCTCAGATGACTCTTTTTCAACCAGCCAAGGCATGTTCTCAAAGTAGTTACCAGCCAAGGCTGTATCGCCACGTAAAGAAGGAATAGATATCACCAAATCTCGGTTTTTATCGTAGTCTTCTCCGCCTGCTAACCCTACTTGTTTAAGGTGCGCTACCGACAGCTCAAGATTGTATTTTCCACCAATCACTTTACCAAAAGGTCTAAGGCCTTTGAGGTTAACCCCCGTTGGGGAGATATAGCCAAGCTCAAAGCGCATACAATACACCGCATACTCCTTAGCGCGAGATAGGTCATTGTCTGTCTTGAGGTTTTTCACCGCTTGGTCCAAAAATCCTCGCATTAGGCTCATATCGCTGAGTGTATCGGCGCGCTCTGCCTCATTAAAGGCCCAATGACCAGCATCCCGTTTGAACTCACCAACATGATGCATTTGGGTATAATAAATTGGCCCTTTAGCCATATCGCCTTCATTACCATCTAGCCCTAACTGCATACACATATTGACCGATTGCCAATCCAGCTTTGGAATGTCTTTGGCTATGTTTTCACCCAACAACAGCATATAAATCGCCGCTGGGTCTTGTTTACCCCTATTTCCCCAGCTAAACCCATCGCGATGAATATTATCAGCCGAGTCATACCATTTACGTTGATTAAAAAAGTTCAATCCAGAGGCTTTGGTCTCAATCGCCACTACCTGCTGCTTAATACCACTCAGAACAGGAACGGTATTCTTATTGCCTTCTTCGCTGCGCAAGGTAAAGCTCTCTATTAAGACGTCTTTTTCACGCAGTTGTAAATAGTGCTCACCCACACTGGTTTTGAGCAGCACTGATTTGGTCTCGGTTAGCACACCGACCTGAAGTTCATCTTCATCACGGCTCTCTTGGCCTTCGACAAACTCAATAGGGAGATGAAACCCACTCTTGCCATCTTTTTGCCTGACTGCCAGAGAATAACGCATATTTCTAAAACCACCGGACTCAACATAACGGGTAAAAGAATCGGTTTGACCATAATTATAGTTGGCGTTGTAGCCACGAGCATCAGCAGAAGCTACCATACCAATTAGCGTATCGGTTAAGAGCAATCTCGCTTTTGAGGTAATGGGTTTTAACCCGTCGATCATCACTTCACCAAAGCGATACGAAGGAATATGTTCGATGGCAATCAGTGTGCCATCATCATCCAACCCCTGCTTGGCATAATAGGCTTTGATGTCACCATTTAGGTCATGCTTAAACTCACTGACTTTCATCGGTAGCATCCAATCGCTAAACGCTGGGCCTTGGATATTGTACCCATCCACTCTGTCACAACCAATTGTCACTGTGCGCGGCGAGTCATACTGTTTTTTCAGTATTATCTGCACTTTGACTTTATCATATGGGCCAACATATTCGTTGTCAGCTTGGCTAATCCAGTCTTGGTAAGCCAGCCACTTGGGTTTATCTTGTGGCGTTTTGCGCGCCGATTGAATCAAAATCCGGCAGAAACCAATCGCTTCTTGTTTAAGCTCATACACCTGCGGGTTAAACGACTTAGCAAAGTTATCAAACATGGATTCTTGCGGATGATCGTAAAGCGAGGTTTGCACAGGAAACACGCGGTTAAAGGCGCCTGTTGCTTCGGGCACGGTTTGCTTGGGGATATAACTGTAAGGGTAATAACCGACTGCCGACTCTCTTCGCCTTGGCAGTGGCGCATACATGCTGCCTTCGGGCATATTCTTTTCTATGTCCGCGTAGTATTCATCATCACAGCGGTTTTTCCAGTCCGCGGCTAAGGTCGTGCCTTTAATGGTGTTTACAGACCAGTGGTCACTGAGTATGTATTGCTCAATGTACTGCTTGACTTTGTATCGCTCGACCAAGTGTTTAAAATTGCCATCTGAGCGATGTTTGGCCCGCATACCTAAATCTGCTAGTAATAAGATCAAACCGTTCATGGCGAGCGCTCGAAGCTGGTAACGCTTGAGCAACTCTTTTTGCGCCTCTTCGCTGTCTAAAAAGTCGACGAGGTCTTTATAGCTGTGGAAGGTTTGCTCTAGTTTTGTATTGGTGTTACGAAGCTCCGCCAACAGCTCAAGATGAATCTTAGATAAGCGCTCTAACTCACGCACCAGATCATGCTTTTGGTTGAGTTCGGTTAAAAAAGAGTCCAGAAAGGCATTATCAATACATTTAACCGCCGAAATAAGCGCTTTACCGCTCTCCTTGGCAAGTAATACCCCGCGCGCGACTGGAGCAATCACAGGAATGTACGACGCCACATCGACAATGCCTTCGAAAATAGCCATTCGCAGCTCCACTTCGGCTTTGTCTTCATTGGTCATGGTTGTTTCAAGAGCTAGACGCGAGCGTTCCATAGCCTGCGAGCCATAACGACTGGGGTGAAATAACACATCCAGCGACGGCAAATACATTCGTATCTCCACTCGGCGGTTTTGGCGCAGATTGGGGTTATTACGATCGACAGTTTCGCCTTTTTTCGGTATGTAGAGGGGTTTACTTTCACCAAATACCGCCAAAGAAATCTTGTCTTTAAATACCTCTGAACATTCGAGGAGCAATTGCTTGGCGTAGTTAGCCCGCTCCGCTGCGACCTTCATATTGATTTCTTCGGTATCCACCTGACAGGCATGGCCTTCAATTTCGACTCGTAAGTTGGTTTCGCTTTTTAGCACCTCAGCCAGCGCAGTGGCTAACTGGCGAAAGACCGGTTCGTTCTGCTCAAGCTCACTCTCACGTGAATTAAAGCTAAACTCAATTTTAATCCCTGCACCGCGCTCGTTATTGACCATGGTCGCGGTGATCTCATCGCCCGCGTCGGCTCTGGCTTTTTCTAGCGCTTGTTCAATACCTTGTTGCTGACTTTCTCGGCTGGTGTTCCAAACTGGAATTTTGTCCAGATAGTCATAAGCAACCTCACCTATGCTCTGTTTGGCTTTTTGCGCTTTTTTGGCCATTGCCAAAACGGCTTTCCCTTTGGTGTACAGATCGATGCCGCTACTGATGGTGCCTACCCCAGTTAAACCCAGCGTTGCTCCGCCGCTAAACCAAGCTTGTGCCACGCGCCCTGCCACTACCCTATGATTACCAAGCCTTGCTTCCATGGCGGTCGATACAGCGGTGGCGAGCGCGGTTTGGCGATCAAACACCTTAGCGGTAAACAGCGCTTTCCAGCCAAGATTCGCCAGCGTTGGGTTATGCAAATTCTTCAATTGCTGATACGCGTCTGCCGTGCTGTATAGTCCATAATACAGCTCACCAGCCGCTTTCATTACTTCTGGCATATCCGATTTCACCGCGTCCCAATACAGTTTGGAAATATTATTAAATACCGCTTGTCTGCCGTCTGTGTTTAGGGTTTGTTGCAAACTGCCACTCATTAGCCCTGCACCAAGCTGCGCTGAGGCGTCGCGAATGTTTTTCAGTAGTACTAAGCTTCTGGCCGCTGGGGTGGTGGCCGCGTTACCTTCAGGGTTGCCGGTCAGGTAGTGCTTCATCTCACTAAAGTACTGCGGGTATTGATACATCAGCGACTCTTCGAGCGAAATCATATCCCCGCTGACAATAGCAAACTGGCCCAATGGCGTTTGTGGCGAAAAGGTGATTTTTTCACGCAGTTCGTAGGTGAAGATGGTATCGGCACCATCTTCATAACTTTCAATATTTGCTTGTTGAATAAAATCCGGTACTTCAGCTTTCATATTGCTAGGAATAAACTCTACACGAATACTGTATAAGCCTTGTTCAAATTCAGCCGGATCAAGATGAAATAACGCACATGGGTATTGCTGGGCATCCTCTTGATCTATATTTTTAGGCAGAGCGGCTTGTACGCTATCACCAACTTGTACATAGTCGCCGACCTCAGTGCCGTCTTGCTCTGTGACCTGAAACTTATATAAACTCACTGTTGCATCTACATACCCTTTGTCAGAAAACACTACAGCACAGCTGGCCACCACAGGTACAACAAAGCCTTGAATCGGCTTTTTGGCCTCGCTGACCTTTTGATGCCAGTCATTATAGGTTTGCTGGTCCGGCGTTAGTTGGCCGCTGGCATCAGGCTGATAAGGCGGGGCAAGCTGAGCGGGACTAATGTCCGTTAAGGTCAGCTCAGCTTGGCTATTTTCCAGTTTGCCACTAAGCTGAGCAATTTTATCACTGAGTTCTTTTTCGCTTAAATCGGCCAATGACGCCATCAGTGGCAAAGGCGGAAAGCGAAAGGTGTATTTTTGGATGTGACTTTTATCATCGTGAGAAAGGGCAATGCTCGAACCAAGGGTATGAATTGGGGATTCTGGCTTTAGCGCCTCAAACACGCCGCCTTCAGCGGGCTGACCACTGTTGAGTTTGCTCAGAGTAAAATCCTGTCCAGCCGCCCAAAGCTGAGGCTTATCACTATCGGTAATATTAATCAATGGCACCCGAGCCAAAGGGCGCACATTGGTAATCTCTTGATTATCGATTAAGCTCGTTTGCGCGTGCCAGTTTGGAAAAGTCTTTTCATTGGTTTCACTATCTACTTCTGCTGTGAAGTAAACGCCAAATAAATAATACTCAGCATCTAGTGGAATAGCATTGGTTAAGGAAGCTTGACTCATAACGTTTCTCCCTTAACAAAGTCGCCATTATTGGCAAAGGCATTATAAAGCGATGATCCCGTCGCACTATGCCCTGTACCAATTTGCTTCCATTTCTGATAGGTAATCAGTTCCTTATCTTGTGATAGCTTACTCATCAGCGCCCTAGCCGCACCTTCACGGATGTAGTTAGCATCTTTACCGAGAATCTCAAAATAGCGTAGCTTACCCATAGCTCGCGGAATAATTTCTTCTGATTGAAACGTTTTATTTTCTACATCAATTAAATAACGGCGTTTACGGGTTTCAGCCCATACATATCGACCTGCAGGGCTAATGCTTCTTTTACGAAATTCGTAATCTTGAAGATTATCTTTATCAGGATCAACTCCAACCCCAAATAGAAACTTATCTTTGGCTTCATCATATACCGCCACACCAAACTCATTGGCCACCACACGCTTGCCATTATAGATGGTTGAATATTCATTAAACTTGGTCTCGACTTGCTGCTTTTCGCCGCTGCTTAGGGTGTATTTCCAGTCTTTAAATTTATCCACATAGTAGAGATAGCTGCTGTCTTCGGCCCATAAAAACTCGGGGTAACCACGCGAGCGGCCAAGCTCGATATACTCACCAGTTTTAAGATCTTTTATTACCTTAAACATGCCTTCTTCGGCGGAATAGGCCAGCGCTAAATAGCGATTATTGGGTGACATACGCATTAAAGTCACTCGACCAACAAACTCATCGGCCACCAAGCGAAGGTCGGTGCCATCGGTTTTAATGCTCCACACTTTATCGCGCTGGTCATAGTGATCTTCTGCTTCATTACGGGCATTATCCCAGCGAAACACCACACGCGGCAAATCGTACGAGTCTTTATTATTGAGATCTTCTCGCGGCCATTCTTTGGCTTTAAACACAAAATGGCGCGGCTTACCTGTGTCTTTATCGTAAATCACATAGTTATGCTCTGTGATGTACACGCGGCCATCTTCCCATTGCTGGGCATTTTTTGCCGCAGTCTTCTCTTCAACCGTAAGCGGCTTTTGCTCTTTGACCACTTCGGCCTGCTCGCTAGGCTCTGTGTCTTGACCATTGCACCCTGCCAGCAAAGCCAACGCAAGCAAGGTTAAGATTGAATGCTTTTTCATAGTCTTCTCTTTATTGTTTTTCACGCGCGCAGCTCGCTGCCCACAGGTAATTTATCGACAAGTCGCCGCTTATTGGGGTTGATAGGCCAATAACTCACGCAACTTTTTATCGCGGAAAATAACGGTTTGATTGTCGCGTTGATGACGGCTATGACCGAGATAGCCTCTAACTAAGTCGACATTTTTCACCTCAGCAGGCCAGCCGGAAAACTGAATATATCGAACCGCTTGTTCATTGCGTGGGCAGTCTCTTAAATAGGTACGCTGACACCAATCCCCTTCGGTCTCTCGCAGCTCAAAATAATCGTCCGACTCATCCAACGTAGGATGACTAGGATAGGCAAAGTTTAATGCGCTCACTGGTCCATTGATATACACGCCAGCGATATTTTTCTCTAGCTGGCTAGCGATCACAGCATAGTCAAGTACTTGATCTTGTGAGATATCGGGCAGCGCTAATGCACGCGCAACGCCTTGCTTGGTTTTAAAGCTTTGCGCATTAGAATAGTTATCCCAGTCTGTAATTTCTGTCGCTTGACTTGGGTCTGATTCCAATGCGGAGAGTTGCTGATTACTAAGCTGGCTGGCGCTGTAATAAACAAAAACACTTTGCACCTCACCCAAGATTTTATAAGGTAGCCAAATATGCGGCATAGGCCTTCCTGAAGCCTCACGAAGTGTTGAATTCGCGCCTTTAAAGGGACTGAGTTTTGTTGCAACTGTCACCACCACCTGTGGGTCAAAATCAGTTATAATAACGTCAACTTCTTCTTCAATGAGGTTAAAGACCCGAGCTTCACCAACATCGTTTAACATCCCCTCACATACCACTTTTCCATTTTGAACAATCTGATAAGGCTCATAGGAATATAGGCTGCCTGTTTCTGGATCGGTGATGCAAATATCGGCGTGACGTGTAGGCTTAGTACTTTGCGGCTCTGTGGCACGGTAGTACTCAACATCGATATCAGCATAATAACCTTTCTCTGTTATCTGCAATTCTCGCCATACTTTTTGCTGCCAAAGCACATAAATATAACCGTGCATATGTCTTGCTGCGGCCTGCTCGGATTTTTCGGCATTGTTAAAATACATTGGCACCACGGGTACTAATACATTGTCCCACTCTGGCATCTCTTGCTTTTCGTCCACCGGCATCAGGTTTTCTGCCAGCAAGAGATTCATCGGCTGCGATTGGTTTAACAGCGGAATCGACAAATACAGATTTTTCGCTTCATCTTCCAGCCCCTTAAAAGTGACAAGGCCACGGTGTTTGGCATTAACATCTGGCTTTGGATAACTAATTTTTTCTTTCTGGGCTTCTGTTTTCGTCAGTAGCAAGCTGGCCGAATTTCTGGGCCATTGGCCAGCAAACTCGACCACGATTTTTTTGTCTGGCGCAGGTTCAACTGGGTTAAAAACCAGATTTCGTGCCAAGGGTACATCGTCGGTTACCATGGAATAATTGGCTTTCACCACTTTCTTTTCTGGCTGAGCGGAAAGTTTATCCATTCGCGCCTTTAACGCAGGGTAGGCCTGAAGCTGGGTAGTTGAAAGTGGACTCTTGCGAGGAAACGACGACACGGCAACCCAATCAGCACGAACAAGACGCTGTTTAATGGCTGCAAGTAATCGGTGGATGTCTTTTTTCGCCGACTGAGGAAGACTTTCAGACAGAGGCTTGGGAAGCTGTCTGACCACGTCTTGAAGATTGCGCGTACGCGAAAGTTGCCCGATGCATTCATCCGGCGACAGGATATAGTCTAACACGTCCCTAGAAAGTGTATTTCCCGGAACAAATTTGCAAGTTAATTGCATTTTAGTTCTCCGCAACCATTAATGTTTTTTGATTACGGTAACAAGTTACCCCAAAGGGGTTAATTACGATTTGGCGACAGCTATTGTACGTATAATTGAGATATTTGCAACCTAATCAAGCTAACATAATTACCACTAAACTCTGAAAAATATACCGTACAGCGAGATAAAAAAAGACGCGATGAAATATCGCGTCAAAGTATCAACTACATTTTCAGATACTAAAAACAGATAGTCATGACCACCTGTGCAGGATAGCACCCTCGGGTGCAGCGCTACTATACAAACTGGCGCCAATAATGCAACGTGGCGAAATTTATGCTTCAGACTTCACTTTGACAGGTATATTTCACTGTCTTACTAGGTATTTGATCTTGTTGGTAAGTAAACAGCACGTTTTAATATTCATTTCGCTCATTAATCAATATCGGTATAAAGAAAATATCAATAAGTTTTGTTGTCTTAGTTCAAATAATTGAATGCAAGAAAAGACAAAACAAACATTATCTTGAGGTTCTTACTGTAATGCTTGAAAGTAGCACCCGCGCATTCACTTCATAGTCACTGTTTCACAGATGCAACAAGATACGCTTTTATATATGTGCATTCATTGGAGGCTCACCACAAAATACAGTTTTCATCGCCAGGCACTTTCACTATAAGAAAATACTTTTTTACTATGAAGTTATTCATTTTGAAACATGACTGAATAAAAAGTTAGAGTTTTAATCGGAAAACCAATCAAAACTCACTAATCTAGATAACCCTACCTAATACACCAAGCCTAAATTTTCTCTAGATTTCCCAATTTAAAGCTCTATGATTGACAAAAAATTAAAATAGCATTCCTATGTATCCAACGTCTATTCAGCAAAAAAGCTATAAAGACTTTCTGTCTTTTTGGCATTTAACCCTTATTCCTTTGGCACTATGTGCCATCATCGAAGTCATACCATTTGGAGAAAACGATACCGATCATTTTGAATCTAAGGAAATGGCAGTAGAAACCGTTCCGTCTCCTAAGGAAGCTTTAGCTCCTTTACCTGCACCTATAAAACCTGACATCTTTAGCGGCTCTGTTGAATATTCTTTTTATGGTTCTGCTCTGGCATCCGGCGCCTCACCGGATACCATAGGTTATTTAACTTCTTTGGCATCAGGTAAGTTTGATTTTATCCGTTCAGTTTCTCGCTCAGGTAAGTTTGCATTTAAGATCGACGATCAAAATCAGTTAGAAGCTTTTTTGTATCAAGACAATCAGCATATGTTTTATGTTTACAGCGACGACAAAGGGGCTCTTTTTAGCTCTGATGGAGAGCACTTTTATAAAGACAAGCTGCTGCTTTCCCCCGTGTCACGTCGGTTTAGAGTAAGTTCGCCGTTTAACCCTGCTCGTCGACATCCCATTACTCATAAGGTCACGTCTCATCTGGGTACGGATTATGCCGTCCCTGTTGGCACGCCTGTAGTCAGTATTTCATCTGGACGCGTGGTGGTTTCACGCTACCATCCACTAGCCGGTAACTATGTTGTCATACTCCACCCAGATGGTTTAAGAACTCGCTACCTTCATTTATCCAAACGTTTCGTTCAGCGAGGAGACAATGTGAATCAAGGACAAAAGATAGGAACTAGCGGTAATACAGGACGCACCACAGGTGCACATCTGCATTTTGAGCTTTGGAAAGACGGTCGGCCGATAGATTTTGAGAAAAAAAGGACCTTCGCAGAAAAAATAGCCGTAGAACAGATATCCGCTCAAACTGCCGACGCAAAAATGGCCTTACAGCGACTGGCTCTTCAGATCGCGAAATAATCACCTAACCTCATAAATTCATACTTTAGTGGCAAGACTGAACTTTTTGAACATTCTTGCCTCTTTAATATGTAGACAACAAAAATAAACATTCATAAAATGCCTAATTAAAGGCTTTTAAATTGAATTAAACTATATACTTAAGCATATAATTTGCATTTGTATCAAATTACTTGGAGCGGTACCAAATATTCTGTCATCTAATTTTACTCTCCTCTCAAGATTATGTAGCGTCAACCCGAGCACTTAATTAGCTTTGAAAAATAAGCATATTGGAGGTTAAAGGAATGAACAGGAAAACAGCTTTAGCGTTAAGTATTCTCTCTGCATTTTCATTAGGCAGTAGTCAAGCCATCGCTAGTGATGGTCAACAGCTGGTCGATCAAGATGGCAATGTGTTAGTTGGATATTGGCATAACTGGTGTGAGGGTGATGGTTATAAAGGTGGTAACGCACCTTGTGTAGAACTCGCCGACGTAGATCCGCAATACAATGTGGTTAATGTATCTTTTATGAAGGTCTATGATACGGCCGCAGGTCACATTCCAACTTTTCATCTAGACCCCGATATAGGTTTGTCTGAGGAAGAGTTCAAGGCTCAGATTGCCGAGCTCAATGCTCAAGGAAGAAGTGTTCAGCTTGCGCTTGGCGGCGCCGACGCACATATTGAGCTTCACAGCGGAGACGAGCAGGCGCTTGCTGATGAAATAATTCGCCTAGTGGATACCTACGGATTTGATGGGCTGGACATTGACCTAGAGCAAGCTGCAATTAGCGCAGCGGATAACCAAACTGTCATTCCAGCAGCCCTTCGCCAGGTGAAAGATCACTACAGGGACCAAGGACATAACTTTATGATCACCATGGCTCCTGAGTTTCCATATTTACAACTGGCAAGGGGAGATTACATCCCTTATTTGAACGGTTTGGATGGTTATTATGATTTTATTAACCCTCAATTCTATAACCAAGCTGGTGATGGCGTTTGGGTCCCTGAAGTAGGCGATTCAGGCACTTGGGTGCCACAAAATTATAAAGATCAAGACGTATTCATCTACTACATTGCCGATAGTATTATTAATGGTACTCGTGGCTATACCAAGATCCCACATGAAAAGCTGGTATTTGGCATTCCAGCCAACCCAGATGCGGCCGGAAGTGGCTTCGTTAGTAACCCTAATGATATATACAAGTCCTTAGACAGTTTAAGAGAGCAAGGGCAACCATTGCGCGGCATTATGACTTGGTCAATCAACTGGGATATGGGAACCAATAGCGGCGGCCAGCAATACGATGAGCAGTTTGTCAAAGACTATGGTCCTTATGTTCATGGTCAAACCCCTCCTCCAACGGATGGCAAACCTTCTATCAGTGGTATTGGTGATGATCGTACTCCATTTGGTAGTAGCTACGACAAAATGGCAGGCGTGAGCGCAACAGATGCAGAAGATGGTGATTTAACCGGAGATATTGTCGTCAGTGGCGAGGTAAATACTAACAGAGTCGGTGCGTATCCTCTCACCTACTCGGTGACTGATTCAGACAGCAACACCACGGAAGAGGTCAGACAAGTTACGGTATACAACACTGCTCCAGTGATAAACGGCATAAACAATGAAACCATCTTGGTCAACTCAGACTTTGACCCAATGGAAGGCGTGAGTGCGACAGATGCAGAAGATGGCGACATCAGTAATTCTGCCATTCAGGTATCAGGACAGGTTAACACTGAGATTGTTGGGCAATACACCCTCACTTATCAGGTCACCGATGCGGCGGGAGAAACGACAACCAATGATCGCATCATCACTGTCACTGATGAAGAAACTGGAAGTGGGACATGGGATCCAGAAGCCATTTATAATACTGGGGATCAAGTGTTATACAATGGCGTAAATTACACCGCCCAATGGTGGACACAAGGCGACGAGCCAGGAACGAGTGCGGTATGGCAAGCTGAAGATGATGGTCAAATTCACGAATGGAGCTCAACACAGACCTACACGACCGACGATCTTGTAACTTATCATGGGCAGACTTATCGTGCTAAATGGTGGTCACAAGGCAATGTGCCTACTGATGGCGATCCTTGGACACTAAACTAATTAGGGTTGGACGCTAAACCAGTCTAGTAACTGAAATAAAAGAAGCGATATTTTACGGGGAATAAAATCATCGCTTCTTTGATTAATTACGATTAATTACTTCTCATTAAAATGGAAGATAAGGGTTAAAAAATAGAAGACTACTCTTGTTCAAAAGTAATTTTGTTTACGACGCTTAGCTCGCTTTGGTGATAACCATACTGTTGAAGTAGTGGTTTAAGGTCGATGCTAAACTCTTGAACCCAAGGGATCATGTGGCAATCAATAAGCATATCTTTAATCGCTAATTGAACACTATTATCAGCGCTCATAGAAAACTCAACATCCGTTGGTGCGGCACAGGCAAAGCTCGCTTTAGAAGTCAATACACCGTCGGCACTAATACTAACACCACCATAAAGAAGCTCATTTGGGCTATATCTATCTTCTGCTAATGCGCTATTAGACGCGAATAATGTTAAAGCTAACGTTGATAATATTAATTTTTTCATACTACTACCTATAATTATGTTGTTTAAAAAGCCATCAGGCATATTCAAAGTATTTAATTAGGCAATACATTACAAGCGCAAATAATTAAGTAGTTGACATTTCCTCCAAAAATAAACACCACTAAAAATATATATAACATTAAATAAATTAATCATTTAAAAACAATTACTTAGATTAAACATTTTAATAAATATAACCATTTATTAAAATACATATCATTTTCAATGAACCAATATCTAATTTTTATATAAAAAGTATAAATAATGGATAATAAATAGTTTTGCTAATTAAATTTATAATGTACTAATGTTAGTTATTGACTAATAATAGATATAATTATTTATTAGCAATATTATTAAAAAATGAAAATAGACTAAGCTTTGATTATTGGAACAGTTATCCACTCATCATAGCAAATTATCTAAAGCAGCAAACTAAAGATAATAGGTAGCTTCCAACATAAAATGATGGTTAGAGGGACAGGATATGATGACAAACAAGTACTTTGCGTTAGTCACCCACCCAAAGAAAGACAAAAATATAGATACACTAAGAGCATCAAAGCGCGAAGAAAAGCGTCAAGCTCTAGTAAAAGAAGCACAGCAAAGAGGGGGCTTTCAAACACCATTTTGATAGTGAAGTTATAACACTTTCTGAGCTTTTAATCTTCGATATACCGTATTACGGCTTACTCCTAATTCACGAGCCACCTTGCTGATGTTACCTTCATTAGCAACGTACACATCTTCGATCGTTTTATTGAGGGTTGCTTTCAACTGCGTACTAATACGTTCCCTATCATTCGTTTTGCTAAAACGGCGTTTCCACTGCATCGGCAAATGAGTGATATCAACAACATGGTTTCCATCTGCCATAACGGTTACCACTCTAATAAAATTATCCAGCTCACGTAAGTTACCCGGCCAAGAGTAATGGATTAGATGCTTAAATAAATCTGGCGAGATGGTTTGAGAGTGATTGCGATACTTTTCATGAATAGATTTTATTAACTCGGCTTTGTCTTTACGGTTTCTAAGCACCGGAAGCTCAACGGCCATGCCATTGAGGCGATAATAGAGATCTTGGCGAAAACGCCCTTTAGCTACTAACCGCTCTAAGTCTTGATGAGTGGCCGCTATCACTTCAATGTCCACTTTGTACGAGCGTACAGAGCCAAGTGGAGTGATGGTTTTATCCTGCAGTACTGAAAGTAATCGGCACTGAGCCTGCATGGACATCTCACCGATTTCATCAAGGAATAATATACCCTTCTCAGCGAGTCTTATCCGGCCACAATACCCTCTTGGATGCGCACCTGTAAACGAGCCTGGTGCATAACCAAATAATTCAGATTCGATTAAATCATTGGGTAATGCCGCGCAATTGACTGCCACTAAAGGTTTATGACGACGAGAACTATACTGATGAAGCGCTTTGACAAACTCTCCCTTACCGACTCCCGTCTCTCCCAACACCAGTAAATGAATACCAGAATCCATGACTTTAGACGCATGCTGCCAGGCTAGCTCAACCTCAGGATCGCCATAGTGAAGGACAAGTGAAGCGTTTAGAATATCGAGTTTTTTAGCTGGCGGTGAGGCTAGCCAAGAGTCCATCTGTAATATTTGTTGTTCCATAACTGTTCCATAATTGAACATTGTACCTGCTCCAAATTGGCACAGTTAACAATGAAATCATCCTTGCTTACACTCAGGTTTTTCTTTGTCTAGATTCCTGAGAGCCCAGCTACTCTAGCTTCACACGAGATTGACAACAAGCTTGCAGCATTTGGCCTGTGATTTGCGTTGTGTTGCATCGCAAATAATGAGTTAACACTCCATTTGAATAATAAATAAGGACATTTTTATGATTTATTCACAACCCAGTAGCGCTGATTCTGTTGTTAAATTCAAAACTCACTATGATAATTTTATCGGTGGTGAGTGGGTTAGCCCCCAATCCGGAGAGTACTTCGACAATATCTCCCCTGTTAATGGTCAAACATATTGTCAGGTCGCCCGTTCAAATGAGCTTGATGTTGAGCTAGCACTAGACGCCGCTCATAAAGCTAAAGCACCTTGGGCAGCGACCAGTGTCAGTGAACGTGCCAATGTGCTACTCAAGATTGCTGATCGAATAGAAAACAATTTAGAAATGCTTGCAGTGGCTGAAACATGGGAAAATGGTAAGCCCATCCGCGAGACCTTAGCTGCAGACCTACCACTGGTTGTTGATCATTTTCGTTATTTTGCCGGCTGCATCCGCGCTCAGGAAGGTAGCGCAGCTGAACTTGACGTTAATACCGCAAGCTACCACTTCCCTGAGCCAGTTGGCGTGGTAGGGCAAATCATTCCGTGGAATTTTCCTATGCTGATGGCCGCTTGGAAACTGGCGCCGGCTCTAGCCGCTGGTTGCTGCGTGGTTCTCAAACCTGCCGAACAGACCCCAACATCAATTCTAGTTTTAATGGAAGTGATAGGCGATCTTATTCCAGCAGGTGTAGTCAACGTAGTAAACGGATACGGTAGAGAAGCAGGCCAAGCATTAGCAACCAGTCATCGTATCGCTAAACTCGCCTTTACTGGTTCAACTGATGTCGGACAACACATCCTAAAATGTGCGGCAGACAGCTTGATCCCTTCAACCGTGGAACTCGGTGGTAAATCACCCAATATCTATTTCCCTGATATCTTTGACCATGAAGATGAATACTTGGAAAAGTGTATTGAGGGAACATTGCTGGCCTTCTTCAACCAAGGTGAAGTCTGTACTTGCCCCTCTCGTGTGCTAGTGCATGAGTCTATATACGACCGGTTTGTTGAAAAAGTGGCTGAGCGAGCGAAGAGCATAGTTCAAGGTAATCCTCTAGATACTAACACCCAAGTTGGCGCTCAAGCTTCCCAAGAGCAATTCGACAAAATATTGAGCTATCTCGATATTGGTCGCCAAGAAGGCGCTGAGGTTGTGTTTGGCGGTGAAGTCGCTCAACAATCAGGTGACATTGGTTCAGGCTACTACATCCAGCCGACTTTGCTTGCAGGCCACAACAAAATGCGTGTCTTCCAAGAAGAGATTTTTGGTCCAGTCATTGCTATCACCAAATTTAAAGATGAAGAAGATGCCTTAGCGATTGCCAACGATACTGAATATGGACTCGGCGCGGGTGTGTGGACTCGTGATACCAATCTTGCTTATCGCATGGGCAGAAAAATTGAGGCTGGTCGTATCTGGATCAATTGCTATCACGCCTACCCTGCGCATGCCGCATTTGGCGGGTACAAAAAGTCAGGCATTGGTCGCGAAACTCACAAGATGATGCTTGATCATTATCAGAACACTAAGAATCTGCTAGTAAGTTATGATGTAAGTCCCATGGGCTTTTTCTAAACTCTTCTAAGCGCCTGCGGGCGCTTTTTTACTTTTGTATTTCAAGCGCGATATCTCGCCAATCCTTCAGCTCTTCGCGATAATGAGCCGTTTGCTTGTCTGAAATTGAATTGATGATTTTTACCAAATATTGATGAGCAGTAGCCCTATTATGAGCTATTTTCTGCTGCAGCTCTTTGCTGTAGAAACTGGTTGGATTAAACATCAATTGCTCAAAATGAGGATCAAAATAACTATCGTCTGAGCGGTTGCTTAGTAACTGGTTTATCTCGATACGCATTTTGGTCTGGTGGTCTATCCAATCATAAGAGGTGACATAAAGCTCAGAGGTCCAGTCTGCTATCCATTGTTTTTGCTCTGAAGTTAATGGCCCTAACCAGTCCTGTATGTTATCGGTGAGCCTTTCTTGATAGTTTCCTCTAATTTCCGATTCTGACAGCTTCTGATATTTGCGTTTGTAGCGAGTGTGGCGGACTCTGATACTGTCCATGAGTTCTTCTACTTGTTGATCTGAAAGCTTTTTAGCCAATATGGAAATATCTGGTGCAATGTGACGAAGTAACCTTTGTGTATGTGCCTTAAGTTCGGTTTCTTGCCGCTGTATGTTAGCCAAGGTTACTTTTTTGGGGTCAAGTGCTATCAGCTGATTTAAATGTTGGATATAGCGCGGAAGCTCTTGCTGTTTATGCCACTCGGTCACGCTGTCGAGTTTATCACTGATCAAAGCTTCTTGTTCTGTGGTTAACCCAACAAAATCATCAAGATATTCTATCAATAGCCAGTCGAGATTGTTGTAAACAAACTTAGTACCACAGCCTGTTAGAAGTAAGCTCAGTACAACTAATCCCCACTTTTTCATCGCCCATCCCTCTCTCTACGTCATACGGTATTATAGCCGCCTCGTTGCCGCTATTAATGTCCTCTTTCAGATACGAGCAAATTAAGTGCCAGGCTCAAACTTATCAGCAACTTTTTGACAGATATAGCTTCCAATAGGGATTGAGGAAGTTGCCGCTGGACTGGGCGCATTGCACACGTGTAAGCTGCGAATACTCTCAGCAAACAAAAAGTCATGGACTAAGGTGCCATCTGTCAACACAGCTTGAGCGCGAATTCCTACTGGATACGGTTTTAAATCCTTAAGCGATAATGAGGGGCAATATTTCTGGACTTGTTTAAGGTAAGCAGGCTTCCACCAAGAGTTATAGAGTTCGACTAAGCCAGTTTTATAGTGTTTACGGGACACTCGCCAGAAGCCCTTGTAACTAAGCATTTGCATCGTGTCACGCACACTAAAGTTCACTCTAGAGTAACCTTCTCGTTTCCAACCTTGAACCGCATTAGGTCCGACAGTGACGCTGCCATTAATCATCTTGGTCAAGTGAACGCCTAAAAAGGGTAAGTCTGGATCAGGCACCGGATAGATAAGGTGATTGACAATCTGGTTATGCGCTGCATCCAGTTGATAGTATTCACCACGATAAGGGATGATCTGAAAATTGGTTTCTATGCCAAGCATGGCTGTCAATCTGTCCGCCATTAGGCCAGAGCAAGTAATCAAATACCGAGTATTCAATTGCATGCTCTGACCTTGGCGCATGCAAGTCAGCTGGATCTCATGCTCAAACTCCTGCCCAGATAATACTTCAGTCAATAAGCTAATTTCCCCGCCTAGGTCAGTAAAGTCTTTAACCATGGCGCGAGTCACCTTAGTGTAATCAACAATACTGGTTTGCTTAACATGAAGAGCGCCAAGGCCTGTGATATTAGGTTCTGCGAGTTTAAGTTGGTACTGATCAAGCCGCTCAACATCAATGCCATTTTGTTGGCAGCGTTCAAAAAGTGCCTGCATTCTTTCAAGCTCGATCTGGGAGGTCGCGACAATCAACTTGCCGCAATTTTCGACAGGAATATTGTGTTGATCACAAAACGCGATAGTGTCTGCTGCACCTTGCTTACAAAACTTTGCCTTTAGGCTATTTGGTGGATAATAAACTCCTGCATGTATAACACCACTATTGTGCCCCGTCTGATGCTGTGCAAAGTCTTGTTCTTTTTCGAGCAACAAAATGCGTTTATTGGGGTATTTCTTTTTGAGTTGCCACGCTGTTGATGCACCGATAATACCGCCACCAACGATAATGTAATCATGCATGATGCCCGTTTCCCACTACCACTATCAGAGTAGTTATTTTATGAGGAAACTGTATTCAATTCGTGTATCGGGAACACACTCAGTGCAAGGTTTTATGACAAGCTGATATTAAATGATGGAATTGTGACTTAAAGCATTACAAAAAATGACAAAAACAAAAAAGAGGAGCGAATGCTCCTCTTTCTCTTAATCCTAATCACTGTCTCTGATTAAAGAGCAGCTTTCGCTTTTTCAACAAGTACTGTGAAAGCAGATTTGTCGAATACCGCGATATCAGCAAGGATCTTACGGTCGATCTCGATAGATGCTTTCTTAAGGCCGTTGATGAAACGGCTGTAAGATAGACCATTTTGACGAGATGCCGCATTGATACGTGCAATCCATAGTTGACGGAATTGACGCTTCTTGTTGCGACGGTCACGGTATGCGTATTGACCAGCTTTAGTAACTGCTTGGAAAGCTACGCGGTAAACACGTGAACGTGCACCGTAGTAACCTTTAGCTTGTTTTAGAACTTTCTTATGACGTGCACGAGCTTGTACACCACGTTTTACGCGAGGCATTATGCTTCTCCTAAACTAAACGATAAATAAACTAAAAAGAATTAAGCGTATGGCATCATACGAACAACTGCAGCCACTTCACATTTAGGAAGGATTGCGTTTGGACGTAGTTGACGCTTGTTCTTAGTAGTACGCTTAGTCAGGATGTGACGTTTAGTAGCGTGCTTGTACTTAATACCACCAGCAGTTTTCTTGAAACGCTTAGCAGCACCTTTGTTGGTTTTCATCTTAGGCATGATGAATAACTCCGCATTGTAGTAGTTTAAACAACATGTAATCAGGGCGAATAAAACCCTGTCACTAAAATCTAATCAGAGAAAGTGACAGGGTTTATTACTTGTAAGCCGCTAATTACTTCTTCTTAGGGGCAAGCACCATGATCATCTGACGGCCTTCAATCTTCTTAGGGAAAGATTCAACAACAGCCAATTCGACTGTATCTTCCTTAAGACGATTTAGAACATCAACACCGATGTCTTGGTGTGCCATTTCTCGGCCACGGAAGCGAATAGTTACTTTCACTTTGTTGCCTTCTTCAAGGAAACGCGTCAGGTTGCGTAGTTTTACCTGATAGTCTCCAATATCAGTTCCAGGACGGAATTTCACTTCCTTAATCTGGATCTGCTTTTGCTTCTTCTTCTGCTCTTTTGCAGCTTTGCTCTTCTCAAAGAGGAATTTACCATAGTCCATCACACGACAGACAGGTGGCTCAGCATTTGGACTGATTTCTACAAGGTCCATACCAGCTTCTTCAGCTGCAGCAACCGCTTCTTGGATCGATACGATACCAACTGATTCGCCGTCAGCGCCTGTGAGTCGAACCTCACGTACGCCTCGGATTTCACCGTTTAAACGATGAGCATTTTGTTTGGCCGGTTGTTGGCCGCGTCTTCCGCCTTTAATAGCTTATTCCTCCAGATTGAGCTTACGGCTTGAGATCTCTTCTTGGATGTAGGAAACAAAGTCATCCACTTTAAATTTACCGAGATCTTTACCTTTACGAGTACGTACTGCGATTTCTCCGGCTTCCATTTCTTGGTCACCACAAACCAGCATATACGGCACACGCTTCAAAGTATGTTCGCGGATTTTAAAGCCAATCTTCTCATTTCTCAAGTCTGCTTTGGCTCTAATTCCACATTTTTGTAGTTTTTGGGCAACTTCCTGAGCATAATTCGACTGTTTGTCCGTAATATTCATAATTACGGCTTGCTCTGGAGATAGCCAAGTTGGGAAGAATCCGAAGTATTCTTCAATCAAAATTCCGATGAATCTTTCCAATGAGCCCAATATCGCACGGTGAATCATCACTGGCACTTGTCGCTCATTATTCTCATCGACATAAGTGGCACCTAAACGACTTGGAAGATTGAAATCAAGTTGAACCGTACCACATTGCCAAGCACGATCTAGGCAATCATGCAAAGTAAATTCAATTTTAGGTCCGTAGAATGCGCCTTCACCTTCTTGAATTTCATATGGAATGTCCATAGCTTCAAGCGATTTTTGCAGCGCTCTCTCAGATTCATCCCAAATTTCATCTGAACCTACTCGTTTTTCTGGTCGAGTCGATAGTTTAACTACAATATTATCAAATCCAAACGTTTGATAAGTATCGTATACCATTTTAATACAAGACGTGACTTCTTCTTGAATCTGACTTTCAGTACAGAAGATGTGTGCATCGTCCTGAGTAAAGCCTCGTACACGCATGATGCCATGTAGAGCACCAGATGGTTCGTTACGATGACAAGAGCCAAACTCGGCCATTCTTAATGGCAGATCGCGGTATGACTTAAGGCCTTGATTAAAGATTTGTACATGACCTGGGCAGTTCATTGGCTTAAGCGCATAATCACGGTTCTCTGACGCAGTCGTGAACATAGCTTCAGCATACTTGTCCCAGTGACCAGAGCGTTCCCAAAGCACGCGGTCCATAATAAGAGGACCTTTTACTTCTTGGTAACCGTATTCTGTTAATTTTTCACGTACAAATACTTCCAAGTCACGGAAAATAGACCAGCCGTTGTGATGCCAGAACACCATTCCAGGTGCTTCTTGCTGCATGTGGAACAAATCGAGCTGCTTGCCAATTTTACGGTGATCACGTTTCGCCGCTTCTTCAAGGCGAGTTAAGTGCGCTTTTAATGCTTTTTTGTCGTGGAAGGCCGTGCCATAAATACGCTGTAACATCTTGTTGTCACTGTTACCACGCCAGTATGCACCGGCAACATTCAAGAGCGTAAAGTGTTGGCAAAAACCCATATGGGGTACGTGAGGACCACGACACATATCGATGTATTCTTCGTGATGGTATAATCCAGGACGATCGTCACGCGCGACGTTTTCATCCAAAATTTCCATCTTATAAGTTTCGCGGCGCGTTTCAAACGCATCGCGAGCTTCCTGCCAGCTGACTTTTTTCTTGATAACTTGATACTTAGTTTTGGCTAGCTCTTTCATTCGCTTTTCGATCTTCTCTAGATCTTCTTGCGTCAAAGAGTGTTCCAAATCAATGTCATAGTAGAAACCATTATCAATAGTTGGTCCAATCGCCATTTTCGCTTCAGGGTAAAGCTGCTTGATCGCGTGTCCCAAAAGGTGCGCACACGAGTGACGAACGATTTCAAGACCATCAACTTCGTCTTTTACCGTAATAATTTCAAGGCTTGCATCTTGCTCAATAAGATCACAAGCATCGACGCGATTGCCATCGACACGACCAGCAATGGTTGCTTTCGCAAGACCTGGACCGATAGATTGAGCAACATCGAGAGTAGAGACTGGGTTGTCAAATTGACGCTGACTGCCGTCAGGAAGAGTAATAATAGGCATTTAACTGTCCTTACAGTGGTGTTGCACACCAAGCAACACTTGATTGATTTATTTTTCTTTATATAACAGTTAGTTAATTTAAGAAAAGTAAGATTAAAAAACGTTGGAGCACTTTTAGGAACAAATACCGATGAACCTCTCAATGATCCAAGCTCGAATTCTAATGGATTCCGGCTCAAAAATACACTGATAAAAAACCTACATTTGAGTAAAATATAGCGATAGAGAATGTTTATGAATTAAAGGCCAATATTAACTACCATGAGTTAGCGGGGTTTACTCGGTGATAGCTGGCTTAGCACCAGATACTGATCTTCGATTGATATATTTTGACAGCCTCAAGTACAAGGGGTCAAAGCTTATTCGACGCGACATCTTCGAAAACCTATCAAGCTTGAGGAGCCGCCGTGATTTCATTTCTTTTGGTGAAGCACCTGCTGGCATATCATCAAACTTATCCAAAGCCTGCACAAAGTCTGTTTCATTGGTTATGTCTTTATCAAAAAAACCACGCCGCGCGCTAGCTTGGTTGAAAAGTAGTATGTTTTCTTCCGACACACCCATTTTTTCCAAACACACTTTAGTTTCTATTTCGAGCATTTCTGAGCTTCTTTGCATGCTGGATACCGTCGTTGCTCCTGCTGCGATACCATAGAGTAAAATTAATTTTAAGACTTGGTAAAACTCATTGTCTTTCACCGTATCTGATAGACACTCTTCAATTAAAACAATTATTTCTCCAGTCAAAGTTAAAATCAGAATCCCTTCTACAGTTTCCATCACCGTTGTGGTTTTATCATGGCTGTTGTAGAAGTTCTTAAGCCGTTTAAATAGATTAATCTCGTTATCCACCGCTACGCCGTTTCGGTTCAAAACATACTGCATATCGACACTTTGGCGGTTAATACTTGGTAACCCGTCTCCTTTTTTAGCCAAAAGCTTAGTCAGAGCTGGCATCTCTGGACGAGTTCTCATAGATTGCGCCATCTCTTCAATAGCATCATCAGAGTAATCCTCTATCGTTTGCCTCGCCTTAATTAACTCTCCACCTCTGAGTTGCATCGAAGCACGTTTGAGGAGCAAGCGCTTGACTGCTTTTGCCGTTAGCTGAGCTCCTGCTCCCCCCAAGGCTTCACCACCAATTGAGATGAAAGTCTTAACAATAATCCCATCCATAATTTTTTGTTTTTGAGGAGGATTATCTTCAACTCCCAATAACCCAATATCGAGTGCAGTGTCGGTGATAAATGTCGTTGCTATTCCCGCTATAATTCCTGCCGACAAACCTGGGAACATAACCGCTAATACAGAAGCAATGGTGTAACCTGCAATTCTTAGAGGCGTACGCCACCACTCGATGGTATCTTTCCACCACTCCTCACTATAAGAAACCACTTCATCGTCCCACTGAGTGAGGTAATAAGATTTAATGTCATCAAAGATCTTATTTGCAAAAGCATTATCGCCATCTGGTCGAAAATGCCTTTCTTCAGACTCTTCGCTTGAACTTCTCCAAGTAAAACCTTTGTGTAGCCTAAGAAGAGAGACAAAGTCATTCATTCCTGCCTTGAAGTTCACCGCACGTATGTACTGGTTCACCAGAGAGTCATCCAAGACATGAGTATTGAAAAAGGCACTATATGACTCATGCAAGTTTCTCAGGAGAAATATCTCATTAAGTTTTACCATTTCCGCTTCGGTCGGACTTTCAAAACCAAACGCTGTTCTCATACAATATTGAGATACTCGTCGAAGTGCCTCATCCAGCTCAGGCATTGAAATATTGCTACCGCGAGATGCTAACCGCTGCGCATAACCCTCTATGTCTCTCATCGCGGCCACCCACCCTGAATCTGTAATGGGGATATTTCTTATTTCCTCACGATTTTTCGAATAAAAACCCAGAGAGAAAGCAAGCCTAAAATCATTAGAAGTGTATAGTTTTAATTTGTCGATAAAGTGTCTAGGAATGGGGATGACGATAGATAACCTCAAATTAACTAACAGCCCCTCCGTCACAGTCGATTCATCTTGTGTGACAGGAATATATATGAGGTCTGGATTTGATACTGCCTCTTTTCCTATATAATTGGCCGCTCCAAAGCTGGCCTTTCTTTCACCACGAGAAAACTCATCCAGCCACCCTCTAATCTCGCTCTTTTGACCTTCATCAACCTCACCTCCGCCAGTTGAGATATTCATTAATGCTAATAATTTCAGGTGAGCATTGGTTTTATCAAGAATAAAATCTTTATTATCAGTGAGTTCTTTCTCTATTTTTTCAGTATACTTATCATCCAGACCTAAACTCAAAATTTGGTCAATCCTAGCCTGTTGCTCATGCCTATATGGAAAAAACACTCCGTTATAATGCCTACGCGCCAGATCGCCTGCTGACAGGCGCTTCTTTTTCGGTAAAATCACACCTGTCGTTGCTTGCTCAGAGTACACTCTCATCACTTGCTGTCCGTCGGGACAAACAAATAGGCTTTGCAGCAGAGCATCAACTTCTGGAGAGTCCCCTTTTTGAAGAGTGACTGTGTCTGCCGAGAATTGGTATATTCGCTCACCTTGTCTGGTGTAAACAATGACTTTATCTTCTATACCACGATAACAGTATGCCCTGATGACTCTGGTTGTATCATCTGTGTTAACCGAGGTTCCGACGATATACATAAATAGCTCATCAAAATCACGCTCAGCCGTTGAAGCCTCTGGATAGAGAGAAATCAGCATAGTTCTAAAATGGCCTATATCTTCTGACCAAGTGGAGTTCCTGTTGAGTGATGCTGCCATATCTGCTGTTCTGTGAAAGTATGGTGTGATTTCTTGGTAGCCTTCAAAGCTCACGTCAGGTTTCACTGGGGGAGTCAACTTCGATAAAGCGGAAGTAATAAAATGAGACCGACTCAGTCCTTTACCTAAATACCTTGGGCTTGAGTGTTCAACAATAGTCGCGAGAGGCACGGTCGGATAATCTATTTGTGAGTACAGTTTTTCAAAAGGCCCTCGCTCAAACGCTCCCGCACGAATAAGAACGGCGTAGGCACTTTTTAAATCATAACAGGCTTCTATCTGATTGTTGTTCATGGACACGATATCTTGGGTCCATATATCGCCACTGCTCAATCGAGTCATAGTATCCAAGACATCATCAAACATATTACCCACCTTTGTGAGTCTGTCTTTTGCTGTAGAACTTTGCCTACCGAGTTCTTGATCAAGTTCAGTAAAAAACCGAACCATCACATCCTCTTCTCCAGAATTGATACTGGGTATAGAAACAGTGGGTAAAAGCGATGAATGCAAAATCGCATAGTCAACAAATGTTGCCCACTTACTGTGTTGAATTTTTGCTTTTTCGCTGAAAAGCCTATCAGAACCCCAAGATAACCTACTATCAATCGATGCGATAACACTTTGCGTAAATGAAGCAATATCTTGATCTTTAGGCATCTTATATAGTTGCCTGAACCTACCTCTTAACGCCAATTCTTCCGCATTATCAAGCTTGAATTCTTCCTTTTCTGTAAGCATTATCGCTTTTCTTTCTTCCAATTTAGCTAACGCTGCTTGGTACCGATCTGGCTCACGCGAGGTAAGCGTTAACAATCTAGTCTGGATTGCCGTTATTTTTTTGTTTGTTACTTCTATTTGAGAGTCGAGTAAATCTTCGATGGCATCAAGAAATATCTTTCTCTTAAACTGCTCTTCTACTTCAATTTCCGACGTATTGAGCGATAAATACCCAAGCTCTTGTTTAAGTTGGTTAGCTGAGAAATTTAAGCTTGGCGAAGCGTTAATAATCTCATTATTGATTTTTTCTTCCTGAAGTAAAATAAGCTCACTCCTTAATATATTGCGAGCTTGGATGGCCTCTTGCCGTTTTTTCCATTCATTATTTTGTGCTTCTGTATCTCCGAGGCTCTCATAACGTTCAAAGTCATCATCTTTATCCGCGATTCTGAGATTTAGTTGATGGATTAATACCTGTTTTTCTAAAATCCTCTCGTCTAATAATTGGGCTTGCGGCGAAGAACTTGAAGATATTGCCTGCTCACGGCCTTTATTAACAGAGTTAATATTAATTGATTGCGTTTTTTGTTCAACTTCATCAATAAGGCCATCCCAAGATGAAACAAGCGGTGTTGGCATGCTTATTTCATTGGATTCTAACGGAAACGAAACACTTTGAGGATCTGTAAAAGGATTTGGACTTTGTAAGGGAGTGGAGATTATTTCCTTCGCCATAAATTTGAAATTATTATAATTTACATTTAGTAGCATTCTACCGTAAAGGAAAAAGGATTATATTGCAATTTTATATGAAATTATTTCTATATTTTAAAAATAGAAGCGACTATCTAAGGTAAAAATTACCTGACTGTAAAATAAGCGCTATGAGTAAAAATAACGCATACCAACAATAAGCTTATATGCGTTATTTTACCTAAAACTTCATTACTCTAGATTTCGTAACTTAGGCCGACAAACATTTTATAGTCATCTTTTTCAGGTACCTTGCCATCTGAGTCAGCGGCTGGATCAGAGACATGCTCCCATATACCGTCAATGCTAAGATCGAGATCACCTACAAGATCAATATCAAACCCTATCTCATTGATATGTTGAACGCCTCCTGATTCTTCACTTTCCCAAGTCATACTGTAGTCATAGTTAAAATCGATATTTTTGGTCAGTTCATACTCAAAACTTGAATCAAGTTTGAATGCACCACTGTTTGCTGTTGATGAACTGCCTTCTTCTACCGTAATGAATTTCGTATGAGTGTATGCAGGACCAATAGTTACATCCCATTCTGTCGTTTCATTGGCGATAAAGAAGTAACCCACACCCATTGACGCTGTCACTTTGTAATCTAAGTTTTTGAATTCATCGCTTTCAGCCTCAAGATCTAATGGCCTAAAGAAAAGTTTGTTATCAATATAAATATCATAAGAACCTTTGACTTTAGAATTATTGGCGGTCTTTTCATCATTGGATTCTTTGTTTTCATGGCTGGCATTAAGTTTGGTCCTTGACTCTACAGTATTACGTTCTGCGTCAATACCTCCCTTTAAGGTAAGCTCATCAGTGTTACCACTGCTCATATCCATGCTAAACGTAAATTCTGCATCCCACTGTTCAGAGTCTTTCTCTTTCCCACGATATATGGACACAACCTCTGTGACAGGAAAAGATATCTCGTTATCCGCACTGGTTAAGTAGAGCTGATCATCACGAATAGAAAGATAGCCATCGTAGATAGCGCCATCAGATACGCGAATAGTGAAATACCCCGCAGTCTGAAGTTCTTGGATATCTCCTAGCTCGATTTCTTGATCACCAAGATCATCACTGTCAAACTCAATTTCCTGCTTGTAGGAATTAGAATCTTTTTTAATCGTGCCGTTGAGTTCTCCTTTGATCACTTCTCCTGATTTGAGTTTTACCCAATCATCATTTTTCTCAAAGTAAACGGTTTGGCTGTTAGGTTCATCTAATACTTGTTCCTCAACTTGCTTTTTGGCAAAAGCACTGGACGGAACAGAACAGATAGCAATAAATAATGCTGTAGCGTGTAATTTCATATCAACTCAATCTGTATAGTTTTGCACCATCAAACCCGCTTAAGATAAAGATGTCGTCATTTCCCATTGTCATAAGTAAGAAAAACCAATGTCAATCTTATCCGGCGACTTTTGTGAAACTGGCTACCAGAGCAAAGTAAAAACCTAACGACTCACTACTCATATCAAACGATTAAACCGATGAGGTAATACGAACGAAATATTTTCCATCTCACAAAATTTGCCCCTATGATGAGATAATAATCTATAAATTATTTTATCTTTAAGGTTTGGCGAAAAATTTTAAGAGTTCTAGACCACTAAGGCACAAAAGCTATTTATTGTTAATGTCTTAAGCCGCGGTGCTCAAGTAAATGCATCCACATTGTAGAAGGGATTAATCATGCCGATTTATCCAGCAGCGCTTTTGTTGATCAGTTCGTTTCTTTTGATGGGCAGTCACGGATTGAGCGGACTCTTATTGCCAGTGTCGCTTGCAGAAACCAACAGTAGTGTCGAAACTATCGGCTTTATCCTTTCCATGTATTCCGTCGGCTTTTTATTGGGTGCCATTCTGGGTAAGCGAATTTTACGCCGAATTGGATTAGTACGAACCTTTGCCATGTGCGGGAGCTTGGGAGCCACCGCTATCCTGACCATGGGACTCAATGCGGATATGTGGATTTGGGTATTAATGCGCACTGTCATGGGCTTTTGCATCGCGTGTGCCACGGCAACCTTAGATGTGTGGTTTAACAGCGTATCAACCCAGTCTACCAGAGGAAAGCTCCTAGCCATCAATCAGATCATTATACTGGGTGCCATTACAATTGGTCAGTTCGGTCTTGTCATAGCACCGCCGAGTGAAATCACCCTGTTTTTGATCTGCGGCGTACTATTTAGTATCTCCATCACACCTATCATATTTATCGCACACTCTGAGCCAAGCATTGAATCGACACCGACCATACCACTTAAGACTATCTTCACGATTTCTCCACTAGGTTTCGTCGCATGCTTTGTTTGCGGTGTTTTGTATTCCACATTGGTAAACCTGCTACCAATCTATGCCGGCGGTATGGGGTTTCGTGGGCTCGAACTGTCCCTATTTATGGGGGCGGCAGCCGCAGGAGGCATTTTTCTCCAAATACCAATTGGATATCTGTCTGATCGTTTCGAGCGCCGTAAGGTTATTTTAGGCAGCAGCTTTGTGCTTGCCATTGTCTGCTTCGCATTACCCGTTTCAATCCACTGGCAGTCGCCGTTTGCCCCCTTTTTCTTGGCAGCGGTAACCATGGGGTTAATTGCTTGTCTCTACCCCCTTAGTATCGCAGAAGCCTTTGACCATACATCAAGCATGCAGCTTGTCCCCGTCGTGTCAGGGTTACTATGTATTTATGCTATTGGCGCAATCATTGGACCCTACACCGCTTCAGTATTAATGGGCAGCCTTGACCAAAACGCTCTTTTTACTTTCGTGATCATGGTGGATCTTGGTTTGATGATTTACACCATTTATCGCATGTCTGAACGTGAGGCGCTGCCAGTAGAAGCGCAAGAAACCTTTGTTATGCACACTCCAAACTCGATACATGGAGAACTCGACCCTAGAGCCGAACATCAAAATGAGCAAAATGAGCAAAATGAGCAAAATGAGCAAAATGAGCAAAATGAGCAAAATGAGCAGAATGATTTTGCAGTAACCTTGTCTCAAGTCGAACAACTTGCCAAATCAAGCCCGATAAATTCAATCACTTTTATTAGAAATGTAATTAACAAGCAATCACCATGGGCAATCACTTTAATTGAGCGGTTTGCTGAAATAGATAATATTGATACTATTTTCTTATTCCGTTCACTCGCACACACTCATCCGGAGTTATCAATAGATATCGTCAAACGACTTTCCACATCGGATAATCACCAAATTGAGGAACTGGTCACTTGGCTTGCTGAGCAACAGCCTGAAAATATTGCCGCCATTTTGACAGCAATGACAGAGTCGATACATCCACCACACCCTGCCAATCTTGAGTCTGTGACTCACCAAGATATTGAAACATTCACTGATGATCAGACTATCCTTCATGATAACACTCTCTTTGAAAAACAAAGTCTTCATCAATCCATCGAACAACTAGAGCTCTTTTTACCCGACGCTTCCCAACACGATGCAACCTTCAGCGACATTGCTGAAGCGCCCAGATTACAGCAAAACGACCTAAGTTCTGGTCCTCGTTAACCACAACTAACTTACAACCAGTTCTCAAAATAGTGAGACACCAAACAAAGCGAACATAAGTGTTGATTTAAAGCTGGGAACAGGCTGTGATTCGTGATTAAATCAGAGAAGAAAGTTTATAAAACACATATACTTAAAGCTAAAAGGAAGTTTGAATGGCACTCGATATCAAACCAGGTCAAGAGTTTATTAAGTCTAAGGCAGCAGTCGCATGGGCGGCAGGCGAGCCACTTAAGATGGAAGAAGTTGAGGTCCAGTTGCCCAAAAAAGGCGAGGTGCTAGTCCGCATTGTTGCAACAGGTGTGTGCCACACTGATGCCTTTACTCTATCTGGCGAAGATCCAGAAGGTATTTTCCCCGCCATTCTTGGTCATGAAGGGGGTGGAATTGTTGAAATGGTCGGCGAAGGTGTCACCAGTGTACAAGTTGGTGATCATGTCATCCCTTTGTATACCGCTGAATGTCGTGAGTGTAAGTTTTGTACTTCAGGAAAAACAAACCTTTGCCAAGCGGTTCGTGAAACACAAGGTAAAGGCTTAATGCCTGATGGAACAACGCGTTTCTCAATCAACGGACAACCTATTTTTCACTATATGGGTTGCTCAACATTCTCGGAATACACAGTACTTCCTGAAATTTCATTAGCCAAAGTCAATCCAGAAGCTCCTCTAGAGGAAGTGTGTTTATTGGGTTGTGGCGTTACCACTGGCATGGGCGCTGTACTCAATACCGCCAAAGTGGAAAAAGGTGACACTGTCGCTATATTTGGCCTCGGTGGAATCGGCCTTTCAGCTATTATTGGCGCTAGAATGGCAGGCGCTAGTCGTATCATAGGTATCGATATTAACGAAAGTAAGTTTGATCTCGCCAAACAACTCGGCGCAACAGACGTTATCAACCCTCAGTCTATTGATGCTCCTATCCAAGAGTTTATTGTCGAAATGACTGATGGTGGTGTCGACTACTCGTTTGAGTGCATCGGCAACGTTAATGTTATGCGCCAAGCTCTTGAGTGTTGTCACAAAGGATGGGGAGAGTCAGTCATTATTGGGGTGGCAGGCGCTGGACAAGAAATTTCCACCAGACCTTTCCAATTAGTGACAGGTCGCGTATGGCGCGGAAGTGCTTTTGGCGGCGTGAAGGGCCGCTCTGAATTGCCTGACATTGTAGAACGATACATGGCAGGGGAATTTGGCCTTGAGGAATTTATTACCCATACAATGAGTCTAGATGAAGTGAACCACGCCTTCGACCTCATGCATGAAGGAAAAAGCATTCGCTCTGTTATCCATATGGACAGATAAGCCCTCCTTTTTGAATACTCATAGCCATCATAAAAACGTTATGGTGGCTGTTTAGAGATGGCACTATGAATTTAACCAATATCAGTCAAAACAAAGTTGCTGGCGGCTGGCACAAACAAGTCACTCACGAGTCAACTGCCTTAAACTGCACAATGCGCTTTGCCTTATTTCTTCCACCAAATGCAAGCAAGGAATCTCCTGTTCCTGTCATGTATTGGCTTTCTGGATTAACCTGCACCGATGAAAACTTTATGCAAAAAGCTGGGGCATTTAATACCGCAGCCAAGCTTGGTATCGCGATTGTCGCCCCTGATACTAGCCCGCGCGGTGATGAGGTAGCGGACGATGATGCATACGATTTAGGCAAAGGCGCTGGATTCTACCTAAATGCGACCCAAGAGCCTTGGTCTAAGCATTACCGCATGTACGACTACATAGTAAAAGAGCTACCCTTGTTAATAGAAGCTAACTTTCCCGTATCAAACATCAACGCGATTTCAGGTCACAGTATGGGAGGACACGGAGCCTTGACCATTGGATTGAGCAACCCCAATAGCTTCACATCCATCTCAGCCTTTAGCCCGATTTGTAACCCAACACACTGCCCATGGGGACAAAAAGCGTTTGGCGCTTACCTAGGACAGGATCAGGAGTCCTGGAAAGCTTACGACGCTACAGAGCTACTCAAACAAAATCCATCACCTCTGCCTATTTTGGTCGACCAAGGTGATGCCGATAATTTTTTACACGAACAATTGAAGCCAGAGTCTTTGGTCAATGCTGCAAAAACACACAACTCAAACCTTGAGCTGCGTATTCAAGAAGGTTACGACCATAGCTACTATTTCATCTCAAGCTTTATTGAAGATCACCTGGTGTTCCACGCGAAACATATGTTTAAATAAATGCGAGGAAGGAAATGAGACTGGTATCACCATCACTTGAGTATCGAGCTGCGTTTTTCGCTCTTTATCAAGATCTTGAGACCAATGACAGTATCAATGCTGAATACTATCGTGAAGGCATCGATGACTTTGATGCCTATATTCAGCGATTAGCTGACGAAGCGAATGGTATAAATCTGCGTAAAGACTATGTCCCTTGCAGTCATTTTTGGATGGTAGACACAAAGGAAAATATCCTTGGCGTGATCAGAATTCGTCACACCATTGATAACCCATTTCTTTGCTTTGAGGGTGGCCATATCGGATACGATGTCGCACCTTCTTACCGCGCACTAGGGCACGGAAAGACCATGCTAAAGCTCGCTCTACCGATTGCAAAATCGCTCGGTATATCGAAGGCTTTGATCACTGCCGATGAGAAGAATCACGCCTCCCGTGGGGTGATTGAAGCAAACGGGGGAGAGTTTATTGATATCGTGATGGGGAAAGTTTTCCCCTACCCAGTTGCACGCTATTGGGTTATTTGCGAGGCAGACACATGCAGTTAAGAAAAGCCAGAGCCAGTGAAATCGATACTATTTACGAAATGGGGTTTGACGCATGGGGAAGTGGTCTATTTTATGAGGAATATCTGTCCTTGTGTCGTCAAAGCAAAAAATATCAATCAGGTATTTGGTATGTGCTGATAGATAAAGAAACCCTTGTTTCATCTGCAATTGTTTACCGAGATGGATTCGGGCTTAAAACTGGTTGTTTTGGAATCGGCTCTTTGTCTACCCCTCCCAAACATAGGCAAAAAGGTTATGCGTCAAAACTAGTAACATTACTAAAGGATGAGCTATTCGAGCAGCAAAGCTGCCAAGCTTTGTATTTGCATAGCGATATTAACCATCAGTTCTACACGAAATTGGGCTTTAAGCGCATTCTGGATACTGATTGCTTATTGTACTCAAAAAACGAGCAGCCATTGCCAACCGCTCCCCCCAGCTATTTTTAGTTAATACCTAATTATTGCAGTGGATGAGTAACAACTCTCGGTTACTCATCTCAAAATTGTGACATTATGCAATTGTTTTTTTATTTGCTTACAATGTTACTTGTCAAATAAAAATAAAATGTTAAATTAGGTCATCACTTATTCACAACTGAGTGATGGGTATGCACTACCTTATGGCACACATCCTCTCTAGCCAGCCGCATCCCTAAAATAACAATGTCTCTCAAGCATATAGCTTTACTTTTTAGTACAGCCAGCTTGTAGTATCTAAAAATATGATTCAGTTGGATTAACTATGTTCCCTATATCTCATCAAGGAAAGTGGTTTCGTTTTTTAATGGTGTTTATCTTTCTAGCGGCATCCATGGAGACCGATATCTACCTACCTACTTTTCCAGACATACTAAAAGATTTAAATACTAACGCTGTTATGGTTCAGCGCATCCTAAGTTATAATTTTATCGGCATCTGTATTGGTTCGCTTATCTATGGGCCTCTGTCAGACCATTTTGGACGTCGTCCGATCATGATGTTCGGTTTTTCTGTATTCCTTGGGGCGAGTATTGGTTGTGTGTTTGCACAGACCATAGAGCAATTGCTTGCTTTTCGTTTGCTACAAGGGTTTGGCAGTTCGGCCTGTTTAATCGTCGGCACAACCATGATCTTTGATTTTTTCGAGGAAGACTCCGCGGCTAAATTGGTTGCTGACCTCAACACGTTGACCGTAAGCATCATGGCTTTTGCGCCTCTTATTGGCGGTTGGATCAGTATTCACATGGGATACCATGCAAACTTTGAGTTTATTGCCATCTTGGTGTTTATCTCAGCAGTTAAATGCTTTTTGTTTGTTCCTGAGTCTTTACCAAGCAAAAAACGTAAAAAGTTGATTCCCAAGCGAGTAATGGCTGATTATAAATGCGTACTTTCATCCTACTCATTCTGGCATAGCACGCTGATAACCAGTTTAATTCTCGCAGGCTACATGGTATTTGTCTCAAATATGTCGCTTTTGTATGTTGATAACCTTGAGGTCCCGCCTGAGTATTTTCCGTTTCACCAAATGGCCACACTAGGCACCTTTGCTCTGTTTAGCTTGAGTAATGGGCGCCTTATTGACCGCTTCGGTGTAGAAAAGTTAAAAGGCTCTGGGCTCTGCCTGATGTTTCTTTCCATCGCCTCGTTTTGGCTGGTACCTAATAAGATGCTAAGTTCGCCGGACTTTCTGACCTTTATTGTGTGCGTATTTTCAGTGGGAGCCGCACTTTCTATCGGACTTTTCTTTGCAGACTCCATGCAGGTATTTCCAGAGATGACAGGCATTGCTGCATCTTTGGTAACCTCTATTAGACTTGTTTTGGTGGCGATTGCTATTGATGTAGCTAGCGGATTTTACGATGGCTCTTCGCAGTCTGTAGTCAATGCAATGACAACCATTGTTATGGGTATTGCGGTCTTGGTGTTGTTTCGTAATATCAAACGATTCAAGCAGCTAAAGTTAGGGAGCAATCTAGGAGCCTAAGATAAGGTTTAACCCCAAAGAAGCTTGAGACTAATCCAAGTAGGAGCCACTGGAAATTCATCGATAAATGAGTAAAATCTGGCTCCTATTTGGTCACTTTGGCAAATCATATGCATCACAGCCTCTCTCTTTTTACCCTTTTCAATGCTTGTATTGATGAATATAGCTTGCCTGAGAAATTCACTTTCCCGTTTTTCTATGAGCCACATCCATTGTGTAAGCTTGCTGCCAGAGAGCTTCAGCAATACCTGCTCACCCAAAACGAATGGGTTCACAATTTTGGGCTGGATAATCACTCTGATGGAGTGGGAAAAATGTTCGGCGTGCTTATCGTCAAGTCCCCACAAGGCGAAATTGGTTATCTATCGGCTTTTTCAGGAAAATTGGCTGGGCAAAGCAAACTAACAGGTTTTGTCCCTCCTGTGTTTGATATATTTGCTAAGCAAAGCTTTTTCCATACTGAGAATGAAGAGATCATGTCAATCAACGACCAGATAGATACTCTTAATAGCGGTACTCAACTAACAGAGCTTGCCAGTCAGGTTGAAAAACTCGAATCAAACTATAAAAAAGAAGAAAGCACTCATCGAGCAAAAATGATCGCCAATCGGGCTGAAAGAAAATTGCAGCGCCAAGATGCTCAATCGCACCTCAACGGAGCCGAGCTTGAGCGTGTACTGGACAGCCTCGCAAAGCAAAGTGTCGATGATAAAAACACGCTTAAATACCTAAAATTAGAGTGGCAAGACAAGATTGATCAAGTGAAAAACGAGTGGCAGAAGCTTAATCATGAGCTAAACCAGCTAAAAGATAAGCGCAAAACGCTATCGAATGCACTGCAGCACAAATTGTTTGAGCAGTACCGCTTTTTAAATATTCTCGCGGAAGAAAAATCACTAAACTCGATATTTGAAGGTATCACTCCCCCAGCGGGCGCAGGGGAATGCGCGGCGCCAAAACTTCTTCACTACGCATTTAAACATGGCTTTAAACCTCTGGCTATGGCTGAGTTTTGGTGGGGTAAGTCCCCTACATCAGAAATCCGCCAGCATAAAACGTTCTACCCTTCTTGTCACAGTAAATGTCAGCCTATACTCGGCCACATGCTCCAAGGTATGGATGTGGATGACAACCCTCTTGAGAAAGCGTGGGCAGAACATAATCCGATGGGCATTGTATTTGAAGATGAAGCGCTCGTTGTCATTAATAAACCTACCGGCCTTCTCTCTATTCCTGGTAAAACCATACAAGACTCAGCCATTACTCGACTGCAAAAACTCTACCCTAACGCGGAAGGTCCATTTGTTATACACAGGCTGGATATGGCGACATCAGGCCTACTGGTGTTCGCCTTAACCAAACGGGCGAACAAAAGTTTACAAAAACAGTTTATTACTAGAACCGTAGAAAAACGCTACGTAGCCATTGTACAAGGAGAAGTGCAGGACCAAAGCGGCCAAATTAATTTACCCATGCGAGGCGATCCCGATGACAGGCCCCGTCAACTTGTCTGTTTTGAACATGGTAAACCGGCCGAGACCTACTGGGAGCGCGTCGAAGTCAAAGAAGGACAAAGCAGGTTATACCTCTACCCCAAAACTGGCAGAACCCATCAACTAAGGGTTCATTGTGCTCATCATCTTGGGCTCAACATGCCCATGCATGGAGATGGCCTCTATGGACAAAGATCAAAGCGATTACACCTTCACGCACAACGCCTTGTGATAGAACACCCATACACCAAAGAGCGCATGACATTCGAGGCTGAAAGTCCATTCTAAAAAGCTTGCACGAAGAAGCATTCATTCATAGATTGACCCAACGGCTAAGTGCGTTGCTAAAACAACCTCAAAGGTGCAATATGAAAAAACTTATTCCTAACCGAACTAGCATGACACTGTGTATTATCGGCTTACTGTGCTTGTTAACGTATGCTTCAATTGGGTCTCACATCGATGAAGACGGGATTTTAATTGAGCCGTTTGGTCTAATCCCTCTGTTTTGGGTATTTGAAATACTTGCCATCACTGCTTATGTAGTACAACTTATTAAGGGGTTTAACGAGCGATACTAAGTAACACTTTATCCCTTGCAGTGATCCTCTCGAGATACATGACGCATCATCTAGCTTGACTGCGGAGATACCAATGAAAAATATACTACTTGCGACCATGCTATTTGCTTTATCCGGCTGCTTAGGCATGCCTAAATCCGTTGAGCCTGTTGATAACTTCGAGCTATCCAAATACCTTGGTACTTGGTACGAGATAGCGCGACTAGATCATTCCTTTGAACGTGGGTTATCCGACGTCACTGCGCAATACTCACTAAGAGATGATGGCGGAGTGTCCGTTCTCAATCGAGGATACGATACAAAGAACGATAAATGGAGAGAAGCACAAGGCAAAGCCTTTTTTGTTAACAGTGCTGATGAGGGGTATCTGAAAGTCTCCTTTTTCGGGCCTTTTTACGGCTCTTATATCGTATTTGAACTAGACAAAGATAATTACAGCTATGCCTTCATTTCTGGGCCAAATCACGACTATTTATGGCTACTTTCTCGAACTCCAACCGTCAGTCATGAGGTCATAGAGAAGTTTAAACAAATGTCTACAGAACGTGGTTTTAATACTGATGGACTGATTTACGTCGATTTTACTCACTCTACAGGGATACAGTGATCTAGGTGGCTGTAATAAATCAGGTCAACTACCTCTAATAAATAAGTTTGTCCTTCATCACAACCTCAGCCGAAGCCTCTAAAGGCTTTAATAAATGCTGATGACTTTTGTGCAAATAATGATATAGGTACTCTCTTGAGACTGGCGAACTTGAAAAATGAATAGCAGGATACTTTTCTTTTACTGGCTCATACGACTGCGTCGCTGCAACCCAAACATCAGCTTCTCCATTACTTAACATTAACGCCGCTTCCTCTGCTGTGACCAAGCTAAGCGTTTTGTAATGTTTAATTATGTTCGTATAAACCGCTCCTCGCACGGAAACAACGTTTTTGTCATGAAGATCTTTTAGGCTCAATTCTGATTTTTCACCAACTGATAAAATGTATATATCAATATTGCCCAAAGGCACATTAACTTTAACAAGTGACTGACTATAATCGTATTCTAACTCACCAATCCTCATATCCAATGCATCATATTGTCCTGTTACAACAGCTTGGATAGCATGCTTATCCGTCATATAAGTTGTCGTGTAATTGATTCTTGCTTCATCATAGACAGCGTCAAGTATTTCTATTGCTGTCATGCCGTAACCTAAATCGACACTGCCTTTGTAGAGTTCCCCTATTGCCACTTTCACTAAAGTGCTTTGCGCTACCAAAACCGAGGAAAAAGTCATCATCATTGCTATCAGAGATACAGCTATAAATTTCTTCATTCATTTATCTCCTTTGCCCATTTTTATAATGTTGTTAACTGAAATTGGAGTCATAAAACATTATAGACAAAAATATCAGTACCAATGCCGTTTAACTCAATAAGATCAGTTTTTAAGTGCCTTCATTACAGTGGCTGCGCTCCATAATCTCTGATTTTGAGACCCTCATTACTCTGTTTTCGCAGATCTCTATCTATCATTGAGACTAACTTCAAGAATATTGACAAATAAACCACTTATATCTAGTTTTTAAATGGACTGTATTGATTTTTTAAAAAAACAGCGCACTCCAGAATAGAAATAAATTTATTTTTCAGTGATTTATATTCCAAACATACTCACTTAAGGAACTGAAATGGATAATATAAAGGTCGTCGCGACTTCACTTTTATACATCGCTATTCTAGCTGGTTGCGGGGGGGGATCTGATGGAGGTGGAACCAGTAGTCAAAATTCAGGCTCAGGCTCAGGCTCAGGCTCAGGCACAACAGATGGTAGCGGACCACAAGAAGGAACTGATCCAACCGCAATTAAGATTGTAGACAGCGCAACTCAGCAAGAAGTTTCCGTTATATACAGTGGAGACAGTCTTTCAGCTTTAGTCATGCAGCGGAGTAGCCCAGATGTCGAGTGGCGGGTGGATTCTCAAGCTGTAAGTACTGCCTCATCTTACACTGTTACCAATAGAGATTGGTTGAAAAGCATTCAGGTCTGCGCGAATAGCGAAGGAAATGAAGAGGTTTGCTCTAATACATACCCAGTATTAGCGAGAATGCCTTTAACAATTGAAGACCCAGATAATTACATCGTATTGCCTTACGATACACCTTAGAACATAGAAGGGACTGTATAATGAAATCATTAAGCGTATGTCTTGGCACACTATTAATATTAGTTTCCACCCACATAAATGCTGCCGGATGGCAAACTTTTTATAACCCCGACGGAACTAAGTGGACACAAGCTCAATATCAAGGGATCAATGGGACGACTTTCCCCGTTGTGGGACAAGAATTAACCGCAACAGCCAGAGTAAATTCAACACGTGATGCGGTGTGGTTTGATATCCCCCTTTCCTCCAATACAGACCCCTCTAAAGTCGAAATAACCATCAATGACATCGCCGTGACCACTTGGACAGGGGTGATGCCAACGTTTGACAGTAGTGCTGATGGAAACGTGACCAAAGCGGTTAACACTAAGACGGGAATGATTTTAAGCTTCGATAGTGGGTACATGAGTTTAATAAATATACCGGGGAGTTTGGGGGACGAAGCAAAATTCTACCCTTGGTTATTGGCCGGTGTAAACCAAGTACCCTCCCTTAATGAGTCAACGTATGAAAATTCACCAATCGGTGGCGCCAACCCACCTTTTACTATTACAGCTGGGCGAATAAACGCCAACTTCTACAACCGCCTAGTTGTCGGCTACAGCAACGATGCAACCAATCGTACTACCTTTGTCATGAGCAACACTTTAATCGCTAATAATGGCGAACTTATTGCCTTTGCTCCAGCTACAACTATAGATAGTTCAGCAATCACTCGCATCAACCCAGCCGATTTTGAAATCGATAATGTATGGGCTGTCGTTTATTAGTAGATCAGGGCCCTGCATTTGGTGTAGGGTCCAAAGTTACAGGGAGATAGGAGACATCAACTCAATAACCTATTGATTTAATATCATTGAACTCTCTAAATTATCTCGCCAGACTATCTAAAAATCAGCATTTAAATCCGCATTGCAACCCACTGAAAAAATTTATTCTCCTGAAAAAACCACGCTTTGCATGGCTAAAAAATCGCTATCAGCACATAACTCAATTTGATGACTTGAGGCATTAGACAAAAAATCATACTGTAAAACCAAATCTAGTCAAAAGAGAAACAAAATTATGGTATCGAAGATGACAATTGCCCCCCAAGGGCCAGAACTCTCTGAGCTGGTCCAAGGTTATTGGCGCCTTGCTGAATGGGGCATGACAGCGAAAAATAGATTATCTTTTCTTAAGCAGCACATAGATTTGGGCATCACAACGGTCGATCATGCTGATATTTATGGGGGTTATCAGTGTGAATCCTTATTTGGAGAAGCACTCAAACTAGAGCCTTCGATCAGAGAACAGATTGAGATAGTGACTAAGTGCGACATTATGCTGTGTGACGCACAATATCCTACACGTAGAATTAACTATTACGATACAAGTGCCAAGCATATTCATCAGTCCGTCGACAACTCACTGAAAAGGCTCAGCATAGAACAGATTGATCTTTTGCTTATCCATAGACCAGACTTGTTAATGGATGCTGATGAAGTTGCTGATGCGTTCAGTGAGCTCTACAAAGTAGGAAAAGTTAAACACTTCGGCGTTTCAAACTTTACCCCAAGTCAGTTCAACTTACTCCAATCTCGATTATCCAAGCCTCTGGTCACTAACCAAGTTGAAATAAACCCTATCAATTTTGATGTTGCCCATGATGGAACTTTGGATTTACTCCAGATGAATCGCATCAAACCAATGGCTTGGTCATGCTTAGGTGGAGGCAGTATTTTTACTGGTTCAAGCGAGCAAGCCAAAAGGGTTAGAGACGAACTAGAAGCGATTCGATGTGAAGTGGGGGCAGAGAGTATAGAGCAAGTTATATACGCTTGGGTAAGAATGCTCCCATCGAAGCCAATACCAATCATAGGTTCAGGCAAAATAGAGAGAGTTAAAATAGCCGCAGACTCCCTCAAATTAGAGTTAACTCGTGAGCAATGGTATCGAGTATGGGTAGCATCTAAAGGTCATAATGTGCCTTAAGTCCCACACTATTTTACAAGTTATAAGCGCTCATTCAGGGCGCTTTTTTATTTTATAATTTCTTACTAGCAACACTCTTTGGGCTTTACGTACGGCTAAGGCAAAGCGAGTCAATACCCAAAACATCCCCCCCACTTTTAGACCATAGATTGAAAAATGATCAGCCTTCCCAACTTGATGATAGTAAAGTATGGATATAACTTTTAAGTTGTGATTAAAAATCAACTCGAGAAAGGTTTAAGGAAAACGTTCTCAATCGAGGATACGATGCGAAGAAAGATGAATGGAGCGAGGCCCAAGGCAAAGCCTTTTTTGTTAACAGTGCCGATGAGGGGTATCTGAAAGTCTCCTTTTTCGGGCCTTTTTACGGCTCTTATGTCGTATTTGAACTAGACAAAGATAATTACAGCTATGCCTTCATTTCTGGGCCAAATCACGACTATTTATGGCTACTTTCTCGAACTTCAACCGTCAGCCCTGAAATCATAGAGAAATTTGAAAAAATGTCTAAACAGCGTGGTTTTAATACTGACAATCTGATTTACGTTGAACAATCCAAGAGCTCCCAACAATCATCTACTCACAACATATGAGCTAAATTAAGTAGTTCAGCCCGATTTTGTATATTTTACACTAGTAGCTAATATTAATGTTATCATTAACACTAATGAGCTTGATACAATGTCTTTACACAAAAATAGCATTTTAATAATTCTATCGGCTGCTCTCACTTTACACGGATGCGGTGATAGCGGAGGCGGTAATGGAGCTACTAGTAATGGAGCTACTAGCAATGCTACCACGTATCCAGGGGCTAAAGGTTCAATACCAGAAGATTTCAATCTAAGTGACATTGTTGTCACAAAAGATGAAACTACTTTCAATTGGAGCCAATCTAACGGTGCAACTAATTATGTTTTGTGTAGAAAGGATACTGAAAAAGATAATAATTGTGACGAAATAGGTACAACATCAACACTACAGATTGCACTAACGAGTACTGGCGTATTAGAATTATTGTTAGATCAATTTTTTGTGATTGCCCAGAATGATTACGGGCAACGCCTTTCAAATGAAAAATCTACTGCACCACAAGACCTTTCTGTTTTAATTCAGTATATAAAGGCTTTTAACTCTGGCTATCATGATGAGTTTGGTTTTAGTGTATCGCTATCCAGAAATGGAGAGCTACTAGTAGTAGGAGCTCCTTTCGAACAATCAAATGCTACGGGTATTAATAGCTCAGGATCAAGTGACAATTCACTAGTCCAACCTGGAGCCGCATATATTTTTCGCTTTGAAAATAACAGGTGGAACCAAGAGGCGTATGTTAAAGCCTCTAACACAGGCGAGGGCCATTATTTTGGAATGAACGTTTCTATGTCGTCTGACGGCAATACTCTTGCTGTGGCGGCACCCGGTGAACGTACTAACGGCATTAACGCAGGTGCTGTATATGTTTATCGTTTTAATGCGGGGGCTTGGGGCGAAGAAGCCATTTTGAGAGGCTCTAATACCGAAACTAGTGATTTCTTTGGTAATTCTTTAGCTCTATCTGGCGATGGCAATACCCTAGTTGTAGGCGCCACCGAGGAAGCCTCACTCTCAACGGGTATTAATGGCGACCAAGGGAATGACCCTATGCTAACAGAGGATGCTGGTGCCGCTTATCTGTTCCGTTTTCAAGGAGGAAGTTGGATTCAAGAAGCCTATATTAAAGCTTCTAATACCAATGCAGGTGACCGTTTTGGGTCCTCGGTAGCGTTATCAAACGATGGCAACGTCTTAGCAGTAGGTGCTACTAATGAACAGTCCGACTCAACTGAGGTTAACATCGGGCAACTCAACAACGATTTGACAGAAGCTGGAGCTGTGTATATTTATAAGTTCACGACTAGCTGGGCGCAAGAGGCATATCTTAAACCACTAAATACTGGATCTGGTGATTTATTTGGTAGCTCTGTTTCTTTATCATCAGATGGCAACATTTTAGCAGTAGGCGCAAGTGGAGAAAGCTCAAATTCCAAGGAAATAAATATTGGCTCAGGCGATAACAGCGCCTCACAATCTGGCGCTGCGTATATCTTTCGTTTCAGCGATACCGCGTGGTCTCAACGAGCTTATATTAAGGCTTCTAACAGCGGAACAGAAGATTATTTCGGTGTATCAGTATCTCTGTCAGAGGATGGCAATACCCTCGCAGTGGGAGCATCATCGGAGGACTCTAACTCACAAGGTGTTAATGGTGAAGATAATAACAACACCGCCAACTCTGGAGCAGCTTATACATTCTTCTTTGACGGTTCAAGTTGGATCGAACAAACATACATAAAAGCATCTAACACAGGGGCAGACGACTTATTTGGCATCAGTGTATCTCTATCTGGCGATGGAAACAGGTTAGCGATTGGAGCCAGAGAAGAAGACTCTAGTTCAACAGGAGTTAATAGCCAAGAAAACAATAGTAATGAGGACTCTGGAGCGGCATACATTTTCTAGTCATAGATACCTGTGAATGCATAGAGTATCTAGTGTTACAACGCTAAAGTGTTGACCAGAATAAAAACCCTTCGGCACTGACATGTTTTTTTATCATCGAACTCTAATTTGTTGCCTGAATAAGTTGATGATAATCACAGAAAATCATACTGTAACGCCAAATTTAGGCGAGAGAGAAACAAAGTTATGGTATCGAAGATGACAATTGCTCCCCAAGGGCCAGAACTCTCTGAGCTGGTCCAAGGTTATTGGCGCCTTGCTGAATGGGGAATGACAGCGAAAAATAGATTATCTTTTCTTAAGCAGCACATAGATTTGGGCATCACAACGGTCGATCATGCTGATATTTATGGGGGTTATCAGTGTGAATCCTTATTTGGAGAAGCACTCAAACTAGAGCCTTCGATCAGAGAACAGATTGAGATAGTGACTAAGTGCAACATTATGCGGTGTGACGCACAATATCCTACACGTAGAATTAACCATTAGGATACAAGTGCCAAGCATATTCATCAGTCCGTCGACAACTCACTGAAAAAGCTCAGCATAGAACAGATTGATCTTTTGCTTATCCATAGACCAGACTTGTTAATGGATGCTGATGAAGTTGCTGATGCGTTCAGTGAGCTCTACAAAGTAGGAAAAGTTAAACACTTCGGCGTTTCAAACTTTACCCCAAGTCAGTTCAACTTACTCCAATCTCGACTATCTAAGCCTCTGGTCACTAACCAAGTTGAAATAAACCCTATCAATTTTGATGTTGCCCATGATGGAACTTTGGATTTACTCCAGATGAATCGCATCAAACCAATGGCTTGGTCATGCTTAGGTGGAGGCAGTATTTTTACTGGTTCAAGCGAGCAAGCCAAAAGGGTTAGAGACGAACTAGAAGCGATTCGATGTGAAGTGGGGGCAGAGAGTATAGAGCAAGTTATATACGCTTGGGTAAGAATGCTCCCATCGAAGCCAATACCAATCATAGGTTCAGGCAAAATAGAGAGAGTTAAAATAGCCGCAGACTCCCTCAAATTAGAGTTAACTCGTGAGCAATGGTATCGAGTATGGGTAGCATCTAAAGGTCATAATGTGCCTTAAGTCCCACACTATTTTACAAGTTATAAGCGCTCATTCAGGGCGCTTTTTTATTTTATAATTTCTTACTAGCAACACTCTTTGGGCTTAATTTACTGCTTGGAAAGAGCGAGGCAATACCAAAAACATCCCCCCTTTACACCACAGATTGAAAAATGATCAGCCTTCCCAACTTGATGATTGTGAAGTATGGATATAACTTTTAAGTTGTGATTAAAAAATCAACTCGAGAAAGGTTTAAGGAAAATCGATGTCAATGCAAAAACATGTTTTGCTCAACTTTGCCAGTTTAAGCCTCAAGGCAAAACTCAGACTCCTAACCGTACTTTTTACTTTGATTCTAACCACTATCATTGGCTATACCATCACCTCTCTCGATAAACAAAAAAGTGACGGCTTGGTTATTAATATTGCGGGTAGGCAGCGAATGCTGACTCAGAAATTCACCAAGGAATTTTTGCTTGCAATGGATATTGCTCACCAAAAGAAGAGTAAGCCTGATATCTCTGCCAGCCGAAAAACACAGCAGTTGTTTGACATTTCTCTCGAAGCGCTCACCCGTGGAGGAAAAACCTACAAGGACTTAGGCATGACCAAGCCTGTCGATATTCCGCCCGCGCCTCCCCACATCCAGAAGCAGCTAAAGATAGTCAAACAAATGTGGGAGCAACAAAAGAAAAATGTCGCCAGCATCTTAGAAGATGGTGATAACCCTGAAAACCTCGCAGCACTCAGTGAATACAGTGTTAAAGTGCTGGCAAATATGAATAAAGCTGTACTCATGTTTAATGATGAATCCTTCGAGAAGATTCTTAAAATGGAGCGCAATCAGATCATCATCGCAGTTTTCTCGGTGTTACTAACATTCATTCTCGCCGAACTAACATTGCGAAATGTACTCGGGCCTATTAGCCGAGCAATAAAAACCACCCAGCGCATAACCACAGGTGATCTTAAAGATTACAACGAGAAAGAGCACTTTAATAATGAGATGGGCAACCTAACCCAAAACATTGAGCAGATGCGTGTGTCTCTGCATGACGTGATTAATGTCGTCCAACAAAATAGCCGCCAAATGGCGCATTCTGCACACCAAGTTTCAGCGGTTTCTTCTGAAATATCATCAAGCAGTCAGTTAGAGCAAGAAAACTCATCTCAGGTGCTCGAAGCCATTACATCGCTACTGGAGATTTCAGATGTGGTCAGCGAGCACATCAAAAGCACCGAGAGCACATCTAAAACGACTATGGAAACCGCACAATCAGGCATTGTTGTTGTCAATAACAGTATTCAAGAGCTTAACACGGCCGTGGACTCTGTTAATCATACCGCCGAACAAATCGAGGAGTTGAAAAACTTCACCCTTCAAATCAACGAAATTACAGAGTCTATTCACAATATTGCCGAGCAAACAAACTTACTCGCACTTAACGCTGCAATAGAAGCGGCGCGCGCTGGCGATCAAGGCAGAGGCTTTGCCGTTGTGGCAGATGAGGTAAGAAATCTAGCTGCAAGAACATCTAGTTCAAGCCAAGAAATATCAGATCTTATCACTCAACTAATGGAAAAAGTCGAAAACTCGGTCAACTCAATGCAAGCCGTGGTTGGCGCTGTACACCAAACTCAAAAAACTTCTGCTGACACGGTCGAGTCTTTTACCACCATGTCTGATGGAATTAGTCAAACCACAGAGAGTGCTGAAGTGATTGCTAATTTCAACCGAGAGCAAGCTGATAACCTGCAATATCTAGACACCAAGTTGAAAGAGCTGTTTAAAGTGCTCTCAGAAAGTAGCAGTAAAGCCAAGACAACCTCGCTGGTTGCCAGTGACCTACATGAAATATCCGAGACACTCGACAGACAGTTAAGAGGCTTTGAGACTAACATCAACGAGTCGATGGCAATGCCAGAAGATGAGCAACGTGCCGAGCCAAGAGCAGATAACAAAATTCGAGTTAAAATGTCACAGGGAAGTACCCGCGCTGAAGGTCTAACAAGTGACATTAGTATGGAAGGCGCCAAAGTCCGCTCCAATACCGAATTTAAGGGTGATAGTCTTGTCGATATAGAAGTTAAACTACCACAAGAAGTCGCAACACATGGTAGAACGAGCATAACGATTAAAGCCACCATTATGCACGTCGTCCCTGTCGAAGATTATTTTAGTTATGGCTTAAAATTTGATGGCGCATCCGTCACAGATAAAACCATATTGAAGGCGCTGTTCAACTACTTTAAAAAGTCTCACCGTTACGATCCACCATCTTCGATAAGCTAAATCTTGGCTGTCATCGGTAGAAGTGACGAGAAACGTTACGCTTAGTGAACTGGCTTGTCCGTTTTCGAGTAGAACTTGCCAAAGTAACGTTCCAATACTTCAAGGGTTAACTCCCCTGCTTCCTCAAGCTTTTTCAGCTCGGCTGCGATCGCTTTTTGCTCTTCAAGTGACGGCAGAGAAACTTCTGGCTCATCGTTAATCTCGTTGGCCATCTGCTCTAATTCATGTTCAATGTTACTCATATTTGGGTCTCAATTAAATTCATCACAATGACTTATTTTAACCTAACTGCTTAAGCTGAGCTAACCATGTATTATCTCTCGAATACTGTCATGAATAAACCTTGGTGTTTGCAAGTTTGTAAAACCCATTTTTCAATATTGATGACTTGTAAGATGAGTATTAATCCCCATATTGTAAGCAATTGAAATAATGATATTTATATCTGGTATCTGATTTGATTAACAATCATTCAATCACTAGATCATAGAAGCAGACTAGATGAACTTTTTCGTCAATAAAACCACTAAGAGAAAAAGTTAGGAGATAAGTATTGATGAATTCTCAACCATTTAACGAGTTACAGCAGTATTTAAGCACACAAATCATTGGTCAGACTGAGTTAGTCAAACAGCTTTTAGTCGCACTGCTTGCTGATGGGCACATATTAGTCGAAGGGCCGCCAGGCCTTGCGAAAACCCGAGCGGTTAAGTCACTTGCCGATTGTATAGAAGGCGACTTTCACCGCATACAATTTACTCCTGACTTATTACCCGCGGATCTGACAGGAACCGATATTTTCCGCCCAGAAACGGGGGAGTTTACCTTTCAAGCTGGACCTATATTTAACTCTTTAATCCTAGCCGATGAAATCAACCGAGCGCCAGCAAAAGTACAAGCTGCAATGCTAGAAGCTATGGCTGAGAAGCAAATTACCGCCGGCAGAAAAACCTATCCTTTGCCTGAGTTGTTCCTAGTCATGGCAACACAGAATCCTATTGAGCAAGAAGGGACGTATCCTCTGCCCGAAGCGCAGCTCGACCGGTTTCTTCTGCACCTTAATGTTGACTACCCCGATGCACACAGCGAACTCGAGATACTACGCCTCAATAGAGGAGAGGCCAAAGGTGAGCAAAACATTACGGCTCCTAAGATTAGTCAGCAAGACATATTTTCCGCACGACAAGAAGTATTGAACATTCACATGGCGGAAACTGTCGAGAGCTATATTATCCGACTTGTCATGGCGACCCGCCATCCGACTCAATACGACGATACACTGAATAATTGGATAGAAATGGGAGTCAGCCCACGTGCAACGATTGCACTCGATAGATGCGCACGCGCGCACGCTTGGTTATCAGGGCGTGACTATGTTACCGCCGAAGATGTTCAAGTGATGGCTTTCCCTGTCCTTAGACATCGTATCCTACTTAGCTATCAAGCTCAGGCAGAAGGGATTAGCGCCAACCAAGTCGTCAATCGACTGCTGTCGCTCGTAGGCAGCGCGTAGGGTTTACCAATGGATAAACAGCTATCTCCATATTCTGATGGCGTAAATCTTTGTCTTGATGAACTGTTGTATTTTAAACAACACGCTATTCACTGGTTACCACCAGCAAAGAGTTTATGGTCTCAGGTACTTGGTCAACACCAAAGTAAGCGGCTAGGCAGAGGGATGGACTTTGCAGAAGTCAGGCAATACCAAGCCGGCGATGACGTGCGCAGCATAGACTGGCGAGTTACAGCTCGCACCGGCAAGCCTCATACAAAGTTATTCACGGAAGAGCGCGAAAAGCCGATTGTTCTTTACATTGACTTGAGTGCCAGCATGCGCTTTGGCTCAAAACTCATGTTTAAGTCAGTCCTCGCAGCCCATATGGCGAGCTTAATTGCTTGGCTCTCTGTGGCACAAAAAGACCGTGTGGGCGCCATTATCGATACTGGAAACCAGCTTACCGAGCTTAAGCCAAGCAGCCGTAACCAAGGTCCGTTGGCGATGATCCAAAATTTGGTAAAGCTGCATCAAAGCATATTGGTTGATCCCGCTGATATCCATTCAAACGATATGGATGAGGGGTTTCATGCATTAAACCGTCTTTGCCCTAAAGGCAGCGAAGTTGTGATAATCAGCGACTTTTTACGCTTTTCCGAGCAAAATCAGTTGTTAATTTCTCGCCTGCGATCCCACAATCAAGTGAGATTAGTTCAAATATCCGACCCATTGGAGTCTGGTATTACGGACTATCGGGGAGTTGAGCAGGTGTCTGATAAGCGCAGTACCATGTGGGTAGACTTTTCTTCTCGCAAAGTACGTAATCAGATTGCTGCAGCGTTTGAAAGAAAGCAGCATCAGCTAAAAAGCTTATCTCACAGTCATGGTTTGAGCTTTACTTGTCTCTCGACTCAAAAATCACTACTACAACAATTATCAGGACGTGATCAATGAGCACATTAAACAAGGATTCTCTGTTACCACTCAATCCGATGCATTTGCCTGAGCTCCCCTCTTGGTTTCCTATCGCTTGGGGTTGGTGGGCAAGCGCTGGTGCCACTCTTCTATCTATTTTGGCCATATGGCTCATTTATCGCTGGAATAAGAAAAGGCTGGCGCCAAAGAAAACCGCTTTAAGGTTGATTCAAGCCGGTGAAAAGCCAGCAGAAGCGTTTGAATTGCTTCGCCAAGCCGCGTTGTGTTACTACCCAAGAGAAGAAGTCGCCAAGCTAACGGGAAAAGAATGGTATGCTTTTCTCGATACGCAAGTAAAAGCCCCCTTATTTTTAGATAATTACGACGTCTGGCAAGTTGCTCTTTATTCAAAAGAACCCCTAGGCAATGCGTCAGAACTCGTCTCTCATTGTTCACAATGGGTCAATGAAGCACTTCCCCCCAAACGAAGGAGGACAAAAGTTGGCTAATATAGAGTTTGTATGGTGGTGGAACTTCCTTCTGCTGCCTTTGCCACTACTAATTTATTTTTTATTGCCCCCAGCTCAAACATCATCTCCTGTTTATATGCCCTACCTGCCCGAATCGCCGGCGGGTAACTCATCGTGGAGTTTAATGGCTAAAGGTTTAACCGCAGTGATCTGGATTACTCTGGTTACTGCATCTGCAAGACCAGTTTGGTACGGCGATCCTGTCATCACACAACCTAAGCACAGAGATATGATGCTAGTGGTCGATCTCTCGTACTCAATGAGCCAAGAAGACATGCAGTTAAATGGCGATTACATTGATCGCCTAACGGCGGTAAAACAAGTATTAGGCGACTTTATTAGTCAGCGTCAAGGGGATCGTTTGGGCTTAGTTCTATTCGCCGATCATGCTTATTTGCAAACCCCACTAACGCTAGACAGGAAAACAGTCAGCCAGCAACTCAACCAGACTGTTCTTCGCTTGATTGGCGATAAGACGGCCATAGGTGAAGGGATAGGTTTAGCGACCAAAACTTTCGTCGACGGAGACGCCCCACAGCGCGTGATGATATTACTCAGTGATGGCACCAATACAGCGGGAGTTATTGACCCGATTGAGGCTGCCAATATTGCTAAGAAATACAATGTCACTATTTACACTGTCGGTATCGGAGCGGGTGAGATGCTGGTAAAAGAGTTCTTTATGACTCGAAAGGTCAATACAGCAAAAGATTTAGATGAGAAATCCCTAAAGGAAATTGCCTCAATGACTGGCGGTAAATACTTCAGGGCCAGAGATAGCCAAGAGCTCTCCAACATCTACGATACCATCAATGATCTTGAGCCGATTAGTCAAACAACGCAAACTTGGCGACCCCAACAAGATTGGTTCACTATCCCCTTAGCTATCGCACTTGTCAGCTTCTTTTCATTGTTGATTATCAGGAGAAACCATGTCTGATTTTCGCTTTCTTTACCCAGAGTGGTTAGCAATGATGCTACCACTTGCTATCATGGTTATTTGGCTGATTAAGCGCAGTCGAAGTAAAACCTTGATTGCTCCTCACTTAGCAAAGGCAATGGGCTTTAGTCACAACTCCTCTCGTAACTTGAGCATCAGCATAGCAGCTGTCACAGGGTTTATTGCCATTGTTGCTTTAGCTGGTCCAAGCTTCACTGCATCAGAAAGACCAAGCTTTTCCAACCAAAGTGGTCGAGTGCTTATCATGGATATGTCTATGTCCATGTATGCAACTGATATTAAACCCAATCGACTAACTCAAGCTAAGTATAAAGCTCGTGACTTACTAAAGCAGTGGAATGAAGGGAGTACAGGTCTTATCGTCTATGCCGGAGATGCTTATACCGTCAGTCCAATGACGTCCGATACCCACACCATTTTAAACTTAATCCCAAATCTCAGCCCAGATCTCATGCCATTTCAAGGTGCTAATGCTGCAATTGCTGTAGAGCAAGCTATTAGTATGATGAGAAATATTGGCTTGTCTCAAGGTGACTTAGTGCTCTTTACAGACGACATCGATAACCAAGAAGCGGATAACATTGAAACTCTGCTCAAGGGCACAAAGTGGCGACTGACGATTTTAGGAGTGGGCAGCCAAGCAGGGGCTCCTATCCAGCTCTTAGATGGCACATTACTTAAATCTGAGTCTGGACACACTGTGGTGGCAAAATCAAATTTCGCCAACATGGCTAAACTTGCTCGCACATCTAAAAGCTTATTCACTCCTATCCAGCTTAACAACAGTGATATTGAAGCAATTAGTCGATTAACCAATAACGTAGAAGCAACCAGTAAGCTCAATCAAGCCAAACAAATCATGGACCGAGTAAACAACGGCATCTGGTTAGTACCATTATTACTCATACCGGCACTAATGATGTTTCGTCGTGGTGTGGTCTTCGCTCTATTAGTTGTCACTCTACCTGCCATGAACATCAATAGTGTCGAGGCTTCACCTTGGCTTAATGACGATCAGCAAGCAAAAAGGCTGTTTGATTCTAAGGAATATAAACAAGCAGCAGAGCTATTTAAAAATAAAGAATGGCAAGGCATGGCACAATATGAAGCAGGTGATTTTGCCGCTGCTATTGAGTCATTAAAGGGCGTACAAACACCGAGAGGAAAGTATAACCTTGCCAATGCGTATGCTCAAAACAAAGATTTTGACCAAGCGATTAGCCTTTATGAACAAGTACTAGAGCAGCAGCCTGATAACTCAGATGCCAAACATAACCTAGAAATTGTTCGACGACAGCAACAGCAACAGCAACAGCAACAGCAACAGCAACAGCAACAAGAGTCTGATGAGAATTCTTCATCAGAGCAACAACAAGGCTCTCAATCAGAGGAAAATTCTTCAGCAGAGGAAAAGTCCCAAGAGCAAGAGTCCAAGCAGAACCAGTCTAACGAACAAAAAATGGCAAACGATGAACAAAAGCCACAATCAAAAGACAAAGATGAAACGGGCCAAGCCTCTTCTGAGCAGGAATCAACGCCAAAGGAAATAAAGAAGCCCGATAAACCCTTAGAACAAGAATCACAGCAACTCTCTCAACAGGAAAGGGCTGAACCTATCGATCCAGCGCTGCGAAAACTTGAACAAGTAGAAAGCGCTCGAGATCCCAGTCGCCTTCTCAAAGCACAACTGATATTACAAGCAAAATCAAAGCAACCACCAGAGAACACAGGTAAGAAGTGGTAATTATGAATCAAAGAGCATTTAAATTGATGAGCTTAGTCGCTCTAACAATGGCCTTTTTTAGCCCTGTTTCTATCGCTGCTAATATATGGGCAACCGTAAGCAAGAATAAAGTCGTCAAAAATGAAGTTTTCCAATTGCGTGTTGTGGTCGACGAAAAAGCGTCCTCTGATGACCTAGATTTCAGTGCACTTGAAAAAGATTTCTACGTCAGCAGGCCGAGCTTTGGCTCATCAATAAATATTGTCAATGGCAATCGGACCGTCAGAAGTGAATGGAATATCACCTTGGCAGCACAAAAGCTGGGGCTTGCCAAAATCCCTGCTTTTACCATTGACGGCAATAGCTCTAAACCCATAGCGATACAAGTAACACAAGACTCTGACGAGCCAAAAGTATCGGATTTGGTCGAGCTTAGGACTTCTTTAGATAAAACCCAACTCTACCCAAATGAAAGTGCTTCGCTAAAAACGCGATTGATCATTAAAGCGGATCCAAGACGCTTACAAAATCCCCAAGTTGTGCCACCAAAAGTCAAGGGGCTTACCCTCACACAAATTGGTGAGCCTAATCAGTATCAAAGTGTACTTGATGGCGTTGAAGTCACCGTACTTGACCAAAATTATCGAGTGACAGCCGACAACTCTGGAGACTATACCTTGCACAGCGCTGCATTCAAAGGTTCAGTGATTTACGGGAACGATAGAGTGGGAACAACAAAGCTTGTCTCGGTCGATATCCCCGCGGAAGTCTTTAATATCAATGTTGAGCCAAAGCCTGAGGGATATTCTGGCGTATGGTTACCCACTTCGATGCTGTCTCTGAAACAGACATGGACAGCAGCCAATGGAGAGAAAATCACACCGAGCACCGAGCTTGCGACCAAAGTGGGCGATTCGATTACTCGTGAGATAACCTTGGATGTAGAAGGACTACCTCAAGAGCGCCTTCCTAAGCTCAATATCAACTACCCAGAAAATATTCGCGTTTATGCAGAAAAGCCCCAGTTTTCGCAGCTTGAAAGTGGCGTTACGCGTATGACGCTTAAACAAGTATTGATCCCTAAACAGGCTGGCAGTATCGAGCTACCAAGCCTTGACCTCAACTGGTGGGATAGTCAAAACAAAAGACAAAATACAGCACACATTGAAGGGTTATCTCTCGCTGTTGAGCCAGGAGAGAATCTCAATAATTCAGTTCCAGCGCCGCAGTATTCCGCGCCTGTTGAGACTAAAACCATTACCGTGCATGACGCGGGGTTTTGGCCATATCTCACCGCCCTATTTGCACTACTTTGGCTCATCACCAGTGGACTGTTAGTGCGAAGTAAAGCTAAGAGCTCAGAGCCAAAAATCAACCGAGAATTGGAGCCAAATTCAAGTTCAGCTCTTATCGATGCTCTCGAGTCCGAAGACTATTTTAAGGCTCAGCACTGCGCCTCACAGTGGCTAAATCAGGTGAGTATTGACGACAAAAACTTGATTGAGGAAGTAAAAAACGAGTTAGATCTGATGCAGAAATCCTATTTTTCTTCGCAAGAAACTGGCTGGAATGCAACAAACCTGCTTAAACTTATTGGAAAGGTGGACAAGATGCCTCGTTCAAATAATAGGCCTGAGGAGGAACTGGCTCAGCTGTAACCGAGATGAAGGCAAGAAAAAAGAGGCATTATTCAAGTCCTAGTACATTGAGAAATGGTAACTGGAGGAATGATGTCGGCAATTGAAAAGCCAGATCCCAGTACTCATTATGTCATCGTTTATTTTGACGGTTCCCATATGACTTCCCTTGAAGTTGATGCCAAGAGTCGCGCGGAAGCAATTGAAGCATTAAAGAATCTGGGATTTACAGAGCGTGATATGTTTTCTATTTCGCCCTGATGAAATAATTTGTCACGAAAGGTAGCTCAAGCGCTACCTTTTTATTTTAAGTGGGAGGGAAATGAAGCTTAAGATCGCTCAAATTGCTATCACAGCGTGCTGTCTTATTTTTACGTCTATCTCGGTGGCACAAGTTGATTTAGTCAAAGTCGATAAGTCTAAACGCCGAATGTATTTGATTGATGACCATCAGATCATACGTGAGTTTCGCATTGCGTTAGGGAAGTCACCAAGAGGCCACAAAAGACAAGAAGGTGATCAACGCACGCCAGAAGGGCGTTACTACTTAGACTTTATTATCGATGAATCAGAGTTTTATCGTTCAATCCACATCAGCTACCCTAACCAAAGTGATATCAATTATGCAACCACACGGAGAATAAAGCCTGGCGGAAATATTAAAATCCATGGCCTACGAAATGGCGAAACTCGCCCAGCTAACTTTGTTCAAAGCTTTGACTGGACCAATGGCTGTATTGCTATCACCAATGAAGAGATGGATGAGTTACTCACTCTAGTCCAACCAGGCACCCCGATTGACATTCGATGGTAAATCAGTTGTCAAACATTTTCCCTTCCTCATTCTCAGTCCCAACCTTTTTCGACTCGCGTGTAGCCCACCAGCAAAGCAAAGAACCTAGTGTCACTAAAACGACACCCTGTAAAAACGTATCGGTAAGTACTAACCCCAATATGAAAGATGAGATAACCGTCGAGAGTACAGGAGTAAAGTATGATAAGGTCGCTAGAAACACCATGTTGCCACCTATGATTGCATAATTCCACAGCGCATAACCGCTTCCCATCGCCACCCCAGCTAGAATAAGCCAGATAGCGGATTCGAGATCCAAACTCATGTCTTGGTCTGCAGTAATCGCATAGTTGGCCCATAACGCGATAGCCGTCATGATAAAAAATAGGGTAATTGCATTTTGCCCACCAGCCAAGCGTTTCGTCAGGTTACAGTAAATTGCCCACAAAAATGCTCCAACGAATGCCATGGAATAAGTAATTGGGTTCGTCTTCACATTAGCAACTATCTGATTGATAGATAAGCCTTGTTCACCAGAAATGCTCCACGCGACTCCAAAAAACGCTAGTGCAATGGCAGGATAAATGAGTAAATTGGTCTTTCTAGGGCTTGCCAGTACTGCCAATAAAACGGTGAGCGCTGGCCAGAGATAATTGATCACCAACATTTCAATAGCTTGCTGGCGTGAGTGTGCTAATCCTATAGAAAGGACCAAACAAACTTCGTAAGCAACGAACAACCCACCCCCTACTAAAACATACCTTAGAGGGTAGCGTTTTAGTTTAGGAAGCCCCATCACAAGTACCAGAAAACAAGCAGCGACTGTATAAATTGCTGCAGCGCCGCCCTCAGGCCCTAGTAATTCTGTGACCGCTCGCGCCATCCCAGTTACACTGCTCCAAAGCAAAATGGCTAAAATGCCACAGCAAGTAAATCTATGCCTATTCAAATCCAACCCTTAATAACAACTTTATAGGACGCGTAAAACAGCGATAGGTTCATTGGAGGACTAAATCACTTCCCAACTGTGGGTCATTTCGACACCAGCCCCCAGCATTAAGCACACTGAGCAATATTTTTGTAGTGAGTCTGCCGTGACCTTGTCAACAATGTCAGTGTCCAAGCCGTCTCCGGATATTTCAAAGTGAATATTTACCTTAGTGAATAGTCGAGGGGCAGTATCACGACGCTCAGTGTTCAACTTGGCTCTGCACGCCGAAACTCGTTGACCATGCCGCGTCAACCCATCAACGACATCAACAGAGCTGCAGCCACCTGCTGCCATAAGTACCATCTCCATTGGGCTGGGTGCCGACTCACCACCGCTACCGTCCATAACCATCGAGTGTCCAGATTCAGAAAGACCTAAAAATTTGAGTCCTTCCACCCATTTCACTTCTGCTTTCATACTTTTACTCTCCATCAGTTGGAAACTTCACACCCGTTTGCCTGCGAATTTCTGTCAATAATTTAGCCACTATCAATGAGCGCTTCATGCACGCTTCATCAATTTGATTCTGAGCATATTGGTCAGCAAACGCCAGTGCTTCATAATACATGGGGTTAGGGTCTTGTTTGACCGTTAAATCAATGCCTACACTGCCCTGGGTAATCTTGGTTAACTTTTTTCCGGTAGCAATCATTTCCATTAGCAGAGCGCCTTCTTCACCTTGAATCTCGCTCGGTAGATAAGAATCACTGGTTTTTGAGTGCTGAAGAACCACTTCAAATCCGTCATAACCCAAAATAATGCTACCGCTACCATCGACCCCTGAATCTAAAAGCTGGGCATGTGCTTTAACAGACAGCGGCTCGCCAAATAGTTCCACCGCCGAGCCTACACAATAGTAGCCAATATCCATCACTGAGCCATTGGCAAATTTGGGGTTAAAAGTATTAGGCATCTCCCCAGCAAGATATCTAGGATAACGAGAAGAGTACTGGCAATAAGTGATAAAAGCTTTGCGAAGCTTACCAAGCTTGCTGCTATGCTGTTTAAGCAGCTTAAAGTTTGGAGTGTGAGGGGACATAAAAGCTTCAAATAAGACAACTTCATTATCCAAGGCCGTTCGATACATTTTTTTTGCTAACGTATCGTTGGCTGCCAAGGGCTTTTCACAGATGACATGTTTACCCGATTCGAGTAATTTTGTTGCTTGAGGTGCATGAAGTGAGTTAGGACTGGCAATATAAACAGCGTCAATCGACGAGCACTTTGCAAACGCATCAAAATCATCGTACAAAGCCAAAGAACCATACTTCTCAGCAAACTCTCTCGCTTTGTCAAGTGAACGAGAATACACACCAACGAGTTGGTACTTTTGGGTTTTCAACGCCGCTTCAATAAACTGGTCAGTAATCCAGTTAGTCCCCACTATGGCAAGTCTTATCATCACTTTTCTCCAACCATAACAAAAGGAGCAAACTGCTCCTTTTGTTAACTTACGCAAAAATTTGTTGTGCTATACAGTCATAACAACCCTTAATGCTAAAAGTATCAAAACAATACCTGACAAGCGATCAATTAATTGCGCTTTGGAACGAATTTTATCTAACAGGCGCGGGCTTGATAGTAAAAAAGTAATGGTGGTGTACCACAAACCGTCTATTACTAGAGGAGTCAAAACAATCACTAACTTTGCAGTTAGGCTGTCTCCAACCGCAACGAATTGACTAAACAAAGCAATAAAGAATAACGCGATCTTAGGGCTGAGAATCGAAATTAGAAAACCTTCCTTTGCGGATTGCCACAGCGAGGTCTCTTCACCAGATTCCAGCTTTGCTGCCACGCCTCCTTTAGAGCGCAATGCATTATAACCAAGATAGGCTAGATACCCCGCACCACAATAGCTAATCGCTTTGAAGATCAGAGGTGACTGCTGAAGGACCACAGCCAAACCAATCAAAGTCACGAACGCATAAACACCAATACCCAAAGCATGGGCCCAAGCTGTCGCTAACCCATTTCCACGACCACCAGTTAAACTATGCTTCGCGACCATAGCAAGGCTAGGCCCAGGAGACATGGCTCCTAAAATACAGATTGTAAAAAGTGATAACCAAATTGTGATTGTCATACTATTTCTCTAACAGATCCCATGCTTTTAGATTATCGAATCAGAGAGATGATTTGAAATCAAAGCTAGCGATAGCCGATATGATTTTAAATCATAGCAACTGAGTGTTTGGATGTACGAATGCAACCAAGTATCAAGTCACGTATCCAAGAATGTGCCTTGTCTTGATCGTATTTTGGATGCCACATCAGCCAATATCGGTGAGGTTCAGGATCAAATGGCAGAGAAGAAAACATCAGTGGATGCTCTTGAGACAGATTTGCCGCTATATGCTCAGGAACTATCATAAGATAGTCACTTGAGAGTAGTGCATTCACTGCTGCCGAGAAAAATGGAATTTGTAATGCGATACGACGATCCACGCCCATGACTCGCAATGCTTCGTCTGCTATTGAGTCTTTGTCTCCCCCACCCGTTACTTTAACGTGCGGGTAATAAGCTAAATCATTAACCCTTATGTCTTCATTTTTTGATGCAGGGTGCCCTCTGCGCATTAGGCACACAGACGTATCTTCGCCAATCTTTATACTGATCATATTTTTGGGCTTGTGAGGCTGCATAGTAGAAGCCAAATGTATACCCATTTCAGAAAAATTCTGCATATAGCCTGGCCTCCATAAGCGATAAGCGAGATTCACATTAGGCGCCTGTTTTACCATCTCAGAAACCACATCAGGGACGATATACTGAGCCACATAGTCGCTGGAAGAAAACACGAACTCCTGTTGCCACGTTTTAGGGTCAAATGGCTTGTCTTGCAGCAGTTGTTCAAACTCTTCCAAAAGATACGTGAGCTGCTCTTGCATACCCACGGCTTTTGAAGTCGGCACTAAAGCGTTTCCCTGCCTTACTAGCAAGGGATCACTGCACAATTCTCTCAATTGAGCAAGTTGACGACTCATTGCTGATTGCGTGATATTAAGTCTAAATGCAGCTCTGCTTACATGACATTCTTCGAGTAATACTTGTAACGAGCGCAGCAAGTTAAGATTGATGTGGTTTAACGACATTGAATTGCCAAACTTCTAAATGGTATGCGAGGTTACAGTATCACCTTCAATGACTAGGATACTCTGCGCAGTAATTTTCTTCCAATCACGATTTCGCTCCAAAGGCTCAGATGCCAACGAAATATTAGATCCTTTCTTACGTATGAATACGGTCGGCGCCTCATTGACAGAGCTGTAGCGAGCCGCCCAAAGCTTCACACCATCGGAAATACATATTGATGCTTTTAGGGGTTCTTTGATGTTGCGGTTCTCCATTAACTGAGTAATATCCAGAAGGGTTTGTCTTATCGCGTCAACGGGCTGTTCTCGTAAGCCATTTTTGAGCATAAGCAGAAAGATAAGCTCACTGTCTGTGGTTCCCATTCTCTTTAAGAACAGATCTTCAGGTAACTGCTGATGCAAGTCATATTTCACCTGCTCAAACTCACCTATCTGCCCATTGTGAAGAAACATCCAATTATCAATAATAAATGGGTGGCAGTTGGAGCGAGACACTTGAGTTCCTGTAGAAGAGCGCACATGCGCCATAAATCGGTGAGAGCGGATATGATGGGTGAGAGAGCGAAGGTTTTCATCCCCCCACGCTGGCAATACTTCGTGAAATTGACCTGGAGTCTCTCTTTCTGTATACCAACCAAGGCCAAAACCATCTGCATTTACTCGCGTAACCGCTTTTCTGGCATCGATACTCTGCTGCACTAATGAGTGCTCAGGCTCGTATACCAACTCATCGAGATAAATTGATTCACCCTGATAAGCTAACCAACGGCACATAAAAACTCCTTAAAACTATTGATAAGATTAGGCATAGAATCATGATTTAAACAACCTAGCAAGTAATTCTATGTTAGGCCTTATCTCTTCTAGCGGCATGTTGCCAAAACCCAGCACTACCGCTTGCCATGAGCGATTTACTGCCCTGCTATGTTCATAGTAGCTCAATGACTGTATGTTAATATGGTAACTCGCTGCCCTTTCTACCCATTCTTGCTCGCTTATCCCACCTTCCCACTTGACGGTGACATGCAGACCAGCCGCTTGACTAATAACCGTCACGTCTTTTCCTAAATGGAGTTCAAAACTATCAATAAGGATTTGATACTTGAGTTTATACAGACGGCGCATCTTTCGAATGTGGCGTAACAAGTGCCCCTCAGAGATAAAGTCTGCCAGCGCCGCCTGCGTATGGGAGGGAGAATCGCCGCTCAATGCATCTTTTATCTCAAGGCACCGTTGAACATGAAACGGCGGAACAACTAGGTAACCTAACCTTAAGCCGTTAAACATCACTTTGCTCATTGAACCAGTGTACATGACATGCTTTGATAGGCCTATTTGAGCAGCTAACCCCTGTAAACATGAATAAGGCCGATGGGCAAACTGAAATTCGCTGTCATAGTCATCCTCAATTATCCAGCTTTGCCGTTTTTGGGCCCACTTAACAAGCTGCAGGCGGGCTTCCGTATCGAGTGTAGTCCCCATGGGGTACTGATTACTGGGTGTTATGTATAATGCGTGCGCATGACTTTTAAATACATCTTGTAAGTCAAACCCTATTGACTCTTTCACTTGCAAGGGTTCCAATTGGTAGTGATTGAGTTCGATAATCTTAGCCATTTGCGTGTAACCAGGTTGCTCCATAAGGATAGTGTCATGGCTAGATAGAACACTCATGGTTGCGATCATTAGTGCTTGCTGAGCGCCAGCAGTGATAATGATATTTTCGGCAGAACAACTCACAGAGCGGCTTGCTGAAAGATATTCGGATAACGCCAATCTAAGTGCCATGCAACCTTGAATATCTTGACTCCCCAGTAAACTAACGCGCAAAGCATGCCTTTGTATTAGCCGATGCCAAGTTTTCATGGGAAATTGCTTTAATTCTGGAACGCCGCGATCAAATGAAGTATTGCGGCTGACCGAAACTAAGGGTTGAACAATCGGGCAATCTGTATCCATTTCTGGTAAAAAGTTACCCGGTAGCTCCAACGAAACATAAAACCCTGAACCGGGCTTGCTTTCCACATAACCTTCCGCCACAAGCTGCTCATAGGCACCATTAACCGTATTGCGACTGATACCCAGTTCAATCGAAAGTTTTCGACTGGAAGGCAGCCTCCCTTGCAACGGCCATAAACCGCCAACAATTTTAGCTTTCACTGCATTAAATAGCTGCTGCTGAAGTGTTTCCTTACCACCGGTGAGAGTCAAGTCTCCGACATCAATCAAAGCCAAAATTGGTTCCATGAATATAATAAAACTGGTGCTTAATAGAATACCAGTTCGAGTCTAGATTAGTAATGCAAAGTCAAGTTTTAAGGAAAACCTATGCTATCTAGCACACCACGTACTCAAATTAAAAAAGGCGCTCATAAAGCCGTGTTCGATAGAAACCAATTGGACAAAATCATTGATGAGAGCCTTATCGCTCACATCGCAATCGATGATGGACAAGGTCCGATTGTCATACCCATGCTTGCATGGAGGGTAGACAATTACGTCTATATTCATGGAGCAAACAACAGCCGCTTGATGCGCTACTTGGGTAAGTCATATCAAACCTGTTTAACCTTTACTCTATTTGATGGCTGGGTGCTAGCAAAGTCTGCATTTCATCATAGTGCTCATTACCGTTCAGCAGCCGTGCTAGGAAAATTTGAACTTGTCGGAGATAACGTTGAGAAAGACCGACTACTTAATCACTTCTTAGAACAGATAGCACCCGGTAGAAGCCATGATGTGCGACCCAGCAGTCAGCGAGAGCTTGCTGCAACCACGTTACTTAAAATGCCTTTAACAGAAGCGTCCGTTAAAATCAGTTGTCATGGAGTAAGAGATGATGAGTATGACTTGGACCGGCCAGTATGGGCTGGAGTACTGCCTTATAAAACGGTTGTCGGGCCTCTGCAATCCGCAGACTCTTCGAGCAATATAACAGAGCCAGATTACAGCGCTGCGTATAGAGAGCGTTGGTTCAGTAATCAATAACAACCAAGGTAAGGTTTAAACAGCGTTAAGTGAAATAACGCTGTTTATATTGACTTGGTGTTAAGCCTCTCTGTTTCTTAAACATGCGTGCAAAACTACCTTGGTTTTGATACCCCAATTTAAAGCAAATATCCTCAGGAGGTAGTCCACGGCGCATCATTTCTACTGCAATATTACTCATGACATAACCACTAACAGTAGTGAAATTCATTCCTAAGCTTCTCAAACGGCGCTGAAATTGCTGTATGGATAGCCCGAGTAAGCTAGAAACCCGTCCTATTGTTGGCAAGCCATGATGCCGACTGTAGCTTAGGATTTCATAAATCACTTTTATTTCATCTTCTGCATCTGGCATGTTCAATAGCTCATCAAGATCAGAATAATTCATTGCTAGCGGACCAATTTGTACTCTTGTTTTTTGCATCGTTGCCAAGCGCAGATCAGCATGAAACCATACTTGAGTCGTCGAGTGATTCCACTCAATGTCACAACCAAAGTAATTTTGATAACTCGCACTGTTCTTGCGGCTACCCTGCAGCTGTACCCGTAAGGGCGAAAAATCACTGCCAAGATATAAACGCAATACCTTGGTCAACACCAATGCAATACGAATACTATCATGAACTTTAGATTGAGAAGCGACAAACGGGTTTTGATAGGTCCATTTAATCAGTGGACCACTAATAGACGCAGATAGAAACGCTCCGTTTTGAAGGCTTGTGAAACCATAATTGACCCTTCTAATCGTAGAAGCCAAATCACTACCAGAGAGTAACCAACGGGACATTGCCCCAATATGGCTCAGATCAGCATCAAAGCTAATATCAAGGATCACATCTGGGTTCCTCGTCTCTTGCTCTAGTCTGTCGTACCAAACGTTGATTTCTGACATGGGGATTAATGTCATGGAGTTTTGAAAGACAGACTCTGGAATACCCAAACCATTATCTGGAATGCCGTATCTAAGCTTTGCTACTCGGTGGATATGTTCAATACCCAAAGCTCGCATAAATCTAATCCCATTCATGTACAAATTACGTCATTTAAATACCTACTTTAAATTAATCTGTCACATTATAACTAGAATTTCAAATCTCGATCACAATGCTTTTTCTATTTATTTGGGAGTGATTATGAGTTTATTCAGTGTTCCTTTTGTCGACACAGGTGTAGATACTGTTTTGCATGTCATCGCAACGCTTCTCTTGGTTGTTACCATTAGCGCGACTTTGTACGGTATATGGAGATTTCACGAGCTACCAATCAACAAAGCACATAGCAAAGAGCATCATCAGATTGGGCTGATAACGGCATTAACATGGATAGGCTTTATCTGGCATTGGGTTTGGGTTGTTGCTGTGATGTTTGCATTTATTGACATGGAAAAAGCGATTGTGCACTTGAGAGATACATGGAAGCATGCCCCGCAATCACATGATAAACGTGAGGAAGCATAATGTTAGAAGGTCTTGCTGTCTGGTCACTACTCATTTATCTTCTCAGACTGATCGGAATGCCGTGGAATAAGTTTACCCAGTCATTTTCCTATTTAGGCGGTGTCTCTTGGTTACTGTTTGTTTGGGTTGGACTACTCAATTATGCTCCGATGGACTTATCCGGCGGCTCACTTGTTCAATCACCACATATCCAACTTAGACCAGATTCACCAAATGTCGCGGGAAAAGTCGAACAAATCCATATTTCCCCCAATCAGAAAATTCACAAAGGGCAATTAGTATACCAAATAGACCCAACTCAATATGAAATTACCTATACTCAAGCAAAGGAAAAGCAAGCTTCAACAAAGGCAGAATTAGATGTCGCTTATCAAGATATTGCCATTTCTAAGAGCGCCTACCAGTCTGTTCTGCAAGAGTTAGATACCATCAAAAGTCAATTGAGCGCTGCAAAAGCAGACTATCGCTTGCAGCTTAAAATGCTACGCCGTTATAAGAAACAAAATCAGCTCGTGAGTAATACGATAACCGCAAGTGATATCGACAAACAGCAAACATCGACAACGTTAGCCAAACAAAACATGACAACTCTTGAATCACAGCTAAAGACTAAGCAAGTAGACGTTGAAAAAGCACAACTGGCCATCGAAAAAGCGCAATTAAACACTCAAACGAAAAAGGCTCAGCTAAAAACAGCGGAGCAACAACTCGCCAAGGCTAAATGGGACCTAGACAGTACCGATGTTTATGCTCCAGCTGATGGGTTTGTGACCAACTTTATACTTCGACAGGGTCAACTTGTATCTCGGCTACCCAGATTGCAGATGTACACCAATGAAAAGTATGTGTTAATGCGTGTGAATCACCAAGCAATACGTAATGTAAAACCAGGACAAGTTGCGGAGTTCTCTTCATCCGTTTATCCGGGAAAAATATTTTCCGCACATGTTGAAGGTATAGTTGAAGCCACAGGCGAATCACAAGGAAATTTACTTGGTTGGGATGACTCTGTTCGAATGACTACTGGTAACAATCTTCAAAATAAGCATCATTTTGTGCGCTTAAAAATCGACGAGCCTGAGGGGTACGATATTCCTGTTGGCTCTGTCGGTCTAGCATGGATTAGTGGCGAAAAACCAATCAGTTTCATGGCTTTTCTTGATGTGCTCAGAGGAATAATTATCCGGATGAAATCACAGCTTTACTACTTTTATTCCATTTAGAGGCGCTGAGTAACCACGATTGGTTCAAATGCTTGGTAGACAGTTACCTTACAAAACGAGCTAACGACACAAGTAGGATAGTGATTTTCAAGTGACACTAAAGCATTACACTTACCATTAGCAATATGAACACATGTGCATTTTGCAATTGCAAAATGCACATAAAACCCGAAATTCAGCATTTAATGGGCGAAAACAATGCATTTACACGATATAAAACATGGCACATAAAATGCTTATCTAAGTATGACCCTCTAGAATCAGAGAGTCACCTAGCCAACTGACGTTGTTAGTGAATGATGAATTGTTCACAGTTTCATAGCCAATCTCACCTATTGAGATTGGTTTTTTTCATTTCTCGTAATCCTTCTTAGAGGATTAAAAAATTATCTAAACATAAAAGAAAACCCCACTAAGCTTTCGCTTAGTGGGGTTTATTCTTACTCGCAGCATTCCGGCTACTTGCAGTGCTCCATGCATCTAATCCGTGATAGTACGCTGATTCCTTCAGCACTTTCCTTAACGTCGCCTTCCTAGCGGTGTCCTCGGCAATCCAGCCCGTTAACTATCCTAGTTAACTCTCTTCGCTTCGTCCTAAAGCGGTGTCCTTTGTGCTGTCTTCCTAACAGCTAATCCTCTGTCCCTTGAGTGTCCATTAACTTTCCTTGTTGTAACCATCCTAGTTACCAGCGTCCAGCTAATGTCCTAATGCTATCCATGCTAATTATTCATCCTAAATAATCAAATCTTCTTCCTGAAGATGACCTTTCCTTGGGTCTTTCCTGTTCCATGTCTGCTTCCTGCTGACAACTTAAGATTAAGATAACCAAGAAATTTAGCAATAGTGGTTTCGATCGCGTTTTCAGCCTAAGCTTAAAGAAATATCAAAAAAAGCCTTATATACAGAGGTTTGAAAACAAAAATCAGTGATAATGATATCCATAATTGTCACTAAACTCACGACCCTGTAAGACATATCTTACAAACAAAAGGGCAAATCACTTGTTTTCCATATTGTTTGGCAAATATTAGAATGTGGCACAAGTCACAAAAATCATACTATGGGGCCATAGTCATAATTGCTGAATGAATTTTTCTAGACTAAATCAGAACGAAACAGGATATTATCTTTGATATTTGCCACTCCACTTTCCCTGTTTAGGGTTTTCTTTCATAGAGGAATAACAACATGATATCTAAATGGGCACAGCGATTTTATCAGATGGCAGTCCTAGTAGGCTCTTGGAGCAAAGATCCTTCAACTCAAGTCGGCGCTGTTATTACGAAACAAAATCGTATCGTCTCAGTAGGATTTAATGGTTATCCGCACGGAATTTCTGATAGTGCAATGACAGACGACAGAGAAATGAAATACCTTAAAACCCTCCACGCAGAAGAAAATGCTATTCTCTTCGCTAAACGCGATCTCGATGGTTGCGAGATATGGGTTACCCATTTCCCCTGCCCTAACTGCGCTGCAAAAATCATCCAAACGGGAATTTCTTCGGTACACTGCCCTGAACAAACTCAAGATTTTTTATCTCGCTGGGGAGAGAAGATTAAAATTAGCCAAGAAATGTTTCTTCAAGCCGGTGTTAAAGTCAATTGGCTGCCAATTGACGACCTAGACAGCGACATTTAGTTGTTCGAGTGCATCAAAGAGCTGCTGAGATTTGTAGGGTTTGGATAAGTAAGCGTCCATTCCAGCATCAAAGCAGCGATCTATTTCTTCAGGCAAAACACTTGCTGTCAATGCCACGATCGGTGTTCGCTCTTTGCCTAGTTCTGCTTCCCAAGCTCTAATATTTTTGGTAGCCGTAAGTCCATCCATCACAGGCATCATACAATCCATAAGAATGGCCATGAATGATTGACCAGATTGAACCATAGCCACTGCTTCTGCACCATTGCTAGCAATCTGGTGCTCAATACCTATTTTATCAAGAAAGAAACTAGCGATTTTCTGGTTCATTAAGTTGTCTTCAACAATCAAAATACACCCTATGTCACCACCAGCAACACTTGGAACTCTTTCTTTACTTGTATCAATCACATCAAGCTTAGTTGCACTTATTGCTTTTGAAATCGCAGACTCAAATCGGCGACCGAGAAATGGTAATGTCAGATTAGAAGACACGAATGCGGCATAGTCAGGCAACATATATAAATGATGCTGAAGCCCTATAATTTCAGAAAAGTTAAAGTGCGCCTTTAACGCTGCAATATCTTTTCGCGAACTGCATTGGGGATGATAGTTGTAGAGTATTACATTAAATTGGTCATTTATAAGTACAGCCTGATGGGTATTAAGCACTGTAGTAAGCTCTAGCCCAAAACGTTTGGCTTCACTTTGAATTAAAGCTCGATAATGACTGTCATTGGCAACCAGAAGTGCCTGACCTTTTATTTGGTTGTGACTTGATGTACCTATATGTTTTTCTTGTACTAGTACTTTAAAACTAAAGCAGCTGCCAACGCCGAGAGTAGAGCTTACTGACACTTCCCCGCCCATAAGTTCAGCAATTTGGCGGCAAATAGTTAAGCCTAATCCCGTACCACCATATCGGCGGGTGATGCTATCATCTTGTTGAATAAAAGGTAGGAAAATTTCCTCTAACTTTTCACCTTGTATGCCAACTCCTGTATCTAAAATTCGGCAATTCAAAACCGTGTTTTCGCCATCCTCACAAAGCTCAACAACCACGGAAACGCTACCATCCTGTGTAAATTTAACCGCATTACTGAGGAAGTTCATGAGAATTTGCTTAAAACGAAACTCATCCAAATACAGGCTATCGGGTATATTTGAAGAAAAATGTGCGTTCAATTCTACTTGCTGTTTTAGTGCTTTGGTACTGACCATACTCATAGCCTCGAACGTCGCTTCACGAATATCGGTATGAATGGGTGACAATTCGAAGCTTCCAGACTCAATTTTAGACAAATCGAGAATATCGTTAATCAGTACAAGTAAAGCTTGGGAAGACACATCGATATCAGATAACAACTCTCTCTGAGATGAATTGAGGTGACTTTCGGATAAAATCTCCGTCATCCCTATAATGCCATTCAAGGGTGTTCTTATTTCATGAGACATGTTAGCCAAAAATACACTTTTAGCCTGATTTGCAGATTCCGCCTTGTCTTTGGCTAGCAGCAAAGCTTTTTCATAGTCTTTTTGTATTTGGATAACGTAGTTCACTCCTTGAGCAAACTTAGTAAACTCATCCTTACCATCAACCTGGATCAGGTCAATTTTTTTGCTGCCGCGCAGACTGCCAAGAGCAGACAGAATACTGGCCAGTTTAGAATTAATTCGATACAAAGTACTGGCTCCCCAGAAAAACATCATTGCCAAAACAACTATGCCGATTACGGCAAAGGCATCGAGTACGCGTTTATGGTATTTAATGTTTGCCAATAACTCGCTGCGTAGTCCTTCCGCTAATACTTCTAAATGGCTCGCCACCAACTGATTACGGTTTTCAACCCACAAAGAAAACTTTTTAGAGTCATAGGTTTCTATCTGGCTTAACGAAATGATTTGCTCTGAATATTGGCTTCGCTGCAAGTTTATTTCTGACAACATTTCTATTAAAGGTTTAAATTGATGGAGGTGATGGCCTCTAGTGATAATTCTATCTAGATAGATTTGTTGTCGTCCATTTATCTTAAAGTACTCTTCCACAAACTGAATATAAGATAATTGATTGGCTTCTACTTCCTGAGCAAGCCATACTTCTTGTTCCATCCAAAAATACATCCATTTGAGGTCGGTCAGTGCTACATCAAGTTGCTGAGTCCTCATATCTAAACCTTGCACGTCCATTGAAAGTACCACGTTATAAAGAGTTAACAACGCACTGTATATCTCTCTACCTTTATCTAGTCTTTCTCTACCATCAAGTTCAACGATTCCTGATATAAGTTCATCAAGATTCTTAATATGCGAAAGTGTGTCATTAGAATACGAAATGCCTTGGTGTGTGTGTGCTTGCGTATGGGCGGCTTCATAGATAGTGTTAATGGAATTTTTCGCAAGAAGTTCCCCGTTAGCTCTAGTATGCATGTCATTACTTTGATCAAGAGCTTGATGCAAATGACTGGTCAACTGGGTTAAGTATTTCAGTGATTCAACTTTTTCACTAACCACTAAATTACTGTAAAGCTTCACTTGCACCTGCCTGACCAGATGCACAGAGAGCGCGACAATCACTAACGTAGGGATTAGGCACAAGATCAATAATCTACTTTTAATCGAGATATTGGAGAGTAGCATCGAGACTCGTTCCTTCGAATCATTTCACAACCACTAGAGACTTTATATTAGACCATAACTCAACAAAATCTTGTCTAAAACACGGAATTTATGAGATTTTTGACAACGCCATAGGGCTTTTCACTAAGATTTCGCTTTAGTATTTATGGACTCATGTAATATCCATAAATTTCTTCCATATTGACGTCATGCGTGTCCAGAATTCTTCCTCAATCTACAGATACTAATTTATTTTTAGATAACACCACAAAAATGTGATTTAAAACACAATAAAAACATATTTACACCTTTATTTATGAGAATAATGTGATCATGGTATTTTTCGTCAAAAAATAAGTTCTAGTAACTTCAAACATCAACAAGCGTAATATGTTGAAAAATGTGTTTTTAGCCAATAAGAAATCATCCAAACCACGAATTATTTTTTCTAGCAGAAAAAGACACTAGGTATTACAATCCGCGCCGTAAAAATAAAATAATATTTCCTCTACACCAGCTACCCTACATAGTAGTGTAGAGCCAGTCCAAAAAACGTGAAAGGTCCAAAAACACCATGAGTCCAGAGAAACATCTCTTAGAGTGGCAAATAAGCCAAACGATTGCGGAAACAATCTCTCCCCTACTTGGTCAACTTTACCGTGATAAAGGCGTTGAAGTTCTCCTGTTTGGTAAAACTTTGGTCAATGCCGCTACTATCGATATTATCAAGGCACATAAGCTTGCTCGAAGATACACTGGAACGCCATTATCTACCGAACAAACGCTCCCGCTTATTAAAGCCTTATCTGAGATGGAACTATCACCATGTCGAGTCGATATTGGGCAACTCGCTCATCAGTTTTGGAAAGGCAGAGATGATGACCATGGGGTGAAAGATTTTCTGCATACTTCTTTGCTTGGCGCAATGAATGGAGAGACAGTTACTGAGCCTCGTGATGTCGTTTTGTATGGATTTGGCCGTATTGGTCGACTTCTCACTCGCCTTCTCGTAGAGAAAAGTGGGCCGGGTTACCCTCTGCGTTTACGCGCTGTCGTCGTACGTGGCGGCAAAGAAGGTGATTTGGAAAAACGCGCAAGTTTACTGCGAAGAGACTCTGTCCACGGTCAATTCAACGGCAGCATCATAGTTGATGAGGAACGCAAGGCCATCATTGCCAATGGTAACTATATCCAATTCATTTATGCCAATAAGCCTCAAGACGTCAATTACACCGCTTATGGAATCAATAATGCTCTAGTGGTTGATAACACTGGGGTATGGAGAGATAGCGAAGGTCTCGCTCAACACCTTGACTGTGAAGGCGCAGAAAAAGTGCTTCTGACCGCACCTGGAAAAGGTGATATCAAAAACATAGTCTTTGGCGTCAATGATAATACGATCCTTCCTCAAGACACCATAATCTCTGCGGCCAGTTGTACAACGAATGCCATTACACCTGTTCTGAAAGCGGTCAATGATAAGTATGGTGTCACTTCTGGTCATATAGAAACGGTTCATTCATTTACCAATGACCAAAACCTCATTGACAACTTCCATTCAGGAGAGCGAAGAGGCCGTAGCGCTTCCCTGAATATGGTCTTAACATCAACAGGCGCAGCAAAAGCAGTCGCAAAAGCACTGCCAGAACTCGCAGGTAAACTAACAGGCAACGCGATCAGAGTTCCGACTCCAAACGTTTCTATGGCTGTGGCCAACCTTAACCTTGGTGCAGAAACAAATAAAGATGAACTCAATGCCTACCTGCGTGAAATGGCCCTTAAATCGGATCTCTCTACTCAGATTGATTACACAGAGTCCACCGAAGTGGTATCAACTGACTTAGTAGGATCGCGTTTTGCGGGTGTTGTAGACGGAGCAGCAACCATTGCACAAGACAGCCGATGTGTTCTTTACATTTGGTATGACAATGAGTTTGGATATAGCTGCCAAGTTGTGCACTGCATGGAACAAATGATGGGGGTTCGTTACAAAACCTACCCCTGTGTATAAACGTACAACCTTCTCTTAATGCAAATTAGGAGCATACTCCACAACTACAATAACAATATCCCATATATTTGCCGCTTTCCTAGAAAGCGGCTTTTTTATTTCTTACTTTCTATTCATCTTTGGTTCATTTATGGCGCGTTATTATGTAAACATCAAACAAGAGGTTTAATTGATATGAATAAAATAGTAGCCAGTATATTAGCCCTGATTATAGGTTTATTTACCTTACTTTTCAGTATCATAATGTTGGTTCCACTAGCCATTTTCGCTCTTCTAACAGGAAGAAAAATAGAAAAATCTTTACGCCAGAACAGAATGCGCTTTCAACAGTCATCTCGTGGCTCTGTCTTGGAGGGGGAATATGAAGACATCTCAAAGTAGCATCGAAGACATTAAATACCATACTCAAAAAACTACTGCGTTTACTTTCTATCTGGCCGCTGTCGCCACTGCGGCTATTGTAAGTTCTATTCCATACTAATTCAGTTACCAATCCGCTCTCTTATACTAATACTCATTGAACAAAACCTTACACTTAGCCCCACTGTTTTAAATACACCCTATCAATGTCTCATCCCTCAATTCTGGGGCATATTGTGTTTTTAGACTAAGCTGGAATTAATGATTGCATTTAATTAACATTATTATTAAATAAGATAATGGGAATGATTAAGGAATTGACGAATGAGTAATGGCCAACGAGAAATAACACTCCGTTTTTTAGCCGAACCTGCAGATGTGAATTTTGGTGGGAAAGTCCATGGCGGAGCCGTAATGAAGTGGATTGATTTGGCTGCGTACGCGAATGCGGCTGCTTGGAGTGGTAAATATTGCATTACAGCTTACGCTGGCGGTATTCGCTTCGTTGCTCCGATACATGTCGGCAACCTTGTTGAAGTAAGCGCAAAAGTTATTTATACAGGGAGAACATCCATGCATATTGCTATTGATGTACAAGCCAGTGACCCTAAAGTACTGGAAAACCGGCTTACAACTCACTGTATTGTAATCATGGTGGCTGTAGATGAAGAAGGAAAACCCTCTAGCGTCCCAGAGTGGGTACCAGAAACAGAGGATGATATACAGTTAAGAGATTCCGCCATAAGATTGATGAACATGCGGACACAAATTGGGGAAGAGATGGAGGCCCATGTTAAATATCTCAAATAGTGACGCGATATAAACTAGTGAAAGTCACTGCCTTGTCATTTTTTCTTCACCTTAGTCTGGTTTAATTAGCAAAGATTAATTTAGGCTAAGGAATCAGGTTGAAGTTGAACCAGATCACTCTCAGTGAAACAACCTTACTCAACAAGCAAGCTCTCGAATATCAGTGGGTAAGATGCTTATACGCAGAGGGATATACCAGTAACGACATTAATCATTATATCCAAACTTGTTTCGGCGGAGACGATATCTTTGCCGATTTGTTTCGCAAAGTTGCTTTATCGCAAGAAAGTATTTACGTTCTGCTGAAATATCTAGGCTGCGCCCCTTCTAATCGAGAGTTGTAAAGCTTCTCTTCATCCAGCAAGAGTGACAAAGAGCCCATGCGCTTACCACCTAAATAAAAACCCGATTTTACTCGGGTTATGGTTACAAAAACTGTTAGTAGTAACATCGTAAGGAATCTAAGCTAACAGCCAGCTATGCGTAACGCCAGAGCTGCTCTCTCCTCAACTGATCGGCGGCCAAACCAAAGTAGGTAGAGTCGAGAAGCAATGGGATAACCTCGCAGGCACCCTAGTTATTAGAATATTAGAATTAGCCCTTCACACCGCCAGCAGTAAGTCCTCCTACCAACCAACGCTGCGCCAATAAAAATACCACCGTTATTGGTAGTGCGGATAAAACCGCTGCTGCTGCAAAGTCTCCCCACAAATAATTTTGTGGGTATAAATACTGCTGCATTCCAACAGCCAACGTATATGAGTCTACATCAGAAAGCAACACCGACGCCACTGGAACTTCACCAATCACCATGATAAATGATAAAATGAACACAACCGCTAGAATCGGTACCGACAAAGGCAAAAGAACTAATCTAAACGCTTGCCACGGTGTAGCACCGTCAAGAGCTGCTGCTTCTTCAAGTGAGTTATCTATGGTTTCGAAATACCCTTTAATCGTCCATACATGTAAAGCTATCCCGCCAAGATAAGCGAAAATTAGGCCGCCATGAGTGTTTAAACCCAAAAATGGAATGTACTGACCGAGCTTATCAAACAAGGCATAAATAGCCACCAATGCAAGTACCGGCGGAAACATTTGAAAGATCATCATCGCCTTAAGAATGGTATTTTTCCCCTTAAACTTCATTCGAGCGAAAGCATACGCAGATGTTGTTGAAAGTACGACAATCATAATTGATGAGATACTGGCAACTTTAATCGAGTTCCACAGCCAAGTCAGAACTGGAAACGGTGGAGAAGTGATAGAACCGTCGTCATTTGTCACCGAAAATCCCAACGCCAATTTCCAGTGTTCCAGAGAAGGGTTGTCAGGAATAATATTCCCAATCGCAAAATTACCTTCACGCAAGGAAATTGCAATAACCATCAATAAAGGAAATAGAATCAAAGCGAGAAAACACCATAACAAAATGTGTGTCGCCCAAACTCGGTATTTCAGTGACTGACCTTGTACCATTGCCATTACAACTCTCCTTATTCCTGGGCGACTTTGGTTACACGAAGGTTAAGCAATGCTAATGCCCCAACGAGAAGAAATATCAAAGTCGCGATTGCACTTGCCAAGCCAAAGTTTTGTCCACCTGCACCTTCAAACGCAATTCGATAGGTATAATTTACCAATAAATCCGTATGACCGGCTCGCTCTGTCGTGCCTATCATGTTAGGGCCACCTTGAGTAAGAAGTTGAATCAATACGAAATTATTGAAGTTAAATGCGAAGCTGGCAATAAGAAGAGGTGTTAACGGCTTAATCATTAACGGCAAAGTAATTCGACGAAAGTTATCAATGAAATTTGCTCCGTCAATCGCTGATGCTTCATAGAGGTCATCAGGAATGGCTTTTAAGAGCCCCATACATAAGATCATGATGTAAGGAAAACCAAGCCAAGTATTAACGATAATGATCATGACCTTAGCCATCAAAGGATCGGAAAACCAGCTAGGGCTAATTCCAAAAAGAGCCTCTAATACCATATTGATCTCGCCAAAACTTTGGTTAAATAAGCCCTTAAAGATCAATATTGAAATAAATGCAGGGACGGCATAAGGCAGAATCAAAAGGACTCGATAAATGGCGCGACCTTTTAACGCTTCCCACTGAACGATATTCGCTAGAACCAAGCCTAGGATGAGAGTGAGCCCAACACTCAAAGCGGAAAAAACTACAGTCCAGACGAAAATATTGACAAATGGCTGTTTAATACCATCTTCTTTCCAAACGCGTTCAAAGTTGTATGTCCCAACCGTCACTATGTAGCCAGGTGAGACCGGAGAACCTATAAACTGTCCCTCGTCATTGATTGGTTGGTAGAAGCCAATTTTATTATTGGGACGCAGATACTGCTGGGTCTCATTGTTATATAAAGTTTCACCATCAGCTTGCAGTGTATAAAGTGGTCCCACGGAAGCAAACTTACGCAGTCCGCTCATTCTTACCACTTCACCTGACGGTAAGTGAAGTGCAAGACCACCGAGCAAAGACTTGTTTTTTATGATGGTTTTTATTGCTTCTTTTTTCCCCTCAACTTGTCTTGCAGACGATAAATACAGCTCGGAGTTCAAAGCCTCCAAATCTAACTCATCGGTTACAAACAAACTGTCCGCTTTAGTGATTGCAATACGATACCCTGTCGATGTACGAAATAGCGAGAACGGATAGCTTTCACCACTTTGGTAGGTGCGTTCCAGTAAAACAGATTGAGCACGCTCAAAAGACAGTTGATTTTTAGCACTGTAGTTAGTGAAAGAAAGGCTTACCGTATAGGCTAGAGGAAAAATAATAAATAGTATCATTCCGGCGATACCCGGATAGATATAACGATGTGCATAGGTTTTAGCACTGCCAAAAATGAACAAGGCTAGTGCAGTGAGGGTAAGGGTAAGTAGCGCAAACGCGAACTCACCTCTTGAGTACATCAATATACTAGCGTAGCCGTTGATAATGCCTAACACGCCCAAGAAGGCCCATTTGAACAACACTTTTTTGTTAGAAAGCGAGCTGACTCTTGACGATGGCATGGTAACCGTGCCTTGAACTGACTGCATATAATATCCTGCTCACGATGATAGAAAAACGAAGGAGGGCTCATCCCCCCTTCTCGATACCAAGTTAGTTATTGCGTCATTCTTTTTTCAGCTGTTTTCAATGCTTCAGTTACGCTTTGACGTCCATCAACCACATTATCTAATGCATCTTTCATGCTATACCAAAAGGTCGTAAACTGGGGGATGTTTGGCATTATCTCTCCATTCATCGCATTATCCATTGTTGCGGCAATACGAGAATCAGTGTCAACCAACTTCTGGAATGATTTTAAAGCCACTGCCCCCAGTGGTTTATCATCATTAAGACTCTTAAGCCCCTGATCAGTGAGCAAATAGTTCTCAAGAAACTCAACGGCCAGCTCTTTATTTGGAGAAACCGAGCTTATTCCTCCAACCCAAACTCCGACAAACGGCTTTGAAGCATGCCCATTGAATTTAGGCAGTGTCGTTACTCCATAGTCAATTCCTGCTTTATCTATATTCGCCCAACCCCAAGGGCCATTGATGGTCATAGCGACCTTGCCAGCCGCAAACTCTGACTCAGAAACGGAGTAGTTCATATCAGCAGAAATTACCTTATTTTTAATCATATCATTGATAAAGGTCAAAGAGGCTTGGACTCCATCTTTAGCCACTCCTACATCGTTAATATCGTAGCCATCTTTGACTTGCTTAAACGCATACCCACCATCGGCTGATAAAAGCGGCCAAGTGAAATAAGCACCATCTCGCAGTGGCCACATAATGGCTTTTTTACCTGACTTTTGAAGTTTTGCATTTAAGGCTGGGATCTCTTCCCACGTTTTTGGTGGTGTCGGTAATAGCGCTTTGTTATAGATTAAAGAGACCGATTCAATAGCAACAGGATAGGCTATTTTTTTACCTTTATACGTAGCGGCATCCCACGCAAAATCAACAATTCCTTGCTCGATTTCTTTCGAGGGTTTGACTTCGGCAAGTAATCCACCTTCTGCATAACCACCAAAGCGATCATGAGCAAAAAATATAATATCAGGTCCTTCTCCCGAAGCGGCAACTTTAGGGAATTTTTCCTCTAATTTTTCAGGGAAAGCCACCGTGACTTTAATACCTGTATCTTCTTCGAAACGCTGACCTATTTGAGCCATTCCTTCATAAGCTTTATCCCCTCCTACCCAGATGGTCAATTGCCCCTCTTCGATAGCCGCATTCACACTTATGGAAGTAAACACCGACAGTGCGGCTAGGGTTACTTTAGTCAGGGAATTTCTCATCTTCACATCCTTTTTTGTCTTTGAATTATGAGCTCAAGCTGTTTCAGGGGTTATTGCCCACTGGGACAACTCATTCTCGCCAAATTATCAATTAGCTCATCATCCCATCTTCTACGCCTCGCCTATTATGGCGTATTTTCGTGATATGCATCGATGAACAAAAACGACATAAATCACATAAAATACGCATGCCGTGATCAAATTCACCAATAAGCTCTGTGTTTCTTTGAATTTGATCTAGACACACCATCAAACAATAGATGCATCTACTCCCTCACTGCTCCCCCCAGATAGATAAGGACTAGGAGGATGTATAACAATCGTCAAAAAAGCAAACTAGCTTGGTCCCAGAGCGGATAAGTAGGAACCTTTCCAGTTTTTATCAGACTTTTCTAGCTAAGTTTAAAAACTGGATTACATGGCCAAGAGTCGCCGCAATAGGCAATAATCGTGTAACATCCAGACACAAAATTGCGATTTCGTTAGCGGGTCTGATGTGGTGATTTCCATCGCTGCAGCTTAATATAACCACACACAGATAATTGATATGCAACCCAATAAAAAGATAGAATTTTGATCAAGGACAAGCGAGATGGCAAGTGTCACATTAAAGAATGTATCAAAGGCTTATGGCGACGTATTAATCTCAAAGAATGTTGACCTAGACATAAAAGAAGGCGAGTTTGTTGTTTTTGTTGGTCCTTCAGGATGCGGTAAGTCAACGTTACTGCGCTGTATTGCTGGCCTCGAAGACATTACATCAGGAGAGCTTTATATTGACTCTAAACTGATGAATCATATTGAGCCATCTAAACGTGGCGTCGGTATGGTTTTTCAATCCTATGCTCTATATCCGCATTTAAATCTGTATGAAAATATGTCATTTGGTCTCAAGCTCAGTAAAGCAGATAAGAGTGAAATTGATAAACGTGTAGAACACGCAGCCGATGTACTCCAACTCAGTCATCTGCTCGACCGACAACCCAAAGCTTTATCTGGCGGGCAAAGGCAAAGAGTTGCTATCGGGCGAACTCTGGTGTCACAACCTAAAGTATTTCTACTCGATGAACCTTTATCCAACTTAGATGCTGCCTTGCGGGTACAAATGCGTTCAGAAATCACCAAGCTGCAACGAAAGCTAAGGTGTACCATGATCTATGTAACACATGATCAAGTGGAAGCGATGACAATGGCGGATAAAATTGTCGTTCTTGATGCCGGTTATGTTGCCCAAGTTGGCAAGCCATTAGAGCTTTATCATTATCCAAGTAATCGTTTCGTGGCTGGTTTTATTGGTTCACCTAAGATGAACTTTATTAGTGTTTTCATTGAAGCAGTAGAAGACAATAGAGTCATGGTTCAGCTTGCCAATGGCACCGCATTTTGGATCCCAGTTGACGGAACAAGCATCACACGAGGTTCACGTATGTCACTGGGAGTTAGACCCGAGCATTTGCTGCCATGTGGTCAAGGCGATGCTTCAATTGAGGGACAAGTTAACATCGTCGAAAAACTCGGAAATGAAACTCAAGTTTACCTACATATTGGCGCAGCCGACGCAGATGTTATATATCGCGAACCAGATACATTAGCCATAGAGGTAGGTAATAATTTCATTGTTGATATACCCGCCAATCGCTGTCATCTATTCCACAGTGATGGAAAAGCGTGCCAGAGACTGTTTAGGGAAGCTGGTGTCAACTTTCCAGAGTAATCTCGATCATTGAAAACGAGAACATATCGATATAAAACGCAGAAGCAAAAAAAAGGAGCCTCATGTGCTCCTTTGGGCTAAGACTGCTGAACTTTTTTATGCCCCTGTTCCAAATGAACAAAGTCAACAAGATCATCACAAGACACTTGATAAGCCTGACCAAAGCCCTTCACAAACAATCCCTTTTCAGGTTGCATTTTAAATAGAATAAAGTCCTGTAATTGACTTAAGTTATCAATAATGTCGCCAAATCGCTCGTTCATTTGCGTAATAACATCATTCCATAAAGGTGTGTCTCTTTCTACTACCACTGCAGTAGCATCAAACGTCAGGCGTTTACGAGCAAAAAGTTGCTTGGAATGTCCTTCATCTTCGATCATCATAATCGAAACATTAGGGCTCACAAGAAGGTTACGAGCGTGACGGGCAATGTCAGATATCAATACAAAATACCCATATTCATTTTGTACAAACGGCGCATAACTGGCATTAGGCCGACCTTGTTCGTCAACAGTAGCAAGTTGAAGAGTAAGACAATTTTGACGAAACTCTTGGATCTCAGGCCCTAAGCGTCCTTGTAAACGCTCTTGCTTAACATGATCATCCATATATTATCTCCTTGTTATTATGATGATTAATTTGTCGGATTTTTATTTTTCTACGATCGATACTACTTTAAGTCTTGTTGCCACTGCCTAAACGCGATTACCTGTTCAGGAATTAACTCTCTTTGATCATTTCTACCTAGATACACTTTGAATATGTTGTTCCCCTTTTCACAGAAGAAACCAAAGTAGTGACTCTCGCGACCTCTGAAAGGTTTGCTAACCAAAGCTATATTAACTACATTACTTAGCTTTAAGTGGCCATGTAACTCTCCACTTTTTCCCATCAAGTTATAATAACCTCTTGCGATTTTACCTTTTGGGAAAGGTGCCTTTACTTCAAAAATTGAACCAAAGGAATGCACAATAGTCGTCACAGGGCCAAATCCAACCAGTTTTTCAAGATAGAATTGGGCTTGCTCCCCACCAGCAAGACCAACCATGTCATCCGGTAAAGCGCTCACAACCTCAAATTCAGAAACATTTAATACATCAGCAATTTCTGCGGGTAATAACGCTGGCTCTTCAAAGACCAATTCGGCCACTTTTTCCTTCAATGTCTGCATATATTCCTCATAGCACCAAGCCGCTAACAACAGTAAAACACATTCCTCGAACATCGATGAGAAAGCCTTTTTACCGCAGTAACAGACTAGCGTGACAAAATTCACGCAATCATAGAATTACAGAAATGATAATGCAATTGATAATTGATATTATTTGCATCTTGTTAGATAATTTACCTCTTGATGATTTTTGTCATAACACTGATATGCATTTAAACAGGTATGTGATTGCGGGTAGTCTATCCATTGCTATCCATAGTATGATTTTTGGAGTGGAATTTGAGCCTAAAGCCTATGTCATACCTGTAGGCAATACACCTTCTTCAGTCTCTATTCATTTCACATCTCCTTCTGTTGACAGCCAAAAGAGCGAGAAGGCTAGGCCCAAAACAGAGCAAAACTCATCATCAACCTCACAAGTCACTGATGATGTCAAAAGTCAGTTAGCTGCGGTCACTTCTGTTAATAAAAAAGAGAGCGCTATGCTTGCAGCTAAAAAAAAGGTCAGCGAACAATCAGACAAACCGCAAAAACAACAAGAGCCAGACAAGACAGTTCATAAGCCTATCGAAGAAAAAATGACCCAACCTCAACTTGCAAGTTCTCATCAGGGCGCGACCACAAAACCCGTGTTGGTGAACAAACCAAGTTTTATATCCAAGCCAGTCCAACCCATATACCCTAGGTTAGCGAGAAAGAGAGGATTAACAGGCGTGGTCACTTATGAAGTTTGGTTAGACGAAGATGGCCAACAAGTGTCTCAACAACTCATATCCTCTTCAGGCCAAACTATTTTAGACAAATCCGCACTAAAGGCGATAAAGAAGTGGAAGTTTTCTCCACACAGTATCAACGGCCAGAAAATCGCTCATAGAGTAAGAATTCCCGTACGTTTCAATATGGATTAACAATGGAACACATAAATTACCTCCAGCAACAACTGGGCCTAATGACATGGCCACTGATCTTATGCTCATTCGCAACAGTAATGATTGTACTCGAACGCCTCATGCAGCTTTGTATCTGCTCTGGTAGAGGAAGAAAAGGCATTCATGCCGAGCTTAAGCAAATCTCCCCTTCAAATGTTCAACAGATTACTGGCCTTGCTGAAAAGTTTTCTCACCGCCGACCACCTCTCTATCAGGGCGTTTCCATCTTGCTCCAACATCATTGTTATCCGAAAATTTTACGCGAAGATACCGCTGGTATGTGGTTGGAAGAAAAACGTCTGCAACTCAACTCAGGCCTTCGTCTTCTTGGCTTAATTGGCGTGATAAGCCCTCTAATTGGGCTGCTCGGAACTGTACTTGGTCTGATAGAGATGTTTAAAGGTGTTGCAACATCATCAGGTAACATTACTCCAAATGACTTAGCCGATGGCCTAGGTATCGCAATGCGAACAACGGCGGCAGGCCTATTCATTGCCTTGCCAGCGATCGCGAGTGCTCAGCTACTTGGTCTTTGGGCAGACAAGGTCATGGCTAAGCTAGAGCATACTCTCAATTTTACTAACCTCTGGCTAGAGGGGGTCGAATTTCAACAAGCAAAAACTCAACCATCCCCAGTCTCTCATGAGGCGATACCATGATCAAAGTGAATCGACAATCGAATCCCGTGAGCTTAACACCGGATTTAACACCTTTATTAGACATTATTTTTATTGTTATGGTTTTTTTGATGCTAACCGCAGCGGTCAAGCTTGACTCTCTGGAGGTCAGCTTACCAACTACAGACTCACCAATGACATCGAGTATAGAAAACCAAGTAATCACACTGAACATTTTACCAACAGAGCCTTACTGGGCACTAAATAGTCAAGAGTATTCAGACTGGGAGTCCTTCTCTCATGCAGTGAAGCAGGCATATCAATCTAATCAAAAGTCTATCGTTATAGGAGCGGAAAAAACGGCAGATGTGCAGCATCTAGTAAAGTTACTTGCCTTTCTGCAAGAAAATAATATTCAAGCCACCCAGTTACTTACCCAAGAAACAAAACACTAAGGTCAAGCTATGCTAAAATCTATCATTGCTAAAGGCGTCACTACGCTTTCCCTATTTCTTATTACAGCATCAACATCAGCAAGTGACAGAATAATTAGTACCGGTAGTGCTGTCACCGAATTACTGATCGCACTTGATAAACAAGACCAAATCGTAGCAGTAGATATCACTAGCGAAGTGCCATCAGAAAATCAACTGCCCAAAATCGGCTATCACAGAAACCTTTCCGCAGAGGGCCTACTTGCTCTTAATCCAACCCTTGTTATTGGCTCTAATGAAATGGGTCCCCAAAATGTGTTAGACCAAATATCCAATGCAGGAGTCAGTGTTGATGTGATCAATTCATCGCCCACACCTGAAGGCTTATTAGAACGCATCGATGACATTGCCTCGATCACTCACAGTGAAAAGAAAGCACAAGCCCTAAAAACCAACATACAAAAAACCATTCAAGCGCTAGAGACAAATCGCTCAACATTGCAACGAAAGCAAAAAGTGTTGTTTCTTCTCGTACATGAGGGTCGGCCTGCAAATGTTGCAGGCGCAAACACGGTGCCAGACGCAATCATTCAATTAGCTGGTGGTTTAAACCCAGCAGCGCAAAAAATTGATTCGTATAAGCCGCTCTCTACAGAATCAATGTTAGAGATGCAGCCTGACATCATATTAGTCAGTGGCCGAAGCCTGGATAAGATCGGCGGGATAGAGACAATTTTTGACAAAATGCCTCTCCTTGCTGCGACACCAGCCGGAAAAGCCAAAAACATTATTCCAATCGATGGACACGCAATCGTTGGTGGTTTGGGTTTAAAAAGCCTTTCAGAGGCCGAGCGCTTAAACAAAATACTTAATACAATGAAGTAGAGCTCTTTACTATGCTACGTCATACCTCCCTTTCTTCAATACTCATTGTTTTAAGCTCATTTATTTTACTTACCGCTGTCGGGTCGATTAGTGTCGGTCCCATGAATATCAGCTTCATGGATAGTCTAATGAGTGTCGCAACACATTCAAATCAGCTTCCAGATCATATTCATATGGTCATCCATGAAATTCGTCTACCACGAACCTTGCTGTGTATTCTTGTCGGCGCGATATTGGCAATTTGTGGCACAATAACCCAAGGGTTGTTTCGCAACCCTCTCGCTGAACCAGGCATTATAGGGGTTTCTGCAGGCGCATCTCTGGGCGGGGCCATCGCGATCGTCCTGTTTTCTGAATACAACACTGACTACCCGAATGTTATTAATATCATTGCTGTACCCTTATTCGCATTTTTGGGGGCCATAGTGGCCACTGGTTTTGTATATCGATTAGGGACTAACAAATTAGGTACGTCTGTGACCATCATGCTATTAGCGGGTGTAGCAATAACTACTCTATCTTTTGCGGGCCTTGGGTACATGAATTTTATTGCCAACGACCAGATGCTGCGAGACATTTCATTGTGGCAGATGGGCTCGCTAGCCGGTGCCAGTTGGACCAGTGTTTTACTTTGCGCCGCCACTCTTTTCCTATTGCTAGTCTGCTTCACACGCAATGCAATGCCTTTAAACGCTTTACTCTTGGGTGAAGCGGAAGCTGCTCATCTGGGGATCCCAGTACAAAAGCTCAAGCGTTTGTTGATGTTATTAACTGCGATCGGGGTTGGCGTGGCCGTTAGTGTGTCTGGCATGATAGGTTTTATCGGTTTAATCATTCCTCATTTAGGCCGCATGTTATGTGGCCCCGATCATCGCTCCTTGGTACCAATATCAGCCTGCCTAGGCGCGTTGCTTCTTACGGTAACCGATATGATTTCACGTACAGTGCTTGCGCCGGCCGAACTTCCGGTTGGAATCGTCACCGCAATGATTGGCGCTCCATTTTTTATTTACCTCCTATTCCAGCAAAGAGGAAAGATTTTTTAATGAATAGTCATGCACTTTGCGCAAACAATGTCTCCATACGCGTAGACTCACGTCTGATCCTCAACAATGTAAGTCTCGAAATACGTTCTGGCGAAGTTACCGCCCTGTTAGGGCCAAATGGTGCAGGTAAAAGCACGCTACTAAAAGTACTTTGTGGTGAGAGACAATCCAACGCCGACATAGCCTATTTTGGTAAAGAAAAAAATCTCTGGAATGCTAAGGAATTAGCCAAACATTTAGGTATGTTACCACAGCATAATACGCTCACTTTTCCTTTCTCTGTGCAAGAGGTCGTCGAGCTAGGCGCAATTCCCTTAACATTAGTCAGTAGTGAAGTGCGAGATCTTGCCCAACACTATATGAGGGTGACTGACGTCCTCCATCTTGCCGAACGGCTCTACCCATCTTTGTCAGGAGGAGAGAAACAGCGAGTGCACTTAGCTCGCGTTCTCGTGCAATTGGCGCAATCGGGGGAGCGTAAAATATTAATGCTTGATGAACCGACTTCAGCCCTGGATCTCACACATCAGCACAATACGTTGTCCAAAATGAAACAACTGGCAGATGAGCAAAATACGGCAGTAGTGGTGGTGTTACACGACTTAAATCTCGCGGCACAATATTCTGATCGTCTTGTCATACTCAACGAAGGTATCATAGCCTGCGATGCGTCCCCCGAAGACGCTTTATCCGCAGAGATGATTATGTCGGTGTATGGTTATCGCTGCATGATAGGAAAACACCCTATGCTAGACTTCCCTATGGTTTATCCAGCTCCTTAACATTGCGTTAGCCTACGGGGAACAAATATTGCCGCCTTAGCCAAACCATTCCTTTCCGCATTGACAATGCAATGAAAAAGGAAAAGAGCTTAAGGTATGATAAATAAAGCGAATAGCTTGGTTCAACCTATCTTGGCACGAGTTTTGTTTGGTAGTCTAGGCCATGGATTGTCGAAGTACTCAGCGGGCGACGGAGCAATGAGTAGCTTTCGCTCTCACACAAGATGATTATATAGGGTATATACTCTAGTGATAATTATCTAATAAAATAATGTATTATTGCTAAGCGACTGATAAGTAAACACAATTCAACAGTGAGAAAACATGTGTACGCCCGAAAGTCGTTGCGCACAATTGTGAAGTGATTCAAACTTAACAAGTTGACGTATATTAATATCAGATTTCTGAGGTTTTATGAAAGTCGCAGACCTATTCAAACATCGTGGTGAAAAGTCGCAATCCGAATTTATGCAGTGGATGTCTCCTGCCGTGCGTGAATATTGGGATGAGTTTATACAAAAGACGAATAACCACCGCTATTTATTTGCACGCTTTTGGGATATGCAAAAACCAGCGGTCAATGATGAGGTCCAGACACCCAACGCATCAAATGATGTTGAGAATAAGCCCGTTGAATTAAAACCTGAAGCACAGGTACTTTTCGATCAGCTTAAAGAGAAACTTGGCCAAGTGATTCATACAGGCGAGTGGCTGGAGATCTCGCAGCAACGTATTAATCAATTTGGTGAAGTCACTGAAGATATGCAGTGGATACATACCAATCCAGAGCGTGCCGAACTTGAGTCACCTTTCAAGACAACGATTGCACATGGCTTTTTAACTCTGGCTATGCTTCCAAAGCTCACAGACAGTGTCAACCCAGATCATTCCCTTTTCCCAACAGCCAAAATGGTGGTCAACATTGGTCTGAACCAAGTACGTTTTCCATATCCAGTCAAAGCCAATAGCCGCGTTCGCGCTGTCAGCAAGCTATCTAAAGTGACACCTATCAAAAAAGGTTTGGAGATAGAACGTGAAATCAAGGTTGAGATCGAAGGGGTCAGACGCCCTGGAGCCGTTGTTGTCTCAGTAATACAGCTTCATTTTTAAAGACGGACCAGCGTTCCCTCTCCCGTAACTTATCTACTTGCTAATGGGTGTATATCCGTATTCGCGGATTAGGCCCTTAGCTTGCTTTCCTTGCAAATATTCAACAAACGATTTCGCTTGTTCGCCTAATTCAGAGCGTTTATACAGCACCAAAAAAGGTCGAGATAGGCCATATTTATTTGTCGCTATAGTTTGAGTACTCGCTTCTATTCCATCGAACTTAATCGCTTTTACCGAGCTATCTACAGAACCAGTTGAGATAAAGCCTATCGCTTGTTTGTTATGGCTAACTAAGGTTTTCACCATACTATTACTGTTAACGACCAAATTATTTTGACTGATTGAGGAAACTTGTCGACCATTGACTATCTTAGTTAGCCCAAGAAGATTCTCGAAGCTGTACCTAGAACCAGATGAAGCCTCACGAGTCACCACTGCAATTTTTTGATCAAGACCACCGACTGAGCTCCAATTGACTATCTTGCCCTTATATATGTCAAAAAGCTGCTCTCGGCTGATATTACTGATCGGATTGGATTTATTCACAACAACAGCAAGGCCGTCATAAGCCAAAGGAGTGACAGTGAGAGATTCATCTTGTTCGCTCTCTGTCAAGTAACGAGAGCTCATACCTATGTCGGCGACTCCTTTTTTCAATAAGGTAATACCTGCTGTTGAACCAATCCCCTGCACTGCGATATAGGTTTCAGGGTGGCTTTGATGAAAGTCTTCAGCCAACACATCCATTACGCGCGCTACTGAGGTCGATCCTGACACATTGACCTCACTGGCTACCGCTAGGTTAAAACTAAAACATGCGCTTAATAAAACAGTGAAAATGGTGCGAATCATAACTATCTCCGATTCAAATAAAGGATATACACTGGTGGCATAATATGTAGGTAAGGTTACATTTTTGTGAAAAGCATTGATTTAACGGTGATTAAGCGAGAAATTGGTAAAGGTCCGAAACCAGTGTTTGGGTAGACTCAGTGATGCGGAGAAGTGGATAAGTAAGTCATGAACCCTTACTTATCCGTCTCTTTTTAATCGGCTTCTTTTGCCTCAGCAAATACTTCGACAGGTTTAGCAACAATGCTACGAGTTTCTTGATTTACCTCATTTAGCACAAGCTTAATGACATCACCCGCTCGGTAAACAATCTCATCGTCAATAGACACTAATCCAAGCTCTGAATTACATTTTAAACGCTCTTTATTGGCCAATATTAGAGCACCAGGTATAAATGCAACCGCACCATTTTCGAGTAAACGAACGCGTAACCCTGCTCGAGAGACATCAAAAATTTCACCATAAAATTGGGTACCTTCTGCTGGTTCTTCCGCTAAAGTGCGCACATATAGCCAATCAGCGACATTACGCTCCGCCGTTTTATGGTGTTTACGGTGCTGGGCTAATTCATCGCCAAGATCACCATCAGCAGTTTGAACCGGTGCTTTGCCCATAATATGAGCTTTCAGCATTCTATGGTTGACCATGTCACCATATTTACGAATCGGTGAGGTCCAAGTCGCATACAATTCAAGCCCCATTGCATAATGAGGTAGAGCTTGATTACCAATTTCACTATACGCTTGATACTTGCGAATACGGTGTTCGAGATAACTGGTATCTTGCTTAGCTAACCAACGGCGAAGCTCAGAGAAGCCAGACAATGTAGAAATACTCTCAATGGTAAAGGTCTGCTCGCTGTTTTCGCTGTTGATAAGATCGATAACATCACTCAGCTTATCCTGTTTAAAACCAGAATGGGTATTGAACACGCCTGAATCGAAACTAGACTGAAGAACTTTACCTGCGCAAATATTTGCAGTAATCATGCATTCTTCTACTATTTTGTTTGCACTACGACGAATGTCTGCGTGAATAGCAAGAACGTCGTTATCTTCGCTAAGTTCAAAACGGTAGTCTGGGCGATCTGGGAAAACAACGGCATTTTTCTCGCGCCACTGAATTCGAGCCTGCGAACACTCATAAAGGGCGTTTATCACTGAAGCTGTGCTGCTATCAGGTTGCCATGACTGTGACTCGCTGTTTTCCAGCCAATCTGAAACATGATCATAAACTAGACGCGCGTGGGATTTCACAGTGGCTGCAAAAAACTTAACGTCATCGCCTAGTTCACCGTCAGCTCCAATGTGAACAGAACAGCAAAGCGCAGGTCTTAACTCGTTTTCTACCAAAGAGCATAGGTCATCAGCTAACTCTCTTGGCAGCATAGGAATATTGCGCCCTGGCAAATAGATAGTAAATCCACGTTGACGTGCAGTTCTATCCATTTCAGAGCTTGGCGTAATATAGGCAGTAGGATCGGCAATCGCGATCGTTAGCTCATAGCTTCCATCATCTAACTTCTGAGCATACAGAGCATCGTCCATATCCCGAGTCGACGCACCATCAATAGTGACAAAAGGCAAGTGCGTCATGTCTAGACGCTCTAGATCAGCGTCATCCTCAATCTGCCAGTTTTCTATGCCCGGAGGCTCGGTATTGGGTAATTCATTTTGTGCTAGTGTCACCCACCAAGGCGCTATTTTGTCATCGGCATCCGTAATCTTTTCTGATATTTCGACCAAAAAACCATTATCGTCAGCCAATGGGTGTTGGATTAGATGGGCAACAACCCAGTCCCCTTCCTTCAAATCGTCCCGCTTTAAGCCCTTTGTGACCTTAGCTTTAAGCGATAATTTTTTAAGTTGTGGATGATCAGGATTAACGTTTAACTTGCCTTTAAACCACTTAACTCGACCGATAAAACGGTTAATGCCCTGTTCCAATAGGGCTTCTGGCTCTGCAACTTCGCGCTCTTTTTCGGTACGAATAATGGCTCTTACCTTATCTCCATGCATACATTTTTTCATGTATGGTGGCGGAATAAAGACACTCGTTTTGTTATCGACCTCCAAAAAGCCATAGCCTTTCTCGGTCGCTTTAATCGTACCTTCTTTCTTGGGAAGGTTTTCTTGTATCTGCTGCTTAAGTTGAGCCAGTAGGGGATTATCTTGGAACATGCAAACTTCTTAACTAATTCGTTTTATTTTCTGGATGTATGGCATCAACCAGTACATTTACAGCTGATTAAACCAATTGCAGGGATCAACCCATCACAACCACATCCAGTCGAGCCAATTTGTGTATAGCATTTTACTAGGTAATGCCCTTAATGTATATCGCAGAAATTGACCACCTAATTCATATGAACTTTATTAAATTATTATGTATATCAATAACAAACACCAAGTAGCCCGGTATCTATCTATTGAACAAAGCGCTGGAGTCTTCTGTTCTTAATCACTTAAAGCTAGGAAAAAATTGTGATGTATTTCAATTTTTTCTGGATTTTTTTGTGGTTTTAAGGAATAATTCGCCCCCCTTAGATATGTCCCTAGCGGCTTGATGCGATTTACGACTTATCCGCATCTGAACGGATTCAGCACTCACTGGATTGGTAATGGAATTGGTAGAGCTCGTGGGACCTTTTGTTGACATTTATTTTAGTAGGATCCCAATGACAGATTCTGTAATTCAGTTTAGCGATTTAGCGCTAAATGACGCTATTCTTTCTTCTCTAGACGGAATGGGCTTTGTATCACCAACCCCAATTCAAGCTGCTGCTATCCCTCACCTAATGGAAGGCACCGATGCACTAGGTAAAGCTCAGACTGGTACTGGCAAAACCGCAGCATTTTCACTTCCACTATTGAACAAGCTAGATCTGGCTCAACGTAAACCTCAGGCGATTGTTCTTGCACCAACTCGCGAACTAGCGATTCAAGTTGCTGCAGAAATGAAAAACCTAGGCCAAAATATATCCGGTCTAAAAGTTCTTGAGATCTACGGTGGCGCATCCATCGTTGATCAAATGCGAGCGCTTAAGAATGGTGCTCACATTGTTGTTGGTACTCCAGGTCGTGTTCAAGACTTGATCAACCGCGAACGCTTGCATCTAGACGAAGTACATACATTTGTTCTCGACGAAGCAGACGAAATGCTAAACATGGGCTTCGTCGACGACGTTACAGAAATCATGGAGCATGCTCCTGAGTCTGCTCAGCGTGTTTTGTTCTCTGCAACTATGCCTCCAATGCTAAAAAACATTGTTGAGCGCTTTTTGCGTGAGCCAGTGACAATTGATGTCGCAGGTAAAAATCACACTGTAGATAAAGTTGAGCAGCAATTCTGGGTTGTAAAAGGTGTCGAGAAAGATGAAGCAATGTCTCGCCTTTTAGAAACTGAAGAAACTGACGCGTCTATTGTATTCGTTCGCACTCGTCAAGATACAGAGCGCCTAGCAGACTGGCTATGTGCTCGCGGCTTTAAAGCTTCAGCGCTGCATGGTGATATTCCACAGTCTCTACGTGAGCGTACTGTTGATCATATCAAACAGGGTGTGATCGATATTCTTGTTGCAACAGATGTTGTTGCTCGTGGCCTAGACGTTCCAAGAATCACTCACGTATTTAACTACGATATTCCTTTTGATGTAGAGTCTTACATTCACAGGATTGGCCGTACAGGTCGTGCAGGACGTAAAGGTAAAGCGATCCTTTTAGTTCGCACCAATCAGATCCGCATGCTTCGTACTATCGAACGTGTGACTAAATCATCGATGGAAGAGATCCAACTTCCACTGCGCGATAAAGTAGCAGAAGCTCGCTTAGTTAAGCTAGGTGCTGAACTTGAGCAAGATAAAGAGCATAAATCTCTAGAAAAATTCACTGAGCTAGTAGAAAAGCTTCAAGAGACGTTAGAGCTAGACGCAACCACACTGGCTTCAATCTTACTTAAACGTCAACAAGGTAAGCGTCCATTGTTTTACATTGGCGAAGATCCTATGATCCAAGCAATCGAACGCGACAAACAGCGCCGTAAAGAGCGTCGCGAAGGCGGTAGAGATGGTCGTGGTAGAGACCGTAGCTCTAGCAATCAAGATTGGGATACCTACCAACTTCAAGTTGGCCGTGAGCAAGGCGTTCAGGTTAAAGATATTGTTGGTGCATTAGCCAATGAGCTTGGTCTGACCAAAGGCTCAATCGGCGCTATCAAACTTGCACAAGGTGAAACTTACGTCCAGCTACCTAAAGCAATGCCTTCTGAAACTGCAGGTAAACTGCGTAAACTACGTATCCGCCAAAAGCAGGTCGATGCTGTGGTGTGTGACTTTGACGATTTCCGTGAGCCTCGTGGACGTCGTGACTCAGGTCGCGGTCGTGATGGCGGACGTCGCGATGGTGGTTTCCGTGGTAATCGCGAAGGTGGCCGTCGTGAAGGCAACTTCCGTGGTAACCGTGAAGGTGGACGCCGTGACGGAGAACGCCGATTCGATCGCAACCGTGGTGGCGATAATCGCGGAAACTATCGCGGTGAGCGTGGTCATAATCGCGACCGCCGTGCAGAAGCATAAGATATTCAATATATCGCAATCTATAGTTGCTTAAATCTAAGGTGAACCAATTGGTTCACCTTTTTGCTTTTATTAAGCCCAAATCAAATAAACAGAGCAGCTAAGCTGCTCTGTTAGTACTGACATCTGCCAATGAAGCTGGAGTTCAGGTTTAGTGCGGTAGCCAGATTATTCGGCAGGTGTAATGCTTAGATGAGCGTCACTAAAGCCAAGTTCTTCTAGTTCTTGTGCATCAAAGTTAGTTGTGATTTCGACATCACCAACTTGCTCACTGACCAGAGGTTCCGCTGAGCGCTTAACGCGATTACTTATCGGTGTGGCTTGACCAATTTCTATCGTGCCAGCAAATTGTGATTCCGCATTAAAGTCACCAGAAACACGAGAGTAAAATGGACGTAGGCTTTCTCCTACCACAGTTTGCATATTTTCTAAGCCATTTTCAGTGATAGCCCAGCTCCAATCCCACCATTTGACTTCACCCGGAATATAACGGTGGTCCCATTGATAACGAATATCTGCTGATTTGTCGCTACCACGTCCCATAGTAAAAGTGTGTTTTACGTTAGGACGGTCATCTGGGCGAGAATGCCAAGCATTACCACTCCAACGTAAAAATCCATCAAATTCAACATCATAGCTTATATTTGCGCCAAAACTGTATGGATAAGAGATGCTCGACCGATAAAGTTCGACACGAATTGGGATCTCAGAATTAGCAGGCACAGTTGGTCTTGCTTGAAGCGTCACTTGTTCGCTAGTCGAGCCGCCATTAGTTTTGGCGAAACTCTGATTAGCTTCAATTGAAATCGACAGCTTAGTCTTTCCAACCAAAGGCCAGTCAAATTCATTTTCTGTCGATACCGACTGAGCAAACCCATAAGTGTCAGTTTTAGACCAATTGGTTGACTCGTTCAATGACAGATCCACCACCACCTGCTGTTCAATGTCACTTCTATTGCGAGCAATCGCCGTCACCGTTTTTACTAGCTCGCGATCAGATTCGGTTATGTCACCGTGGGAGAAGTCGCTATCGTTGAGAGTGTACGCAAAGTTATTGATTGTGATTTTGCTTTTCTCATCACAGCGGTAGCCGTCGCATGAGCCATCCTTATTGCCTTGAATCACCCAACCGTCGCCTTCACGTCTGACATCCATATCTTCGCCGACAAATTGGCTATGGTTGCCACTAACCCAAGCATAACCAAGGTAATGAGCGAGATAACTCAATGGACGCACAAAGTTAGCGTGATCAGTTACCAACGCATACTGAATATCTACCTCATCACCCTCAGGAATGGAGGCCTTTGGCATAGTAGTAATTTCAGACACCGCATCAATAGGGTAACACCAAGTGGTACTATTGGGAGTATCCTGCTTGATTCGACCGTGATAGCCAGGCCCCATAATTACCCAGTTATCTTTTAAGCCAGTGATTTGCCACTGACCCATGCGAGAAACAATGTAGCCTTTTTGTGCATTTGCTTCGAAGCGATCTATCGGGCGGTAACCAGTACGACAGACATCTTCACCTAGTTGGTCAGTGACCAACTGGTCAGGATAAATCTTAGCTTGCGCACCGGCAGACAGAACGGAAATAAGCACGGATGGAATCAAAACTTTAAAAGTATTGGATGTTCTCATAGCTCACACTCCTACTGTTAATTCAGTCAATAGTGATCACATAAGTCAAATCTATAGTAAACAAATAAATTAACAATTTTAACAATAGTGTGGCATGGGCATCAGTTTTGTCTATATATTCACTATAAATAGATAAATAGTCATTTATCTTGTGTCAAGTGGTGAAGTTAAAGCAGTGTTCTATGGCTTTTTTGAAGTGCTCAAGCCTTTTACAGCCTGAAATACATAGTCCTAGAAGAGGTGTTTTGCGGATAATGTTAGGAGATTGTTTCAAGATAAAACATGAACATACATCCCATATAGAGTTTTACTCCATACCAATACATGCTAAATTTTTATTGATTATTAACTCAATTAATGTAGTTTGGAATATTGTCAATAAATCGTTATTGAGTGTTTCGCAAAGCATTGAACATTAGTTTAGTGGCAAAAAGTCGGCGAATTAGGTAGGTGGTAAACTATGAAAATCAGTCAATTTCTTACTTTGCTATGGGCACCTTTGATGCTCGCCCCGTCTATCGCAATTGCCAGTGAAAATGAATCACAGAGCCCTGAAGAACAAGCATCGGAAGCTTTTCAACCGTCTACACGTCTTTCGTGCAATTCATGGAGTACGCCGGGCAATTTTACCTGTGACTTCTTGGATAAAAAGCCAGAAATTGGCTGCGACGATTGCTATATGGGCACTTTCTCTAAAGGCTGGACGATTAAAGGAAGTTGGAGCGGTGATTTTAATTGGTTTGGAAAATGCTCTGGCGTAGATAACTCGACAACTACGCATATCAAACAGATCAGTGTCGCTGGATTACCCATGCCACATGTCGAAGTTACCCATACTGTTAACAAAGCCTGTACCGACGAAACCGGCAAGTCATGGGCTCAAGGTGACAAAATTGGCTCCATGATAGATTATGATGCCTATATCCCGCCATCGGATTACTTTTCGGAAACATGGTCCACTAACTCATATTCTAATGTGAAGAAGAAGCAATGCTCGCAAATCAATTCTCATGGTTCTTTAGTATGGGTATGTAGCGAGTACTTTCTCCTAAATGGAGCCTACGAGTATTACGTAGATTGGGAGGATTTTTCTAAAGCATCTGGGCGCTGTGCCAATAGCGGTTGGGAGCTTCCACCCTATCAAATAATCATTGATTATCTTAATGACAAAAACACCAAGCCTTCAAATCAAGAGCCCATGCATGAACGATATGTATGGAGCGCAGAAAGCAACGAGCCTGGAAGTCGATATGCTGTATACAATAATTGGTCTTATGATTGGGTAAAAGGCACTCGTGCAGAAACAGATGGCGCTTATACCTTCTGCGTACCTCATGATCCTTATATGGAATCTTGTCCTATTGAGAATACCGCGAATTCGGAAAGTTGTTTTTATAAAGATTAATAGAAAAGTCTGGGAGACAAACAACCAAAACTTAGACGATAAATTCGGTAGTCAAACACGATCTAGGGCGTCCTCGATCGTGTTTTAGGTCTCGTGATACCTAGCTTTAGTCCATATTAGCTCCAATCAATTCAATTGGAGCTAAAGTTATGAAATGGACATATTTACTGCTTGCATCCTTATATTTTCTTTGTGCTTCCGTCAGCGCTTCTGGTGTTGGATTCAAGCAAATCACCTTAACCGATGACTCTGAGCGGCCGCTAAACATCGCCATTTGGTATCCTACACAAGATGTTTCAGCGACAACCTTAATTGGTGACAACCCAGCTTTCGTTGGAACACAAGTTATAAAGGGTGCCCATATCCAATCAGGCATATTTCCTGTGGTGTTGTTATCACACGGCTACCGAGGAAACTGGCGAAACCAAAACTGGTTGGCAACCAAGCTTGCTCAGCGCGGCTACATAGTAGCAGCCGCTGATCATCCGGGCACTACCTCTTTTGACCAATCATCCATCCAAGCGGCGAAATGGTGGGAAAGGCCACGAGATGTGTCACGCGTTCTGGATTACTTATTAACCTCAACCAAATGGAAACCCTCTACTAACCCTAGCGATGTTACTGCGATCGGACATTCATTGGGCGGCTGGACAGTGATGCTATTAGCTGGAGCGAAATTAGATAAGGCAAGGTTTGAGGCTGATTGCCTACTATACCCTAACCCAAGAACCTGTGGACTGTCTCAAGAGCTTGGGTTATTAAAGCTCCAAACTTCAGAACCACACAATAAAGCGCTGCGAGATCCACGAATCAAGCGTATCGTGAGTCTGGATTTAGGTCTCGCTCGAAGCTTTTCTATTAAGAGTCTAAGAGACATCAATGTACCAAGCTTAATACTGGCGGCTGGCGTCGATATCGGCGATCTGCCTCAGGCATTAGAGTCTGGCTATATTGCTGAGCACATGCCTCTGAATTCAAGACGCTATAAAGTCTATGAAAAAGCGGCCCATTTCAGTTTTATGCAAGACTGTAAACTCGGAGCAGAGGCTATGCTCGAAAACGAGGTATCAGGCGATGGCATTATTTGCAAAGATGGCTTGGGTGCATCGCGCAGCGAGCTACATCAATTGATATTAAATGACATCCTTAACTTTCTAAACCGATAAACAGCAAGCAAACCCTAATCAATCTAATCCTTGTGGCGAGCTTCGATACTCACTCGGAGTTTGCCCAGTTATCCTTGAAAATTCCCGATTAAAATTGGATTTGGTTTGAAAGCCCGAGCTAAGAAAGATATCCGTTATTGACTCATCACTTTGCTTAAGCAGAGTCTTCGCATGTTCAATTCGATAAGCATTGATGACCTTCGAGATGTTTTGCTTGTGAGTTTGATTAACCGCTGCCGATATTTTTCGGGCCGGAATACCTAACTTTCGCGCTAACCGATTAAGAGACAGATCTGGGTCTTTAAATACTTGTTGCTCTCTCATCAATGCATCAAACCTAGTCATGATCTGCGTAGTTTCTTCAGCTTTGTCTTCATCCAAGCCTTTCACTGAATTGGCTGGCATATCCGCTTGCTCAGGAAAACCGTATAACATGGAAGGCTCAGCTTGAGGCTGCTTGTATTCGCTCGTGGAGGTTGTACTTAGACTAACAACCACCACTGCCGCAACAATAGCTGGAATAAGCACAAGATAACCAGCCGAGAGTATCCAACTCGTGTGCTGCGCATTTAGTAGCAAGATATCATAAGAGAGCACGCCATCAACCAAAGCAGAAAACAGCAGAAGTCCACCCGCAACCCACTGGGCAACGACCACTTTCGATATGTCAGTTAGCCGAACATTTTCCGGCACACTAAACGACGACTTTAGCAACACACTACCATAGCCGAGATAGAGTAAGATCAGCAAAACATCGACGGTACCAACCCAGATATGGTGATAAAAAAATGAGCCAATAAAAACCGCAAACGGACCTAACCAATGTAACTGAGTATTAGATATACTCCGATGAGCTCCTGCAAAACAGAGCCAAGCCGCGACTGGCACATTTGCGCTAAGAACAGGTTGTAGGAAGCGAACCAAGGTAATATCTAGCGTCCATCTCAGCCCTACTACCATCATCATTAATACACACAGCATGATAAACCGGAATGGTTTTTGACTCGTTTGTGGGTAACGGCATCGAAGCACCACACCGGCTATAAATAACAGCAAGGATGCGACAAATGGTAAGGGAATAGCGAGCATCAATAGTCCGTTTAAATTCGAGAAAAGATCATTGAAATGTTTTTAACACTCATACCAAGTCCAAAGGCGCAGCTTAGGGGTGTTTACAAGGCTTTACTTTAATAAGATTGGTCACGCAATACGACTTTTTCAGGTTCAAAGCATACAAAGACATTCTCAGAATTAGACTGAAAGTCGATAAAACGTGCATTCCATTTTGATTTGTCGTTACCAAGATACTTATTCAACAAACGTTCAGCACGCGAAGAGTCAAACTCGTGAACATTTGCAATGCCTCTCAAACCCGCATGGATAGATTTACCCGATGCCCTATCCCAATCAACAATACTGATGGCGCTTTTGGGCTGCTGCGCCACTCTTTTAGAGAAGGAGTCACCTTTTACAGAGATGATCCAAATTTTCCCATCTTCCCACAAGAACCAGACCGGTGAACAACAAGGTCCATCCTGTGACTCACTTGCTAAAAAAGCATATAAGGGCTGAGATAAAAACTCATCCAAATCTAGGTTTCTACTTTTCTCGATAATTTGCATTTAGTATCCATTAATACACTGGCGCTCTGTTCATAGCAGAATATAATTGGCTAGACTAAACAGCGAAGGAGAAAGGCCCAACTGTATTTTGTCTGTTCTTGAGCCCTACACTAACCTTGTAGCTCTAACCAATCTTGTTCTGCTTTAATCTTTACACCAAACACTTCGTGTGCCAGAGCTGGTAAAGCCCACAGATTTACAATTTTTGCTACTAATACTGTTTGGCATAACATCGGTCAGAATTACCTTAACACCGAAACCTATTGCCTCTTCAATTCGAGCTCTCAATAAAGCGGTTTGACAGCCATTCGAGCGATAAGCCTCTTGCGTATAGGCATTGGCTAATATTGCATACTCGTTGTCAATAAAGCTTGTTGCCCAAGCACAAGGCTTACCGTTTATTGTTGCTACATATCAACGAAACGTCTCCGTACAATACAGCGAGCGTTTCTTTGCCCATATGTCATCGCTACACTCTAAACCTGACGTTTTAAGCAAAGCTAAGAATTCATCGACATGATTATGGTCCCAGCGCTCAACGGATACATGCTCTGACATCACAGCAGGCTTGGTATATTTGGATACCTCTAATTCGAGAAATTCATGTTCATAATCGAGTTAAAATTCATGACTGGACAACCATGTTTTCAGATCGTGTGTCATTGCCTGCGGCTCAACAGAAATCTCCGGCGAAAAACCACCTTCAAACAGATTGAGTTGGGCGTCTAAACTTTCATGACTGCAAATATCATGAATAATTATTTGATTGTCATACTTGCGCGTTATATCTACAAAAACAGAGTATCCTTGCGTCTTAGAAGTAAATAATTCACTCGCCAAATCGGTTGAAAGAGAGTGCGCATTTATCTTGTTGATTCAGTCAAAACGCGCAAAACTCTTCACTATTTAAAAATTAACGCAGCCCAGCGAGCTAGCCCTGCTGTCACAGAACCAAAATAGTCTTTTCCAACCACTGGAGTATTCGGAACCATGGATTCGATCGCTTTGGTAATAATTGGCGAGCGCGCCGAGCCTCCGGTCAAATATATAACATCCGGATTTGTGCTGCCTTGTTTAATCGCTTCGGTAACTAAAGCCGTCATCTTTTCGATTGGGGTTGATAAAGCTTGCTCGACTTGTCCGCGTGTAATATCACAACAAAGCATTTCTTTAATTAACTGTATTTCGGCGCGGCAGGACGTCTGATTCGATAAAGATATCTTTGCTTGCTCAGCTTCACGCACAATGGCGTAGCCAAGTGTTCCTTGATGAACCTCTAACAAACGTAGCAAGTTGTGATTCTCAGATACTTGCTTTGACAGCAACTTAAGCTGTTTGTAATTCTCTTGAGAATAAAACTGCCTTTGAGCTTGAACGTCATTAATGGCGATAGGGTTCCAAAATTGGGTGATAGGCACATCCAAACCCATAGTATTGGGCGATCCCATACCAAATTCATGCATAAAACATTTAAACGCAGTGTAGATGTCAAGATCATTGCCCCCTACTCTCTGCCCTGTGTGAGCAATGAGTGAGTCACTTCTGTCATGTTTGTCACGCCAACTCGGCCCCATTTGAACAAAAGAGCAGTCTGTTGTCCCGCCCCCAATATCGACTACCAGTACGTTCTTGTCACTGGTTAAGTTTGCTTCGTAATCAATTCCCGCCGCAAGTGGCTCAAATTGAAATTCAACCTCTTTAAACCCAGCACGACCAGCGGCTCTACGCAAAATACCTTCAGCTTGCTTGTTGGAATCCTGCCCACCTCGGCCAAGGAAGTTCACAGGTCGGCCAATGACCGCTTGAGTGACACTTTTTTGCAAGTAATTCTCTGTCTGAATTTTGATGTTAACCATCATGGCGCACACCAAGTCTTCAAAAAAAGTCAGCTGGCCATCACGCAGGCCCATGACGCCTAGAAAGGATTTGGGTGATTTTACAAAGTAGGTATCTCTTGGATCGGCAAGATATGAATCGAAGGCTTGATCTCCAAATTGAACATCCTCTGGATGAATAACTAAACCCTCTTCTTTATTGTGCTTAATTGCTCTTCTGAGCAGCGCTTCTCCTACTTCACCTTCGGGCTTAATGCCTTTGCATTTAAAAAGGTATTCAGATACCGACTCAGTATTGGGTGCCGATAAGGTTGAAGGAAGATAGCACCCTTCCTTTGTGAGAGGGACTTGAATAATTTCTGTATTGATAAACTCTGACACTGAGCAGTTTGCTGTTCCATAATCAAATCCTACCGCCATACACAAGCTCCAAAGCATCAAATAAAATGGGGCACGTATTAAACACTATGCGTAGTGGATGTTCAAGCTAAGTGAAGCGCTATTTGTATTAATGACTCAGGAGTAAAACATTAACTTATTGGGCTTTTCTAGGTTTCGGTTGTTAATGTTTGAGTTTCACTGCGCTGAAAGGGCAAAGTAATGATAAAAGCCAGACCCGGGTGCTGCGCTTGTATTATGATAGTGCCATTGTGCAAGGTAATAACCCGCTCTACAATCGCCATACCTAATCCGGCGCCTTGTACCTTATTTTGCGTTTCTCTGGCTCGGTAAAAACGATCAAAAATACGTTCTATATCTTGTTCACTCATCCCGCGGCCGCTATCAGATATGATGATTTGCACGCTATCATGGCTTGGAACAATTTCTGCCCATATGCTAGTGCCATCTCCTGAATAGCGAATCGCGTTATCAATCAAGTTTCGAAAAAGGCAATTTAAAAAGATATCATTTCCTTGTATGACACAAGATTCGAACTCAGCATCCAGCATCATCTCCTGATTTTGTTTAAGTGCCAGCGGCACCAGCTCGGCGATAACACTGCGTAACAAAGCGACCACATCAACGGGCTTGTCGAGATCTACCGTCAACCCACTTTCTACCTTGGCTAAAGTGAGAAGCTGTTCAATTGTCCTTTCTGAACGAACAATACTTTCTTCTATTTGGGCGAGATCGTGGTTTTTTTCTACTGCATTGTCTGTTTTAAGGGCATTCTGGGCGTTGAGTTTTATTACTGCCAGTGGCGTGCGAAGTTCATGCGCAGCATCTTGATTGAAACGTTTTTCTCTTTGCCAAGCCGCATCGACCTGATCAAATAAGAAATTTAAACGCTTTACTAAGCCGTCAATCTCGGTAGGGACATCAGAGATGTTGACGTGAGACAGATTGTCTATCGACTTCTCAGATATTTCCTTTTCAAGACGACTGATAGGAGCAAACAAATGGTAGGTAAACAGCACTAATAGCACACATAAAAGTGGAGTGGTCACCAGCAAGGGAACAATGGCTGGCATTGCGATTTTGTTTTCAATCTTACCGCGTAGCTGTTTGTCCTCTCCGAGCCATAACCAGAGTAATTCGCCGCTTTTGGGTTGGGTTAACACCATAGTAACCCCGCGCCATGTATTGCCCTTTTGATGGTCTTTTATGTCGTTGAGACCGGGTCGACGCATCAAGTCTAAATCGACAGGTGGCGCGTTAGCCGAATTAGCCAATACGCTACCCTGTCGGTTTAGCAACAAATATGCAAAATCATCTTTAAGCAGCTTTTCTGATGACCACTGCTCAAGCTTGTCCTCTGGTGACGTTTTACTTGTGATTTGAGCTAACATGTCTTCTGGCGCCATGTCTTGATTCTCGCCCAAAACCGAAGGGTCAGTCATGACCAGCACCTTCAAAAAACTCTCGCTCAAATCTTCAAGGCGCGCGTCATTAACATCATTGATTGCTTTTGAGGTGTCAAAGTAAACCCAGATGATGGAGACAGTGATCACCGCCAAGCACAGCTCAACACTAACGGTTGCAACGCGGCGCTTTATTGATTTTAACTTCATGCTTTTACTGAACAATATAACCAACGCCACGAATATTTTTTATCGTATCTTTAGGCATTTTTTTTCTTAAATTGTGAATATGAACTTCGATAGAATTGAGCCCTGCACTTTCGTCCCAGCCATGCATGTTCTGTAATATTTGGGTTTTACTCAGCACCCGACCTGCATTAGTGATGAGATACAGCAGTATTTTAAACTCATTAGGTGTTAGATTGATCCCCTTCCCCGCCACCGCAACCTTGTGAGAATTGACAGACACAGATACGTCTCCCACCACAATAGTATCATCTGCAATCCCTGCGGAACGTCTGATCAGAGCGCCCATTCTTGCCAGTAACTCTTCAAGCTGAAAGGGTTTGACCAAATAGTCATCTGCACCATGATTGAGTCCATAAACACGATCATTTAACTCATCTCGGGCACTGAGAATCAAAACCGGCGTCTTATCCCCTTTGTCTCTGAGCTCTTTTAGTACCTGTAATCCACTGATACCTGGTAGACCAATATCAAGAATGATCAGAAGAAAATCATCGGCTTTGAGTGCATGCAAAGCACTTTCTCCAGAAGTGACCCAATCGGCGGTGTAATGATGCCTAGCAAGGGAGGCCGTAATTGCGTTACCCAGCATAGGATCATCTTCAACAAGTAATATACGCATTTCATCTCCCTACTTATCTAGAATCACAGTCAACACAAAAGGCCGACACATGCCACCAACTTAATCTACCAGACTTAAAAAAGGTTTAAATTTTCTATGATTGTTTTTGTTTCGTTGCAACCACAGAAAACAGGTGCCAATTATGTGGTTCACCCTCGGAGGTTTGTCCTGAAACCCTGTGTTCTTGCCACTTTTCAACGTTAAAGCCTGCAAATATTGCTTTTAGCTTTTCTTCAGTAAAAACATTAACTTCTGGCCAAAATGCCTCTTTGTCGTATTGTGCGCTCGCCATAGTATCCTCAGGCCCCAAGAAGGAACCACAAAATACGCCTTGATTTGGATTGAGCGAGCAACAAATATCAGACCACACTTTTTCAAACTGGCTAGGAGGACAAAAAAACAAACTTGCATCGGCAACCACCAAAGAAGCTTCAGGGTAAATGTAAGAGCTAAAGTCACTACATGATAAAAAGACTTTATCATCACTGCCATAACGCTTTGCACAGCGTTTTATGGACTCTTCTTCTACATCAAAGCCATAAACAGTGAAGCCTTTTGACCGCAGAAACGCAATATCTGAACCCGCACCACAGCCGCAATCGATAGCGATGCGCTCTCCATGTACAAGGTCAACAGCATAGCGTAGATCTTCTCTGACCTTACTGTTTTCTGTGGCATCATAATATGCTGATATTTCTTTACTGCTCACGGCCTACTCCCTACAAATCAAAGCTATAGCATTTCTTACCTTGTTTGTGAGAAATTAGTCAAGACATGAATTATCTTCCACCTATTGTCATAAGTAGTAGAAAACGAGAAGCCAACTAAAGCGATTGATTAGGTTCAGCGAGTATCAACGGTCACAACCGCCGATAAACCGTTATCGATCTCAACTGGATGGTCAAAGATTATCTTAACAGGCACTCGTTGAACCACCTTGGTGAAGTTGCCTGTGGCATTATCTGGTGGCAACAGAGCAAAGGTCGCACCTGTAGCCGGAGCAAGACTATCAATGGTTGCTGCAAATGTCTTTCCGGGGTAGGCATCAATAGTGACATTGACTGGTTGCCCTTTATGCATGCGCGCTTTCTGAGTTTCTTTGAAATTGGCTAACACCCATGGAATGCGATCAGACACTATGCTGACCATGGACTGCCCTTGTTGAACCATCATACCGACTTGTAAATTTCGATTGCTAATGACGCCATCAATGGGGGCAAGGATACGTGTATAGCCAAGCTCTAACTTGGCTTGAGATAGACTCGCTTCAGCTTGAATCACCATCGCATTGGCTTGTTCAATTTCACTTTTTAGCACAGAAAGTTTGTCTTGCTGCGTTTTTAAACTGGCTTGCGCTTCATAGTAAGCCGCTTCGTCCACTTTGTAAGCAGAAGCGCTATTATCTCGCTCCCCTTTAGAGATGTAATTTTGTTTTTCTAACGCTTGGAAACGTTTATATTGTTCCAGTGAGTATTGGTATTTCGCTTTGGCAGAAATGACCTTGCTCTGATATTCTTCAATGGTACTTTTCTGCATTTGGAAAGCGGCATCCGCATTAGATTGCTCTGCCCGACTTTGAGCTAAATTGGCCTCTGCTAACTGTTTTTTTATGATTAATTCTCTGTCGTCAAGGAGTGCCAATACGTCGCCTTTTTTAACTCGTTGGTTATCATGAATAAAGATTTTTACTACCTCAGCATCAATCCGCGAGCTAACGTGAGTAATATCGGTTTGTACATAGGCGTTATCTGTGGTTTGAAAAAAACGCCCATAGTAATACCAATAAGCGCTACCAATCATCACTAACGTCATTAGCGGAATAACTATCTTGAGTATTTTTTTCATAACATGACCAACTCATTAAAAAAGGCGAAAGAATTAAATCCTAACTAATGGTTTGCCGAAATGATTCCCTTCCAGCAAATCAACAAAGGCTTGGGGCGTATTTTCCAGTCCATCGGTTATGGTTTCACGAAACTTAATTTGACCAGCTTCAGCCGCATCGGTTAACCAACGAACCGCGCTAGCAGCGTCATTCATCCACTCTGTCACAAGGAAAAAACGATTTTCTGGGGCTGTGGGTAACGACGAATAAAAACGCGATAATGTGTTTGAGTCCACATCTTTACCTTTGTTGTATAAAGCAGCACTTCCACAAATAGGAACACGTGACCCTTCATTGAGGTGCCTAGCGACAATTGAAGACGTTCGGCCGCCCACATTTTCAAAATAAACATCCACCCCATCAGGGCAAGCCTTGGCAATCGCGTCACTAAAGTTGTCATCTTTGTAGTTTACGCACTCATCAAATCCAAGCTCATCGACAACATAACGACACTTTTCTTCACTCCCCGCAATGCCAACCACTCGACAGCCAAGCATTTTTCCTATTTGCCCAGCAACAGAACCGACCGCGCCTGATGCCGCAGAGACGACCATGGTTTCACCTGCTTTTGGTTTGCCGATTTTAAACAGACCAAAATAGGCCGCGCGGCCAGGTGTGCCCGATACGCCAAGAAAGAGAGTGGGTGATAAGTGTGTATCAGGAAGGCGGTTAACCATGAGCTCGTCTTCGTGAGCGATATAATATTTCTGCCAACCTGAAAAAGTCCCTACTAGGTCTCCTACCAGATACTCTGAACTTTTGCTTTCAACTACCTTACCAATCGTCTCACCCTGAATGACATTGCCTAAACCAATGGGTTCAACATAAGCCGTGGTTTTATTCAGACGAGGACGAGTGTATGGATCCAAGGATAACCATAAATTTTCAACCAAAAATTCACCTTCCTGTAGCTCTCCGAGTGGATTGTTTGATAAACGAAAGTTATCCGTAGCAATAGCACCTTGTGGATAGCTATCAAGAACAATTGCCGGATTGACTAATTTATTCATATTGTTTCCCTTTGAGTTTTTGGTTAGCAATGATGTGTAAAGTCTGCCCATAACGATCAATCTTCTACGGTGATGAGTCGCCTGTTGAAGATTTGATTGACTTTTCTGACGCCAAGCGAAAGCTAGGCCAATAAAAACTAAAACAAATCATGGCGATGGTCAGAGGCCACGCGCCAACAAAAACAAAATAGTCCGCATAATTTGGTAGATCACTTGCAAACATAACCACAAGCAGTGCTTTAACTGCGTAAGCAAACATCCAAGCAAGAGACACCTCTTGCCATACCCGAGCGTATTTAGGCGTGCCGTATACAGACATCTGAGTCAAACGAGGAAGCGCATTTTCCGCTTGCGTTCGCACCACAGGGCGGCCAATAAAGGAGTAGAAACCAAACACAAGAATAACCGAGAGAGAACCACCCACAGACAGTAAAACGCTCTCTTCGCCAATTCCCAAAAACCGGTAGCCATGCAAATATAAATAGTGAACGCAACCTGACGTTAAAATAAGCGCAATAATAGCCAAGGAGCCAGTGCGTCGACTAAACATCTCTAGCGCCGCTGAATAGCATGCCGTGATGATTAAAGCTAAACCAGCACCCAACACCCAAAAAGCAATATTGTATATAAGGATAGGGATAATAATCGTCATGCGAGCTTCACGAGATAACAAATAGCTGCTGATCCCCATGGACTTTTTATCACTCATATTGCTTCCTCCTGCTTAAGTTGAAGCCGAAAATCACGGTTTGAACACAACACCATAATTGCCGTTGCCAGCATCATGACACCCATGATCATAAATAGATCGTTAAATGCCATGATTTGTGACTGCACAGCCATTCTTTCTCCAAGAATGTTGACGGCCGTTTGCTGCAGGTGTTCGTTATCTGTCGGTAGCCCCTGATTTAAAAGAACATTTTTTACATCGCCCAGATAGTGGTAAAACTCTTGGCTACCAATTGAGACTCTGGATTTAACCGCATCGAGGTGAAAATCAATCCGAGTGATGAAATACGTCGACAATATTGCGGTGCCCATCGAGCCGCCAATACTGCGAAATACGTTAATCAAAACCGCAGAGGATGCAGCATCTTCTGCTTTGATGTTTTGCGTCGCGAGCATAGAAAGAGGCACCATGATAAAGGGTTGACCCAATGCTCTTACCAACATGGAAGCAATCATCTGCGGCCCTGCAAAATCGGCGCTCATGAAACAATCCATAAATGAGCTGATGGCTAATCCCATAAAGCCGATGAAGATAAGATACTTAGGATTGTATCGACGAATCAGATAGGGAATGAATGGTAAAATCACCAGCTGCGGTAGCCCCATCCAAATCACCACATGACCTATTTCTGTTGCGTTGTAATCATGAATCATGGTGAGGTAATAAGGCACCAGAAATAAGGTGCCGTAAATCGCCGACCCCAACATGGCAAAAATCAATAAGGCATGAGTATATTGCTGATCCCTAAACAAACGAATATTGATTAGTGGATGACGACATACTATCTGATCGTACACAAAGACAATAAAACTGATGGCCGAAATAAAGGTTAAAATGCAAATCATCCTTGAATCGAACCAGTTTTCATCTCCACCTTTTTCCAAGATAACTTCTAAGGTGCCAAGAAAAACCATCACAGTCACGACGCCCAAATAGTCACCTTGGCGAATAATTTTCCAATCAATGATGGGGTGTTTCATAGAGCGCTGAATCAACACCCAAGCCAATACTGAGGGGAAGACATTGACGTAAAAAATCGCATGCCATGAGAAGTGCTCGGTAAGCCAGCCACCGACGGCAGGTCCAATCGCTGGCGCAAACGTCGCAATAATACTAAATAGCGACATCCCCATCGGCCTTTTCTCTTGTGGCAGAATTTCAATAATGAGCCGAAACGATAAAGGAATAAGCGCCCCGCCGCAAAAACCTTGCATAGCCCGAAATACAATCATGGATTCAAGATTCCACGCCATAGAGCAAAGTAGCGAGGAGAAAAGAAACCCACCAATACACCATAGAGAGTATCGCCCTGTCCCCAAAGCTTGAGATAACCACCCACACAGTGGAATCGCTACGATTTCGGCCGTAAAGTATGAAGTCATCAACCAAGAAGCATCATCCAAGGAGGCAGACAACGCCCCTTGTATGACTTTCATCGATGAGTTGGTGATCTGAATATCCAATATGGCCATAAAGCCACCGATAAGACCGCCAACTATCGCCCACCATTCCTTGTTTGAAACAACGACTTCATTCTCCTGCGTCGCCGTAGCAATACTGGTCAAATTTGGGTCTCCTGCAGGCCATGTGCCAATTGAGTCACGAATGGAGCATTCATCATAGAGATATGATCGCCCAATGCTGGAATGACACTCACAGGCTGCTGGCTAAAGGCTTGCCAGCCCAGTCCCTTTTCACTCAAGCGGATACGGCCGGGTAATATCTCTTGCGCCTCTGCAACAATCACTTGTCCACCATACACACGTCCTTGATATTGATCGGTTGCTGTCATGTGCGCTTGTAAGATAGTCAGAAAATATTGAAAGTCTTCCGCGCTGATATTGTCTGGTACCATTTGGGCACGGCGAAAGCCATCGAGAAACACATGGCTTCTCGCAATATCGGACATGGCAGCCAATTGGGGACCTGAAGTATTAAATGATACTCCAGTAAACCGCTCTACTTTGTGCGCAAAATAGGCCAGCCTTTCATGCTCTTGCATTATTGCACTATCATCAACAGTCACTTGAGGCGCTGGCTGATCAAACACCAAAACTTTGGGTTGATTACCCGTAAGCTGCTCAATCTGACAAGCCATTTCAAACGCTATCGTTGCACCTAAAGACCATCCACCAATAATAAGATCAGAATGCTGAGACAGCGTGCCCAATTGCTCTACGTAATGTTCAGCCAAACGAGACAATTCATGATTGTATTCAGCCACAGTGCTAAAGTCTGACACTTGAATACCATAAACAGGATAACGCTCATCTAAGCCGCGAGTAAACTCGTCATAGCACAGTACATTTCCACCAGCCGGATGGACTAAAACCAAGCTCGGATGGGTCTCTGAACTGCCTTTGTTTAAAAGCACTAAAGATTGACGCCCGCCAGTACTTTCCGAATATTGCTCGATGTACATGGCTAGCTCGACTATGCTGCTGTGTGCAAAAAACTCGCCTAAGGTCATTGCCATGGAAAATGCTTTATTCACTTCAATCAGAAGTTTCAAAGCACTGATCGAGTTGCCGCCAAGATCAAGAAACTTGGTTTCCGTGCTCACAATATCGCGGCTTAACACCCTGTGGTAAATGGCCCGTAAACGCACCTCCATATCATTTTTGGGCTCTACTGCATTGTTACCTTTATTATTTATCGACTCTTCAGGCAACTGTCGGTAGTTTATCTTTCCACTGGCTGTCATGGGCATAGACTCAAGCCAAACCCAGCTCTCAGGATGCATATAAGCAGGCAAACTTTTTTCAACTTGCTGCTTAATGATTGATTGAGTTTCGCTATTGGTTTGCTGTGGAGAACAGCTCACATAGGCGATCAATTGACTTAGCTGATCTTGATGCTTTTGAATCACGGCCGCACTCTCAACACAATCTTGCTCACTAATGGTTTTTTCAATTTCGCCGAGTTCGACCCTAAAGCCTCTGACCTTTACTTGCCTATCCAACCGGCCAAGATACTCAAGATCGCCATGGCTGTTGAATCGACCTTTATCTCCTGTGCGGTACAAGCGCTCTCCCGCTAGATATGGGTGGTCGATAAACTGACGTTGACTGATGTTAGATTCACCTATGTACCCGCTTGCAATTTGTCGGCCCCCAATACAAATTTCACCCACCAAACCCGAGGGCACAAGCTGCTGGTTCGCATCCAAAATCAATACATGATTGCCGTTTAAAGGCTGACCGATTGGAACAAACTTAGCGTCTAATTGGGTTAACTCATTTGGTAATAAATATGTGGTCACCCCAACAGTACATTCTGTTGGCCCGTAGTGGTTCACAAGGCGGCAGTCCGGCCTTAAGGTTTTGACTTTTTTCACCAAGGAAGCAGGTAAGGCTTCTCCTCCAAGAACTAGAGTGCTTTTGGGTAACAGATCCCTTGCATTGGCAACATTCAACAAGGCAGAAAGATGCGTAGGGGTTATTTTAGCGCAATCAATCGGATGGTCTTTTAGGTGAGCTACCAGTGTTTCAGGGCTTTCTAACATCTCTTTGGTGATAATAACCAGCTCTCCTCGCCCAACAAGAGCAGGAAATAGCATGGTATGAGCGAGATCAGTTGAGAATGAAGAAAACATTCCATAGCGAGCTTGTTCAGATTGCGCCAATACTGGTGCAACCGATTGACAATAGGCACTGATCTGCGAGTGGTAAACGCACACACCTTTTGGCTTGCCCGTGCTGCCTGATGTGTAAATAATATAAGCTGGACGCTCACTGTTAGGGTTGGTAAACAGGTTTTCCTTTGATAATTCATCGCCTTCTCGTACATCCAGTAGATCGATCCAGCTTACTGATGTTCGCTGCGCAAGGTCTTGTAAGTGTTGTGGGATCTTTCCTGCGTATACAAGGTTGTTAACTTTTGCATCGTTTAAGATGTACTCAACTTTTGACTCCGGCAAATTGATATCGATAGGAAGATAACAGCCACCCGCTTTGAGAATTGCCAAAATAGCAACCACGCTGAGTTCACTTTTATCCATCGCGATAGCAACAGGTTCACCTAGGCTGACCCCCTCTAACAGTAGCCTTTGCGCTAGCTGGTTAGCTGAATGATTTAATTCTTGGTAACTAAGCGTGCGATTAGCGCAGCGCAGCGCAGCGCAATATCATCGGGGAAATTTTCTGCATTATGCTCAAAGTTAAGGTGGATCGGCTGTAGTGACGTCTGCTCTTTAGCAGCGCAGTTTTCAAGTAGTTGCTGCTCTTCACTCTGAGTCAGCAAAGACAAATCAGCAATTGTCTTATCTGGCGTTTCTACAATAGCAGCAAGAATTGTATTTAGACCATCGAGCATTTTTTCTATTGTCGCGCGTTCAAATAGAGCCGTATCATAATTAATGGTGCAAACTAAACCTTCTCCGTCTTCCTCTAACCATAGATTTAGATCCAATTTGGCGACACCATAATCGACCTTTAATGGCGTATAGCTAAATCCTTTTTGTCCACGTGAATGTGGGTAGACTTGGTAACTTAACACGGCTTGATACAGTGGGTTGATTGCTAATTCACGTGGATGATCAATAGCCTCAAGGATACGATTAAAGGGCACATCCTGATGTGTCATTGCCTGCGAGCTTTCTTTTTTCGCAGCTTCAACAACAGATGCTAAGCTCGTGTGACTATCTAATTGAAAACGCAGTGGCAGGGTATTCATGAAAAGCCCCAACATATCTTGCGTTTTAGCATCCAGACGATTAGCGAAAGGAACACCAACAATGATGTCTTGTTGACCACTGTATTTGTGTAAGAGCAGTTGGTAGGCTGCCAGCATTACATGAAAAGTGGTCGCACCTTGCTTGGCAGCAACCGATTGAAGCTTTTGGCAAACGTCTCCACTAAGAAACTTGCTGACATAACTGCCTGCAAAGCTCATGATATCGGGGCGAGGATGATCCGTGGCAATATCAAGAATCCCTTCTGCTCCGCTTAGCTTATCACTCCAGTATTCAATACCCTTTTGGTATTTTCCTTGCTCAAAATAGAGGCTTTGGTCTAGCGCATATTCCGTAAATTGAGGCGCTTGTTCATTACCATGCCCAAAATAGGTTTTCATGAACTCCAAAAAGCATAAACTGACCGTCCAGCCATCGGAAATAATGTGATGAAAGGTCAGCATGACGACGTATTCACCAGGCTGTGTCTTCACCATTCTCCAGCGAAATAATGGCCCATTTTCTAGGTCAAAAGATTTACATCCTTCTTCTTTTGCCACCTGCATGATCCAATAGTGTTTTTCCTCTTCAGGCATAGACGAAATATCATCAAAGCCAGCATCCATCGTCACTTTGTCATCAATATATTGGCACGGCTCGTTGTCAACAATTCGGATCTTAGTTCGAAATATATTATGGCGATCGGCCATTTTGTTTAATGTGTCTTGAAGACGATCGGGGCTAAATTCATGGTCAATGTGACAAGTAACCGCAAGCGGATTGTTGTAAGCTTTGTTACCTTTTTGGTACTGCTCTAACGCCCAAATACTCTTTTGTGCATCAGTCAAAGGAAAGATCTTTCGATTGTTATCCGATGTTGGATTCGCTTTTGTGAGCTGTGCTTTGCTATTTTTTTTCTCTCTAGCAAGTCTTTTGAGCTCTTCAATCCCCATTGATTGCAAAATTTTATGTGTTTTAGTCGTCACAGCCATGCCCCTATCGTATTTGGTCGATTAGGCTGCTCACGAAAGCAGCCAAAAATTCATGTGATGCCCAAGCTTTGCTCGGGCATCATTTTTACTCACTTTCTAATAGTGACTCGAAAGCTTGAATGACTAATCCAGCAAGCCCTCTTACGGTTTGGTCTTGATAGAAAAGATCCACTCGGATATCGACTTCGAACTTGGCCGATACTTTGGAGACAATTTGCACCGCAAGCAGAGAGTTGCCTCCAAGTTCAACAAAGTTGTCATCGATTCCTATCCCTGAAATTCCCAAAACAGACTGCCACACAGCAATGACTTCTTTCTCAATGTCATTTTCCGGCGCTACATACTCAACGGAAAGTTCAGGGCGAGCATGACCTTGGTTTGCCTCTGAGTCGGTCGCGATGGTTTCTACCTCTTCTCGCTCTGGAATCGCTTCGTGAATAAGCTGGCCCAAGTCGCTCGTCACTACCACCATTTGCTCAAACTCTAAGTGAGCTAACTGACGCTTGAGTGCATCCAGTCCTTCGTAGAACATGATGTCTTTGTCAGACACATTGACATCAAACCTTGCCTTACTTGACGTTGAGACTGAGTCTTGCACTTGGTTATCTGCTTTCATGCGAACCAAGGTGTAATTCTCTATCACCATTAATGGCTGACTCTCTGCGCCCAAGAAAGTGATATCCATGATGATGGTGTTATCTTCTTCTTTGTAGGCTTGCTTTAGCTTGATATGGGCATAGCAATCCCCGTCAAGCGGCGCTAAGTAGCTGACCTTACCGTAACTAATCGGCAAGAAGTTTTCTTTTGAGATCAGGTTGATACAACGAATCGACACAGAATCTATTACCGCTGGGTGATAGGGGTACTGCTCGAAATCACCCTGATACTGAGCATCAAGTTCTTTGTGAATCAGCCACTCATTATCCCCTTGCCATGCTGTCTTAGTGGTACTCCAGCGGTCACTAAGAGAGAGGAAAACCTCGCCAGTTATCGCATTGATGTACTCTTTGCCAACATCCTCTTCGTCTAAACGCTCACTGCAACGCGTTTGAATGGCTTCGAGTGGCTCAATATAAGCGGCAAGACTTTCTGTAGTCTCAACTCCAGAACCAAGATTACCGATGGCATGCTCTTCCCAATCAATCTCTCGAATACCTCGGCTACGCAGGCTAAAGCTATAGCCAGTGCCTTCTGCGCGAACAAATAAGCGCATTTCACGTGGCCAAGCGTTGTGATAAATAGCCGGTTTGGTCAACAGCAGATTTTTCACCTGCAGCGGCTCTTGCGGTTTGAAGTAATTGACGAAGTTATGCAGCATAGACAGTATGGTGGTTCCGACCATGGTTGGCTGCTCAGACAAACAATGCTCGTTCAATACCCAGTCTTTTTGGACATCGAGATTCACTCGATACACTTCTTCTAGACCTTTACGATCAACCAGTGTCAATAGCTCCGAATCTTCAGGTTGAGCCAGCTGCGCTTTTTTCTCATCCAATTCACGGCCATATTGAACCGCCATGCCGACATCGCCCCATTTACCCCAGTTTATTGAAATAGTGCGGCCATTACGGTTCTGGTTACGATAGCTGGCGTAGGTATCTAAAAAGGCATTACCCGCGCAGTAATCAATACGTGCTTCATCTGCTTGTATCGATGTGATGGAAGAGAACAGCACCATAAAATCAGGTTGATTGTCTTTGGTTAATTCATCGAGGATAAGGCTTCCCGTCAATTTGGGATCAATAACGCTCGCGCAATCTTGATCAGATTTTAGTGGAATAATTCCTCCACCCGCAATACCCGCAGTATGGAAAATGCCGTCAAATCTTGGGTAGCGCTGACACATTTTCTCCATTTCGGCGTAGTCACAAACATCGACTTGAACCAAGTCTATGGTGTTACCCATTTCCTCAAGACGAAGAATGCTCACCAGCTTCTCACTCATGGCATCATCGACAGGATGTTGCTCGATCCAAGCTTGCCACTCTTCCCTTGCAGGTAAACTACTGCGGTAAGTTAATACCAGTGTCGCATTACACAATTCACTGATATGGCCTGCGACTAACATACCAAGGCCACCGAGCCCTCCGGTAATGAGATACACGCCCTCATCTTTGAACTCTGCGCTAATACCTGACACTTGCTCGTGCAAACGAACCGCTTGATATTCCTCTTCCCAGCGGCAACCGCTTCGATACGCCACTAGTTTACCGTCTGTCGCAAGGTCAGTTTCAGCAATTAAGTAATTGGCTACTTGCTGGTTGTATTGGTCAATCTCACCCTGTTCATTAAGTGGGAGATCGATATCAACCAAATGACACTGTACATCTGGATATTCGTGATAGAAGACTCTAGCAGGACCAACAAGCAAGGCTTTCTCTGGGCAAATAACCTTTTCACCTGACACACTAAATGTGTTGTTGGTAACGAATAATAAGCGCACCCTATCTAACACATTTTCACTCACCAAGGCTTGCTGTAGATACAATGGCGCATAGAAAGAAGCGTATTGACCATTCTGGCACTGCTCTAGATCCAACCCTTTATGCTGAGGTGACAAGTTCCACATATCGGCAATACGCACTGGCGCCATACCCTGTGCTTTGATTGCCTGAAGTAACTGAATGTAATCTTCACGCTCACGAGGGTTAATGATGAAGTTGAAGGTATGATCTTCAGGTACTGAATTATCAACATAACTGTCCCCTTGAAGCACGCTCACAATACGTGCACCAGTCTCACGTAGCTGAGTTTGCATTTGGGCAGCAACACCGTATTCATCGGCAAATAGGACCCAGCAGTCCGTCTCGTTTTCAGCCTTCTCGTTTGGCATAAAAGCCGCGGGAACAGTACGTTTCCATGCTGGCATGTAAAACCAATCTGCAATATCTTGTTTTTTGCGTTTTAGAGAAGATTCATCAACCGCTAGGGATGGACTATCCGCATTACCGCCTTGAATGCTCGGCAGCTTAAACTCGTTTCGCTCGAACGGATAACCAGGTAAAGATACACGGCAACGACGCTCACCTGTGTACAATAGCGACCAATCCACTTTCAGGCCGTGCGCCCACATAGAGCCGAGTGCTGAGACGAGATATTGACCTGATAGCGCCACTTCTTTTGCCGTGGGGAGCGAAGAGAATATATCCGCTTCAACGTCTGTTTCTTCTTTAAAGTGCTGTTTTGCTGCTGATTCTAATGAGCGACCTGGCCCCACTTCCAAAGCAATAAAGCCGTCTTGGTGCTCTTCCATCAAGGTCTTAAACGCATGCGAGAATAAAACCGGATTTCTTACATGGCGCACCCAATAATCACTGTCTTTGGCTAATGCCTCAGAGATCCACTCACCTGTCACCGAAGAGACAAATGGAATTTGCGGAGTGTGAAGCTCGATACCATCTATCACCTGTTTAAACTCAGGCAACATAGGATCCATCATGCTGGAATGGAAACCATGTGAGGTATCTAAGTGTTTGCAGAATATACCTTCTTCTTCCAACTCATATTGGAAGGCTTTCACCGCTTCTAACTCACCTGCAACGACAGACAGCTCTGGGTAGTTAACAGCAGCGATGTCCAAATCCAGATTAGCGATTCTTTCACTTAATTCCGCTTCTTCCATCAATACCGCTAACATAGCGCCTGGCGGCAGAGCTTGAACCAACTTGCCACGAATTGCGACTGCTTTTAACGCCTCTTCTAGAGAGAAAACACCCGATAAACAAGCAGCCACATATTCACCGACACTGTGGCCGATCATCACATCTGGCTGAATGCCCCACGACATCCACAATTTGGCCAAGCTGTATTCGACGACAAACAGTGCCGGCTGAGTGAATTTTGTTTGGTTAATAAGTGCCGCAACTTCTTCGTCCTGTGGAAAGATAATCTCTCTCAGATCTTGTTCAAGGATCGCAGTGAGATAGTCGCAGCACTGATCCATTGCTTGCTTGAAGACGGGATATGTCTGGTAAAGGTCCAACGACATGTTTGCGTATTGGTTGCCTTGCCCTGGAAACATAAAGACCACAGGACGCTTAGACTTGTTTTTAACCGCGACTGGGGATGCCTTGCCCAAAGATTCCAGAAGGGATTCACGGTCTTGGCCAACGACACTGGTTGAAAACTCAAACTGCTTGCGTCCAGTTTGCAGAGTGTACGCAACGTCAGCAAGATTTGCATCTGGGTTCGTTTCTAGATGCGCCGCCATTCGACGTTTCATTTCGCCAAGCGCATTGCGGCTTCTGGCTGAAAATGTCATCAATACCGGGGCTTGGTGCTCATAGCCAGAGGAAAGTTCCGGCGCCGCTTCCAAAATAACGCAGGCGTTAGTACCGCCTACCCCAAACGAATTGACGAGCGCATTATTAGGCTTATCTGACTGCTTAAACGAGGTAAGCTCAGTATTCATCACAAACGGACTGCTTTCAAAGTCGATGTTTGGATTCGGCTTAGAATAATGTAAAGACGCTGGAAGCTGACCAGATTTGAGTGCTAACGAGGCTTTGATTAAACTCGCGACCCCAGATGCTGCATCTGTGTGACCAATATTGGTCTTAACCGAACCTAAACGGCAGAACTGCTTTTTGTCTGTGTACTGCTGAAAGGTCTGCGACAGAGAAGAAAACTCAATCGGATCGCCAAGCGCTGTCGCCGTGCCGTGCGCTTCAACAAAGCGAATATTCTCTACATCAATATCGGCATTCGCAATAGCTTGCTTGGCAACTTCTACCTGCCCTTCAATGCCCGGAGCGGTAAAGCCTGCTTTTAAGCCGCCGTCATTGTTGATTGCACCGCCCTTAATAATTGCGTAGATATGATCGCCATCTTTTATGGCATCTTTGGCTCGTTTCAGTAATACCGAACCCACTCCGCGGCTAAAGACAGTACCATTGGCTCGAGAGTCAAACGCATAGCAACGCCCATCTGCTGAATCCATGCCACCTTGCATATACGGATAGCCACGACGCTCAGGAGTATCTATGGACACACCGCCCGCCACCACAAGATCACTCTCACCGCTTAACAGGCTGTTAATGCCCATTACGACCGCCACCATAGCAGTAGAACAGGCAGTTTGTACGTTGACGCTTGGCCCTTTTAGGTCCAACTTATAGGACACTCGAGTGGTGACATAGTCTTTATCATTGTTGGTAACAATCGATGCACCACTAGCAAACTGAGTCACGCTTGGATGCGAGTGGACTTTGTTCAAATGCCATGCTGCGCCGGTTCCGCCAAAGACCCCAACCTTGCCTGGATAACTTGCCGGAACATAGCCCGCATCTTCAAACGCATGCCAGCTACATTCTAGAAACGCACGGTGTTGAGGATCCATAATTTCCGCATCACGAGGCGTGATATCAAAGAAATGCGCATCAAAATGCTCGGCATTGCCTAAAATACCTCGACGAGGGATATAGTGAGGTGAAGCAATCAGTTCTTCATCAACGCCCGACTCCCTCAGCTCTTGCTCACTGAAAGTGGTAATGGTTTCTAGCCCCTCAGCAAGATTACTCCAAAACGTTGAGAGATCTTCGGCTCCAGGGAATCGGCCTGACATGCCAATAATAGCTATGTCTTTATCGCGCAATGTTGCTTGGTCTTTCATATGCTACCTCATGGTTCTATATCGTGATTTGGTAATAGGGTTTATTGGGTTTCTAAAATCAGGGCAAACGCGTCCCTGCCTCAAGACGAGGGATCGGTATTTCCTAATGACTAAGGTTTAACTAAAGGTATTGATGTTTAAACTTCATCTGATGTTTCACGTAAAACATTCGGATACTTTTTCAATATATTTTTGCTTAGAGACTCAACAGTAGGACATTGAAATAAATCAATAATATTAATCGGAATATCAAGTTGTTTTTTGATTTGGCGATGTACTTTACTCATCAGTAATGAGTTTCCACCGGCATCAAAAAAGTTTTCATCTACCGCTATTTTCTTAACGTTTAATACTGATTTCCAAATAGCAATGATCTGCTTTTCGACTTCAGAGTCCTGTCTGTTGTTTAGCATGTTGTCGCGCCTTCTCTTACTTAGCACTAAGTGCTGATTTACTGATTTTTCCATTGGGGAGTGTGGGTAAACTGTCTACGGCATAGTAGCGCGAGGGTTGCATGTAATAAGGCAGCACTTGTGCCATTTCTCGCTTAATCGCCTGTATATCGGTATCCGTGTCTTGATAAGGGACATAAAACGCCGTTAGGTATTGGTTTTTTCCATCATCACTGTCATCGACTATAACTGCAGCATTTGATATCCATGGCAATGCTTGCAACTGCGCTTCGATCTCCGCCAGCTCAATCCGATGGCCTCTTAGCTTTATTTGTGAGTCGATTCGACCATGAAAAAGCAGTACGCCATCATCTCTAACACTGACAAGATCGCCAGTACGATACATTTTCGATGTCTTGCTGGATGCATAAGGATTTATTAAGAAACGTTCATCGGTAAGGTCTTCACGCTTTAAATACCCCAAAGCCAATATATCTCCGGCCAAGTAAAGTTCACCATTGTGATTGGGCGGCACCAGCTCTAAATTCTCATCCAATACCAGAACTTTCGCATGTGGAATGGGGCGGCCTATCGGCACTATGGTGTCGGCTGAATCAGGCTGACATAACCAATGGCAAGCAAAGATAGTCGCTTCTGTTGGGCCATATAAATTGTGAATTTGACCCTCAAATTGCTTCGATAAATCATTTACCAAGCACTGAGGTAGCGCTTCTCCACCAGAAAAAATGTGTTCAAGTGACTGGCATTGATCTAGGACTCTTTCATCGACAATGATTCTAAGCGCGGTTGGGACAAATTGTGCAACCGTTACTTGATGATGCTTGATAAACTCCGCCAACAATGCCGGATCGTACTTAACTTCTTCACAGATGAGCGCAGTACTCGCGCCCGTGATCAGTGGCCAAAACATCTCCCAAACTGAGATATCAAAACTAAAAGTGGTTTGGCTTAAAACACAGCTATCTTGCTCAAGCTTAAAAGCGTTTTGCATCCAATTGAGATAGTTGATAACGGTATCGTGTTTGACCATGACGCCTTTCGGTGTGCCGGTCGACCCCGAAGTGTACATAATGTAGCAAAGCTGACTATCATCATTGCTAGGCTCAACTGGTAATACTGGTTGAGAGAAATCAGCGGCTGCAATATCTATGATCTGGCAATCTTCTGGCAACCATTCCAATTCGTCCACTCGGTCAGTAACAACCAGCTTGGTTTCAGAGTGCTCAACCATATAAGTTAATCGATTGTGCGGGTAATAAGGATCTAGCGGAAGATAACAAGCTCCAACTTTCATGATACCCAATAGTGTTGAAACAAGATTTTGGCTGCGCTCCATATAAACGCCTACAACATCACCAGAGCTAATCCCCCGCGAGAGCAATTGCTGTGCGATAACATCTGAGCAATGTTCAAGTTGACGGTAAGTGAGATTTCCACCACGACTGCGCAGAGCAATATTATCTGGTGTTAACTGGCATTGTTTAGCAAACTGAAGATGAACTAATGTCGACATATTTCCAAACTCCCACAATTGGATGATCTTTCATTGGTCAAACAAACTCAGAATCACAAAGATAGTGTCTCGGATATCATGGCTAAATATTGCTCAGCAAAGAGCATGATTTGCTGCTTGGTGAAGGCAGAGGCTTCAAAGTCAAAGCTCAAACGTAATCTCTCACCATCATCGACAGTCAGTGCTAAATCGCATCGTGCAGATGGTTCTACTATGTGCTGGACCGTCATTTGACATTGCGCCACATTTTGTGTCGTAGGCATTGAAGATAAATAGTTAAATGTAATTGGAAAACGCAGCTTATCTAACCAAGCGTGACGTCGCATTTCATCCACAAGCAATTGATAAGAAACAGATTGATTGTCCAAAAGCGAATACACTGCCTTGCTGCTTGACTGTATTAGCGCCAGCCTGTTGTCAGCATCAGAGACGGGCTGAAAATAAGTCACCATATTAACGAAGCAGCCAATTTGATCATCATTTTGAAGTAATGACCGACTCGATGTAGGCAGGCCTATCGTCACATTCCTATATCTAGTTTCTCGGTTTAACGTAAGATTAAACAGCGTGAGAAGTAACACATATGTGGTGGTGTTATGTTTGCGGGCAAACGCTTTAATTTGCTGAGTAAATATGTCAGACAATTCTATCTGGTAACCATCTGGAGTCGGGTAATCTTTCACTGCGTGTAAAGAAGCGTCCGCGCCCTGATGTAAATATCGCTGCAAAGTTGAAAGCCAAAAGTGAATCTGACTTTCTTGCTCAACCACAGCGCCTTTATGGCGAGCCAAGTTGAGATTGTGAGCACTCTTACTTGAGAAGCTCAGATCGCCAACCGAATAAGCTTGATAGGCTTGTTTGAACTGGTTAAAAAACAGCGCAATTGACTCATGATCAAACACAGCATGATGGACCCGAACCAGCACCACATATTGACTATCTTGGTGACTAAGCAAGGTCACATTGATAGCAGGAGTGGTATCAATATCAATCACAGACATATCGGCCATTGCCAACCATTCTTGCTGAGAATAATCCACCAAAGGTTTATCTATGTTCGCTAGCTTGTGATGTTGAATATTAAATTTTTCAAGCGCATAGCCACCTTGCTTAGCAGTAAAATCATCAAGATTGAAACGAGATCGCAGTACTGGGTTGTTATCCAAAACCTTATTTATTGACCATAGGATAGCGTCTTCATTGACTTGACCTTCAAGCAAAACACTAAATGCAGGCTGATAAGCGACAGGGTTAGCACTGGTTTGCTCCAAAGTAACAAAGTACGCTTGTGATGGAGAAAGTACGCTAAATGTATCTTGTGAATCCTCCGCTTTGGGTTGAGAAATCGAGTCTGATTCTATGCCGTCTGTGAGGTAATAGGGAATAATTGCAGCAAGCTGACTTGGCGTGGCATTGTGCATCACAAGATCAAAATCAAGGTCACTGTACAAACGACGGCGGATCATGTTTCTGGCTCTCATCGCCTGCAATGAATTCCCCCCTAAGGCGAAAAAGTCATCATCCACACCAAGTCCCTTGAGACCTAATACCTCTTGCCAGATATCGACCAAATCTTGTTCTAGATCGTTTGAGGGAGCACGGTAGTCACGCTTAAGATCAGGCCGAGACGAGGCAGGCTTTGGCAATCGCGCATTATCAAGCTTTCCATTCGGTAGCTTTGGAAAACTGTCTAGGTAGACAAATTGGGCTGGAGTCATCACTGGCGAAAAATAGTCACTAACATAAGCTCTGAGATCCCAAGCAGTAGGCTTAGCACTGGTAACCAAATAGGCGATAAGCTCTTCGTCTACCATTTTAACCATCGCATCTTGAACACTGGGATGAGAACGTAAACAGACCTCAATATCACCTAGCTCAATTCTTACGCCGCACAACTTGACCTGACGGTCCTTTCGGCCAAGGTAGACCATGTTACCCTCGGCATCGAATTGACCTAAGTCACCGGTTTTATGGGCCGACAAGCCCTGATGGATAAAGAATCGATCTTCGCTTAGCTGTGGAAGGTTCGCATAGCAACGAGCAACGCCAGGTCCTGCAATACAAATCTCTCCAATTGCCTCACCCTCAATTTGCATACCATTGTCATCGAGTAGAATAAATTCACTGCCCGACATCGCCTTACCTATTGTGATGGGCGACTCTGGCTGTAATTCAATAAAGGAGCAATTGGCGACGGTTTCGGTTGGTCCATAGAGGTTGAATACTCTGATATTGTCTATTTCAGCAAAAGTGCGCTGCTTGAGATCTTCTGCCACTGCTTCACCTGATAAAAAGACCGTATCAGGAAAGCTCACCGTAGGATCGATCAAGTGTTTGTAGTTAAGTAACTCCTTCCAAAGAGTCGGTACACAGTAAATCGCCGTGTTTGCATGAGCTGCAAACCACTCAAATAGGAATTTTGGGTTATTCAGTGAACCTTCTGGCAAGATATGCAGCGTATCACCACGCGCGAGTGGCGAGAATAATTGGGTCACAGCGGCAGCGAAGCTTAGTGATGACGTCAAAGGCAGTTGCGCCTTAGTCTGTGACCATACATGGGTGTTAAACCAGTCAATGTAATAAGCTAAATGGCGATGCTCAACTTCTACGCCTTTGGGCCTGCCCGTCGAGCCTGAAGTATACAAGGTGTAAGCAAGCTGTGACCCATCTATCTCTGGATACTCAGTATTGACAGCGTGTGCACTCCAATCGATATCGTCCATATCAAGAACTATCGATTGGTTTAACTGAAGTTTGGATTTTTGATAAGAGGTTTTATTGGTTAGAACAAGAAAGGATTGCGAGTCATCAATTATCTGCGCGATCCTCTGAACTGGCTGAAACGAGGAAAGTGGCACATAGCTATGGCCCGCTTTCATAATACCTAATATCGCAATAGGTAAATCAAGACTGGGCTCTATATAAAGCGCAATTTTACCTGCTTTTTGATGGTGATATCGTTCACGTAAATAGCCAGCTAATTGATCCGATTTTTCTTCTAGCTCAGCAAAAGTTAAATAGCTGTCTTTATATATAACGGCAACCTTATCAGGAATAAGTGATGAATAATCTGAGATGGTTTTAAATATTGAATTTAGATTTATCATGCTACTCACCTCTCATAAAATACAGTTATAACTTTATACAAGCCACAATATTTGCATTGGGAATACTTAGAAAGATAATCTTTGAAACTTAGGATTTATTTAAGGAAATCAATTGATGTTTGTTTAATAATTGGAGTTGGTTATTTATAGAAAATAAATATCATTGCTTTCATGATATTGAATTAACATAAAAAACATTAAGACATTTCTCTGATAGTAATTTTACTGTTTTCTTACAAAGAAAATAATTGAGTTATCTATATATCGATTATCGACAAGAGATTACACATCTTAATTAAATATTAAGAAAGGTTAACTAGCTTGCTGCATAACAACTGACAAATAATGGTGGTGTTATGAATAATGCAGAATCAGCAAAAAAGTTATCAGAAATAATGATGATGCCTCTCGCAGCCAAGACGCTCTCTACTCTCGCTGAGTTAGGTGTCGCCGACTTGCTTAAAGAGGTACCTTTAGAAATCGATGCACTGGCACAAGCCTGCAATGCTGACCAAACCATCTTGCTCAATATGTTTAAAGTGGTTGAGCTATTGGGTTTTTTCTCGATAGACCAAGGAAACATTGTCAAAAATAGTCCAAGCTCAGAGCTACTCATATCCGATCATCCTCAATCAATGCGCCATTTTTGCATGCTATTTGGTGACGAATATTATCGCGGCTATGAAGGTTTGCATCACACATGCAAAACTGGTCAGTCTGGGTTTAAGCATGTTTTTGATAAAACCTTGTACCAATATTTGGATGAAACGCCAACCAGAGCTTCAGTATATGATTTAGCAATGCGCGACTTCTCAAGACCCGTTGGCACTTTGTTAGCAAATGTCTGCGCCGAACTATTTGACCAAGCGAAACGTGTTATTGATATCGGTGGAGGAAGTGGCGTCATCTCAATGGAGCTGGTTAAACACCATCAACACCTGACCGCATGCATCTTTGACAGACAAGATGTCTGCCAGCGAAGCTCTGAGTCTCTGCCAGAGAACATCAAAGATCGCATCCAAACTTGCACAGGTGATTTCTTTGCTGATATTCCAGAAGACTATGATGTGTATGTATTGAAAAACGTATTGCACAATTGGAACCCACGGTCGTGTCAAAAAATTCTTAATAACATTAGTCAATCGCTAAAAAACAGCAGGCTATTAGTAATAGAACCTCTGGTTGAGCCAGAAGAAAACTCACCTCGATTGCTTTTTAATGCCTTGTTTCAATCTGTCATCTGCGAAGATGGTACCTATCAAAGATGCTTTACCGATCTTGAAGAGTTATTTAGCGAAAGTAAATTAAAAGTGGTTAAGACTCAAAAGCTACCAACAGGTCATACCGTTATAGAATTAATAAAGACTTAGTAATTAAATATTTCATAGGGGGTACATCCCCCTTGATAAATTAATATCAAATCACATTTAAATGTAATAAATAGATTTATCCCTTTCTTAATATTATTATTCCTGCCATCCTTAAAAACATAAACATCAAGATAAATATGTGACGTAAAGCGCATAAAAATATTAGTCTTCGTCTCTCTTTTCATTTTTATGACCATTATTTATTGATACGCATTCACATTCATAAATATTTACAAGTATTAGTCTTCTTACTATCTGAATTTTTGATTAAAGATAAAACGGATTGTTTAAAAAGGAGTCAAAAATGCAGGTAAGCATAACAAGCAAAAGATCCATTCTCGCAACAGTGATCAGTACAAGCATGCTGACAGGGTGTTTCTGGGATGATCCTCGTCGCGGCGCGAATTACGTCAGTGATAGTGTGGATAAAGAGCAGTTAATTGGCCACCTAGTCACTCTTGAAGGCTTGGCATCCAAAACCACTGACGGAAAATCCATTACCAGAGCGGCTGGTACTATGGGGTATCAGAACTCGACTGAGTTTATCGTCGCAACAATGAAAGAGCGTGGCTTTATTGTCACCATCCAAGAATTCGATTTCAGGGCATGGGAAGAGCTTGCTGGAACCACAGCCACAGTAGACGGTAAAGACTTAATCAGCAAAAAAGAAGCGCCCGATGACGTGGAACCTGACTTTGCTTTGATGTCATATTCAGGAAAAACGGACGGTGAGCTTAATGGCGAGCTTGCCTTTGTCACCCCTGACTTTAGGTTCAATGAACCCGATTATGACAGCACAGACGGTTGTGAGGCTTCTGACTTTGAAGGTAAAGATCTCAACGGAAAAATCGCGGTTATTCAACGTGGTGGATGTGCCTTTGATACCAAAGCCTTTAATGCCCAAAACGCAGGCGCAAAGGCGCTAATCGTGTTTAACCAAGGCAATAATGAAGGACGAAAATCCGTGGTGAGCGGCACCTTGGGCAGCACAACCCAAGTTGTTATTCCAGCCATAGGTGCACGCTTTGAACTTGGATACGACTGGTACGTTAAGAGCCAATCTGAGACAGTATTGGCAAACCTAACGGTCAATACTCAAGATGAAGATGTGGTCACACAAAACATTTTGGCCGAAACCCCGATTGGTAACCCAGAGCAGGTCGTTATGCTCGGCGCCCACCTTGATTCGGTTCCTGAAGGCCCGGGGATCAACGACAACGGCTCAGGCAGCGCGGGATTACTTGAATATGCGGTTACTTTATCTGAGCTAGAAGTGCCTGTGAAAAACAAGGTTCGCTTTGCTTGGTGGGCCGCTGAAGAAGCGGGGCTTGTGGGGTCTGAATATTACACAGAAAACTTGTTTGCACCGATTTATGACAAGGCCCAGCAGCAAATCCTTGATGAACTTGGCCTAAAAGATCCAAGCGAGTTAACCCCAGAACAAGTGGATTTAGTCGAAGCCAGATACACGCAAATCAACCGGGTTAAAATGTACCTAAACTTCGATATGATAGGCTCGCCTAACTATATCTATGGAGTGATGGATGGCGACTTATCCGATACCAAAGACAGCCCAGATAACGCCTATAAGGGAGATTTTAAACCTCCTTATGGCACCTCAGATATCGAGTCTATCTTCAATGAATTTTTCACTGAAAGGGAAGAATCAACCATACCTCAAGCTTTGTCAAAGCGTTCAGACTATGCTGGTTTTGCCGATTGGGGGATTGCATTTGGCGGCCTATTTACCGGCGCTGAAAAAGTAAAAACCGCTGAAGAAGTCGAAAAGTATGGTGGTGAAGCGGGTGTTTCTTACGATAAATGCTATCACCAAGCCTGTGATGATGTTAATAACATCAACCAATCGGCGATTTACAAAAATACTCAAGCCATGGCTTATGCCACCACCTATTACGCGTTAAGCGAGCAGCTGTTCCCTGATAAAGAGAATCAAACTCAGCCACAAGCAATGGTAAGCTCACTCACATCGCAACCTACGGAAAAACTGCGCATTGGCGAGAAGCTCAAAGCGGCCGAAAGCGTGTCTGATCATGATCACTTCCATGGTGATTTTGATCAAGACAGCCAATAGCGCGGATATAAAACCGACAAAAAGCTCCCGATTGGGAGCTTTTCTTTGAGCTCTTTTCCCTCCTTGAACGTACACATAAGTTCATACCTCAAAGGAGCTATCCATGTTTTCTTTTTTTAAGAACAGACCCGCGCAAAAACTCAAAAAACGTCACTCAATGTTGCTAGAGCAAGCGATGCACGCGCAAAGAAATGGTGACATAAGAACCTACTCTAGACTTACCGCCGAGGCTGAAGAAGTGTTCAATCAAATTCAGGAATTAAGTACCTCAAAAACATAGCCTTTCCAACTCATAGAGAAACGTTTCTGGACAACCGTCTTTTATTGACTCGAAGGCGGCCAACCATTATTTTCTTCTTGTAAGAGACTGAATATCGGATGATTTATGAGTATCACTACAGAAATTAACCATAGGATAAAGTTGGATGAAGTATACCTTTCTTTGAAACTCACCAGTGGAGAACAAAGTCAGATCATCTCCAATATGCCTTGCGCTTACAAAGACATCTATTACCAAAATCAGTATCATAAAATCGATGATACTTTTGATTTTACGGAGCAAAACGCTGGCCGAGTGTGTTATCCAAATCAATTAGGGGAATATAACTCAAACTACATTCAAATAATGGCAAACCACGGTTACTACAACCTATTTTCATTTTCGTTGAGTCATGAAAACCAATCTATATCATGTATCGTCACCGCTCCATGGAAACCATACGACAATCCACTTCACTTTAATCAACTGAAAGACAAGGTGATGAACTCAGCGAAAACGATAATTCGAGAATTTAGCGATTATCCAGAGTTAGCTGATATAGATTTAACCCTTACTTAAGGTCACCAATACATAACCTTTATTAACCGTAAACGAAAAGGAATTCAACATGATTTTATACGAGGTTAACCTTTCTATTTCTAATGAGATTGCCGATGACTATATGGCATGGCTCAAACCACATATCCAAGCGATGTTAAAATTCGAAGGGTTTATCAAGGCCGAACTATACCAAAATACCGAGCAGGAAGACGACAAGACAAATATCGTTGCTTCCTACTATGTCGACAATGAAGATAACCTTCAAGCCTACATCAATGAGATGTCTGCCGATATGAGAGCAGACGGAATAAAAAGGTTTGGCGATAAATGCGTTGCCACAAGGCGAATATTAAAACTCACTAACACTTATACCAGTGGCGATAACTCTGCCCATATCTAGTCGGTACTCAAATGCTAACCCAGCAGATATAAGCTATCCTCCAAAGAGAAGGTGAATAACTATTGTAAGATGAAAACGTGGTGAGAGGACTGTGGTAATGAGGATAACGCTATCTTATTTAGGCTCTGTGCTATTGCTTATCTGGAGCCAGTTTACTTGGTCAGCCACCTTAAAACTCTCACAAGATTTATGGCCCCCTTACATTATGAATTCAGTGCAAGGCAGCGGTATTGCCCATGATATTGTTGCCGATGCTCTTATCTCTGCTGGTTACGATCTCAAATACTCAGTCAAACCATGGACACGAGTACTAAAAGAAACCAAATCTGGCCAAAGTGACGTGATTATTTCACTGTGGAAAACCGAAGAAAGACAGCAATTTCTCTTATACACCGAACCTTTTATGCGCAATAACATGGTGTTTATTTCACTTAGCGGGAGCAAATTTGAATACGAATCACTCGATAGCTTAAAGGGGAAGAAGGTAGCACTAATTAACGATTACGCCTACGCCAACAACTTGCGCGATTACCCAGACATGACAATCGTCAAAACCTTAGATTTACCCAACAGCTTTCGCTATTTGCTGGCCAAAAAAGCCGATGTGCTTGTCGCCGATGAAGCCGTGGCAAAGTGGACCGCCTATGGGATGAAAATCCCCAAAGGCACCCTTCACTACAGTAAAACCTATTTTGACTCCACTCCATTACATTCTGCCGTGCGCAAAGACCACCCAGAGGCCGAAAAAATCGTCTCGATTCTCAACAACTATTTTAAAAACCACGCTAAGGGCAAATTAGAAGCGCTGCATGTGCTTTATGGGTTAAAGGAATAGCTAAAAATAATAGTTCTGGAGTTTATAGACTTTATTGCTGTAGATAAAATATTGGCAGTGCATGAGTATCTGAGTCTATAACCAACGACATTCATTCGCGAGTTGCTTGATACCTCTTCGTTATTTTGCCTCAATTATGTCTAATTTAAACGGAGTAAGGTTAGTCAGCACAGGTAGAACCAATTTTTTGAAAAAAAAATAGTTATCTAGCCCGCTACTGCCAGATTTTCTCTCAATGTAAAATACCTAAAACCTCACATATTCTCTTATATCAAGATCTTATTCTCTACCAATTCACCTTGATTTCATCTCAGCTTAACCGTAAATTCAATCACTTAGACTCATATGGCCAAGTAACGTAGCGACTAAAATAATGAACCTCTTTCTAGACGCCATTTCCGAAGGCAAATACTGGATAGCGATGACGATTGCCTTCATCTCTATTTTGCTCAACATCCAGAAAGTGACTGAGTATTACTTTTATTTGCGTAAAAATAGGCAGGCCCAAATTTTAGCCGCGCTGCAAGAGCCTTTAGTGTCATCCGAGTTAAAGACTCACTTAAGAAATGAGCTCGATATTGAATATTTTAAGAGCGTGCATGGTGTGCGTTTAAGTACACCTAGGCTAAACGCGCTCTTTGTGCTCAACCAGAGACTAGGCGATAGTGTCGCCTTTCGGCATGTTTTGCGGGCATTTAAGAATACACCCGATATCTCGGGGATAGAGCAATACTCATTTCGTATCAAGGTTAGCTTGTTTGAAACCCTAATGAAGTTGTACAACCTTATCGCTGGCATTGTTATTACTGCTTTAGGCTTTTTGGGCTTTATGTTGTCTATCCATATACTAATAACTGGTGGCGAGCTAAGCACTTATATGACGGGTATCCTACTTATTCCAATAGGCGCTTTTATATTTGATGATGGTGTGGCTTTTGTCTCGGTTCGCCACATTAACCAAGCACTAGAGGATTACGAGCAACAACGCCTTCAGGTTGATTGAATAATGGTTTGAATACGCATATAAGCGTATGAAATAGTGACTAATTTCTCCTTTACATCGCCAAAGTTTTTGATGATATAAATCCAAGTAAATCCCCTTCATCGCTGGGCGTATCACAAATCACGCCGCTTACAATCTTGATGGTTGCTTCTCACCGCATCATCACTCACAGCTTTCGCATAATTTCTCATCCTTTGTTTGTCGAAGATTCTGATTTGTAGCTATGCTGAATTCGAATTTAAATTCATACAAATCAACAATTTATTTGTTGTTTTATCAACTCTACCTAACAAAATAACAAGGTTTAACACTATGAAAATGACAACAACGCTGCTGGCTACACTTCTTTTCGCTTCAACTGGTGCGGTTGCTAACACAGCCCCATTAACAGAAAAAGAAAACCAGTTGATCGAAGCAGCAGCGACTTTGGATATGCGTGGTTGTGCGGTGGCTTCACTTGAAGAGCTGCGTAATCCAGAAAGAAGAGGCGCACTAAATGCGTTATTCCAAAGCATGAATATGGAACTTCAAGGCATCGGCTATGAGTCAATGGGCGCAGACCTACCTAGCTCAGAGCAAATGGCTACGGCTATTTTAGCAATGTGCAAAGCTAAGTATTAATCGCTTAGCCGAATACTTTTCACCAAAAGAGTGGGAATTCTCCCACTCTTTTTTGTTTAGGTATATTTTCCCTGTTTATATGATCAGCTTTTCACCAACCATGAATCACCTAACGTGTCTAAAATTACTCTTCACCCACGAACATACACAGACTCAATTTAATATAACCCTATGGGTTATAAGACACATTGTAATAATGCTCATTTCTTACCGAGCTTTAATAGTTTGTTCCCTCTTGTTTCAATTAACTTTTCTTTACTATGAATAAATCATTACGTAAGTTCTGCACATTACGGATATAGAAAGACTATGAATTGGTTCCTAAAACAAGCAGCGAAGCGCGCAGCCAAACAGGCAGCAAAGAAAGCCGCAAATCAGGTGGCGAAGCAAGCCGCTATGCAAGCAGAGCAAGCAGCGAAAAGGGCAGGACAAGCCGCGCAAGAAGCTGCCATGCAAGCCATTGAGGCCCCAAACATGAATGAATTTACCGAACAGGCTTCGAATGAGTCTTCTTCACCATTTTCTAAACAAGGCACCAAACTCACAGACAGTACCTTTGCCGATACCATTGGCTTGGCAATGCACAATGCGATAAATAATCAGCAGCAATCTCAAGTGACGACGGCCGCCACTGTCGCTAGCACCTGCGCAAGAATTCTCGCCACATCGGTGGGATCAAGCGTTCCGGCACCCAAGGCTAATTCGATGATGGGCAAAGTAAAACCCGATGGACTTGTTCTTCATAATCCCAAAACGCAGTAAGGGTATCTAAACCAATTAATTCGTGCCAGTTATAAACATTCAATAGAGTGATATGTTTATTATCTTGTTGTTAATTTATAAAAAAAAAGTGATGGCAGTTAAACATTAAGGTATTTCATTTATCAGTAATGAAATAGACCTTTTCAGTATAATAATCAAACACTATCATCCGCCTTGCTCCTCAATCAAAAATCTTATTAATCAAAGATTTATTGACCATGCGCGAGCTGAACTTCAAACAAGAAATAACGAATTGAATAATATAAGGTTGGCTGATTATGCAGTTAAAATCTCTATCCCTTGCATCAATATTACTTGTTGCATCAACAAGTGCATCCGCTTCTTTCATTAAATTGCTTAATGATGATGAACAATCTACATACCATCTTTCTAAATATTGTGTGAACGAGCTGTATGAGCTAAAAACAGAATCGCAAGACGCATGGATTGGCCAGTCAGAATATGTTGAATACCACGATGGACTCTATGGATTCAACTACCGTGTATACCACGCGCCAAACTACTTTGAAACAGAAGAGCTTGCTGTTATCAGACTAAACGCTATCCCTGTGCCACCACCAGTACCAGCAGATGCTCCGAGCCACAACTTCACCTGTAGTATCGATAGACGATAGAAACCGATATTCACCTTATCTGACGCACTGGGTATAGACTAAGCGCGTCGGCTGAGTTTAAAAAATCCGCGCAGGATATGGCGCGGATACTTTATTATCCATAAACTAGACGGCTGGCTTAGACGCCTTACGATAGGGTTATCTAACGCCATGTTACCTGCGCCACTGACGGCTAATGAAGCCGAGGCAGCAAGTAACACCAAACCAAACTCGTAGCCATTGTTAGACATAAATAATCCATTTTCGATATGAACACTAAAGATGGCCACCACCATAGTAAAAGCGGTCAGTATTGCCGCTGGACGGGATAAAAGCCCAAGCAGAATAAAAAGCCCATCAAAAAATTCAGCACTGCCCTGTGCCTGCTAAGCCATAACCACCAAACCAACCAAATAATTTCTGTGCTCCGTGCGCCATAAAAATAATGCCGACTGGAATACGCAAAATAAGTGTTTCAAATCCCGAATTTGAAACTGATAACGACTGAAACAGTACTTTCAAAGTTCATTCCTCAACATTTTCAAATAACAACAAACTTATCATTATGACCACTATTGTTGACTTTACTTCAACACTAGTCGCCCATCAGTAAGAATTTAACTCTATATCGATGACTATATTGTTCGAAAAAGCTGAATAAATAACATATACCAACAATAGAAATCATGATGGTGAAGCGTAACTTTTAAAAATTGTTATATAAGACAACTCGACTAATCTTAGAAAGTGTATGTTTTTCAGTTCTAGGACAATAATGATGATGAAGCTATTAACAGTTCTCCCCGTTATACTGGCATTGGCAAGCTTTAGTGTAAAAGCAGAAACTATTGTCGTTGCTGGCTCAACAACAATCAAGCCTATTTTTGATCACCTTAATTACGTACTAAGGCAAGGAAAAATCAGCTTACCCGCTGAAGAAGTGAAATCCATTGATGCAATTAACCAAACTCTGGGGCCAGATCAAATCGCTCAAATCAAGCAACACTTTAATAGCTATGTGTTCAATGTTCGCCCAGGAGGATCTTCAAAAGGGGTAAAAAGTGCCTTCGACAATCAAGTTGACATAGGTATGGCTTCAAGAGCACTAAAAGAGAAAGAGTCCCCCCTAAAGAGCTCGCTCGATGTAGTTAGTATTGGTTCTGACGCACTAGTATTTATGGTTTCTACTACAAATTCCGTTGATAATATTCCTCTTAACTCATTATCCCAAGCCTTCTCTGGGCAGATAAAAACATGTGAAGAATTAGGTACAACAGGTGGAAAAATAAGGCTACTAGGCAAAGGCTCACACCATGGTACTCATGATGTTTTTCTTGCCAAGCTCAACTTGAAAGGAAAAAAACTTGCGCCTATTACCTATTTCGAAGATGAACTAACCATTACAAAATCGATTGCTCAACGTTTTAAAAATGGACTCGCGTTTGGTTCTTTAGGGGCCATACCAAACAACGCACTTGGACAGACTGTCAAACTGGTCTCCGTAGATGGGGTTGCGCCTATGGTTGATGGACAATTTAACTCTCAATACGGTTATGTCAGACCGCTAAACCTAGTGGTCAACAAGTCATCGTCAAACAAGCCGGGGGTTAAAGTTGTTTTGGAGTTTTTCAAGACTGAATCTGGTAAAGCGCTGGTCAAAGCTTATGGTTTTGTCCCCACACCTTAAGTGAGTAAACAATTAGTTTAGCGTGCAATAAGGCATAAGCACAGTGTCTGCTAGAGCAGACACTCCCTGCGTTCAGCTCTTAAATCTCGCCATATGATAAGCAGACGCATATTCGCCATTTCTGTATGCATAAGCGGCAGATTCACCTTCAATAACAAAGCCAAACTTTTTATACAAGCCAATCGCGGCTTGGTTGTCTGTGTATACGGTAAGTTCGATGCGAGATAGGTTTAGCCAGTTGTCTGCCAGATCTATGATGGTTGAGAGCAACTTACTACCCACCCCAAGGCCAGAATAGTCATGTTTGACGCTCATTCCAAATAAGGCAACATGCCTTCGGCGAGGATTGGCGCTGACATGCAGCACTATATGACCAATGATTTCACCGTCTATTAGAGCAACAAATGGATAACAGTTATCGTCAACATTAGTGACTCTCTTTTGCCAAAAATCAGCCGATGGAAAAGGCAGTTGTAGCGTATTACTGTATACATTGGTACATGCGTAAACATCTCTAATTTGCATAGCATCTGAGGCTTGTGAGCGCCTTATTTCAATATCCATACTTCTCCTCAATAAAGATAGGGTCGATTTGGCATCCTTATGAGAAAAATCTAATCTTGATTATTGAGTACTCAGTATCACGCCTAGTTTCTTTAACTCGCTTGAGGCTTCTGCCATTGCTTGACGAAACTCTGGCTTAGCATGCATACCGCAGAGCCCATTAGTCTGCCCGCATCAACATCACTTTGCCAGTGTACAGGAATGGGTATCAAAATAAACAAATGGGCGAGTTCGCATATATTCGAGTTTAGCGGAACGCACAGCCAGCCACAGCCTACCCTAATGAAATAACACATGACATCAGGTGAAAACCTGAGGTGATCGACAGATATATATTCTCTAAACGACCTTATTTATAAAAGTAGAAGTCATCGCTTTTTATCTATCTACAGTGAAGCAAACAACCAGTTGAGAACAGAAAATACCACCATACCACCTGCAACAATCAGTAATGTATTTTTGTATTTTAAGCTCAACAAAACGGTAATAGCGCCAGCATAAAAAAATGGGCTGGTATGCAATGTATCAAGAGAATAACCATGACCTAAAAATACGATTGGTACCCACATGGCAGTCAGTACAGAAGGCGCCGTATACCTAAGAAGCTGCTTGGTTTTACTACCAAGAGAAATCGGCATTGATTTCATAAAAAACAGATATCGACATGAAAATGTGATCAGAGCCATTAAGAAAATAACCCACTCGGTATTAAGCGTCATTTTTTTCTCCATTCGATGTGTAAAAGCCAGTAATCATCCCAAGTATCGTTGCGCCAATAAGAGAATACTCAAATCCTACCATGTCAAAAGCCAGTACAGAAAAGCCACTGACAAGCACCGCAAAAAGAGTCGAACGATCTTTTATGGATGGGATAACAATAGCAATGAATGTGGCAGCGATTGCAAATTCAAGTCCGAGTTCCTCGATATTATCAATACTTGAACCTGCGATTATTCCGCCGAGCGTCGCAAGGTTCCAAACCAAATAAAAGCCCACTCCTGCTGTCATCGCATACACGTAACTGAACGAGCGCGTTTTATCGATATGACTTGTTGAAACAGCAAACATTTCATCGGTAAGAAAAAAAGCGAAAGCCATACGTTTAAACCAAGATAGCTTCATGATATCTGTTTGAAAAACAGCTGAATAAAGTAGATGACGAGAGCCGATAACAAAAGTTGAAGATAGTATGGGCAATGTAGGGCTCATTACACCAAATAGAGAAATACCCGCCAACTGAGCGGCGCCAGCAAACACAAACAGTGACATTGCCTGTGCCTGTATCGGAGAAAGGCCTGCTTGAATCGCCAACGAACCACAAAGTATTCCCCAAGGGATTACTGCTAAACACAATGGGAAAATTGCAACACTGGCTTGATAAATTAACCTAGCTTCACTAGGTAGTTTAAAGTTCAAAATCGATGGCCTCTTTTCTACAAATTATTATGAGAACATATTTATCATACTTATCATTAATATATCTAGGCCAGATAATATAATTAACTACAATATTTCTTATAGACTAAGAGTTAAGACAAAATATCCTTTTCATATTGAACTCAGAGATTGATAGTTTTTTATTTATTCATTCTGGCGTTGTTGCCTAAATCAGTTGAACCTTTTTCGAGTCCTGCGATCTGACCCTTTATGATGGTTCGAGCGGTGACAACATGGGTAAGGCGAAAAAGAAGATAACTAACTGGGCGGAGTACAATAAGGCTTTGTGCAAAAGGGGCTATTCGTCATATAGCCATTGACTCGACTGGCCTCAAAGTCTTTGGTGAGGGTGAGTGGAAGGTGAAGAAACACGGTACCGACAAACGTAGAACATGGCGCAAGTTGCACTTAGCCGTTGATGTAGATACCCATGAAGCCATTAGTGCCGAGGTCAGTCTGGTAAATATTGGTGATAGCGGAGTGGAAATCCGAGACTGGTTATCACTATCGCTCAATATCTGAGACCGCAATGTCTCGATATAAAGGACTAACTAGCGGTAAATTGAGCTTGAGATGTTATAATGCTCAACTGGGTGAAATCATGGCGAATGTCAAAGCGATAAACAAAGTCATAGGGCTAGGCATGCCTGTTCGACGCTAACGATTAACCACATATGGCGTCGTTGACCTTCAAGCTGATTTGATCAACAACGCCATCACTCTTAAATTGTTTAGTTTAGTTTACACTTCACACAAATCGCACGATTTAATCATATTGACCATTTCATGCGAATGACTATAATCTTACTGTGATTCCAGATTTGGAGAGTAATCATGCACACATTAACAGCAAATGATGCCAAACGTAATTTTGGTGAGTTACTTCTGAGCGCTCAACGTGAGCCAGTGAAAATTAGCAAAAATAGCAAAGATGCCGTAGTTGTTATGTCGATTAAGGACTATGAAGAGCTGGAGGCAATGAAAACTGATTACCTGAGACATTGTTTCGAGTCAGCTAAGCAAGACTTAGCTCAAGGCAATGTGGTTGATGGTGAAGACTTTTTAAACGCCTTATAACCCATTATGCAAAAGAATAAATATAAGCTAAGTAAATTAGCACAGACTCATTTACAAAAAATCAAAAACTATACCGTCAACAATTTCTCTGAGATGCAATGGAGAAGCTACAAAGATACCTTACTAACAGGGTTTCAAATGCTTGCTGATAACCCAGCTGTTGGTCGCAATTGCGATGAGATATACCCAAGTGGTTTTTATTTCCCAGTGGGCAAGCATACCGCTTACTTTACAAAAGAAGATGGCTTCATTTTAGTTGTTGCTGTACTCGGTCAATCACAGCTTCCGCAGAACCACCTGTAATTAAGATTTCACCCTAGGATTGGATTTAGGGTGATAATCTTCACTGATAAACTAACGCTTATTAGACGACAAATTGTCGTTTTTCATCCTTCGGTAATGCAGCCGTTTTTATATCAACTCAACTAATAATCAATAATTTATAACACATGAAGGGAAATTAGACTGCAAGATGTCCCCTAATGACGGGAGTGAACAGTTATCAAATTAATCGAATAAGTTTTAGTAGGGTAAATACACGTCCTCTGAATTGAGTAGAGTATTTAATAGTGGACACTTCAAGGTTGTGTCTCACCTTTGTCTATCAACAAAAAGCGGACGCAAGGCATTACGTTTTCCTGTGGTTGTTGAATGTAAAACCCTCAGTAACGCCTTGCTGAATATGAAGTAAGGCTTATTTTAGCTTGGACGAAAATAGTTCTGGGAGTTTTCAAGCACAACCCATTACTGCCAACCATCAGTAAAAGTAATGCGACTTCAGTGGTACGCTCTGCCACTGAAGTAACTAGCTAAATGGTTTTGGGACACATACGTATTTGCCGAGATCGTCGCTAGGACTTCCTTGAACAAAATTGAGCCAGTGACTTTGCGAATTTATTAGATTCAGGAATTGCTGCAGCTATTGAAACATGTCTTACAACTTTTAACGGCCCTCGGTAGCGGGAGCAAGTATTCAAACTCCATCTCCCCTTACTCAATTTATCTTGTATGCAAGTGCTAACGCCTCTATTTTAAAGGATCATCGTCCGGTAAGGCGTTATGAATCCAGAGTGCTAATCTATGTTTGATACTGGCGCCATCAAGTTTGCTCTCTGGCAAGGGGGTAATTTGCTTCGCATCAACCAAAAACAGATAGATGGCTTTTACTTTCAAAGGCTGAGGAGACTGAGGTAAGTCAAAACCTTGCATTTTGGCCATTTTACCACCAATTTCTAACGCTTTTTTGACTAGTTTGTCTTCGTTATGAAGTTTTGATTTTTTTGACATGAAGAAAACCTTTTTTAACAATTGGACTTAGATTACACCAAACCAACAAAAGTGCCTGTTAACAGACTCTCAGATCAAGCGCCAACCCAGCAAGATTTTCCACCGTGAGCCAAATAATAGGTGGATTAACCACATAAATACGTGCACCATCTCATATGCGAAGCAGCTATAGTGATAAAATACATAAAATTTATTGTAACCTTATGTTTAACATAAAAATACGACCCGCTATCATCGAGTCGTATTCATAAAGACAACATCAACCATTAAGAGAGAATACATTGAGAGAAATCGTATTAAAAAATATCCGACAACGGTTTACTCGTCCACTTACTTGAGCATGAAACCATGCATGAAGGCCGTTAATTAGGCACATGTATGCACTAAAACAACAACTACCCGATTCTATAAAGTGGGCGTAAATGCTCACAAGCCGAGCCTCAAATTCCATTTAGCAATCTCAATCAAGCAACTATAAATCATCTTAATTACTATTACTGCGACTTCTGAATTGGGAATAAGCAAAGAATGACAACGGGGTGATGAAATGCTGGGGGAGACAGCGTTCTCGGGCAGTTAGGCATTGGCAACAACATGTCAACCACGTTACCACAAACGGTATATTAATAGATGGCGGCTAGACAAGAATCTCTATATCCTCGGTAGGATAAGAGCAGCAGGGCAATATATAGCCCTGCTCAATATCTTGGTCTGATATGCCACCTTTGTGATCCATAACCACTTGACCTTTGCTAAGTCTGAGCTTGCACACGCCACAACAACCAATACCACAACCTCTTGGTATACGATAGCCAACCTGCTCTAATTGGCCTAGCAAAGAAAGGTCTTGGTTATAAGCACAATCAATCAACTCACCATTCACTTTAATGGTATGTTTAGGCATTATCATTCGACTGCCGTTCAAGATACTGCTCGGCAACATCCTCAAGTATTTTACCCGTAAGATTTAATGTCACTCTCGCCACCTGCTTAATGTTTTCCCTATCGATATCTGATGTCACCCACTTAGTGATCGCCATCTCCACCTCTTTGGCATGTTGGGCATCAATTTCCGCATGGGCAATAAAGAAGGTCATTTGGTCATCTCTCAAGCCCAGCCTGCTTTTGCATACTTCTAACAGCGGCTGCAGATGTTCATAACTATCTTCAGCCCAAAAACTATAGCCAAGGCGAGCTGCGACACCCAATTTCATTGCAACACTATCTAGATATCCACTGAGTGCTGCCGTTGCAGGCAATGGCGGCGACTTGAGAACATCTTCATTGATCCCAAGTGATTTCAAGTCATGAGCCGCCATATTTTCGTGACCTAGTTCCTCCATTGCATGTTTCAAGGCAAAATGGATCAAGCCAATATTCTTATAGCTTTCTGGAAATACCGCCGAAGCTTGATTTAGCGAATTATACTTGGTGTAGTGATACACTTGTACCATAGCAAGAACATAGAGATCTGGACTATCCATTTCCATTGCTAGCTTAAAGAATTGCCCTCGCTTTATTTTACTCCATTCATAATCACATATTTCTTTCAACTCATTTATTAAGTTAGACATTATTCAACCCTTATAGCCCAAATATACGTTTAATCATAAATATGAATATCGATATTCCATTTATTCCTTCAACAGAGTCCCAATGCTCTTTTATTTTATTATTTTTTATTTCATAAATATCTATCGCTTTGTACTTTAGTGTTATACCTAATATTTTAGTCCAATGATTTGCATAGACAAATACATGATCATCGCTTGAAAGTATCTTTTCTATAGAAGCTGAACCATTAGGAAACTTCTTACTATAATTACTAAAGTAATCTATAAATCCATCTCTTCCATTATCAACAAAGTTGCTATTGTTAATATAATTTTCATCCATATATTCTTCACATCTAGAAAAATCTCTATTTATAAAAACATCGGTGTAAAAGTCTTGTACCAAAGCAATATTTTCTTTCATAAAATTAGATACTCTGCTTGTTTTTAACTCTTTCATCCAGAATGTAGATCGCTTCTTCTTCGCTATCAACATCCAAATTCAGACGTTTTATCATGTCTTGAAACATATCTACTTTAAATAGTAAGTAGTTATGATCTCTTTCCTTGATATAGAACTCTAACGTGTCGTTACTAAAGCTAATATTCTTACGGGACATTCTAGGCTTAGTGTACGTAATAGCATTTCGAATACCTGTCGAGAGTATGATGGACGTCGAGGAAACAAGCGCCAAGCAATGCGCGACCATACGACTTCTTATCCCAGGAGTGTTATCAACGACTAATCTAGAATACTCAATATAATCATTTTCCAAACCTTCGCCTAAAAAGGCTGTTATATCATTGTTATTAACATAGTGACCTACTTCAAAAGGATAAAAACGTACTCTTTGACTTGCTGTCATTTTTCCTTCTGAGAAGAAAGAAAATATATACGAGTCTATATCATATTCATCCAAAAATAATTTTTCTTTATATCCATGAAAAACAGATTCATTTTTCTCTGAATAAACTTTCTTTCTTAAATCTGATAATTCCTCCAGATCTAGATTATTCTTTAACAATCTTATTTCTACATCCTTATCTTCAAAAGTACTTTTGACAAAGTAATCTAATCTTTGACACTGATTATTAATTTCATTAAACATAGAATTTTTTAATGAAAAGTCTAACTCAATTTCTGCTCCCATTTAAAATCCTCGTTTCATAGTACTTAATAAATTAATACTAGTTCTTGTTACTTTCATGTCAAACTATAGATCTTAATATTATTTACATTTATTTTTATTTATGATCTTCGCCAAATAAAACAACATATAAAATAATAGATTTATAATGTAATGGTAGATTAATAGCCTGTTTAATTAAATATTTCAAACAATAGCACCAATGAATACTGGTGATCAGAAATAGAGATAGGCAGTACTTTTAAAGCTAAAGGCAATAACAAGCACAGATACTCATATTTTTCATAAGTTATGATATAGAGACGGCAATTATAAATTTTATTAATGAGAGTCTTGTGATCTTCTGCCAACATTTGAATGACTAATGTTTGCACTAAGTAAATCTATAACGTACAAAAAATAAACATACTATAATGTATTCATAAAAACGAAATATTCGGGGTTTAGATTACATGCAAACAACTTATGACAACAGTTTTACAAATGCAGAACATTGATACTCATCTTCCTACTCTTCGCTCGATTAGCGAACATGTGCAATCATACAAGCTGCCAAGCCTAGCCCAGTGTATTGCTCATATCAAAAATAGAAAAATTGACGCTAACAATGTCAAGCTGGCACGGCTGAAGAAAGATATATCGCATCAAGTGAAGACGTTAAAGCTTCATCAAGTTGGCAAAGATAGCGTTATAAGCGATAACATCGATTTAAAAGAGGCTCGATTATTAAATAAAGAGCTCGGGCGATTAAGTACAATTGATAAGTTAGTAGAAGATCAAAAATCACGAGCTGAAAAGTACGGTAAAGAAACGGCGTTTTTAGGCAAAGTGGGCGCTAGGCAGCAAACCTCCACGGGTATTAATATCACTGGTAGTGTTGATGCAAGCGGCGCGAAAGTATTGAGTAAAACATTAGGCTTCGAGTCTGGCTGTCGCCTAGATAATAATGATGAAGGCTCAGTGAGAGTCAACAAAGTTCAACGTGTTATGGCTAAGCTGTGGACTGGCCTCTCTTTTAAAATAGGTGATAATGTTGAGCTAGGTGCAGGCGCTCAAACTCAGTTCTCAACAACTCAAACTAAATACAAAAAATTTACCAATCACACAGAGCTTGCTCAGTATCTAGCAAAAAAATCCTCATCTAAACTGATACAGCAGCAGCAAAAAGCCCTGAACGCTAAAGACACTGTGGCCCCTCTACTCTCTGAACATCTGACCAACTTAGATGACAAGAAGTTTGACCACCTATATCAGTCAATTCGACCAGAGCAGAAGAAAACATATAAGCATGGTATCAAAAATAGGCGCACCTCAGAGGGCGAGGTAAATGCAACAGCAAAGTTTGCTATTAGTCCTCGCTATACACTAGGAGCTCAAGCTGCAGTGCAAGCTTCGAAAAGCAAAGAAAGCACCGTTGAGACAGTGTATGAAGACCTTACCCAGCATCTAACAAAGCCAGAAAAAATCACTCAAGTTGCGCCTTTTCTGAACGCCTTTTTGCCCGATACCAAACAGCCTAAGGAATGGATCGCCTTTTCAGAGCAATTAGAAAAAGACATCATCGATTACTCCAGTAGCGTCAAGAAACATGATTATCTCAAGTCATCTACTCGATGGAATGCATCGCATGAATGCAATAAGCACAGATTAGAAGATAAATATGGCAATATTGGTCGCCATCAACAATTGCAATTTTTCCATTTGTGCCATGCATGGCTGAATGCTTCTGCTCGCGAGTTATCCCCGTCTTCAACACATTCAGAAAACGATTTTTCTCGCCTTGCAGACCGCGTAAAACAAGCGCTACAAAACGTTGACTTTAACTACTCTCAAACTCGACTTAATCGACTTACCAAAGTCAGACAACATGTTATGGAGACCAAAAAAGACATCAACCAAACCGCAAAAATACAAGTTGGTCCAATTGCTCTTACCATTCATGAACGCGAGCGACACTTTATCCATCCAAGTCGAGTTCGATGCGGAGATTACAGAGATGTCAACATTACACTGTCAGCAAACACTAATTTAACAGAGCTACTGCAGGTTCCTAAGCTGCAACAGCAGCTTTCTGAAGCACTGGCCAGTCATCAGCTTGACTCTATTATTAGCATGAAAACCATACTACAACTCGACCTGACAGGGTTAGTTACCATACAGAAGCGTTGGTTTAAGCCTGATGCTAAACAGCTCGCGTTTAATGACCAAGTGCAGCGTCAGTTCACTCGCTACTATGTGGGGAGCGATATAGTAACAAGTACAACCGGTAGCCTTCAAACAGGCGCTGGCTATTCACTCGATGGCAACTTACGCTATCAACAAAGGCAGCAAAAAGTGGTCGGGGAAGATATCGATCCTAACGATCTTATATACAGCCTAGTCAGATTTAATAAACTGTATAAAGATGCGGGCAAAGATCTTACCTCAAAAGAAAACCCTTGGAATGAATTTGTACAATTACACAAAGCCAGTTTCCAACAAATGTTTGTTAAAATGAGCGATACCGATAGTGCCGTGAACCATCAAGCACATACGCTACTGCAGGAGGCGCAAAAAGAAGGCCGCCCTCTAATAACAGAAACCGAATTTTTTGACCATATGCGGGCCTATAAGAAAGCGTTAGAAGAAGCGGAAGACAGACAATATGAAGACATTTTCGCTAACACTCTTGAGGCTTTGAACCTATTGCTGATTAGCCAATTTGTAAAAACAGAAAAGCTACATAAAGCGACCTGGACGAAAAAGCCATTCAAAGCTGAGCGTTCAAAAGCGCTCAGCAACAAAAGCAAAATTGCTAAGGCATTACATTTACAGAGAAAAGTGCCTCAAAACAAGCAAACAGACTCTTCAAAATAGTAGTAAACATAGGTTCACATTCAGTTTCAGTAATCTATTAACAAGCTCCGCTTATGATCACGGAGCTTTAAAGCTTAAAACAAGGTTAACTTTGACTCGCCGCAATCAGTGCCTCATTCTCTATCACTTGAGACCATATATCCATCAAGACTAAATGCTCAAAAGGTCTCCAGCGCATTGCTGGAATATTTAACACCGCATAAAGCTGAGCGCTAACATCATGCCAATACTTGTCGCTAAGATAGGTTTCTCTATTAACCGATTCAGTGAGATAGGTTCGATGCCCTTGCCCCATTTGTAAAAACCAGTCTACGGGGAAACGTTCGTTGAAGTGAGGCAAAGACTGCGCCCAAGGCTGAGAAGATAGGTACCAGTATGGCTTACTTAGATAGGCGTTAAACATGGGGCCATAAAGACTACTGGGCCAAATGCGTTGCTGCCATGATACAGGTAGGAAGTGTAGCTTTTGTTGTTGCCGCAGTTCATACTGAAAGCGAAAAACAAAATCCCCAAGCATAACCCAAGCTTTATGCGTATCCATACTAGAAATAATTTCTCTTATAGAGCGGTACATATAAGGTAATGCTTGCTGAGCAGTCAAGTTCTCAGGGATCCCTTCAAGCACATCAATGAGCAATGGCATATCCTTTTCAATGATCTGTAGAGATGGGTTGCCTAAATAGGGTAACGCATAATAGCGATCTTCATTTCTATGCTTCCATTGTGTCCATAAGTTTATGTAAGGTTCATCCAGTTCATCCTCCGACCAAGCATGCCTGTTATGCTGAGAGAGGTAAGCTTGAGTATCAACTGTCACTAAAGGTTGATTTAATCTTTTTAGCAGAGGGTCTTTAGTTTCATCAAATAACACTTCTCGACCTTGGTAAACATTGCAGCTATAAAGACCACACACTAACTCCCCCTCATCCACCATAAAGCGACCTGTAGTCAATTCCTGACCTGTTGCAGGGCACTGCATGATTTGTAGTGAAAAGTTGTTGATTGCTATGCTTCTTGCTCTTTGATAAAGGCTCTGCTGATAAAGGATAAGATCATCACTGGCGATAACTGACTGAATAGCTTCATCAATTGCGGTTTTCTGCTGCTCCAGTATAATCCTCCGCCAGCTTGAGATATGAGCCATAGCCTGATCGACCATTTTTGTTTTATAAGCAAAAAAATCGCTTCTCGCTTGCTCATTTAAGCGGCTTCTTCCTACACCAATAACCATTAGATTCTCAATCAAAGATTGGTAAGTGCATTCTCTTAGTTGTTGTGTTTCGGTTAAGCTCGCAATCTCGTCTGATTGTAAGTTGTTTTCGAGCAATTGGCGTTCATTGATACACGCTCGCTCTCCAAAATCATGAGTTAAGTGCTCAGTCGAGTTATAGCGATTGAGCATAAGATGCATGTACTCGGAATCCATTTGGGCGAAGGTGTCATCTAACACTTTTTCAATTTCAAGTACCTTTGCACTGAAAGTCGCATCGTAATGCAGCATATGTACACTGATAATCCTTTTCGCAAGCTCGTTAGTATGGTTCTTCAGCTGCTGATACTGCTGGTATACATGAGTTGCTGTCGCTCTATTAGTAAGGGTTTCAGGGCTATCGTTAGCATACGTATAGTGGCCTAGGTTGGCGAACTGCTCAAGACGCTTTTGAGGGCTGTCCATATGAGAGAGAGTATCGTAATAGCTAACAGCAAAGCCAATAAAAGGGATCGGCTCTAAGGTCACCGCCAGCCTGTCTAGTGCTGTTGCTGAATCATCCCACATAGTTCTGACTAATCTGTCATACCAAGGGATCAAAGTAATTACATCAAAACCTGCAGATAAACCTTCCGCCACGCCGTGTAACAATTGTCGACTCAAAGTACGCTGAGCAAGACGTTGAAACTGACTCTTCCTTGTATTGGATGCAGTGCCGACTGCTTGAGTATTCTCACTAATAGCAGCAGCTAAACCTGACCATGCCCGATTTCCTGACAGAGTGTTGCCCTCTGGAAAAACCAAACTCGGGATTTGTTCAATCGCAGAAAGCGACTGAGCATTTTGTAAACTCGATGAAAACTCGGTATCAAGTCTAGACAGCCAAGTTTCCTCCTGCTCTATTTGGCTACTCAATAGATCACATCTTTGGGCAGCTTGAACCTGAAATAACAAAAATGATAATAGAGCCGTTAAGTAGTATTGGTATCTCATCACAAACTCCAGCATTTTTTCAACTGAGGAAGCGGCTTTTCTGATAAAAGAGTCACATCCTGCTGCAAAGCAAGATCTGCCCATGCTTGTTTTAATTGAAAAGGATGTATTCTGGCATGTGACGCAAGCTCACCGGTATGATTAACCATAAGTGAAGTGCCTTGCTTTGAAATATGCTCAGCCAGCCTAATCGCATTAATTTCGTTATTCGGAGCAAATAAGGCAATATTGCTCGCTTGACTGAGCTTTGTGAGCCCTTCTCCTATAACTTCACTTGTACCAATCGATACAAACTTTACCTCAATATTAGGGTTGTTCGCCGCACTGGCAATCGCCTTTTCCTGAAGTTCGCGCACAAATCTTTTTTTACCGTAGGAGAGACTTCTAAACTCATCACCTTCAAGAATTACAATATCACTGTCTGTCGCTTGGGCGATATCAAGGACATTCTTTGCGTCTCGGTTGAGCCTAGGGCTAGTGTTGTGGTCTCCAAACACACTCGAGCTCATTACCACTAACGGGTTATCAGAGTTATCTAAATATGATGTGGTTGTATGAGTACGTTCGGCCAACGCACTGACTTTTCCGGGGCGTCGACTAAGTATAGACGTACTGCGACTACCTAGGCTAGGCGAATCAACATGCTGGTAAGGAAGCATACTACTCGGCCAGTACATATCTCGAGTAGGCACTCCTAATTCCTTGGCCAAATGATATTCTGTTACAGGTTTTTCCTTTTTCAGTAGAGCAAGGTTCGTTTTTACCTCTTTGTAATCAGCTTGTGAGACTTGTCCTTGCTTCTTGGCTTGATACCAAAGGTCACCATAACTTTCTCGGCGCTCTATTGAACGTTGACGTGTAATAGTAGGCTTTTTTATTTCTGCGGCTGCTTCCTTATTTCGATAAGCAATGCCTGTCGCTTCAAATTCTTTACGTGCGAGCTGAAATTCAACACGTTCACCCTGCCTAAAACTCACCCCTTGTTCATCTACACCATCGATAGGCGCAACATGTGACACAGCACGTACTCCAGTGGGTAAACCGCCGGAAAGGTAATCTCGAGCATGTACCAGCTCATGGCCTAACGCGACAGAAGGCCTGATTGTTTCTGTCGAACCAGGAATAACAACTTCTACATTAGGATTAAAGTAAATACGCGCTGGCACTCCAAGCCCATTTGATTGATTAGCCATATAAGAAGCATCCGCGATAAGAGGCTCAGTAACAAAGCTTTTACTTTCGGTTCCCTCCGTTATCACGACATGGATATTCTTCAGCACACTTTCAGGAGCCGCTTCCCTAGAGTATGGCAGGGCTCTTAGCTGGTTTGGTAAAGGTAACGGATGGTAATGTGAGACCTGGTTTAGTAAAGACCTGCCCGTGGAAGTGCTTTTAATCTGCTCAAGCAAGCTTGCTATATTAGCAATATAGTCCTGTGATGAACTTTGTACATAGATACCCTTTTCAATTTTAAATAGATAGCCATTAGAGTCACCAATATCGATTATATTTTTCCCATCTGGCGGACCGTAGTATAATGTAGCTAATGAATTAAGCGAATAAAAAAATAATAACGCGGTAAGTAACACTCGCATCTTACATGCCTCTTTGTTTTATTATCTATAGAGATTACAAGGTTGTTAGTAATTATAAAGTTACAATTTATTCAGACAGACAATAGAATATCTATAGTATAAATAACCATATTTCAGACAATGATTTTGATTTTATATAATCCTCTTTTTGACCTGTCTAATAGACATAGTAAACATTGTATTTATTTTGCTTTAAAAATAGTCATAAAAATTTGACCGTGATCATTTAAAAAGCAAAAAACGTAATAAACACTCAAAAATCAAGGCTTTTAGCACACTATTTGCTCTAATAAAACACTGATATTTAAAGATACAAATATCAATAATAAATTATAGTACTATTAGAATTTATACATACACCAAAGGCTAATTTCAGATATACTTATGAGTATTAGCTTCATTGGGTAGGCAATTTTTAACTAAAGGGCATGTATGAGTTTTTTTATTCTTTCTTTACTGCTAATATTTGCGTTTACAGCCAAAGCGTTAAAATGGAGAAAAATATTTTTTGTTTCATTACTGATGTTTTCTTCTCTATTTTTACTTACGGGAATAGGTATTATTCCTAGCTATTTACTGTCCACATTACAAGAACAGTATCAAGTAAAACATAAAGTGAAATGGTCAGACAATAATGCCATTGTTTTACTCGGTGCTGGTACACAATTTATTGATAGAAGCAATAACTTTGAGCCAACCTTCTTTTCCTTTGGACGAATACATGAAACGGTAGCACAATACTACGACTGCGCCGAACAAGATTCGATATGTAAGATCATCATTAGTGGTGGGGATGCACAAGGAAACGGTGTTACCGAAGCTGATATCTATAAAAAGGAACTATTAAGACTCGACATCCCTGTACAAGACATCATTTTGGAAGCGGACAGCGTCAACACTTGGAAAAATGCTCAGTTCACTTCAGTACTTCTTAACCAACAACAAACAGAAACTGTGGTGTTAGTCTCTTCTGGCTTACACATTAAACGAAGTCAGCTCTACTTTAAGCACTTCGGGATTAATACGTTGCCTATGAGGGCTGATTATATGGACGCAAGGGTTTCCACCATACCACTGTGGTACAACTTCGCGGTTACTGATTTTGCGCTACATGAATATACCGGTATAGCTCGTTACCATTGGTACAATTTCACGGGATGGAACGTCACTCAAGAGCAGCCAGGTGATGTATAGCGTATGTCCGTCACTTGCCTATAATACGCTAGCAAATGAAGCTCGCTTTTTTAAACACTCTACGCCGACTCATTGACTGAATTAAACTGTAGGGCGACCAGCCGCTGATACAACTCACAGCGATTTAGTAGTTGCTTATGGTCGGCAATATCGACTAATTTACCCTGCTCTAAAACCGCTATCTGGTCAGCATGTTGAATAGTCGATAGTCGATGAGCAATAATGACCGTTGTTCTATTTTGCATCAAAGCATCAAGCGCCTGTTGAATATGGTGTTCACTCTCACTATCTAGTGCACTTGTTGCTTCATCAAGTAGTAGTATCTCTGGATCCTTAAGAATAGCTCGTGCTATTGCGAGACGCTGACGTTGCCCACCAGAAAGACGAACGCCTCGCTCACCAAGGAAGCTGTTATAGCCATCAGGTAATTTAAGGATAAAATTATGCGCATGCGCTTTTTTCGCTGCATTAATCACTTCTTCATCCGAAGCATCCGGCTTACCATACCGAATGTTATAAAATACATCTTGACTAAACAAAGCGGGCTGTTGAGGAACAATCGCCATTTTTTGACGTAAAGCGTTAAGATCCAAATCACGAATATCGGTACCGCCAAGTGTTATTGAACCATACTGCGGATCATAGAACCTCTGTAATAATTCAAATAATGTTGTCTTTCCTGCCCCTGAATGCCCTACTAGCGCAACTACTTGACCTTTTTTTACCGTTAGCGTCAGCTTTTCAATAGCAGGTTGTTCCGGTCTCGATGGATAAGAAAAAGTCACATCATCAAATCTAAGCTCGGTAGATAAGCAAGCTACATCCGTTGAAGGTTTACTCGGGAAGGTAATTTGGCTCTCAACTTGAAGAAGTTCAATCAATCTCTCCGTTGCTCCGACGGCTCTTTGCAGCTCGCCCATCACTTCAGATATATTTGCCAACGATGATGCGACCATAACCGAATAGAAAACAAACGCTGCTAGGTCTCCACCTGAAATAGTTCCATTGATCACATCATTGCCACCCACCCATAACATACCTGCAATAGCACTGAATACAATTAAGATAACACCTGAGATAAGAATGGCCCTTTGTTTCACTCTGCGGCGACCGATATCATAGGCTTGTTCTACTTCGATAGCGAAAGCATGACTTTCTAAATTCTGCCTTCCATAACTTTGAACTGTTTTAATCTGCTCTATTGCTTCACCTGCATAGCTTCCGACATCAGCAATAGAATCCTGACTTTGTCGAGAAAGTTTTCTAACTCGCTTACCGTACACAAGAATAGGTAGAATGATAACTGGGACAGAAATCAGAACAATCAGAGTTAACTTAATATTGGTCGCAAACAACATAATAATGGCACCTAAGCACATCAGAGCACTACGCATAGCCATTGAAAGTGATGACCCAATGATACTTTGCAGCAATGTGGTATCTGTTGTTATTCTGGCCATTATGTCGCCGCTTCCGTGAGTTTCAAAGTAACTAGGATGCAGTGTTATAACATGATTAAATACCGCGAGACGTATGTCTGCACTCACTCTCTCCCCTACACTAGACACTAGGTAAAAACGAAAGAATGTGCCGAGTGAAATCAATGATGTGACCAATAGAATAAAACCGATGGCCACATTGAGTGCTTCTCCAGATTGCTGGGCAAAACCTTGATCGATAAGTAGTCGAATTCCTTGGCCAACAGATAATGTTAGGCATGCGGTCATGACTAAAGCCAGCAACGCAGCCGAAACTTTCCAGCGGTATGGACGAATAAATTGTATTAACTCGACCAATATATGCAGAGATCGCCGTTCAGTCATGGTTGAACGGCTTGATGAAAGATGAGAAGTTGACTGATTAAAGTCTGGCTGATGAGCGCCACGCATAATACCGCCTAATAAATTGGGAGTTTGGTTAAAAGCTCAGATTTGTCTTTTGCTCGGCTTGTAGCAAAAGATTAACACTGCTCAGTACCGCCAGCCAATCAATTTGAAGCAAAGGTTTGTACAGTTAGCACAACAGAATAGAGTTAGTTGCCAGCCAATTGATTTAAGAACCTGAGCTGCTGGCGCTCATGGTCTGTCATTTGATAAGCTTCATCGGTAAGGGAGTCCGTGTCAAAGCTCCCTAGTAGGAAACGTTCAGGGCTAGCATTACCATACATAGCCTTCTCTCCTGGGAAGCCCGACATACGTTCTATGATGATATCGCCCAATTCAAAACTGGATCTTCCACTTGGCAACACCCGTTTATATGCTTTAAGCTCTATTGCCCGTAACCCTTCCAACAAGTGCTCTTTTTCAACTAAGGACGCCAAAGCAGTACCATCCGTTTTATACAAGGTAGCCCTAAGACGAAATATGCCTGCTTTCTTGATGTACAAAGCCACGGGGATCACTAAATCTGGACCTTTTGCGAAACTCGGAGATACCGAATCGATACTCGCCACAGAATGATACAAACGCACATCAGCACTAATAACATCATAGCCTCTACTAAAATCGATTCTGGCCACCAACCTCAACTCTTGGGGCCAAGTTTTAGAGGGTGTAATGTGCCACTTTCCATCATCAATATCAAAAGAGGCCAAGGACATCTGAGTATTTGTATCAACTACATCTAGTGTGGCTGTTTGAACCACTTCATTGCTCACTAACTCCACCTGAATCGCTTCAGGATAAAAGTAGCGAAACTTCTCAGCCACTAGCGCTGCCGTCGTTTGTCCATTCAAAACAGGAACCTCAACGGGTATAAACTGATTCCAGTTTTGATAGGCACTATTTTTAATCGGTTGGGAATAGGACGGAAAACTGAGTTCACCTTCATGACGCAATGCGACATTGTGCCAGTTGGGTTGCACATTTTTAACTGCTATAGCTGGATAAGGTAGCTGAGCCAATATCTGATGGTAGCTGACTAACATCAGTCTTAGCCGTCACTCTACTAGATTGAGCGATATCGGCTTCATCAACCAAGTCAATGTCAAGCCACAGCAATACACCGCCCAAAGTAACAACAGCAGAGAGCACACCAATTTTTCTTACCAAAGCAGTCATGTCATATGTCCAACAAATAGGTACACGTTTTCCACCCTAAAAATCAGTGAAGGTTGGAAACGATTTCAGACATAGTTCTGCTATCTGAACCCTCAACGTAGAGATACTTACTTCGCCACCATTTGCTTTCTTGATAGGTTTCGACTCCCACAGTTTGTCCATTAGCAAGAGAGATATCATTGATACTCGACGTCAATTTACCCTTGTACTCAGCTTCAACCACATCGCTATGGCTATAACCATCTCCCATCAGCACAGGATAATGAGCTGGCATAAACTCTGAGACTCCATTGGACTGTCGTTCGACTTTGCCATTCATCGCTAAACTGGACGAACAACTGTTAAAACTACCGACCCTGAGAGCTCCACATGCAGAATGTGCAGCAACAACTCCATCATCATTACCCGGCAAAAATACTGACGTTGCTTTGTAGTATTCTGTACCATTACCTATAAAGCGAATCCTAGGAATCCGATTGTCTGACAAGCTCGCTATACTTCGTGCATTAGACACCCTCAAATCATTGAGCACGCCAGTATTAGTTCGATTGGGCATCTCACCAAGCCATAACGAAATAGCGTAACGCATAGCACGATTGGCTAGGCCACCTCCTTCGACAACATTCATAATAATATCGGCAAGCTCGGAGCCTCCTCCCGCACCAGCAAAATCATAGGTTGCAACAATATTAATAGGCTCAAGCCCCGCATTTAACAGCCAGTTCTCTTGATTGTCGAGTATGTAGCGCGCAATAAGGTCGCCTGCAGAGTGGGTGACTAAGATACATCCAGACTGGCAAATTCCATTACGCGACAGCTCTTGTAACTTGGGCCATACATATTGACTGGAAATTTTTCCTTCAATGCGCTCATGAGAAGGCCAATCTATACGAGCATCGGCATATTGAAGCCAATATTCTTTCCAAGAATCTTCTCCATCTCTCTCGACCTGAGCTCTATCGGGTTTTGACTGTAATTGATCTGACTGAAAACCATGAATGAGTATTACAGGGTAATTTCCTATCGCTGCATACCCAATAGTAGAAAATACTACTGATAATACCAATATGATGATACTTGCCGCTATCTTCATAATAAAGCGCACCTTTTATGTCCTGAATATGATGTAGATTGCTATTTAGTTACGAGCAAAATTCACAACATCGAAACGCCTTTGCTGTTCTTTTAGTGTTAGTTGTCAGTTGGTTTTTATGCAACAGATTCGATATTCGCTTTTGTACTGAGTTAAAAAAACAGTATTAATATTTCCTCTTTATTCATTTAAGACCACAAAATACACGCCATTAAAATTTACTATTATCAGCTAAGGTCGAAATGTCATGTTTTAATGCTAAGAGAATCGACTTTTTATCAACTAACTATCCCCATAAAGTGCACCATTATGTGTTATTCGCACCTAACTCAGTCTTGTTATCGGTTTGAAACTTTCACTATTGACTCAAAACCCATTAGAACCCTAGTATTGTCCATAACCGAAATAGGCGATTTAAGGAATAAATATGTCAGGACATAGAGTTAGCTGGGCGATTGCTGGACTGGGTAAAATAGCCCACAGATTTGCCGAGGATCTAACCAAGCATGTTGCAAATGGGTACTTATACGCGGTTGCTTCTCGATCAGAAAAACGATCGCAAATGTTTGCTGAACACTACGACGCAAAAAAAGCCTACGCCTCTTATCAAGATCTGGCAAACGATCCGAATGTTGACGCCGTTTACATAGCAACCATCCATCCATTTCATTATGACATGGCCAAGTTATTTTTAAGTGCTGGCAAACACGTCTTGGTGGAAAAGCCCGCTTTTACAACAGTAAAAGATTGGGATGAAATGCAGAGCCTAGCCTCTGAAAAGGAAGTGCTCTTAATAGAAGCTATGAAGTCAGTTACTTTCCCTGCGTATCAGAGTCTGCGTCAGTTTATCAAGCAAAACCACGTTGAAATCGCGTCGATTGAGGCAGCTTTCGGCAACTGGCACGAGTTTGATACCAAGCAACAAATATTCAATCCCGACTTGTGCGGCGGAGCCACTCTAGATGTAGGAGTATACCCATTGTGGTTATATGTTGACATATGTCACCTGACTGGTTCAGATGTTTTCCCTCCCAAAGTCAACTATTGGCAGGACAACACAGAATCTGAAGTCGATGAAACTATCGAGTTCAACTTTACACAAGGCATAAAGGGTAATATTAAAGCTTCAATTACTCGAAATTTAGAGCGCCGTGCCATTATACTAGGCCCAGACATAAAGATTATCATCCACGAAAAGTGGTGGAATCCAACCAAAATTGATGTGTTCTACAAAGAGGAGCACACAGTGATATCCCCTGCCATCACGGGAGGAGGTTTTGAACATGAAGCAACTCATATCTCAGAATTAATTATCAACAATGAAACTAGCTCGCCACTAATTACAGCTAAGACAAGCCGAAAAGTTATCGATATTATGGAACAAACTCTAAGAAGCCAAGGATTGGGAAAACTCTTAGCAAGAGCAGATTAAAAACTTTAGAGAGGCTATAACGCCTCTCTGTATTAGAGATAAGCGAACTTGCAAGTTAGATCTCGTAAAACCACGTGTCTTGCTGCAATTCAAGTAGCTCAGGTTGGCCTTTTTCAAGTTGATATAAATGAAACTGACTTAGCGGAGGTGAATAAACATGTAGTGTGACCAAAGGTTTATCATCTGCCTGTAAGTTGGAAATTTGATGAATGTCATTATCCATACTCACTGTCACACTTCCCTCTCGGTGATGTGTTGATTGAGCCGCATAAATGTAACCATTCTCAGCCGTTTCAAATAGGGTTTCTGTAGCCTCCCCCTTGAGCACACGAACACCACAAGCTGTATTGAGATGATCATGAATCTTACTTCTTTGACCATTGAGCCAGCTCAAGATCAACACTTCACAGTGCTGATTCTTAAATAAACGCTTGCGACAATAATTATCTTCATCAAAACTTGCTAATGATTTTACTTCATCATCTTGCAAATCGACATTCTCTAATATGAAACGAATTGTTGCTAGCGACAACGGTTTGTTCACTAACTGAATCTGTTCGATAAAAGACGCAAAACTGAGCCTAAAGTCACTATCAAGCAATGCAGCCAGTGCTAGAGCTGGTAAGGTCATTGTTTGTGGATTTAGCAAGATTCCCTCCCCATCGAAGTCTTAATCTTGTTTTATTGTTACTAAATGATGACATTATAGACATATCGATGTATCAAAAGTGCAAAAAATAGTCCAATTTAGTGATTTTAATCGGAAAATTATAGTAATAAACAGAAAAAACATTTACCTAAAAAGTTCATAGGAATATTGGCCGAAAATAATACCTTCACACACACACTGAATTAGGCGTAACCTTTACCGTCAGCGAATGATAAATCATTTTTCTAAGCCAAATATGACTCGGGTCCGTTGCCTTTCTTTTGTGCCAAATCGCATCAAAATTAAACGAATCAATGTGAAATGGCGGCCTAAACAGAGTCAATTCAGATTGCTTTTCCAGTGTTCCTAATGTCCTCTTAGCTGCCGTTAGTATCAAGTCCGTACCTCTCACTAACTCGCCGGCGATACTAGAATGAGGAAGGATCACACTTATATTGCGTTTATGCCCTATTTTATTTAGGGAATTATCAATTTCATTATCAACACCCTCTTTAAGAGCGATAAGAAGGTGAAAACGAGACAACCAAGCTGATAAGCTTAAATAGCCACAATCAGGAAGTGTTGACTTATCAGCAACACAAACAAACTCATCTTCAAACAGTGTTTCTTTTTGAAGTTCCTTATCTATATCTGGAAAGACCCCAAAGGCGATATCGCACTCACCGTCCACAACACTGGCTATCATCGCCTCTCTACTGCCCTGCTTTATTATAAATTTGATGTTGGGAGCAATTGCCCGTATTTGAGACAATAAGTTGGGTAAAAGCACCCTAACACCATAGTCTGACATCGCAATACGGAAAGTTCGATTGGCTAGCATTGGCGAAAACTCTGGTGGTTCAAACAAAGTGGTCAATTGAGCCAGAGCTTCTTCTAAAGGCTGGAGAAGCTCTTCGGCTTTCGACGTTAATTCCAGTTTCCCCGCTCGACGGATTAAAAGAGGGTCATCAAAGGTTTTTCTTAAATAGGCCAAAGAGTGACTAACCGCAGGCTGACTTTTGCTGAGCCGAATTGCAGCACGAGAAATATGCTTTTCAGACAGCAGTGCCTGTAAGGTTACTAAGTGATTGAGGTCAACTCGTCTTAGGTAATTCATATTTGGGCTTGTAAACGGCATTATTACTTAACTCATTGTACAGTATAAAAAAACAGACTTACTTTCAATTCACCTATCGCCATATGATCTGTAGTTTGGGCGCACTCCAAGTTTTTATAGCGTGGGTATGCTTGTCTCCGTTATCCTCCAAAATTAGGCTAGACACCGGGCATAAGCAGGTGCTTAAAACGCACTGTCGGCGTCGTTCCAAACTACTCATAAATAATGCAACGCTCTTCGTCACTGATAATGGATTTCGCTTCAGGGCACTTTTCTATGGTGCCAAAAGGCAGTTGAGCTATCATTTTCCAAGTACTAGGAATGTTCCACTCTTGTGCTACACCCTGATCAATAATTGGGTTGTAATGTTGGATAGAAGCTCCTATATTCTCGGCGGCTAAAGCTGCCCAAACGGATAGCTGCGCCATACCATTAGCCTGTTCAGACCAACTTTCCATGCTATCAGAGTCGTCAGGGTAGCTTTGCTGTAGCTGGTTAATCACTTCAATATCTTCAAAAAAGAGAACCGTACCAAAGCCAGACGCAAAACATGCATCAATTTTTGACAGGCTTATATCTAATGCGTCAGACGTCTGGACCTTACTTAACTCATGTTTAACCAGAGCCCAAAGTTTGCAGTGGTGATTACCGAATAGAACGACAACACGTGTACTTTGAGAATTAAATGCCGACGGCGACAACTTAATCGCTCTATCAACCAGATCGGAGATATAATGCTTAGGGAGAGTGACGCAGTTGCCCAAGTAGTATACAGAGCGTCTCCTTTCGAGCTGGAGCAGAAATGAATTTTTCATTAGCATTCCCATGTTAATATTCTTTTAATGATAATTGTTCTTCTTTCTCTATCAGGGAGCAATATTGCCTTTATTCATCTAACCTAGGAAAGTCATTCTTATCACAATAGCCATAGCTAAATCATGGAGTTTGATTCAACTCACCAGCAAGCTTACATAATAAATGAATCTGAATTTTTAATACAAACAGTATGCATCAACTTCAAGCAACTAAGTATCACAATAGAAATTCTCGGCTTTAATAAAGATTCTTCATTTACTAACTCATGCCATATGACCATAACCATCAGCATAAGAATTGAAGTGCTTAAAGAATTTTGATGCATATTATTTACTGTAATCATTTCTCCATGATCATTCTCACACAATTCTTCGCTCAATTGAAATTCGTATGACGAATGAAATTAAGAAAAAACTTCTTCCTTATTCACATAATGAATATTTATCCAAAAAAATCAACAAGTTTTGTACAGGCTAACTCCTTTGCCCGTAGTAAGTCAACTTATTGGATACCATAACAATTGCATATTTTAATCCATCATAAGTCAATTAAAACATTATAATTAAGACTTAATTACAAGGTATTAAAGAGTAATAATAATTAAACACAAGCATGTGAGTAATTTTAATATTAAATAAAGATTAATATTAAAATTAATTAACAAATATTATATTCTTTATATGAAATAAATATTATAATTTATCTATTCTATGTGTATTATAGGTGATCATTGTCATATAAATATCGTAAGTCAGATTATACATTGAGATATATCATATAATTTTCACAAGTTAGACTTAGTGAAAACGTGCAAATAAGGAAAAGAATAAACTAACTATTACTTTATGTAGAAATATTTAGTAGTCTATCCATAGATATTAAAGACATATGATCCAAAGAGTACAGACTATGACCAAAACAGCAGTCATCACAGGTGCTAGCCGTGGTATTGGGAACGCCATATCTCACTACCTTGCTGAGCAAGGCCATAATTTAGTGCTGCTCGCCCATAACACTGACAACCTGAAGAAACTCAGTTCTGAGCTCAGTATAAAGTTTCCCGTTCTCTCTATACGAACATTTAGCATAGATTTTTCTCAACCAGAAAAAGTAGACGCATCAATTCAAGCCATTTTAGCCAACCTGAATTCCATCGACATACTTGTCAGTAGTGCTGGTGTATTAGAAGCGGGTCACATTGATATTTCTACGTCTCAACTCATCAATCTAGTTAATGTTAATCTCACTTCGACCATGATTGTTTGTAATGCAGTGGCACAAAAAATGTGCAATCAAAAATATGGAGAAATATACAATCTTGGCTCAACAGCAGGTTTATCACCTGTATCGAAAATTGCGGCTTACTCAGCCACTAAGTCTGCAATAGTAAGCTATAGCCAATCTCTATATCAGGAACTTTTGCCCTATAATATAAAGGTATGTTGCTTGTGTCCGAGTGTCGTCGATACAGACATGACTAATGATGGGCGCATTGATAATGCGCTTAAAGTTGAAACAGAAGATATTACCAAAGCAATGGACTTTATTCGTCAGCTGTCTTCAGGAGCCGCAATGTCAGTTTTGCCTATACGGTGTAAAGTGATTGATTTGGAGAGATAGAGACAAAAAAGGGCTACTCAAAGTAGCCCTTTAAAATGGGATATGTAAAATTAGCGACTTTGAAGCTCATCAAAAATCGCTTCTGCGTCAACAACCCCCCCAGAGATAGACAAAGTGCTAAATGGCACTAAATCTTCAGGGGTTGTTGGGTTTTTAACTAAAAGTTCCGGATAAGTACGAGCCTTGCTCATCAATAGCTCTTTCAGCTCAACTGCAGATAAATCAGGGTAATGGGACCATACCATAGCAGCAACTCCTGAGACCACAGGCGTTGCCATACTAGTACCACTATATGTGGAATAAGTATTGTCAGGCGTTGATGAAAGCACTCGATGACCAGGAGCAAATACATCTACCGTTTCCTGACCATAGTTACTGAAGCTCGCTACAAGAGCGTCATCGGCATATTTTGCTGAAGCTCCGATATCCATCCAGGTTGAGATAGGTTTAGACCACTGGTGTTTTGCAAACCGATTTGGAAATCTTGGTTTGGCATCGTTGTCATTGCGGCTGTTACCGGCAGCATGAACAATTAGAACCCCTTTGCGTGCAGCATAGCGGAACGCGTGATCAACAACAAACTTACGCGGAGAGTAGCTCTTACCAAAGCTCATATTGATGATCTTTGCACCGTTATCGACCGCATAACGAACAGCATTAGCTATGTCTTTATCCCTTTCATCACCATTTGGCACCATACGAACTGCCATTATCTGAGCATGTTGGGCTATACCATCAATACCGGTTCCATTTCGACGTTCAGCAGCAATAATTCCAGCGACATGCGTACCATGCGAGCCTACTGGCCCTTTAACATCATTGTTGCCGTAGCCTTTTTCCCACACATTATCGATATCATCCAAAACAATATCTTTTCGTGTATCGAACTCTAAATTGTAGTGATAATCAAGCGCTGTCTGGTAGCGTGTTTTACGCGAGTCTAAATAGTCAAATGAATACCATGATTCAAAAACAGCCAACAAGCCTTTTGCCGCTTCTACCACTTCTGGGTTTGAATTCGTAAGTAGTATTTGCAAACCATCGACAGTGAAATCTTTATGTTCAACTAACTCGAGAATAGCGGCTTTAAAACCATTAGCCTCATCAGTGGCTTTAATCACTTTCTCAAGTAAATTTTGGTTATTAGATACAGAGCTTTGATAGTCCGCTTCTACACCCTTGTAATATTCGAGCGCCTTAGGTGGAATCCACTCTTGTTCTGCGACCATTTCAAGATACTTCTTGTATTCTCTTGTAACTTCCAAAGTATCTTGGTCAACGTTTACACCTAGAGAGTTACCCAAAAAGTTCCAGCCATGGATATCATCAATGTAACCATTACCATCATCATCGATACCATTACCTGGTATCTCATCTTTGTTTGTCCACAGCTTGTTTTTTAAATCCTCATGCTCAATATCAACACCAGAATCAAGTACCGCAACAATCACCGGTTGCGGTTGAAGTGGTGGAAGCATGGATTCATACACGTAGTCAGCACCCACACCCTGAAGGTTTGAGTAATTCGCTGACATATTGAACCAGTCGCCTCGTTGCTCTGAAGGCGGAATCATCATACTCATCGGTGAGAAAGCAGCAGGCTTTATCGATTTCTGAGAATGATCTTCAACAATATTTCCCTTCACATCTGTGACAAAAGGACTGGGTTCAACAGTGATACCCGCAGAGACCGACGCCGACGCCATGATAGCGATGGCAAGCGTAGAAAGTTTATATCCATTTTTCATTTTAATTACATCCTATTTAATTAAACGCTTAAAAAGCGAACAAAACGATAAGATGCAAAGCGCATAAAATCATTCATATCATCAATTAAATGATATTAAGATCTCACTATTATCGGCATTTATCTCTTAAAGTTTGAGATAAATTCTATTGATATATATGTTTTTACAATTACTGATAGAAATCCATAAAGAGACTATTCCATAATACTGTATAACATATGGATAAATATCCTTTGTTTCTAACTCTATGCAGTTCGAAATAATCGTAAAGCATCACATAATTGTATTATTAACTTGAAGAATGTATGGAACGTGCTTAACTAAGGTCGACTTAAATGATTGAATTTTATAATACTGAAATCTGAGGAGCAGGCATGGAGCTTAGACGATCGTTTCAAGAACAAATCCCAAATAACCATTGTTTTGGTTGTGGACCTCAGAATCACCAAGGATTGAAAATTCAAAGCTACTGGAATGGTGAAAATCAATCTGTATGTGATTTTACTCCATTACCACACCATAGTGCTGGACCTTTACATTTTCTCAATGGTGGCATCATTTCAACCATAATCGATTGCCACTGCGTGTGTACAGCGATTGCCAAAGGTTACTTGATGCGTGATAGAGAGATAGGACAAGGTGAGTTAGTATGGTTTGCAACTGGGAACCTAGAGGTCAAATTCGCAAAACCCGTTCCGATTGACAGCCACGTTCAATTAGTTGCTTCAATTTCGGAAGCGAAAGAGAGCAAAATTGTACTCTCCTGCGATTTACTTGCCGATGACACGCTGTGCTGCCTAAGTACCATTGTTGCTGTAAAAGTCCCAAACCAATGGTTTGAGCCTAAACAGTAATTCAAAGCAGAAGCCAGAACTTCAGAAGTTACTGGCTTTTTCTTTTAGTAAAAACTCTTATCTTGTATGAGCGTTAGCCATAGTTAAAATTTGTAGCCGCCGCCAATCATAAATACCCATGGATCTATCTCTACGTCAGTAGAGTATTCGGTTGCACCTGCTTTATACTTCGCTGTTGTATCAATATCAGCGTACCAAACCGAAGCGTTAAGAAACCACTCTTCGTTTATCATGTAGTCGACACCGACATTGGCTGCTAGTCCCCATGAATCATCAAGAGACAAATCACTTAAGCTCGCGTCTTTACCCCTGCCGTTTAACTCTTCATCAAAAAACACAGTGTAGTTTATACCAGCACCTATATAAGGACGGATCTCACTGTCTGCATTACCAAAATAGTATTCAAGCATAAAAGTGGGTGGTAAATGTTTGGTTTCGGCGATTTCACCAAGATTACCGTAATTAGTCGAAATTTTATGAGAAAATGGTGTCGCTGCAAGTACTTCAAAACTGATATTGTCGGTAAACATATACCCAAAAGTTAAACCAAGCTGAGTGTTGGAGTCCACGGAAAAATGGCTACCCGACGAGTTGAGTACATCACCACTGCTATCATTAGGTGAAACTGTAGCAATCCCCGCGCGAACGATAAAGTCTCCTTCTTGATGAGCCATGACATTACCAGATACGAGAGCTGTGAGAACAGCAAGACCACATAGTGCTTTTTTCATTATGATATCCCTTAAGGCTTCTTTTGTTGAACCAGAAATTCATACCTTTGGGGACAAGCTACCATAGATAAAATTAACCACTTTGATAAAAATCAAAAGACGCCGACTAAAGGCTTAGGCAGCGTCTTTTTTTAGAGCTTGAACGCCAGCTTTACTCAATCTTAAAGAAGGATAACTCATTATTTTGTTTGTCTGCTAATAGCGCTAAGTCTGACGAAGAACTCTTCGCTTGTTCAACAGCACCAACGTTCTCATTAACCAAATCAAACATGGTTACTGTGCTCTGAGATATCTCTTCAGTCACACTGTATTGTTCCTGAGAAGCGGTAGCAACAAGGGTATTGATACCTGAAATGGCTTCGACAGAATTTGCTATGTCATCAAACGACGACTTCACGTCATCAGATAAGTCCACAGACTCCTGTATCGAGGCTACGTTCGCGATCATATTGTTATTGGCTTTCTCCGATTGCTCTTGGAGCTTGGTAATAATCTCTTGAATATTCTGCGTAGACTCTTGTGTCTTACCCGCTAGCTGCCTAACTTCATCGGCCACCACAGCGAAACCGCGTCCCTGCTCACCAGCACGCGCAGCTTCGATCGCGGCGTTTAATGCCAGCAAATTGGTTTGCTCTGAAATAGAACTTATAACATTGGTCACTTCACCGATATTGACCGCGCTATTTTTCAGCTCCTCAATCATACTGGCTGTTTCTTGGACGGATTTGTTGATGTTTTGGGTCAACACAATTGATTTATCTAACGCTGTGTTACCATTCTTCACATTGCTAATCGCTTTCTTGGTTTCATCTTCAGCTTGTACCGCGTTAGATGACACCTCTTTTGAGGTGCTCGATAGCTCATTTATCGCCGTGGAGATACTCTCGACTCGATTAAGCACATCCTGAGTATTATCCGCTGTATTTTGCATCAGCTGAGTTAGGTGACTAGACGCGGAATTGGTATTATTCGACGATTCTGTTAGCTCTCTAATCAGCTGAGAAAGCTGATCAATTGACTGATTATAAGTCTGCTTGATTTTGAAAAACTCATTTTTTGATGGGACAAGCTGCAGAGGTTTCAACACCCCTTGGGCAAGCTGCTTTATCGCGTGTGACATTTCGTCGATATTTTTTGTTAACGAGTGGTTGATAAACATCAGGAACAAACCTGATACAAGGCAGGAGATTACCGACAATAAAATAACATTGAACACCGAAGAGGACAGAGAAGATTTAAGGGCCTTGTAACGAGTTTGCAAAAACGCTTCTTCCGCACCATCAATCTGCTGGAAAATAACTCGCATATCATCTACATACTTGCGACGACCTTGCTGAATAAAATCAAGTATCTCAGCATCACTGGCCGAACCTCTTAGCTGAATTCCCTTATCAATCTCAACGCTTCTCCATTCTTCATACAATCGTCTGATCTCATTCAAGCGCTTGGTTTGATCATCAGTAGGATTGTTTATGAAGATATCCGCTAAATACTTCATATCTTTCTCAATATTTTCAACACCTAGATTGTATGGCATGAGAGAACCTTGAGACTTCGTCAGCATATAACCGCGAAACCCAGTTTCGATATTGAGGATTTGTTCCAGCAAACTGTCTAGCTTGCCCTTTATTGTATAAGTCTTGGAAACCTGACTTTGGCTCAGCATTACATTCTGATTTGACTGACTGGCCAACATAGCAACAGACACAAACCCGATAATGACAACAATGAGAGCACTGTATATGAGTACTTTCGTCGGCAGTTTTTGCAACATTTTCATAAAACAAATCCTAATTGACGATTCAATCAATAATTCTAGTCGATAAATAGCTACCTGTAATACTGAGACTACAAAATGAACATCATTTATATCAAATTATGAACAATTTACGCTCACTATCAGACTATAAATAGCGGCACTACCTTTTAGTTTATTAAAGACAACAAAAAACGCACACATTGCTTGGCATTGTGTGCGCTTCTATTTAAACTACTGAAACAGTCATCCACTGATTGTTTCAGTTATTCTTACTCAATGGCAATCTTAGCGTAACAACTACATTTCGAGTGTTAACCTGCCGTCGGTTCAGATGCAGCATGGCCAGCAAGCTGAATTTCTTGCTGCCTCAACATAATGTCTAACTCATCACGGCGTGCTTTAAATGCTAACATTTCACTTTTCGGAACCGAGCTTGCCATAGGTATATTAGCCGTCATAGCATTAACAGCACGGCCTCGGTCAATCAACTCATAATGAATATGCGGACCGGTTACACGACCTGTAGAACCTGACAAACCAATCCGCTGACCGCGAGACACTTTTTGACCTTTGCTGACCAAAATTTTGCTTAAATGCAGGTAGCGAGTTTTATAACGGCTTCCATGTTGAATCACTACATAATTCCCCGCATAAGGGTGTTTGCGAGTCATGATAACTACGCCATCTCCCGTAGCTTGAATCGGCGTTCCAGTCGGAGTCGCCCAGTCAGTGCCATTGTGAGGGGCAATTCGACCCGTTACAGGGTGCTTTCTGGTTGGATTAAAGCCTGAACTAAGGCGATAGTTTCCACTAACAGGCATGCGCTGAAAAGCTCTTTGTAAACTGTTGCCATTTTTATCGTAATACTGGCCATCTGAGTGCAAATAGGCAGTAATTTCACGGCCACGGTTATAAATTTTTATCGCTTGCAGTTCTTTATTTCCTGTATCTATATCTCCAACATACTGCTTCGATAGAACAACTTCAAACACGTCTCCAGCACGGAGGTCTCTGGAAAAATTTAGTTTATCTTTCAACAAAGTAACGATTTGCTCATTTTCGCTACTGCCTAAGCCGACACGATGTAAGGACTGAGAAAAGCTGCCCGCAATTTCTCCTACTAATGCATGCTCTTTCCATACCCCTGGAATCTTCACTTCGTTAAATGCGTAGCTACCATCATCGAGTAATTTATAGACGGCTCTGTCAACAATACTGAATTCCAATTCCATTTTAGCAAGACGCTTTGTATCAGCATCGCGCCAAAACCTCAGAGTGTTACCGGGCCTCAAGGTATCTAATGCCAAGTAGTTTAGGTCCGTTTCCATGATTTTCATCAGTTCACTATAACCAAAGCCGAGCTGATCAAAAATAGCACTAAGGTTATCTCCTCTCTTTATGATGTACTCATAATCTGGTACGTCACGAACTATCTCTGCCTGATTATTTTGGTCACTTACAAGGCTCGATTCTTGTACAGAAAGGTGAATTGTACGCCTACTTTGACTGGTATTATTTGTTGCAGACATAACCAATGCAGCAACAATAGGAAGACTCAAAAGTATCATCTTTCTCGATTTAGAAAGCTCTCTAAAACGGGATCTCAAACTATTGGGTTGCACACTTTGACCTATACATGGTTAAAACAAAAGACTAAGATTACGTATTTATGGAAGGCTTGTCACCTTCTGATTGTCATTATTAAATCAAAAAGAGACGAGCCAACCTATGTTCCTAATACCTATTTTTGATAAAAATGTCATTTTGTCAATTTAATTCAAGGTTATGAAAAGTTGAAACTAAACCGTTATCGGACCCAAACCCATTAGATTGGTATTTATCTGCATTCGGGTCATTCACCCAAAGGTGGCCATCAATTAAGTAACGAAATTCAAAATGATTGTCCTTAGGTAACCGCGTTTTAAACTTATAGGAATTTGATTTATTGACTTTTTTCATCGCCATAGGCTGCCAACCTGAGAAGTCAGCCACAATCGAAACAGACTCACGCACTTGAGTAGTCGAGAGCTCGAAAGTCACTTCTACCTCATCTTTAGTCTTAAAAAAACGCTTATTAATCATGATCTACTCCATTATGGGGACTGTTGTTTCCTCGACAAACTCGAAAAGTATAGTGCCTGACACTTTCGCTGCTTGTCTCATTGCTTGACCAGATTCACGTTGTTTGAATGTTTGTGGATTAATAACGCCCATAATGATCAATAGCATAGGCTGTGTGTCACGCTGTTTGAGGTAATCAGAAAAAGACTGGATACGATAAAATTAACACTCTAAGTTTAACGTTTTCATTCGATTGGCGTAAGAGCCAGACTTAACTGACTCTTGAGCCAAAGCTGAGAATAGCTATAGAGCATGGTCTAGGTGATACTTGCCCACCATTTCTCCCTTTTTGTTGAGAAAACGCTGGTACGAGAATGCCGATATGTCGACACACGTTGGCCGCTCTCTGACAAGTTCATTCAAAATTTTCCCTGTAATTGCTGAAGTCAACATACCGGTGCGAAAGTGTCCGCAAGCATTAAAATACCCTTCAGTACCCAGTACAGAGCCAATAATTGGTAGTTCATCGGGTGAGCCGGGCCTAAGCCCTGCCCAGCAACGCTTGATGTTCATGTCTTTGAGAGCAGGTATCGACTTCATAGCGCCCAACCCAAGTTGCTTGATGTATTTTATATCATTGGTTGTATCAAAACCCCGCTCCTCGGTTGTCGAACCAATCAATATCTCACCATTGTTTTTTTGAGCAATATAACAATCGCTGGTAGTCAAACAACCATTAAGCAATTTGGGAAGTTTTTCAGTGATGATAACTTGGCCTTTGACAGGAAAAACCGGCAGATCGTAACCGGTTGCCCAGCGGCTGATATTCTCAGCCCAAGCTCCAGCGGCGTTAATCATGACTTTGCAGGGCAATTTTCCGTGCTCCGTTTCAACCGCTGTTATACAACTTTGATGCTTTTCAATTCCTGTAACTTTGGTGTTTAGATAAAGTTCAACGCCATTTTGTCTTGCAGCTTCAAGATACGCTTCATTAAGGCGGTAAGGATTTATTTGATGGTCGCAATCAAACTCCATCGCGCCAATTGCCTGTGTAGATACATTAGGCTCTTCTGAGTGCAGCTCACTTTGACTCAACCATCGAACATGCTGATGTCTATCTGGAACTGCGGCGGCTATTTGTTCAGCATACATACGATCATACTGGTCAAACATAAGAAACTTAAGCCCGGTTTGCTCAAACTTAAAGTCAACACCATGATTCTCTATCAGCTCGTTATATAATTTGGGATACATAGTATTTGACATCATTGCCATATCAAAAAATGATTTAGGCAGGATATGAGGCTGCATTTTAGGCGCGATATCAGATCCCGATTCTTGCATCTGTTTAGATAAGGTTTTGAATAAAATCACCCCGCAACCTAGCCCAGTTGCTTCGCCCATTGCCCATAAACCACTAGCTGACGCTCGTGAAGCATTACCCCGGGTAGTTGCCACCCAGGAAAAGGAATACTGCGTTCTTGACAACCTGTAGCCAACAACAAATAGTCATAATCAACCTGTGATAACTTACCATCGTGGCTAACGAGTAAGGTTCTATCAGCTAAAGGCCCCAAGACTTTCGTTTGAGTTTTAAGGTCAATATATGAAGCGTTACTACGATAATCCTCCTGCAATTTATCCATAGCTTTTTTGAGCTTAGTGTCTAAGTGGGGCAAATCATGGGTTTTTCGCAAAGGACCACGATAGATTACACCACCTACTTTTGGCGCTTCATCAATCACAGTGGTGTGCACACCAAATTTTGCAAGTTCAGTGGCCGCTGATATTCCAGCAGGTCCAGCTCCAACAATAACGACTTTCTTACCCATGGTTCTTCCCCTTCTCTAATACCTGATTGCGGTTGGTTTCTATCTCCATATCAGGTTTCACTAGAGTTTGGCAGGCTCGTTGCTTAAAACGGCCATTAACATGCAATAGGCAACAATGGCACACGCCCATTCCACAATAGGGGCCAGAGCTAGTGCCATAATCGTTAGTCATAAACTAACGTATATTTGATGCAAGTAAAGCACTGAGGACACTTTCGCCTTCAACGGCTGGGATAGGTTTCCCATCCACCCGAATGGTGAATGGCTTATCGAGCACTTCGGTAATGTCTTGATGTCGTTTCGTAGTCGGTTTCATCAATGTCTCCAAAGCAAAAGGCAACAAAGCTTGTACTATAATACCCATGCAAAATGTAAGTTAAATACTCAAATACCATTGAGTTTTGATTAGCAAAATTTCATTACAAATCGAATGGTTATTTGTTGTGTGAAAAATCAACATAGGGAGAAATAAAGGCGTGAGAAAGGTGGGATAGCAGGTGCAGACGATGGGGAAATCTCTGCACTCCAATCTAATTTTGCTTTATTTGTGCCATTCTCCTATCGAGTTCCTTGCATAAAATATTCAAAGCATAGGGTTTGAGTGTTTTCCATTTTTGACATTCATCTCTGGTGCGACCGCAACCGATACACCATCCTTTAGGTCCAGAAAACTCACAAATATCAATACATGGACTTTTATTCTTTTTCATCATTACACCTATGTTTATATGTTCATCACTCTGAGGCTACACATTTGAGAGTACCTGATCGATACTCGCTTCTAGTGTGCGCAGTCGGTTAAACTCCTCAAAGATACGTTGTTCCAAATTTTTAAAATTAAGTGGTAAAGTGCGCTGACAGATTCCATAACTGCTTGTCAAAACTTTATATCCTTTCCAACTGACAATACGCTCTTGTTCAAACTCTAGAAATTGACGGATAAATTCAGACTGAGATGGGCAGTCTTCCTCTGCGTGCATACAAACAGGAAAAGATTTCTGCTTAATTTGTGGTCCTTCAATAAAAGTTTCAAAATGAATACCACCTTGGTTGTGGTTACACCAATTCTCTTTGTAGAGCTGGAGGTAGCTTCCACGATTATAGATCTCCCAACCATGATCAAACCAACTGGCTTGTTCCAGCATTTTCTCTAAGTTTCTAAATACGCCTTTTACATCTTTCATAATATTCATCCATAACACATTTATGATTTTTGGTACCCCACACGGTAAAGTACGAACAAACCACCTAAAGCCGCGGTAACTATACCAACAGGTAATTCTTGTGGTGCGAGAACAGTTCTACTGATCAAATCACCAAAAAGTAAAATGACCGCCCCCCATAGCGCGATCAAAGGAATGGACTGCTTATGTGTCACACTTGAAAACGGGCGCACAAGATGAGGAACCATAAGCCCGATAAAGCCAATCACACCAGTCAGTGACACAATTGAAGCAGTGCAAAGTGCGCAACAGAAAAAAATTTCGCTCTTAAGACGATGTACGTTAATACCTAAAGAACGAGTGGTTTGTTCACTGACCAACAAGGTATCAAGTTGTCGACAACGTTTAAAAACTAATACCAAGATCACAAGTACACCACAAGCTGCAAAGCCGATATTCTCCCAACGGGCAAGGCCTAATCCCCCCATAGTCCAAAATAGAATCGAGCTGGCTGCACGTTGGTCACCTGAATAAATTAAAAAGCTCGTCAAAGCGCCAAATAAGAAAGAGATGGCCAAACCGCACAATATGAGGTCATTTCCCCCTTTCCTCTTTTGTATCGTAAAAAGAGAAATAACAGCAGCAGCCGATACTATCCCACCTGTGAAAGCAGCAATCGGCAGTGACCATATACCCAATGCATCGCCAAACTGAGTAAGGATTAAGACGGCGCCAACTGATGCACCTGACGACAACCCAAACAAGAAAGGATCAGCTAAGTCATTTTGAGTCGATGTTTGGAGTAAACCACCAACCATAGCTAGACCAGCTCCAGCGATAACTGCGAGTATCGCTCTTGGCAATCGAATGTCGACCAAAATACGACTGGTAATACTCAGTTCATCTCGGCTAAGCTCAGCCAACGCCGATGCTAAGTCTGAGAATGATAACGTTACTGAGCCAAACTTAATGCTGAGCATAAAAGCGGTCACCAGTGCAAAAACTCCAACAAGCCATGCGAGTAGATATTTAACCACGACTAAAACCAAACAGACTTAGAAATATTTAGGACGGATAGCTTCTGCAATTTTTTCAATAGCTTCAATATTGGCAGGGCCAGGGGTAAGCTGCTCATATCTCAGTCGAACATAGCGAGCTGACTTAACCGCGTTGGTATACTTCATTAATGGATGAGCTTCCAAAAAACGTTGCAGTGAATCGGCTCCATTCGCACCTTGATAATCAAGTAATATGATCACATCTGGATTCATTTGAGCAACACTTTCCCATGACGTTGTCGCCCAGCCAGCAGACATCTTACTTGTCACGTTGATACCACCAGCAGCTTCAATAAGAGCATTTGGCATAGCATATTTGCCAGCCGTAAAAGGTTTATCCTGTCCGGAATCATATAAGAATACTTTTACGGGAGAATCGCTTTTCAACGGGTTACTCTCACTGACTTTCTCAATACGTGCTTTCCAGGACGCAATCAAATGATCGGCTTTGTCTTGTGCATCAAATATGACACCTAGTTTTTTAACATCATCATACAAAAGGTCCATGCTCGCAGCTTGCTGAGAACTTATCGTATGGCTACAGCTTTCACTAAGAATCAGTGTATCTATCTTGTATGGCTTGAGCGTTTCTGGAGTAACATCGCCGCCAACTTTCATCCCATAATTCCATCCGGCAAAAAAGAAATCCGCTTTTGAAGCGATAAGGGTTTCAAGTGATGGGTATTTGGGAGCAAGCTCTGGAATCTTTCCTAACCGCTGTTTAAAAGAAGGTGACATTTTATACCAGCCAGTGATGCCTGTGACACCAACTATATCCTTTTGCAGACCAAGGGAGAACGCCATTTCTGACATATTGATATCGTGGATGACAGCGCGTGAGGGGCGCTGTTCAATGATCAATGGGTTTCCGCAATTATCGATTGTGACAGGGTAAACGGTGCTTTTCGCAAACGCGACAGACAATGGCAGAAAAAGTAGCAAAGAGAGGGCAAAACCGAAAAGCCGCTTCATAGCTGAGCTCCTATTGAGGGTGAACAATGGTTAGATGACGCGGCTTCAAAATGATGAATGGTGCAATCGATGTTGGGGTGCTTAAATGGAATCACACGTAAACCAAAAACAGGCGTCATAAACTCATCTTGTAATAAGATATCTGGCGCCCCATATGCCGACATTTTTTGCTCTGACATAAGTAGCACTTTGTCAGCAAAAGGAGTGACCAAAGGCAAATCATGCAACACCGCAACTGACGCGACGTTTTTTTTCTTTATAAGCGCTAACAATTCAAGGCGGGCCAATGGATCAAGATGATTAGTAGGCTCATCAAGAAGTAGAATTCTAGGTTCTTGAGCGAAAGCACGAGCAATGCTGGCTTTTTGCTGCTCTCCTCCGGACAGCTGTCCAAAATACATTTGACTTTTATGAGCGAGGCCAACATCTTCTATGGCTTGTGTTATGGCCCTATCATGCTCTTTATTCGTGCAACAAAAGCGATGTGGTAACCGCCCCAAACCCACGTACTCAGTCACTCTCATTCGTGGATCAACATGTTCATGCTGAGCAACCAAAGCAATACGTTTGGCCATATCTTGCCGATGCAAGCACTCAATACGCTGACCTGAGACTTCAATAGAGCCAGAAACACTTCGATATTCTTGCATAATAGCTTTAAGCAGACTTGACTTTCCGCTACCATTCGGACCAATAATAGCCACACATTCACCTGAATAAACATCGAAGGTAACATCTGAAACAGCTCGCCAGTGATCAGGACCGTCAACGCAAAGATGCTTGATTGATAGAATGGGTGAATTCAGGTTTTCCATTACATCACAACTTCAACCACTTTGGATATGTTATAACATAACACAAATTAGTTAAGTGATTCTATTATTAGTTACAAATAAAGCCAAACCATCCTATCGAAGTGTGGGCGTAAGGTGAGACCAGCATTGGCAACTTCTCGCTACAACACCACTATAGAGTTGATAGCCTCAGCAATCGAAGTGAACTGGATTTTCGTCAGACACACTTCGGCGTGAGCAAACTGGTGCTCCTGAATAAGCTCAGTAACACAGTCAAGTGAGAGCATTCGATCCCGTGATTCAAGCGTATAGCCAGGTCGGCAGGATTTGACTTGATAGGTTTGACCAAGGCCGTCAATCAGACAATCGGACGAGCTAAAAATCAGACCGTCGAGTTCGCTGGATAAAGCTTGTTCGCTGGCGAGAAAAATCAGCTCAGAGTCTCCTTCAAGTTTAAGTATACAGGGCCATTGCACCATAATAATGTCTTGCTTGCTGTTGTTAGAGATTGAATCTATTACTTAACGGCTATCAAGACTACTTCCACCCATATTGCCACTGGCTTGCGTCTTTTAAATCATGCCAATCGATAAGATAGTCATTTTTTGAAAGAATGGCTTGCAGGGTGCAAGAAACAACCCTTCCTTCCACATCATATTCGGCGTCAGTCACTAAAAAGTGCTTTTCTCGTTTTAAAGGGGAAACAGCTGTCCATTTACTATTCGCAAGCTTAGCGGGGTTAATTTTATTCATTGTATAGTTATCAATATTTAATTCGACCAGCTGTTTATACTTTTTGAGTGTGACCATAGATCAAAACACTTACCTTTTACTCTCATTAATATCATCAATCAACCGTTCTAATAGAGCGACAACTTCTTCACTCGCCGCTTCCATAGTGTTTAGATGTTTGAACATAGCTTGTGTATCACCTGCTTTTCCTGACTCAAGTGCTAATCTGCCTGACTCATGAACTTGCTTATGGGGAGCGTCAAGTGACTTGAAATTATTCAGATGGCTATACAACTGCTTTCCCTTACCTTCAAAATACCACTTTCCAAGACGGCATTCAGTATGCTTGTTAACTTGAGTATTAAAATCTTCATTTACAACGTGTTTGTATACCGCATTTTTCCACACCATATGGTCCATTTTTACAGTATCCAAAAATGCTCTCGAAGCCTTATCATAAATAACTCGCTTCATATTTTCTGAGCTTTCAAGAACGTCATTGAGCGATGAACGTATTGCATCAGAAGATATTACGACTTGTTCTACACTCCGAGCATCATTCTGAATTGATTGCTTAATTTCAGAAGACTGTGCCAAAATAGCTTTTACCAGTGCTTCAATTTCTTCACTTGATTTGTTTGCCTTTTCCGCTAGGGTTCTTACTTCATCAGCAACAACTGCAAACCCACGTCCTGCTTCTCCTGCCCTCGCTGCCTCAATGGCGGCATTTAGTGCTAAAAGGTTCGTTTGTTCGGATATTTCTTGGATTGCTCCTACAAGGTGACTAATATTAGAAGCTGTATCAGAGAGTGTTTCTGCAGATGTCATACTATTTGATGACTGTTCTCGAATATGAAGGGCACTCTCAGACAATTTGGCCAATGCTCTTTCTGCTTCAGTAAATGTATCACCAATGTCTTCCAATACCCTTGTTTCGTGCTCAAGTTCAGTTGCAGAATCTGCCAAACCGTTTCTTATTCTATCTATTAGAGTATTGCTCCCAACTATTAGGGGCAGTACTTGAGACGATAAACCTCTTTGTTGCTGTGATGTGCTTTTCTCTTCCAAATCAGCTTTTAATGCCTGAATATCTTCCAAAGACGCTTGATATTTCAACTCAAGTTCGTCGATTTTATCTTGAAGTTCTTGATTTTTTTGCTTTAGTTTTGATGTCCAAATCATAGTGTTTAAATCCGTGGCTTTAAAAATAAAAGAAAGTGTTGTCGCATAACCGAAGCGATAAATGACCAATGTACACAATTAATGATAGTTAAGTAATTAGCGTATGCAGTAAAACCAGAGTATCTTTATCTGATTATGGCATTCCCTACAATTTCATTCAGATGTACAGCAAATCTTAAGGTGCTGACAGAATAGAAAAAGAAGGTCGCCAATCACACAACCTGCACCAATTTTGATATCAATCATTGATGCGTTTTTTTTTAAAGAACGTATTATGACTCATCAATAAGACTATTGACTGGAGCATAAAAGTTGTGACTAAACCAAATGGCACTGAAGCACCGCATTTCATAAAAAATATGGAGGACTTTGCTATGAACGCAGACTACTCTTTGCTCAACACTCTACACTCAGATCCAGATGCAACAAGCAGTGGTGAGGATCATCTGCCAAGACAAGTGCTCTCTGGGCACTATGTTCCAGTCAAACCTTCTCCAATTGCTGATCCTGTTTACATCAGTCACAGTGAGACGTTTTTTAAAGAATTAGGCCTCTGTGGCAAACTAGCAAGATCAGAAGAGTTCCAACGCCTTTTTTCCGGCGACATGAACCATGTGCCAGAGGAGATGAAAAATATAGGCTGGGCAACGGGTTATGCACTCTCAATCTTTGGTACCGAATACATACAACAGTGCCCATTTGGAACCGGTAATGGTTACGGTGACGGGCGAGCCATTTCAGTATTTGAAGGTGTGCTGAATAATAAACGCTGGGAAATGCAACTGAAAGGCGGTGGTCCAACGCCTTATTGCCGAGGAGCCGATGGCAGAGCGGTGCTTCGCTCAAGCGTGCGAGAATATCTTGCTCAAGAATACATGCATGCTTTAGGGATCCCCTCATCTCGATCACTATGCCTTTTTGTATCTCAATCAGAGACTGTCGACAGGCCATGGTATAGTGAAGGTACTCGCTCAGAGAACCCCGACATCATGGTGTCTAACCCCGTTGCGATTACCACACGAGTCGCACCTTCTTTCTTACGAGTCGGTCAGCTTGAGCTCTTTAGTCGTCGTGCTCGCAGCCTTACTGATGCTGATGCCATGAAAGAACTCGAGATGATAGTGCTGCATATCATAGAGCGAGAATATCGAGACGAGATTGAGCACTCACTGCCACTCACACAGAAAGTCGTTATTCTTGCCGATAAATTTCGAGAGAGATTAACCTCTCTTGTCACTAATTGGATTCGTGTCGGCTACTGCCAAGGTAACTTCAACAGTGACAACTGCGCTGCAGGAGGCTTCACGCTAGATTACGGACCATTCGGTTTTTGTGAATACTTTGAGCCTTATTTCCAACCATGGACAGGCGGTGGAAACCATTTCGCCTTTCTAAATCAGCCCTTGGCTGCAGAAAAAAATTTTGAAACCTTCTGCGCCGCACTCAAGCCACTGTTGCACTCTTCACCAGAGCATAAAGAACAATTGGAGGATATTTGTCAAGGCTTTTCGCCTATGATACAGAGTAAAGTCAGTCAGATGTGGGCAGACAAACTTGGCTGGGAAACATTCGACAATGCTCTTTTCAATCAACTTATTACTCTGATGATGAAAACCCATGTCGACTACACCATCTTGTTCCGCGAGCTTTGTCATATTCCAGATGACCTGTCAGGTATTGAGACGAGCTTCTACGCCAAGCCAAGTGAAGAAATCCTTAATGATTGGCAGCAATGGTTGTCTTCATGGCGAAACAAGGTTCTTTCCACTTCAAGTCCTGAATCTGCGTCGAATCAGATGAAAAAAGTGAATCCCAAGTATACATGGCGAGAATGGCTGGTTGTGCCTGCCTATCAGCAAGCAGAGCAAGGGGATTATTCACTTATTCATGAGTTAGAAGAAGTACTTCAAGATCCTTATGGTGAACAATCATCACAAGTAGAGGAAAAATACTATCGTTTAAGACCGCTAGAGTTTTTTGCCTCTGGCGGCGTTTCTCACTACAGTTGCTCATCTTAAAACTTGGTATAGTTTTCCAATTTATAGGCAAACAAAAGAGGACTCAACGAGTCCTCTCTTAGACTTTTGGGTTTATTTACCGCCGATACTTAATCGAGCAAATCGAATGTCTGGTGCAAAGAAGGTATGACTGTCATTGACTATTTGTGTGTCCCCTACAGCATCCACTTCAGCTAACATCTTGTAGAAATTACCAGCCACGGTTATTCCGCGCACCGGTTGAATACGCAGCCCATCACGACACAAAAAACCACTAGCACCAAACGAAAAATCGCCACTGACAACATCAGCGCCAGAATGAACACCTTGCAGCTCTACAAGTTCAAGATATTCACCAGACTGGACTTCAGCAAGGCTACTACTACCAAGTGCAATCACTTTGTGGTTAGCCGAAACATCCAAGCTAGATTTTGCCCCTCGCGCAGCGCTTGCTGTCGATTTAACCCCCGAATAACTTGCGCTATGGCTATTATGCAGTAAGGTTTTCAGCTCTCCATTTGCAATCAAGATGTTGTCTTGGGTAGCAAAACCTTCACTATCAAAGCCCGAAATCGCCATACCGCTCGGCATATAGGCCACATCTGACAGAGAAATCAGTTCGCTGGCAACCTTATGTCCAACTTTGTCGGCAAGCGGCGTCACTCCTTTCATTGCACTCACACCAGAAAAAGCACTACCAAAAACGCCAAATAAACTGCTGAGGGCATTAATAGTGAACACAACAGAGTAATTTCCGGTTGCCACTGGAGCACCATCCAGTAGCTCTTGAGCTAGATGATAACCTTCGTCAACACATAAGTTCGGATTTAAATCAGTGAAACGTCGACCGACCGACATTTTACCCGCCATGGCTTGTTTACCATTTTGCTCAAGTAAGGCGTACACATAACAGCTAAACGAGCGTTCAAAGTGCTGACACAAGCTGCCTTTAGTATTCGCTACAATAAGCTCGACTTCACCATCGCTATAGCCATTGTAAGGTGAACTGACGCCTTCCGACTTATCGACAAGGTTTTGCTCTAACCCAAGGGCTAGTTCAATTTTCTCATCGACTGATGCTGTGTCTTGCTGTGCCAGCTCAGCTACGTCAGTTTCAATCTGACTATCGATACAAGCGATAGTTTGATGCTCATCTTGCTTGGCAAATCGTGCGCTTTCTAACGCATTAGCCAACATCGAATCTAAACTGGATGGCTCCAATGACTCGGAATAACTGGTCGCTACACGTGCTTGTTTGATAACGCGGACACCCATAACTTGACTTGAGCTTACCTTATATTCATCAAGCTGGCCTTGGTTCGCTTTTAGAGAAAAACTGCTGTTGCGACTGACAATCACATCCGCTTCAACGCCATGTTGTTTGGCTTTAGATAACACGTAATCCACGGATTTTAAAAGTTGTTCTTGGCTCATCAGTTGCCACCTCCAACCAAAATATTGTCTACTTTAAGCGAAGGCTGACCAACTGTGGTAGGAACAGAGCCACTGACCGAACCGCACATTCCCGGTGCCAAAGCCATATCTTGGCCAACCATACTGATTTCTTTAAGCACTTTCGGTCCCGTACTGATTAGGGTCGCCGTTTTGAGTGGTTTGGTCACTTTGCCATTTTCAATCAAGTAAGCTTCTCTCACCGCAAAGTTGAACTCTCCAGTACCGGGTTGAACTGAGCCTCCTCCCATTTTTTTGGCGTAAATACCTCGCTCTATACCAGCAAACATATCATCAAGAGAATGACTGCCCGCTTCGATAAAGGTATTTCTCATCCGTGAAGCTGGGGCAAACTTGTAGTTTTGACGACGACCAGAACCCGTTGGTTGATAACCTGTTTTTAGACTTCCCATTTTATCAACCATAAAACTGGTCAATCGACCATCTTTAATTAGTTGAGTACGCTGCGTCGGCATGCCTTCGTCATCAATATGAATTGATCCCCATTCGTTGGTCATAGTGCCATCGTCTACCGCGCTTACCGTAGAGTGTGCAATCATCTCACCCATTTTGTCATGAAATACAGAAGCTTTCTTAGCAACGGCTGTCGTTTCAAGCAAGTGACCACAGGCCTCATGGAAAATCACACCACCGAAACCATTACCGATCACGACTGGCATTTCACCTGACGGGCACGCATCTGCACCTAATTTCACCAAAGCTTGCCTTGCAATAGTTTGCCCAAGATCTTTCGCATCCAAGTGCTGACTTAACTCCCAACCTGACAGAGCGCCGGGACCTTCAGAGCCAGATGTTTGCTCGCAACCTTTTTGCGCAACAGTATTACCTGCAACGCGAATATAATGACGAGTATCATCCACTTGTAATCCATCGGAATTGAAGATAGCGACTTTCTGCTCACGTTGAAGGACGCTGCCGATAAACTGACTAATACATTCACTTTCTTCACGCGCTGCTCGATCTGCATCCAGCAAAAAGGCAATTTTCGCATCGAGATTTGCATCTTGGCTAAGAGGCATTGTGCAGCCGTGTTGAACTGAGTAAGGGTTTAAATTCAACTCTCCTGCTGAGGCAATTTGCTCACGTTTATCTTTGGCTGCAAGCAAAGACGTAACGCGTTTTAATTCAGTTTCATCCGTACTATTGGTGTAGCCATACAGGACTTTTGGGCCATAAAAAAGCCGGATACCGATACCAAAATCGATACCCGAATTAACTTTATCTACCTCACTTGAAGCAATTTGAACCGTATTCGTCTGGTGATGTTCAACGAATAGTTCGGCAAAATCAGCACCTAAGAATAGGGCATGATCAATGACGGCTTTGGCTGTGACAGAGTTAAGCATGAAATCTCCTAGGCGACTGCACTGATACATTTCATCTTAACAAGAACCGCCCGTCACTGCCTCTACTCTTGGTCTGCTTTTTGATATTTCTTACCGCTAGGCGATCAACTTTTTAGATACTAATGGCTGCGTGAGAGGCTCCCTTAGCTCGCTTTTACCCTTAAGCTCCATCATGATTTGTTTTATCAAAATGCCATAAATAAACATCATAGGAAGCCCAGCGACCACACAAAGCGATTTTATGGTATTGATGCCTCCTCCGGTTAGAAACACGCTAAAGCTAATCAAGGCAATGGCTGCTGCCCAAAGAAGCTTAACCTTAATATCTGGGTCTCCATTTAAGGACAACTGGTTAGTCGTCAGCATAGAGGTAGCAACACTCGCACTCGACATCGTCGTCAGCATTAAAAAGAATTGGATAATCAAAAACAGAGCAAGAACCAAGTTCTTAGCGGGTAGTGTTTGAATTAAAGATACTACAGCAAAAGTAAGTCCGCCTTCACTCATCCAATCTTGGATTGGATACCCCCCCAATAACTGAGCCCAAACCGCATAACCACCAAAAATAGAGATAAAGAACGCACAACCCAAAGAGCCCATCGAAATGGAATAAAGAATAACTTCGCGTATCGTACGACCTCGGGATATACGGGTAATGAATAAACCCATCATGATCAGATAAGCGTAATACCAGAACCAATAATACTGGGTCCAAGCTTGCGGAAAACCACTTTGCTGCACCGGATCTGTCCAAAGTGACATGCGGAAAAAACTATCAAGCATGACCCCAACAGAGTCGGTGAAGTTATTCAAAATAAATTGTACATTGGACGAGAACAGAACAAAGAGAGCGAAAATAATCGCCGATATCACAGTATAGTCAGATACCTTATTGATTCCTTTGTTAAAGCCCACCAAGGTGACAGCAAAAAGAACCAGCACGAACAGCAATATGATACTGCCTTGCAAAACGAGGTTATTCTCGACGCCTAATAACTGAGCAGTGCCCGCGCTAAGAAGAGTAACCGTCAATGCCAATGAGCTAGCGAAAGCCGATAAGGTGCCAAAAATCGCCAGCAAGTCGATACATTTCGCAATGAATTTATTGCGACCTAGTACTGGCTCACACAAGGTAGAAAGCTTCAAAGTTCGTTGCTTTTTGACGTAAAAGGCATAAGCAAACGGAATCGCAGGGAAACAATAAATCGCCCAGCCAGTGATCCCCCAGTGAAAAATAGAATAAGTAACAGACCAGGCTGCGGCGCTGTAACTATTAGCTTCTGCGAAAAGAGGAGGCGATTGCAGATAATACATGGGTTCGCCAATTCCCCAATAAATTAAAGAGGCCCCAACACCTGCAGTAAAGATCATTCCTCCATAAGAGAAATTGGAGTATTCAGGCTTATCGTCACCCAAACGAATATTTCCGTATTTTGAAAACGCCAACCACAGCAAAAAACCAACCAGCGCAAGGCTGCTCAGTTGTACCAACCAGCCAAACCAATCAGTAACAAAAGTCATCGCATTACCCGCTAAGCCTTGAGCTTGCTCTGGGTAAAGCGATGAAACCAACAATATAAATAAAACCGTTACAATCGCAGGGATAGCCAGTCCTAAGTTAAGATTTTTCAAGGCTATCTCTCCAGTTCGATAATGCTTGGATGTGGCTTGGCTCGATACCACAACAACCCCCAATGACACTCGTGCCCAGTTGATACCATTTTTGCGCATATTCAAGGTATTCCGAAGGTGAGAAGTGTCTCATCTCTTGTAAAGATTCGTTGGCTTGATGATCAGATTTAATCGGCGCAAAGCTGTTGGCATACACGCCAATAATAAGCGCCTTACCGGTTTGCTCTGTTACTTGATTCACTTCTTGGATCGCATGTTCGATCACTTCAGGTATTGAGCAGTTAAAGAAGATACCTGCCACATTTTTCTCCAGCAGCTCGGAAACTGCGTCAGAAACTGGCTCTCCAGAACGAAGGCATGGTGACTGGCCAGTCTCATCTTGCAGGGTAAAAGAGATATATACTGGCTTATCAGTATCAGACAAAACCTGCGTAATCACCCTCATTTCGCCAAGGCTTGCAACCGTTTCTGCCAACCAGACATCCACATATTGCTGCTGAGCATCGACTAAATGGGATGTGATTTCCTGTGCTCTTTGCGCATCAAATAAGTCTGGACGATAAGACCCAAAAGCCGGAGGGATCGAACCAGCAACTAGCACTTCTTTATCTGTCTCTTGTTCCACTTCTCGGGCAAGCTGCGCGGCTTGCTGAGCCAACGCATATCCTTTTTCCGCATAAAGAGTTTCACCTAAATGGAAAGGTACACAAGCATAACTATTGACGGTTATGATTTGTGCGCCTGCATCGATAAAGCCGTGATGAGCTTGTTTGACATGCTTTGGTGATTCGATCAGTGCTTGCGCACTCCACAAAGGCTGAGAAAAGGGCGCGCCAATGCGTTGTAACTCGCGCCCCATTCCACCATCTAATATTGTAAGCCCAACCATTTAGACATCCATACGTCTTAACATCCAAGTAGTCATTAAACCACAATAGCAAGCAAGTTAAAGTTAGTATTCTTCATACTCAACATGAAGAATTTTCATGTTGAGTATGCCGTTATTCTCCTTTAATAGGCCATGATTTCTTCGGTGCTTGGAAGCTAGGCTCTCCTAGCACTGGGCTCGACAAGACATAGAAACCATGGTTAGTGAAAAGCCAAAATAAGTTTCGGTCGTACTCAACATAGACAGAATGAGATAAGTTACCCATGGCATAGTCAACCACTTTGTCTGGTGAAAAAGGTGGAACAAAATAAGCTACGACAGACGGTTCATTTGGCTTGGAAACATCAAACACTTGTAGACCAGCATTGTAGAAGTTGTAGGGCAGCAAACCTGATTTGGACGTGCCTGGCTGATGGTAGGCTCCTGTTCGTTTGGGACCAAAGCTACCTCGGCGCTGACAATAGTCTTTAAAGTCTGCCTGTTTTGGCGGCATAGGACGAGGCAAGACTCCTTTTACTGCCGGGCTACTGAGCTCTGACACATCGATGATATAAACGTCCTTATAGGGTTCATAACAGTCTTCATTGAGTGGATAGCCGCTGTAGTAAACTAGACCCGTCTCTTGGACTTGAGACACATCAATAAAATCCCCCTCTGTGCCTGCTACGCTCGGTGGAAAGTTCAGATGTCCTACAACCTTCATCTGACTAGGATCACGGATATCGACCACATAAAAACCTAATCCACCCATCGCTGCATAGGCATAGTCCGCATCTTTATCACTCAAAAATAATGACATACGAGCGCCCATCCAAGACGTGCGATTACCTGCTCTCGGATTATCTTGATACACCTTTTCATGCTCAGCGTCACCGACAATTTGGCCCGGAACCGACAGCATATCAAGCAAACGAGGGTTGCGAGGGTCCGACATATCCCACGCCTGATAGCCCGCGCTATAAAGATCGTTGGCATATTCAGTTAGGGCATATCGTTTATCTGGGGCAGCAGCAAGATACATAACGCCGTCACCATAATACACTGGGATATCGCGTACACCGGAGCCTTGCTGTTGACCAACTGGCGCATCTGGGTGAAGAATATCTGTGGTGCGCTCAGCAAGCAAAGTCCAATCTTCTGGCATGGGCCCTTTCATGCTGTAAACTTTAAAGCCTTTTAAGTGCTGACTTTGCCGAATGGCTTTAACTTGCTCTGGACTACGATATTTATCCTTAAGTAAGCCAAAGCGCCTAACTTCATAGGCTTGCACCATCACATAACTTTGCTCAGACTCACTCCATTGAATCGAGGCTGCACCCATCATTTCTCCGTCTTTGAAAGGTGATTGCGGCTCTCCAGGGCCAGACTTTCCCCAAGTATGACCTTTAGTTAATAGCAAGCGCACATCTTTTGGATTAGTCACATCAAAGATTTTTAAGTCACCTCTGACGTACTGATATAAGTAGCGCTTGCCATCAAAATCCACCATATTTTGCCAAGTATGAAAAGGCTCAACCGTAATCGGATAATAGGCTTCAACCGTCATATTATGCTGATAGCTTTGTGTATCCCAATAGTCCAACTGGCCTTCAAACGGCTGTGCCTGATGCGAGCTTGGCGCTTCCTTTGGGTGATAAAAACGCCCATCCGGACCAAACCCATAATCAGATGGACTGGGAGCTTTAGGCTCCTTATTGGGAGATAAAGCCACTTGCCTTTTTACCATCTCATCATCAATCACATATGGCGTGTCAGCACTCGCTGCACACGCCATATTACTGGCGATTAATGAAACCAAAACAAGTGAACGTATCGGAATCGAATCAAACATAAACAGCCTTATTATCAATCAAGTAGACGAAAACAAGACTATATCCTAGCCAGAATTCAGAAAACTGAACCTTGTTTGCTTTATCTCAATAGGATACCAGGAGTTTAGTCAGTAGCATTGGTGAGAGAGACTGCCCTACTTTTCCTTGATTGAAAGTACCCAGCAGCAACACTGACCGCCACGCCAATAAACACCCACTCGAGGGTAAATTGACTGATACTCAGCAAACGGTCCATCAAATCATCGATCGTTGAAATCCACATATAAAATACAAATTTTGCGCCGCTTTTAGTCAGTATTAATAGAGCAGCGATGGTTTTTAGCAGAACGTATAAGTTTCTAGTACCATTTTGACCAATCAAGTAACACACAAAATAGGCGGCAATCATAGGTTCAATAAAGGTCACCGATGCGATAATGTCGACTATCTTAGGATATGGGAATGACAGCACACCCGAATCGGATGGCGGAGTAAGATACTGAGCCAGTGGGTCCACCATTTCTTGTAAAAATGGGGTTAGCCAGAGATGTACCCCAACGCTATAAAAAGTGACTACTATTGCTGTGACAAGGAGATTATAACGCCTTGTTAAGTATCGATGAAAGCTAATAACGCCAAGCGTTGTCGCAAAGGTGACTAAAAGTTCGGGAAGATAACTTAAAACCCAGACAAATAGATACTTCTGGTCCACCGTATAGCCAGCAGTAAGTGGTAAACGGATAAAAAGCTCTTGGATTGCAGCCATAGTGACAAAAGCGATGCCAAATTGTTGAGCAAAGCTGATTGATGACTTCCAACGCACCAATTGCAAACTCAGCCATAATACCCCTAAGCTTTGAATAACAAACATAACGGTATTTATCCATTGTGTCGGTTTCCATTGAGGGTACAACACCCCCAAATGCATCATTTGTATATGGATATTCACAGCAATAATACCCATGACAAACAAATACAGCCCAAGCCATAGTCTTGATGGTTTAGTGGACATAGATTTCTCCTCAGTCACTGGCGGCGAATAACAGCGCCTAGTTAACATTGTCTTGATTAAGCACTTGGCTGATATTCCAAAATATCACCGGGTTGGCACTCTAAAACCTGACAGATTTTTTCTAATGTACTGAAGCGAATGGCTTTAGCCTTACCATTTTTTAAGATTGACAGGTTTTGCTCACTGACACCCACTCGCTCAGATAACTCCTTTAAGCGCATCTTGCGTTTGGCCATCATCACATCCAGATTGATTATAATATCCACCGCAAACTCCTAAATTGTGTGTTTTTGCTCATCGGCAATTTGCTGGGCTTGGTGCATAACATGTGAGATAACCAATACAATACAACCGCAGAATATGGCCATCACATCCAAACCTGAAAAACTTAGCGACAAAACACGCTCACCTGGCGGATTATTAAAGCTTAACGCCACTGAAATAAGACCTGAGTATATGAAACCACCAATCGCCCAGTAAAAAAATACCAAACCAAGCTGTCGATAATACTTAACCGTCTGAAGAGTAAATATTTCAGCATTTTCGTAACTTCTAAATAATTTCTTTAATAAAAAAAGGGCATAAAACAAAATCCCACAAGGCAGAGCGCTAGCCAGCAAGGCCCAGAGGCGAGTTTGAAGTGTTAAAGGCTGCTGTATAAAAGCGTCAATATCATAAGATAGCTGGATGATGCCAGTCTCGTTTAAAACATCACTCGAAGTTTGCACCGTGAGCCAAAAATAAACCGTCGCCAAAGGTAATAACACCAACAAAATGTTAAGAATGAATCCAATTTTTCGGCTGTACGTTTGAATCTGTTGCATAAAAGTCTCCTATTAATTTATGGAGGCATCATAGCATCAAAAACCAACAAAACAACAAAAATTTATCGAAAGTCATTAATTTTTTATCATTAAAAAACCACGACTTTTAGAAAAAGCAGTGGCTTGACATCTTGATAATAATTGGAAGGAATTTAAAAACCAATCCTTCTACTAATTCTTGTAGTTTTTCTTCACGTCAAACTTACCTGCGCTCTCATCTTTTGGTCGACAAAAATGGCAAACCAGCTGATTTGGCGCCTGAGGGCCACTTGAATCTTTAAGAGCTTGTATCAAATCAGAAAAATGGATACCTTTTGCTTCTCTATTTAATAAGACAAAGTCAAAGCTTTGCTCTTTTTTAAAATGAATAGTCTTATCAATAAACCTAGCGACATCTTCTGGCTTAGTTGCGATTCCACCAGTTAAACGATAATCAGTAGCCTCACAATGAGAGGAATTATAGATTTGGGAGTCTTCTTCAAATGCAACCTTTCCCTGATTTAATTTTTTTGCAAAAGCTAAGGTGTTGGAAACCAAAATATTGTTCGTTGTAGAAGCAAAGTCTAGTTCCAGATTATCAGGCTTCTCAAATATTATTTGCTCTCCTCTAGCGCTTCCATGAGCTGAAATCAATACCTTTTGATTCGGTTTAGTTTGATGATCTGCGGTGCGAAATAGGTACGCAATTTCCTTTCCTTTAATACGTATAGGTAACACACTCACCTTATATAAAGTCTCTAACCTTTTGATTTCTTTTGGCGGAAGGTTAGTACCATTCACCCTAATACCATCACCATTGGAAATGCGACTATCGATACCATATTTGGCAAATACAGTGCGAACATCTTGAAGGCTGGAAGCACGATATTTTCCTTTGTTTGGTATGTGGACACCAAACGTATCCTTTTGTTTACTACTCTCCCATATCGCGGCTTTACCGGCAATGCACTCTGTGCTTGAATTCACAACTTGCACTTCTCCTCCCCAATACTTATATACAAATGAGTTAATTTTTTGCCTTTTATTTTCCGCTATTTCTGCATTTTTTTTCTTGGTTAATGTTGTTTCGATGCGCTGCAATTTCTGCTTATTATTCCCTTTATAGGCAGACATGGCTTCAAAAATATTTTCGTACTCCTTAGCCTCTTTGGGCAAAAGGTTGCGTGCTCGTTTTATATCGCTGAGACGGTCAAATTTATCAATTTGAGCACTAGTCACTTTCATATTAAACTTGGTTCTAATAGTGGTTGAATTTATGAGTGTCATAAAGGTAAGACTCCTTAACAAGTAACGATACGAGTACTCAATATCCCAACTACTTAATCTAAAAGCACAATACTACTCCTGAAAAATATTGAAAATAGATATAATAATCACCTTAAAAATCATTTATGCAACATATCATGTGCAACAGAATAAGATACACAACCTATATACATCCTAAACCACTCTGTTTGATTGTTACGAAAACTGCTTAGCCACAAGCTCTATCTCATTAAGCGCATTATCGATTTGCTCATTGGATACATAGGGCGCAGGGCCGAGTCTCAATTGATTACCTCGACTGTCGGCTTGTACGCCTCTGCTTTTAAGCTTTTGTACCCACTCCTCGGCTTGTGGTGTGGTTAAGGACAAAAAGCCAGCGTTATCTGCAATATCATGACAAGGCAGTGCTAACACCTCATGCGCAAGATGCAAGTTTTCTATGCCTCGCCAAAGTCTAGATACCTGCTGCCGATTTATTTGGCTAAGTAGCGCGACAGACAGGTTCAGCCGATCAAAGAAATCAAATACCGCTGCTGCACGATAATGGCTAGTAGGATCATAAGTTGAGCCAGCAAATGCAGCTTGCCCTTGTCCATAGCTCACTTGATCAGGCGCTTGACTGAGCGTCTCAAACTCAGCAAACCAGCCTGTAATAATGGGGGAGCCATGGTAGTTAGGAGGAATACGCATAAAACAATTGCCCTCGCCTGCTTGGCAATATTTATACCCACCACCAATAACAAAAGCACCTTGTAACTGCCACTTGGCAAGATCAAACTCAAGCACGTTAATCGTATGATAGGCATCAACAACACATGGAATGTTGAGTGATTTTGCAGCCTGTGCAACTTCACCGACTTGCTTAAATATTTGGCTGGTTGCGAAGAAGACCGCTGACAACATGACTGCGTCTGTCGATCGATCCAATTTTTCGATAATCCGATTGGATAAGGTCTCAAGTGGTAGAGTTGGGACGACCTCGACATTAATGCCCAGTGTTTTTAGCCTATTTAACTGACGGCGCATTGAATGAAACTCGCCATCCGTCGTGACTATTTTTATCTGTGTGCTTTTCTTAGCTTTGAAGCAATTGAGATCTGATAAAAACATCAAGATAAGCTCGTGTGTTGATTCTCCAAGTGCCATTTGTCCACTAGGGTCGCACATAGCACGTCGATAAAAATTCCTGACTTTTTCTGCTTTTTCAAACGCAAGCTCCCACTTGTCATCAATGTGCTTGGCTGCATCATTAAAACAATCTACCATGCCCTGTTTGGCCACATCAGGCCATGCTTGATGAGAATGCCCAGATAATAAAATGCGCTCACTCACATCAAAGCCCTGATAATGCGTTTGCAGGTCTTTGGTCATATCCATATTAAATCTCACCTCGTCTAAAGTTGTGTACGTACTTCAAACAGCTCTGGAAAAAAGCTTATATCAAGCGCTTTTTTTAAAAATGCCACACCCGATGAACCACCAGTCCCTTTTTTGTGGCCTATGATACGCTGCACTGTATACATATGTTTAAATCGCCATTGCTGGAAACTGTCCTCTATATCCACCAGTTTTTCTGCTAACTCATACAGCTCAAAATATCGGTCAGCATCTCGATAAACCTTCAGCCACGCGTTGAGCACGGACGCATTTCTCTCATAAGGTAAGCTCACATCTCTCGACAAGTGCTTTTGATCTAGCTCCAGCCCTTGGTCAACAAGCAGAGATAGTGTTACGTCATATAAACTAGGCGCTTCTAATGCTTCTTTAAGCTCGTGATAAACTTTAGCATCGTTTTCATGCACTTTAAGAAATGCTTTATTTTTATTGCCAAGCAAAAATTCAAGCTTTCGATAGCCATAAGATTGAAAACCTGAAGAATGGCCCAAAGCATCTCGAAATTTTAAGTAATCGACAGGTGTTAACGTCGAAAGAATGGTCCAAGAATGAGTAAGTTGATTAAAGATTTGTTTGACACGAGAAATTACTTTAAATGCGTGGCCAAAGTCTCTTTGTTTAAGGTTTTCTATTGCCTCAGACAACTCGTGGCCAGCAAGCTTTAACCATAACTCACTGGATTGATGAATAACGATAAACAACATTTCATCATGTTGTGCAGATAAAGGGGTTTGAGCGGAAAGAATTTTATCCAATTTAAGGTAATCACCATAAGACATATCATCTTTAAAATCAGTATGAATGTCTTTTTCCATCTCTCGAAAGCTGTTATGCGGACAACTCATCAGCAAAATTCCTTCTTATTTTACAAATAAGACATCATGCGCACATGATAGTGCGAAATTCAAGCTGATAACAAAAATAAAAAAGACACACTTAATGTAAGTGTGTCCTTGAGATAAAGATAAAAAATATAATGGTCTTAGCTTATACGCTGTCGACGTCCAATACACTAAGTAAACTACTGAGCGTCAGCAGTAAAGACATCGGCATAAGTCGTGATTGTGCGCAGGCTGACTTCAGCACTGTCTGTTTCTTGCGAATACAAGCCTAACTGACCCGTTGACTTATCATGGCCTAAATTCTGGTTATTAAGACCATTGACCAAGTGATTGCTGTTATCTTTCCAGCTCCAACGCTGGCTCAGGTTTTGGTTGCATGTTTGAAGCTTGTCTAATGACTCGCCATCTAGGCACATGCTCACATCGTTTGCACTCATGTATCGCCCTGATTTATCAAAGATGAAAGATTGCGTATCTTTGGTAGAATCGCATGTCTCAGGCACAATAGTTCCATCCTTGCTCACACCAATACAGCGGTTGTTGAACCCACCTAGTTGCAGGTTAACAGGCCTGCCACCAGTAAATACAGGGTGATTCCAATCCACTTCAAACGAGACACTCTTATTAACTCGGCGACGGCCATCGTTTTCAAAGCCATGATATGAATGGTTTGTTATAATATGTTTATAGGTCCCATTATAGATAGGACGGATGTTAACTGAAGAATCAATAGTAAATTCAGTTTTACCCGTCACACTCGGGTCAGCCGTATAAATGACTTCCATTTTCGGAACAAAACCTGTGTAGCTGATCGGACTTATCTTGCTAATGTCCAATGGATACACATTGGCCCAGAGAGCGTCTGTCGAACGGTTCATCATTGACTCAGCGGTATCATATTGCTCACGCGCCCATTTAAACCGAATATTCTGAGCATCGGTGCCTATTCTTTCAACACGGTAATCCTGTGTGTCGAACGTGAATCTAAGCTGCTGACTATAACTAGCACTTGCACCCAAAGATGCTTTAGGACCATCAGGGCCAAGGTCTCCCCCTGCGCTCACCCCAAGCTCAAACCCAGATACCTCTGTAGAACTATATTTGGCATTAAGATTTGTTCTTGGGAGGGTTCTCAAAATCGCCGCTTTATCATTTGAAGCACTAAAAGCAAATTCATAATCTTGGGCTATGGCATCCGTTGCCCAATCGGTTACATACCCGTCATAACTATTGTAGTCGGTACCTGATGCACTAAGAGCACCAACAGAACTGGCACCGATAAGCGGGCTAAAGATACTCGATGCAACCGCTCCTATAAATGCAGCATTATCGGCTTCGAGATCGATATGGGAAAACACATGATCAAGATTTTCATTAAGATGGATACCAACGCCTGATGTATCGTCATCTAAACTAATACGAACAATTTTTGCATCAGGAGTTGCAGATCCAGACTTACCATAGGGTAGAGAACGCTCCAAAATAACACGGTAAATAAGAGAAATATTGGCGTTATCACAAAAAACTCTTTGCCCCTTATTTTCAAAGTTGAGTGACTTATCAAAGGTACATTCTTGGTCAGTAATCGGACGATTTACCCTTAAATAGAATGCTACATGAGGAATAGTGCTTGCATCAGAGTTAACACTTTCACTGCCGTCTCGAAGTTCGGAGATTAGAGGGGTCTCTAGTTCAAACTTGTTGGGATCGTTTTCATCGACTAGCGGAGTATAGAGTAACTCTCCTTTGTGTGGTGTAATAACCAAAAAATCGCTAGTAAATGATAGTCCAGTTTTATTACTGAGAAGCTTTTTTGCTTCTTCTTTTTGAGATGGGTCCTCAATTGCAGTGAAGTCAATTAGATAACGTCGTTCTAACTTTAAAACATTATCTCTGATGGTGGTCATCGATGGTGGTTCAACTTCTCCATTCAGCCAATAGCTCGCATTAATATAGGCTACTTTACTACTATTCTGTAAGCTACTTAATATTTCAACTGATACACCTTGGGGCTCATTTATCGTCGCAGTTGCTGTATTCCATGCCATACATGATGCAATAGCAATAGCGATAAGTGTCCTTTTTTTGTTTAATACCATAAAAACCTCTACAAATTTATCATTTAGGTCCTACCTTTTAATAGATCTCATTCGCTTTCATATAAAAATATATTATTATATTCAGAAATGACTGTAATTGAGCGTTATATCAAACTAGAAATCAACTGCATAAGCAATTGTTTTATAAGCATAATATTGCCCTTTCATCCATGGATGTCTAGAACGAACTTTAATTAAACAAGTAGTCTCGACACAAATATAAATATAATTATCAATATAAGTTGAGAAGTGGAATTATTTTCATTTTAACCATGGATCGCAAAAACAAAAATAAGCCTAAATACATATTGATGTTAGTGGTAATTAAATGATAGAGTAAAAACGTTAATGTGGCATTAAATTATAAAAATAATTAATATTTAAATTATTATTTTTAATTTGTTAAGAAATTAAAATGAAAAATAATAGTATAATTAAATTTTATATGAATTTAATTATAGATCAACCCGCTACTATTTAAAAATTATTAAATAATTTATTTTCTGTTTTTAATGTGAAGTTAAATGCATATTTAATTAACTAAGTATCAAACTAATTAATGAAACAAATTTGAGTAAATTTTGGATCAATAACCTGCATTATTGCTTAAAAAGCATTTTTGAAGTGACTATCGGAAGGTTTTACGCTATACATCAAAATCCTAAAAGGATTGACTAACGGATTGGACCGAACATTGAAAAACAGCAAAATAAAAATGGTAGCTTGGGGCTTGGCGACGCTGGCATCTATCCTCCCTCATACGAGCTCTGCCTCTGATAACAACCACAATTTACTCGGTTACTCCGTTGCTTGGAAACAGACCGCAGCAGAGTATAGAGCACTCTATTATCAGGGCTTTAATCTTGCCAAAATGCATCTTGATAACGCCCTAGCGAAACATAAAAAGGGAGATAAGCCTCTCGCTATAGTGACAGATCTTGATGATACTTTAGTGCTGCCACTTGAATACTGGGGAAAATTGATACAAAACAACAAGGATTTCTTTGAAGATCCATTATGGGATGAATGGATCCCAACAAACGGTATGGTTGCAAGCCCTGGTTCTAATGATTTTCTTGAATACGCAACTCGCAATAATGTAGACATCTTCTACGTCACCTCTCGTGATCAAGGAGAGCCAACATGGAAGTTAGCCAAGCAAAATATCTTAGCTATGGGCTTCCCGCTAAAAGACGATGCTCACCTCACAGTGTTGACAGACACATCTAACAAAGAAACACGCCAAAATGAAATATTGAGGGATTATAACGTGGTTGTCTTTCTTGGTGACAACCTCAATGACTTCAGGCGTAAGTATTACATCAAAGATGATGTGGAAGGGCGCATAGCTAAAATGGAAGAAGATAAAGATCTTTTTGGCAGTAAGTATATCCTTTTCCCGAACCCAACAGATGGCCACTGGCTAGCCGCTATATTTGGTCAATCAGAACCCGAAGCTACACCAGAAAATCGAGAAAAACTCATTCAAGCCGCAACGAAATCAGCTTGGTTGGGTAAGTAACCCCTGTATCACAACATCACACATAAATAGCCGTTCATATTCAATGAACGGCATTATTTTACACTCTAGGCGTTAATTAATAGAGCTATCTAACTTGAAGCTTGCCACAATACTGACATCGTCAAAATTCCGATAACCACGGACCATAACATTGAACCTTCCTGCTGGCTTATTGAACACACACTGCTCGTTGCTACCATTTTGGAATGGACGACAATCAAACTCAGTCTTCGATACTGGGCCTTCGTAGGTCACATATAAGTCCGCATCACCACCTTGTGGGCCAGAAATCGAAATGGTCACTTCTCCAGCTTCAGAAGTATTGAAGGTAAAGAATTGCTCATCGAAGTACCCTGAAGAGAGGCCTTCAACAGGCACACCATCTTCTAGTTCTTTGATCGGAGATTCGACATCATCAAGGCTTGTTTCAACCAAATAAGCAATGGCCAATTTGGCAAACTTCATTGCATGGCTGCCGGTAGGATCAGAATTTTCTAACGTATCTTCCGCAGTATGAATATTGGAGTTATATTCATGGAACATGGTTTCAAAAGGCATTGCAGCTGGATAGCCGGCATTGTGCCAAGAAGCATGGTCTGAACACGCATAACCACAGCGATCAAAGCCGTAAGTGATTTCGCTGGTGTAAGTATCGATAAGCTCTTTCAGAAAAGCGGTTAGATTTGAATCTGTGTAATCAGTGATAAAGGTAATATCATGCGCAGAACCGTTATAGTTGGTCATATCAAGTTGCAGCGCTGATACCACATTAGCGCCATCCGCCTTCATGGTTTCAGCAATATCTTGTGACCCACGCAGACCCACCTCTTCAGCAGCATAGCCATAAAACTTGATCGTACGATCAGGCTGAATACCACTGGCTATCATAAGGCGAAGCGCTTCAGTGACCGTGGCAATTCCCGAAGCATCATCATCGGCTCCCGGAGAAATTGTACCTTCCGTTGTCCATGACCCAACAGTCGAATCTAAGTGACCACCGACAACCACGATTTCCTCAGGATGTTTGGCACCCAATAGTGTCACCTCAACTGATTTTTGAGGGTAATCGCTGTGAGATATTTGACGTGCCGATGCAAAAGGAACATCCTTAATTTCCTCACTCCATCGTTCAAGCAACCAATCTGACGCCGCTATACCCGTAGAGGTAGTATAAAAACGGTTGGTAAAGCTCATCAGATTTTCAATTGTTTCAACCAAATTATTCGGTTCTACCTGAGCAATCAGAGACTCCACAGTATCATTATGGCTAATGACTGGTTTTTCGAAATCGCTCATAGAAAGAGGCATAGATGCCGCTTTTATTGCACTTTCTTTATCAGCATGCACCATGTAACCACCGCATCTATGTTTATCTTTGTGCATGTGGCTTGATACCGCAGCAAGCTGACTTTCTTTAACTTTCGCGACAACCGCATTTGGATAAGCCGCAAAGCCTTTATGGGCAAAACTTTTCAATACAGTAGCCCCGTGCTGAGTGACCAGCTCCTTTGCATCTGCATCTGTAGTAATCCAAACTTCACCCTCTTTTAATATGCTATTATCGATTGAGGCAAAAGCAGATGTGCTGCTTATTAAAGCAATAGCTAATAGTGTTTTTTTCATGATGAGACTCAATTCCTTGTAACTTCTTTAGACGAATTGCAAATTAGGGCTCCAAATGGAGCCCTGAAGGTTTAGGGTTGGTTATTGAACTTTAATAAAGCGATAGCGCTTAGTTTCAGAACAGATACCACCGGAAGTACAGACTTGGTATTCAACATTGATGCTGCCGTTATGGCGGAACTTATCAACGTAAGAGGTGAACTCAGTCGCCCCTACCACTTTACCGTCACGCTTCACTACGTAGTAATCATCCGTCGCGTATTCCCATGCTAACTTAACGCGCGCTTTACCATTTGGCTGCTTATCGCCAAATTGTAGTCTTAGTGGGAATGCATCGGTTTGACCACCTTCAATAGTGACCGTCTTATTGGTCGAAGTCGCTAAACCAGCGTCGTCAGTTACTGTTAGTGTTACCACGTAATCACCTGCTGCTGCATAAGTATGGCTAACAACAGCACCAGACTTCGAGGTGCCGTCACCAAGATCCCATTGGTAAGACACAATTTGGCCGTCGCTATCAGTACTTGTGCTGGTCAAGTCGACTTTTTCACCTGTGACAACATAGTCAAACGACGCTACTGGTGGCACATTAGTACTATCAGAACCATACGAAGCCGTTAGACTTGCATCTGCATATTCTGAGTAACCGAATACATTGATTGTGTAACGCCCAGCTTCAGGATTTTCAATCACACAAATTTCATCAGATACAGAATCACTCTTACAGATGTTCTGTTGCTGATTCGGTGCATAATCCAAACCAATATAGATATCTGGGTCACCACTTGGACCAGTCAGCTCTACAGTGAATTTGTCTTGGCCTTCAGGTACCTCTATATCAAAGTAGGTCTTAGATCCTGTTTCGCCTGCAACCCTAACTGATTCGCCATTCTCTAGGCGTTGGTATTCTGGCTCTGGTGGTAGTGGTGGCTCAGCACAAGGTTCAACACCAACGATATCGAATGCTGCAACGACATCATCTGTACTGTAACCTAGGTCATTAGCTGCGTTTTTAACACCACAAGCGCCTTGCCAATAGTTGCTGTCTTCCGCCCAGTAGATCTGGTTTGCTAGTACAAACAATTCAAAGGCTTTTTTGGTATCCCAACCTTCTGTCGTAGCAATATGGTAGAAGGCTTTATTGAATACCCCAGAGCTGTAGTGAACATTCAGCCCATCGTAGTATTCAGATGCATGATTAATAGACACGCCATCACGAGATGGATCGTCCATGTAGCGCAGTGCACCTTCCTCTTTGAAAATGTCACGCCCTACCATCCAGTCATTGGTTCCTTTCATGAAGTACTCAGCAGCCTCACCAGCAATATCCGAGAAAGCTTCGTTCATGCCACCTGACTGATTAGCATAAATTAGACCCGAGTTTTGCTCTGTAAATCCATGGCTGACTTCATGAGCTGATACATCCAGACTGACAAGAGGATAGAAACGGCTTCCACCATCTCCAAATGTCATCGCTTGACCATCCCAGAAAGCGTTTTCATAACTGCTTCCGTAGTGAACGCGCATCATCAACTTAAATGTCAAAGGCGCAGTGTCAAACCAGTTTTTGTACATATCGAACACAACATTACCAAAGTAATGTGCGTCGTTTAGCGGTGAGTGTGCGCCGTTAATTGATTTGTGCTCGTTACGTGGACACTCATATTTGTATGGTGTTGTGCCGTCAGTTGCCCCATCTAAATCAACGGTAACAACGTTTTCCGACTCCATGATGCAGTCAGTACCATCTTCTTGAACATCAAGATAGTGGTAGTCCGTGCCATACTCATACATACCCGTTTTTTCATTACCACCTGGGCCTGTACCAATCTCTGCGTGCGCGATACCTTCCCAACGTTTAATGATTTCACCACTATGAGCATCAAGCATAGTGAAAGGTCGGGATGGGTGTCCTTGACCTTCAACTAAGTAAGAAACCACATAAATCAAGCGAGTTTTGTCGCCATCTTGGTAAACATAAAGCTTATCTTGCGTGTTGGATAACGACTTATCACCTGTTAGGCCAGTTTTAATGTCCTTACTTGCTAGCTCTAAGGCTCGAGCGCGATTGAAAGAAGGCTTGACAAACTTACGATCAACGCCTGTCATCTTGATATAGTTACCCTGAACCGACTTAAGCGCACCACCTCGGAAACTTTGCGTTGCATTCAGGTAGTGCCCCCAAACAGGTACACCCCAAATGTTTTGTTGAACCTTAACTTTGTGAATACCACGCTTCTCTATGTTGACCTGCTTTACCATTTTGAAGCTAGAGGAATTATCCACACCAAGCTGAGAATTCAGCCCAGAAAAAGAAGTAAAGTTGATGGGTTTGCTCAGATAGACTGACTCACCGGCATGTGCTGACATAGAAAGAGCACTGGCTACGGCTACAGCCAATAGACGGTTGTCTAATTTCATTATGATTCTCCTTATCATGGCATTGATAAATGCCACTAGAACCATAACACTAATGATTAAAAAAAATACTACCCTATTTTAACATCAATTTAATAAATCAAACACGTGTACAATAAATTTAACTTATAATTTATAAAATCATACAGTAAAAATACAAATATCTTGTTGTATCAATTTAATTACACAAAACGCAAAGGGATATTTGTATATAATATTAACTTATACAAATAAATGCTTCACCATAAGAGCAAAAAAACACCAAACACAGAATAATCAACTAGTTATATGGACATTCAGATAGATTATATTGGGATATAAACAAATAATATAGTGACTCATTAACGATGATAAACTCCCTTTTAATAATATAATAAAAATTATATTAACTTAATTTTATGACATAAAGCATAAATAAAACTGGATGAGTGAATGATATTATTCCATTTTTTTAAAATAAAAGAATTTAAATAAAACATGCCTCTTTATCGTCTGTGTCTCTATAAAGAATAAATGACTTTTCGAAGTTTGAATTAGGTCATGCTAAACAAAAAGTAGTTCTAAAGTGCCAGGGCGAGAATTATCGTGTTCGTATCAAGAGGTAAGCCTCAGCAGAGTTTAAATGCTGCTGAGGTAGAGTATAAATTAGTTGAGAGCAATGACTAATTAGCGCCCATATTTTGCCATTGCCGCTTGTTCTTTGGGTACAATGGTTTTTCCGATCGGGGCTAAAGAGATATAGGCTAATTTCAAGTGTTGGAGAGCAAATGGAATCCCTATTATGGTTATAAAACAAGCGACCGCAGACATGATATGCCCAATGGCTAGCCACACTCCTGCAAATATAAACCAAATAACATTACCAATGAGCCCTAAAGTTCCAGTACCTATATCTTTTTGCTTGGTCAGTTCATCACGAGCAACAGCCTCGTGACCAAAAGGGAAAAAGGAAAATTTTCCTATAACAAAGCAGGCTCGCCCCCAAGGTATTCCCACTATACTGATAAACGCAAGTAGACCAAAGAACCACCACATTAGTCCCATCATGACTCCGCCCAGTATAAACCACAGAATATTACCTATCGTTCTTAACACCTAACCTTTCTCCTCATCAAAAACCTAGCATCGATTCTATTATTATTATTTATTCTGAATACAGAATGAACATCAGCACAAAAATTATGATAACCCCTGCCATACCGCTGTCACACCACTAATAGTGCAAAGTAGTAGGGCTGCGAGACGAATTTTTTCCTTGGGTAAACTCTGAGTGGTTGCCAGTGCTAACTTGTATCCAAGCCAGCTTGCAGGAAGTAAGGGCACAGTTATCCATAAATGATGGAATGTCAAAAAGCCAACTGGAACCTGAACAATTAAAGACATCATTGAGCTAAAGACAAAAAACGCCGAGAGGTTTCCTCTCAGTTGATTCGCTTCTTGGTGTTGTAGTAATAATGCCATTGGGGGACCACCAATCCCTGAACTGGTGCCAAAAAAACCAGAGAAAAAACCCGCGATGCCCATCCTCGGTGAAGTAGGTTCGATACGAAATGGCAGTAGACTCACTCCGACAGCTAACAATACCAATAAGCCCAACCATAAAGCTAAAATGTCAGTCGATACCATCACAAGTAGTAAACCACCAGCAACCGAACCCGGGACACGGCCGATTAACGCCATTTTAAGCCCTCCTATTTCGACACTCTCTCTATGTTTGAGGGCATTGAGAATCGAAATATATAAGGCAACTAAACATATAGGTGCTGGCACGTAATCTGGTGATATCAAAAAAAGCAAAGGGGCAGCAACGATAGCCAAACCAAAGCCTATTGCTGTTTGAACGAATGAGCCCAAAAAAATCAAAAACGCCGCAATTAATGCTTCGCTGGTTATCCATTCACTGTACATATCGGTTAAGACTTTGTTAAATAGGAGTCTTTATCATACTCTAATTTTGCCGTTTAGCTCCCTCTCAAAAGTGAGTTTCTGACATTTATTTGACTTAATCATGATTAGAGTTCATCCAAATGTTGCAGATAGTATTCCGCTTTTTGCAAAATTTTTCCTTGAGCATCATCGTCAAGATTGTCCCACGAGCGATAAATCATGCCCACGCGAGGGTTTTGGGTGAGAAGCTCCCTGTGTTTATGCATAAAACGCCAGTACAAACTATTCAGTGGACAAGCATTAGGCTCTGACTTGCCTTTCACATCGTAGTGGCAGCTTTTACAGTAGTCACTCATTCTATTGATGTAAGATCCACTCGCTGCGTAAGGTTTTGTTCCAACGATTCCACCATCGGCAAATAAAGCCATACCCCGTGTATTCGGCATTTCAACCCACTCGATTGCATCGACATAGATCCCTAAATACCAGTCATCGACTTGATCTGGTTCTATCTCAGTGAGAAGGCAGAAGTTTCCAGTTACCATTAAACGTTGGATGTGATGGGCATAAGCAAACTCTAGAGACTGACCAATCGCCTCTTTTACGCATAACATTTTGGTGTCACCTGACCAAAAATAGTCTGGTAGATCGCGACGAAACTTAAAGTAATTACGCTCAGCATAATCGGGCATATTGGCCCAATACACACCTCGAATGTACTCTCTCCAACCCAAAATTTGGCGAATAAACCCCTCTACCTGAGCAATATCCACCTCAGAGTTCGCTTCATAGGCTGATAGTGCACTATCTATCACCTCTAATGGGTCTAACATCTTAGTGTTTAGCGCAAAAGAAAGTCGGCTGTGATACAGCGACCATTTCGCTTTGTGTTCTTTGGTCATTGCATCTTGAAAGCGGCCAAAGTTTGGCAAACATATTGAGCAGAAGTGAGCTAAAAGCGTCAGGCTTTGATTGCGATTTATCGGCCATAAAAGCGGCCCAGACATGTGCCCTATGGTTTGAATTTTGTGTTCATCTATAGATTTCAATACCTCAGAAACATCGGTGCTAAAAAGTAAAGGCGAAGGTAAGGTCACTATATCTGACGTTTTGAGCTTACTTCTGTTACTGGCGTCGTAATTCCATTTCCCACCAACAGGTTTGTTCCCATCCATCAAAATGCCAAATTTCTTGCGCATCTTACGATAGAAGTGTTCCATCATGATGTGTTTCCCTGTAGGAAAATACTCTTCAATCTCATCATATGGCAACAGAAAGTGCTCAGTCTCGACACATTCGATGTGACATTCCAAGAGAGTAAGTCCCTTCAGAGTACTCAATAGACGATACTCATCAGGCCTTTGATACTCAAATCTTGTCGCATTGGCTTTTTGCACGACAAATTGTATAAGATCAGTGATATCCTCAAAGTCTCTGGTTTGGTTAAGCCTTAAGTGCTCGACTTGATGTCCCATCTCTCGTAGTTCATTGGCAAAGGCCTCCATAGCGCAAAAAAATGCACAAACTTTTTGGACATGATGCTTAACATAGGTTGCTTCTGTATGAAGCTCAGCAATCACATACAAAACAGAGCTATCTGCTTTTTTAAACCATGAATGACGAGCGTTAAGTTGATCTCCCAGAATGAGACGAACGGTATGATACGTCATATTAGTTGTCTCCTTTAGCGGGTTCTATCGGCCAGTCCACCATATCTACTTGATCTAATTGTCTCGTCACCGCTTTACCTTGCCATTTATTGATAAAGGTTTCATCTGGGTCGTACATCTGGGTTTGCTTATCTAAATTAAACTGGCGAGATCCCCGAGGGTCAGCCCCAACACCTGCCAGATATTGCCAGTTTCCCCAGTTTGAAGCGACATCATAATCAATGAGCTGAGTTTCAAAATACGCCGCGCCATAACGCCAGTCGAGCTCAAGTTCGTGAATCAAACAACTCGCTACCAACTGCCTACCACGATTGGACATATATCCGGTCGCCTTCATCTGCTTCATACAGGCGTTAACAATAGGAAACTGTGTTTCGCCTTGTTTCCATTGCTGAAACCGATAACTGTAAAAGCTCGTTAACGGCGTCTGTCGATTTATACCAGAGAAATGAAACAAGCGCGCTCGCCACTTCCTCGCGTACCATCGAAAATACTCTCTCCAGAGTAGTTCAAAAAAAATCCAATAGGTTGAATCATTGGCACCCTGCTTACTCTCAAATTCTTTGAGTAAAGTAAAAATTCTCTTCGGGCTCACACATCCCAAAGCCAACCATGGGGAGAATTTTGTCGAAAATTCAACACCATCTAGCCCATTACGAGTCTGCTTATATTGCTTGGCCAAGTGACCTGAAAAATAATATTCGCAGTGAGTGAGTCCTTCTTGTTCTCCACCAGGAAATTGCTCGCAAGGTATTGATTCAAATGCGTTTGAATCCATGTAGCCTGCCACGATTGGTGGTAAGTCCGAAAGCTTCGGCGTCAATCCGATGGGAAGATGCTCAACTTTCTTTCTGAATTGAGTGAAAGTATTGGGCAGCTCTTCCAATGGAAAAGGTAATAATGCTTCACTAAATAAGTTATTTACCGGTAGCTGAGTACAAATGAGTCGAGAGTATAGGCGGGATAATGATTCAACCGTACTCTGTTCGTTAGACCCAGAGAACAAATCACAGTAGAAGTGGGTAACCCTATATTGTTTGATAAAATCCGAGAGTATATCGAAAGCTTCACCATGTTGAACAATGAGCTTCTGACCCAAACTGCCAAGTGTTTGGGATAAGGATGCGACACTCTGAGACAAGAACGCTTGTCTCTGTTCACCCAATTGTCGCTCTTGTGAATATTGGCATAGATACTGGTCCACACTAGGAAAACAATAAAAACAAATCAACCGATCCACTTCCCGAGAAGCTTTGAAAAGTAGATCATTGTCCTGAACTCTTAAATCACAATGAAACCAATATAGTCCAATCTTTTCACTCACTCTTGACTCTCCCATTTTGTCTTTAATGAGTATTACGAAAAAATTCGTATTCAGGACTTATAGGTGGTGAAATTTCTATGAATTTCTTCTTCTCTCGATTCAAGTAATGCTAGCGCATTCTCGTTAAAGATCTCCGATAACAATAATGTAGTCGAATGATTATGCCATGAGAACTTGGACAGACGTGCTATACCTTTTTCAAACTTATACCCTAAATCGAACTGTTCAATTCCTCGGCTACACACTCCAAATTGATAGGGTCCTCGACTCACTGAGTCGCCAGTAAATAGTAGTTGTTCACCAAGAGACCGCCCATCTAAGTCCAAAAACGCATTGACTGTCGACCTATCCGCAGAAAACAGATAGGACTTAGCCCACACCAGTGGAGTATCCCCATCACACAACAATACTTCACGCCTATAGAGTGGGCTCTGCTTACTTTGACTGAGGGGCTGAATATTAAAATTACTACATACGGACTTCAGCGTACGGGTCAACGACCCCCTATACTTCAATACCTCAGGAACCAAAGCTTCATTAATACTACTCATTTTCATACTACTACCTTTGAAGCCGTTTCGCGTAAATCAGGGACAAATTTCAGGGATAAAATACTCGCAAGACACAGCAATACCGCAATGACGTGGTAAAAATATTCTCCCCCCAAAATATTGCGAAAATCGAGCACAAACGAGCTCATCGCTTGACCTAAAAAATAAAACATCACAAAGCCACTGAGCATCTGAGTTCTGTGTCTGGCAGTACTTATGCAAATGACAAGGTGCGTAAGTACTGGCAGTAGACAACCAAATCCTATCCCAGTAAAAACGATAGCAGGATAGGCTCGCCAGTCGACCTGATTTTGGGATAAACACAGAAAGGCGAAAGCAAAGGAGACCAAACACAGCATCATTATATTTCGCTCGCCGTAGAGATGAACTCCAAACCTAGTGTAGTAGGCAACAATTGCAGACAATATGCTCATCACTCCCATAGCAATACCTACCTCAGTAGTCGTTAAACCTTGCGATTGAGTCAGTAAATAAGGCAAACAAAGTAGGATTAAGTAGTAGCAAAGCATACCGAGCCAACCGATCAAGTAAAAAGCTAAGACCGGCTTGATATCAGAAAAACGAATTGAATGAGTCGATGAATCGGCTGATTTATCCGTCGATACGATGCCTTTTATTGATATTGCCAGTGTAAACAAAGCAATTAAGTAGATCGCGAAAGGCAAACGCCAGTGTATAGACGACAACCATCCACTGAACATAACGAAGACAATTCCCCCAAGGTTAACCGCGATAGCTTGTTGGGAGATGAAATGGAGCCGTTCTTTCCCAGTGAAATAGTGAGCAATCAGATGATTAATCACCGTCATACACATAACAATACTTATGCCGAAAACAAATCTGCCAATCAATAAGGCTTGCAAAGAGTCTACCCATAAACCCGTGCTACCCAATAAGCCATATATAGCTAGCCCCAATAGTAAGCTCGTTTTATCTCCTAAAAGATGGATTAAACGGGAAACAAAAGGAGCACATACAATCACCGCAATAGCTGGCAAAGTCATAATTAGTGACACCCCAAATGGATCATCAAAAACTCGATTTAACTCAGTGAGTGATGGTGCTATGGCAGCATTGGCCATCACTAATAAGCTACTCCCCAGCAGCAAACACATTCGACACAAGTAGGATATTGAAGAATTACTCATCAGTAGTTTCCTAAGTAACAGTAGTTGCAGAAGAGAATAGGGATTTATGCCTATGTAAAACAGAGCAAAATAAGCAACACAACGTTGCTTGAATTGAAACCGAAAGTATATTATTGGTTGGATATATTATTTAAGGAAAATGGCAAACAATGGATTGGAACTTAAATGATCTTCCGATATTTATTACCGTTGCAGACACAAGGGGAATGTCAAAAGCAGCGAGAAGACTTGGTATACAGAAATCTAGTGTCAGTCGCGCGATGTCTCGCCTGGAAGATTCGTTAAACATGAAATTAATGGAGAGAAACAGTCGTCACCTTAAACTGACCTCAGATGGTGAGAAATTGTACCAGCAGGTACAACCGTTGGTGCAAAGCTTGTTACATGTAAAACAGCAAATGCCCTCACAAAGCCTAAAAGGCTCTCTAAATTTAGCAACCACCTTAGCCTTTTCACGAGAGATATTGTCGCCTAATCTAACAACCTTTACTGAGCGTTATCCGGAGATAAGACTATCTATCCGAAGTATGTCAAACAAAGCGAGTCTGCTTGAAGATAGCTTTGATCTGGTTATTCAACTCGGAGATTTGGCACCTTCAGGCTTTTACGCTAAGACTCTAGCCGTAGTCACTCCACTCTGGTTCTGTGCGCCCTACTATCTGCGCGCTCACCCAGAGCTCAAGCAAGCAACACCAGACACAATTATACCTCATGTTAACTTCTACCATGATCAAGAAAATAATCAATCTGAGCTGTATATGAATGGTCTAGATGGCATCAAACAGAAAGTTGTGTTTCCACACGCAAATCAACTTGACGATGTACTGATGGTAAGAGATATGGTCGCTTCTGGACATGGGGTCTCTCTATTACCTGATATCTATTGTCGTCAGATGTGCCGTGAGGGCAAGCTAATACAAATTGCGCCAGAAATTAATGTTTTCCCTAAAGTGGCAATCTCAGCAGTTTATGCCAGTAAAATGACTCAATCCCCGCGCTTAAAGGTCATGATTCAATTTATGGAGGAAATCAGCCAAGAATATATAAGGTAATAGCCTAAAATAGAATTAGTCAATCAAGCGCACCACAAGAGAGCCCGGCGCCCGCACAGATTCAACATTATGACTAATCACCGTGCCTTTAGTCGGAGCACGGTAGGTATGAATTTCATCACCAAAACTGTTGTATTGTGTGGCTAACACCTGCCCTGTTTCGACAGCCTCAAGCAAAGAAACATGACAAATAACAAAGCCTCCTTGCTCTGCTCTTATACTTGTTATACAACTACCTTCAACACATGGTTTTGCCTGTATATCAACTTGACCATCAATAATTTTATAGTGCTTACAAATGTTTAAGATGCCATGAGCAGCACGCTCTATCATATTAATATCCGTATATCGACCAATGCCCACTTCAATCGTGATCGAGGGAATGCCCGCTTGGTTATACACGGTTTCCAAAATGCCCGGATCCCCGGGATCATTTAAGATAACATCTGGGCAAACGAGCCTTGCCATCTTAATCGCATCATCCAGTCTGTAGTCTGCAAAGGCGTACAGAGGATACGCTGAACCACTGGTTTGTGAATGAAGATCGATAGCCAGATCCGCATTGGGCTGAAGTAGGTTTTGCCAAAGGCTGTTGGCGTAACGATTAGCATCATCTCCGTCAGGACTGCCAGGGAAGATACGATTGAGGTTTGCCGATGAACTATCAGGAGCGGCAGAATGAAAGTCTCGACTGTGCCGCGCTATACCTGACAGGTTCACGGTCGGCACTATGGTAATACAACCTGTGATCGTTTGGTTTTCCAGCACTCTTGCCAATTTCTGAGCGGTCAAAATCCCGTTTTGTTCATCACCATGAATACCTGCGGTAATGACGATACGTTTACCAAGTTTACTACCTTTAAAAACTCTCACAGGCAAAGTTTGAGGGTGACCAATTGCATCAGTTGCAACAGCGAACCAAAACTTGTGTTCTCCCGGCTCTAAAGTATCAACATCTAATGCCTGTATAGTCGGATACATAGGCACTATGCATTCATTCAATGTTCTACTCATTCGATCACTACCTCATACATCCTGAGTACTCAAGCTTCACTATATGCTTGCTGGCGACGCATATTATCCAAAATAATCCCTGTAGCCATAGCCACATTAAGTGATTCAGCCCCACCAAATAAGGGAATAGTAATTTTGTCAGTCACAAACTGCGCTGCGGCTTCACGAATACCGTGAGATTCACTCCCCATCAGTAAAATACCCTGGCCTGAAAAGCTTGTTTTGTGCACGCTAGCACCTTGCAGAAATGCTCCATAAATAGGAAGCTCAGACTGCTCAAGATATTCAGGCAAATCAAGCTGCGTCACTGTCACTCGGCCAAAACTGCCCATAGTAGCGCTAATGGTTTTCGGGTTGTACGGATCCGCGCAATCTCTACTCGCAACGATGTGCTTTATACCATACCAATCGGCAACACGGATTATGGTCCCCAAATTTCCTGGATCACAAACACCATCTAATCCAATAATAACTCCCTCAGCTTTAGGGACCTTGGTATCCGGTATCTCAACAACTGCAATCGCAGCATTATTGCTCACGAGAGTACTGACTTTGGTAAGTTCATCTTCCGTAGCTTGCAAACACTCAAAACGATTAAGCTCATCGTGATAAGCGGCCAGAAAATCTGCTGTTGCAAAAATATGCTTGGTTTTTAAGTCACTGTTTGCTAATTCGAGTACGTTTTTTTCTCCTTGGACTAAAAACAGTCCCTGAGCTTTACGCTGTTTTTTCTGGCCTAAAGCACGCAAAAGTTTGAGCTGATTTTTCGAAATCATAATAAATCCAAGGTAAAAGGGTACAAACGCCCTTATTAAAAACGTGCGAGATTATAGAGTAAAGCTCTAGTTAGCTAAAGTGCTTAGCAAATATTCGCTCAGTTCCAGCGAAGAATCCGCACTTCATTCCCCTCTTTTGGTTTAGCTGGAATATTCAAAGATAGAATCAGAGATACGCCTGCCATTATTGCCCCAATGTAGAAAACAGCCGCAGGAGACACAAGCCAAATAAAACCAAAAGATACGGGAATGAATACCGCGGCTATATGATTAATAGTAAAAGAGACACCTGCGGTAGAGGCCATGTCCGCGGGATCGGCTATTTTTTGCAAGTACGTTTTTATAGCCAATGCCAAGGCAAAAAACAAATGATCGATTACATACAAAGCAGCTGCCCACTGCGCGCTCTGCACTAGGGCATAACCCATAAAGACACCAATGAGACCAATGTATTCAAACATCAAGGCCTTGCGCTCACCTACTTTTCCAATATAGCGACCAATCTTTTTAGCAAATAAGAAGTTAAACAAATAATTAATTAAAAACAGTAGGGTAATATCTGCAGCCGTATAACCAAATCGTTCAACCATCAAAAATCCCGCAAATACAGTAAATATTTGTCTACGGGCGCCACTCATAAAGGTTAAGGCGTAATACAACCAATATCGTTTTCTCAATACTAGTTTTTTGTTTTGCTGAACTTCGGTTTGAAACTGGGGAAATGCCAAGGCCATCCACGCCACAAGTGCAAAACCTATCCCCCCGAAAATAAGATAAACCCATTGGTAATCCAGACTGAAAACTTCCAAACAGACCCAAAGCGCGCCATAGGTAAATAAAGATGCAAGGGCACCAATTGAAATAAACTTACCCAGCATTTCTGGCGCTTCATCTTTTGACAACCATTGCAGAGACAAAGACTGCTTCAGCGTTTCAAGGTAATGAAAACCTGTCGACATGAGAAGTGTGGTGAAAAGTAACCCAAATAGAGACGGAAAGAACCCGGTAATTGCAGTTCCTAGGGTCAAGGCGCCAAGTGCAAGCAAAATGAACTTCTGCTCTCGAATGAACACCAGAACAAAGACAGCAGTGAACGCCAAAAAGCCAGGAATCTCACGCACACTTTGCAGCAATCCAATATCTGAACCATCAAAATTCGCACGCTCAATAACAAAGTTGTTGAGCAGCGCCATCCAACTAGAAAACGCAATCGGCACAACAATAGAGATAATAATTAAAAAATTCTGAGGGGTTTTCCAGCTAGAGTGATGAGTCATGATTAAGTCCTTTTACACCTGTAGGCTTAGCTTAAATCCGTCCAAATCAATAGACAAATTTATTTACAATTAATTCACCAAGAAAAATTAAATTGCATAACCCTCAGTTGCATAAACTCACAAAAACATTAAGGTCTCCCAATCCTTAGGTAAAATTCAGCACATGTCTGTACGATAAATGAGCATTCTAAACTTTGACTAGGTCGATTTATAATTATAATATCATCAATAAGAGCATCATTTTGTTGGAGGCTAGATGGAACTAAAGGAAGAGGATCATTCAGAGCGTCTCTCGAATCCTTCTTCGGAGAAAGGCTTTACATCGATCAACAGTACTGATGCCCTTGCGATGCTCGAACATGGCGGCGAGCTAACCGTCACTATAACGACACCTGTTGGCCGCGCGTTTAGTTGTAAAACACTATTCATTGGCGCTCACTCACACAACCTGATCCTAGCCGAACTGCCAAATTTGTCTCTCGAAGATACAGGGTTTTTCTTCCAGTCAGGGTTTTGGGCAACAATCAGGGCGATTTCACCACGTGGTGAAGGCGCCTTAGTGTCATTCAAAACACAACTAGAATATGTTTTACACAGCCCCATCCCAATCGTGGCATTTAACATTCCAAATATTATGCAGGTAAATCAACTGCGTAGGGAGCCAAGATATAACCTCGACCTTCCCGCAAGTGTGAAATGTCAGGGAATAAAAATGGAATGTCAAATGCGAGACTTGTCTGTCCACGGCTGTCGTTTTGTCACATCACCTTTAAGCAAAGCTTTTCAAGCCAGCGATGAAATTACAGTCTGCATTCACGAAGCATTGGCGAAAAAACATAAATTCCAATCAATGACAGGTCATGTTCGTAATTCACAAAGTTCAATTCACTATGCTAGTTATGGCGTAGAATTTGATGAAAAAGGCATTGAAGGCTCCAAGCTTCTGCTATCCAAGCTCAAATTTAGCGGCAACAAGCTTATCCTCAGATAGGCTTGTCGCTCTGTACTAAACATTAACTAGGTGCGATATTGAATAAGTGTGTCTGACAGGGACTCTGACGCCTTAGTTAGATTACTGATACCAATTGATGATTGTTCAGCCACTTCACGGATCGTATTCGCCGTAGAGCGGATATCACTTAACTCGGACGCAATATCATTCACTACCGTGCTTTGCTGATCAGCAGACGTTGAGATTTGAATGTTCATATCCATGAGTGATTGTGCAGAATTAAAAATCGAGCGTATATCATCACCAACCTCTTGGGTCATTTGACTGCTTGTCCATGCTTGTTCAACCGTTTTCTGAGTGATATGAGCAATATTACCGCTTTCAGATTGTAGCTTTTCGATCATTGATTGAATTTCAATGGTTGCTGATTGTGTACTGCCAGCAAGTGCACGGACCTCATCTGCGACTACAGCAAAGCCACGACCTTGCTCTCCCGCTCTTGCCGCTTCAATCGCTGCGTTTAACGCCAATAAATTGGTCTGCTCAGACACCCTATTAATCGTAGTAATGACTTCATGAATCTCGGCTGTCTTTTTATTCAGAGCTTCTACCGATTGAGAGGATTGCTCAATATAACCCAAAAGCTGGTCTATCTGATCAATGGTAAGTTGAACACGCTTTTGGCTTTGGTCAATGTGCTGCATGTCACTTTCCGTTCTATGCATTGCTTGCTGGGCTATGCTAGAGACTTCTTTCGCAGACGCCGACATTTCTTCCATCGCCGTAGCAACCGAATCTAAAGAAGTATATTGATAATGAATCTGATCCTCACTGAGCTTGGCTTCTTGCTCAAAACATGCTGACGTTTCACTTAAAGTATCGGTATTGGCCTTAACCTTGTTCACGAGATCAGTTAGCGTATCCATAGCATCATCTAACGCACAACCAATAGTTCCAAACTCATCGCGCCCAGGGTGGAAACCCAAACGTGAGGTTAGATCTCCAGCCGCTATTTTTTGTGTTGTAGTATGCAAAACCCATAGCGCACCGCCAATAAAAGTCGCGGTCCAATAGGAAAAAAGAGCAAAAGGTACCAGCCAAATACTCGCCCAAACTAAATCATATATAGCTCGCGAGCGCGCTTGACGATCCTGTGCTTGATTATCAAATGTGAGTTGGTAAATCGAACCATCAGAGGTTTTTTTAGATACGGTTGCGACGCCATTTTTATATCTAGGCTCACTAACACGTTCAACCTTACTAATATCGACTTGGTTCTCTATCGAATTGACAGGTACTGCATGAATGAGGGCATCCAATCGCTGATGTGCAATCTCAATCGCCCGAGATTCTATTTGCTGCAATTGCGAATAAAACCCTTTCCCTGCAATGCTTCCTATGGCAACTAAAAAAAGAACGAACAGTATCCATACTTTGTCGTTGATAGACATTTTTATGAACAATTTATCTATCGTTCTAAATTTGACTTCTTTCATCTTAATTCACTCGTCCTATTATTGGTCATTTCAATATGAGATATCGATTTTTTGAGCTACCGATCTATAAGATTGATTTATGAGATTAGAATCAAGCATCAATTGAAAGATGAACCTATTTAATTGTTATTTATGAGATCTAAGGCTTTGTTATACAAATCATCGTACTGCAATCAGTAGTTTGATGTAACTCACACATACAACTAGAAGAGTATTTGTCTTCAAAAAGAGTATGATGCAGAATGAGTGACGTTTTTTAACCGTCTACAAGGGCAAGGAATGCAAATTAAAGTAGATAAATTAAATCACCCCAAAGTGATAAAACTCCTTGAAGAGCACATGGAAGATATGAATGCCACATCACCACCAGAGAGCGTTCATGCATTAGATCAAAAAGAATTGCAGCAGCAAGACATCATATTATGGACAAGTTGGAAAGAAGATGAGTTACTAGGGTGTGCCGCGATCAGTCCCATCTCTGACTCACATGTCGAATTAAAATCAATGCGCACTGCTGAAAAGGCGCGTAATCAGGGGGTCGCATCCGCATTATTGTCACATATCATCGATCAAATGAAGAATGATGGATACCAGCGTATTAGCCTAGAAACTGGATCCATGTCATTTTTCAAACCAGCAAGAGAGCTGTACAAAAAATTCGGCTTTAAGTACTGCTCTCCCTTTGCAAACTATCAACCCGACCCTAACAGTAACTTTATGACCTTAGAGCTAAACTGTTAACCGTAAAGCTAAGTGATGATAACTATACCTGCTCAATCTTTTGTCTTTTCCGAATAAGTTGAGCAGGTGAAAACCCAGTCACTAACACAGTCCCCGATAGAACTAGAAATGTACCGACAAAAGTATTCAATCCTATAGGTTCATCAAGAATAAGCGCACCCCACAGAATACCGAATACAGGGACCAAAAATGTCACTGACAGCGCGGAAGAGGCCCCTTCATCAACAACTAATCTGAAGTAAAGTAAATAGGCGACACCTGTACACAGAACTCCTAACACCAATACTGACCACATTTCTTTGATGGAGGGCTCTCCTTGCATAGGTACAAAAGGAAGCAAAGGCAAAATCCAAAGCACCGCAGCCCACATGTTGCCATGCGCATTTTCAAAGGAATCAATACTTGGCGCTGTTTTGGTATAGTTGGTTGCTAAACCATAACTGCAAGCAGCCATCACACCTGCAGCAATTGGCAAAGTCGCATCTATACCTATATTTACCGCATCTAGCCCAACCAGTACAGCGACACCAATGACTCCAAAACCCATACCAATGAAGGCTTTTAGTGTCAAAATAGTCTTGTGCCAAAACACACCTATTAAAGCTCCCCAGATCGCCGCCGTAGAGTTAAGCACTGCAAGAGTTGAGGCGTTAAGAGTTTGAGCTGCATAGGCGAACAATAAAAATGGTAGCGCTGAATTAAATAAGCCTATTATCATGAAATGCTTAAAGTTATCCAAAAACGCTAGCTTTTTACGCAAATAAATAGAAACCAGAAACAAACTAAGCCCGGCAAAACCAACTCTAAACTCAATAAGAAATGCTGGGCCAAAGGTAAAAGTCGAAATCTTCATGAAGAGAAAAGAACTGCCCCAAATGGCAGCAAGACAAATTAAGCGTACAAAGCTCGCTGTAGACATTGGTTACCTCGCTATTGTTTTCGCCTAATGTGAGCGAATTAGCGATAATAATCAATCAAAAGTTACCATTTATTAATAAATGTAAATCAAGAAGGTAGGTTTGTAATACTGTAAATGTTTGGTCATAAAAAACACCAATGTCGGAGTAATAAACCGCTAAGCTTTATCTATATTTGACTGAGTAAAATCAAGGTTCTGATCAGAAGACGGCGCATTAGCTGAAGCTTCATCACTCGCCGGTTCTGTAGATACAGTATCTTGAAGCGCTTCAGTATCGGTATCAAGATCTAGTTCCTGCAAAGCTTCTTGATCTTCTAGGATAATACCCCGCTTATAGAGCTTATTTAAGGCTTTAATTACCGAGTGCTTACCCACCTTATTCTCACGAATTTTCTTCAAGATCGGCTTAGCAAGAGATTGCAAACCCACAACGGTATCAACACCAATAGTCAGAGCGATTTGATCACGAAGCCCTGCCGCTTGTTTATGGCCAAGATGAGCAGCAACAAACAACCAGATATAAGCCACACATTCTCCATCAGGTGGCCTTTTCATCCATGCCTCAGCGACTTGATACATGGATTCAGTATGCCCTTTTTCAGCAGCCCGCTCCATCCAGTAACAGCCTTTGAGGAAATTAGGTGCAACACCAATCCCATTCAGATAGTTTTGACCAAGCTTTAAACGCCCTTCATTGCTTCTCATCGCAGCTGCTTTTTGGTAGTACTGAGTCGACAGGCTTGGATTAGGCTCTGGGTTTCTGGGTGATACGAACCATTCACCTAAAAATAGCTGAGCTTCGACATAGTTACTATCTGCAGCATTTCGCATGACCTGAACGGCCTTCTCCACATTTTGCTCTGTACCCAAACCATTAAAGAGTGCAGTCGCCATCTCAAATTTATGAGGCATACTACCTTCTTGAGCTTGGATACACACTTGCCAAAATTTTGCTTGTTCTTTTAAAACTACATCGTTGAGTTTCTCACTAAGACGAACAATTCCGAACATACCTGTGGTGTTATCAAGTTGAGCCGCTTTAGTATACCAGTAAACTGCATCTTTCTGGTTCATCCGCTCAGCTTCTTTAGCGAGGAACAAAATCGTTGGTATATCTCCACCTTCGGCTTTTTTGACGCGATCTTTCTCTTCTTGCTGGCGATTTTTTTCCAGTGCTTTGCGCTTGGCAATGCCACGCTCTACGCGCTCTTGCTCTATTCTCTTTTTACGCATTTGTAATACAAGCATCCATATGAAGGTGCCCAGTAATAACAAACCCGTTGCGCCAATCGCGATCCCTATCAAATTCATCAGCTTACTTTCTTCACATATAATTCAAAACGGTTTTATTTGTATAAGCCCAGATTATCCTGAGGCTTGGTGCATTTACCTTTGTTATCTAAGTGTACAGTACTCTTAGGATTAGTTGATGAATAAAGTGAAAAATCGCCCTCAAGATCAAATATTAGCTCTTATTTCTCGATGGAAAGTTTTACCAGTAAAACCGTTCATAAAGATGTATTTAAAATTCAATAAAATCAAAATATGAGCAATATTGATGGAAAACGATAGCCTAGAACTAGATCTTATTTTATAATGAAAAATAACAAATCAAAGTGCTAGTATTTTTCATCAGAGGTTATCAATGAGACTCATCCCATTACGCAATGCAGCTCAAGTCGGTCAGTGGGCTGCAGCACATATTGCCAAGCGCATTCATCAATTTAACCCATCAGAAACACGCCCTTTTGTGCTTGGACTTCCAACGGGCGGTACGCCGCTAGCAACTTATAATGCATTGATAGATCTGTATAAAGCAGGAAAGATAAGTTTCAAAAACGTAGTTACCTTTAACATGGATGAGTACATAGGTATACCCGCCGATCATCCAGAGTCATACCGCTCATTTATGTACAACAACTTTTTTAAACATATTGATATTCAAGAGAAAAATATCAACCTCTTGGATGGAAACGCCGTCAATCACGAAGAGGAATGTCAGCGCTACGAAGATAAAATAAAATCTTATGGCCACATCAACTTATTCATGGGTGGCGTCGGCAATGACGGACATATCGCCTTTAATGAGCCTGCTTCCTCGTTATCTTCTAGAACCCGAATAAAAACGCTGACTGAAGATACTCGTCTTGCTAACTCTCGTTTCTTTGGCGGTGATATCAATCAGGTTCCGAAATACGCGCTAACCATAGGTGTAGGCACACTACTCGACGCTGAAGAAATCATGATATTAGTGACTGGGCATAACAAAGCACTTGCACTAGAAGCCGCTGTTGAAGGATGCGTTAATCATCTTTGGACAGTGTCTGCGCTGCAGCTTCACCCTAAATCTGTGATTGTGTGTGACGAGCCTTCGACTCAAGAATTGAAAGTCAAAACCGTGAAATATTTTGCTGAATTAGAGGCGGAAAATATTAAGGGTTTTTAGTAAAATAGTACTATAGTTCGCTATCGGCTAGCCGTCATCAAGCTTGATTCATCTTGAGTCGGGCTTGATAGCTATGCTTTAACAATCCATGGCTATAATGTGAACTTTTGGCTCATTCGACAAAAGTGTAAGTTATCAATCAAGTTTGCCACCGGCTCAAGGCTAGTTTCCTCAAACTTTACCCCAATCTTATTATAACGACCTGTTGTTTTAACATTACGAACCACAGCTTCAAGTACTTCTGAAGACACCAATTCTTCACCGCTTTTATCTTCAATACGCAAAGAAATAACGTCACCGACTCTGTGTTTAGCTAAATCACGTTCCAAAACCACAAGACAGCCATGGCTCGAAATATCTCGTACCTGACAGCTAAAGTTATGGCTGGTAGGAGCCAGTATACCATCTAGAGCTAGCTCCAGACGGGCACTTTCTCTCAAACCAGAAGTAACTTGAGTTGCCAAAGGAAGAGAGATCAGAAAAAGGCTGTTTTCTCCGGCAGCAATAACATCTTCAACCTTACTTTTGAAATAAATTCGAGCACCACCTCCTGATTCAGAAATCACACAGGCTTTGATAGGAAATCCACGCTGGAAATACACAGCGAGTTCTTTTGGCGACGCATTAGGAGTTTCAAGCAACATAAAATTATTGGAATGAAGGCCCACATATTTGGTTTTACCTTTAAATATTTTCCCTGTTGGGGTCATGATAAAGAAGACAACTTCGCTCAGTGGTTTAACATCACTGAAAACGTCTTCACCATATTGAACACTTTCCGGAGTGGGTGATTGTACCTCTTGCTCCTCTTGAGCGGGTTTAAGATCCGCTATATCTTCCGGTTCTTGGGGCTGTTGTTTTGCCATAACATCAATCCAAGCCGTAAATTTAGTCATGTTTTAAGTGTATACCCAATTCGCTCATACCCACAAAATTAAGCGCTCGCAATTGGTAATTTCATCCAATAACACGTCCACTCAAAACCACCAATTAAACATAGATAAGCCCAAGGTTCACAACAGTCGACTAAGTACAATCTTACTGAAAGTAAATAATAAAGGGACATACCTATGACATCTGTATCTATTCAAAACTCGGTTGGAAACAAAGCTTACAACAGTCCTGAGGACGTCAAAAAGATCCAAACTATGCTTAATAGCCTCGCGAATAAAATTCACCTAAAACCACTTCTTGCCATTGACGGCAAGATTAAGGACAACCTTGAACTTTCCCCCACTTGCCAGGCTATCGGACTTTTTCAAACATCCGTACTTTGCTTTAAAAAACCGGACTATCGTGTCGATGTAAATGGAAAGACTCATAAGCAACTCAACTGCATGTGTACGGACAAAGTTTCCAGTCTATTTCTGCCTTCCATTGAGCCAGCTTTAGGCTTGAGCCAGCAAGATTATCTGCTTGCTTCTAAAGCGCTTGACTGCGATATCGCAGCCATCAAAGCCGTCTCCGAAGTCGAATCAAACGGTAGTGGCTTTTTGAGATCACTCAGACCTAAAATTTTATTTGAAGCTCATCAGTTTTCAAAATACACCCAGCGAGTATTTGATGATTCGTATCCAAACTTGTCTAGCAAAGCTTGGAATCCATCTTTATACAATGGGGGGGAGAGTGAATATCTGCGATTGCAACAAGCCATGGAGCTAGATAGATACGCTGCACTGATGTCGACCTCTTTTGGCCGCTACCAAATCATGGGGTTTAACCATCAAGCGGCAGGCTATGATAATATCGAGGCTTATGTTCGTGACGTATTCTTGTCCGAAGCAAATCACCTCAGAGCCTTCACGAATTTTATTAAGTCAAATGTGACACTACTTGATGCAATACAAACCCACAACTGGTCTCAATTCGCTCTACACTACAATGGCTCAGGCTTTGCTCAGAATCACTACGATGAAAAGCTCGCTGCCGCTTACAATAAGTATTGTGCTGAATAGGATTCAAACATATGAGTCTTGAAAACATCAAACAAAGACTGCGCTCCCATATCAAACCGATTGGTGTCGCGGTCATCGGCTTTTTGTCCGCAGCAGCCATTCCAATCTGGCAAATTTATTTCGTAGAAACTTCGGACATTGAGATTGAAATAGGTGAAATTCGCCGTATTCATTCAGATGATTACCGCGTAGCACTATCGACAGAAGAGCTCCAGCTACTCAAACCCTACATTGATGAAGCACTTTTTTACGAAGTTGAAGCCAATGGCGAACGCGGCGATAAAATTCGTTACCCAACATTCGATGTAGATACGCTCATCCAAGCGTACAAAAAAGCAAAAATTGATCTTAAAAATATCGCAGAAACAAAACGTCAACTTTCACATTATATTGAAACTATTGACGCCTATCTGACCACCGATAACCTTGAGTTTCAATTAATAGAGTTTCGTGTGGGTGAGATGAAAAGCTGGGGGCTGAGCTCCTACATCGATGATGACGAAGCTGCCTACTATGAACATGAGGTGCTTTCTATCACTAGAAATTACTCCGATATGACGTTCAAATCAGGTAAAGCACCTAAACTTAATGTCCCTGCGTTGGAGTTTCTGCTGTCCGATTTGAAAGAAGATCTGTTAGAGGTTATCGCAGCCAATGATGTTAGGCTTGATAAGCTGCGTGATAACATGCGTGGCATTGATGTTCAGCTCAACAAAATCCAGAGTGAACAGCGAGATCTTTATAGTTATTTTGAAGTTGACGCTGTCGCGACCAATAATGGTCGGGTGGGAGCAGCACTTCGCCCTATTGGTTTGATACGCGCTACAATTAATGGCAATAACTATGTTGATATAAAACTTGAGATGCTTGATTTTCAAACATCCTCAGAGCTTCCCCCTTCGTCTACACGCTTGGTTCGTTATCGCTCTTTTGAACTGCATCAAATGCCTGTAGAAGATCGCAACTTAGTCAATGCCTTTTGGGGAACGACCGGTCAAGCAAGGCTGCTTAACCTTGACACCAAGCGTCAAGTCTATACATCAAAAGCTACTGCCTTTGCCGATAAAAGTAATCGGAAGATACTGTATGACCAACTCAAAAAATCCGCTGCATCACTATAACCATCATCAATTCATTATCAACACAGCGCGGCCTAAACCTGATATCTCAGGTTTAGGCGCTTTAGCATAGTCCAGTTCAGAAAAATGAGTGACGAGCGAGGTTACTGTCTAAACCATTTTGCAAACGCTTAACACGCGCTATACCCGCTTCAATATCACTCTTTAGCAACCATCTAGAGCCTTTACTGCATGCCTTAAGCGCTGCATAACGGACCACATTAATGATCTCTGCTCCGGTTAACTCATAATCACGAGCCAAGTTCAAAAGTGATATCTCAGGATCGACACGATCACTGTCAGGTAGCGCATTTTCCCAGAGTGCTAGACGCACTTTTTCGTCTGGTTTAACAAAATAAACTGTAGTTTCAAAACGACGAAAAAAAGCATCATCAAGATTATCCTGTAAGTTGGTAGCCAAAATAATAATGCCAGAAAAGGATTCAATTCGTTGCAGTAGGTAGGCAACGTTCTGGTTAGCAAACTGGTCGTTCGCACCGCTGGTTTGTACCCGCTTACCATATAATGCATCCGCTTCATCAAAAAAAAGCAACCAGTTGTGCTTCTCTGCCATGGAAAAAACCTGCTCGAGATTCTTTTCAGTTTCACCAATATATTTGGATGTTACAGCGCCAATATCAACCCGATATACTGGCCGTTCAGTACGTTTACCTAGTAAGGTCGCCGTCAACGTTTTTCCTGTGCCTGGGGGGCCATAAAACAAGGCTCGAAATCCAGGCCTTAACTTCCCTTCCAATTGCCACTCTTTTCCCAAGTTAGAACCGTGTTCTAACCAAAGGTCAATTTCATCCAGCTCTGCATAGACAGACTCTGGCAATATCAAAGCATTCCACTCTAGTGGTGTAGTCAATAAACTGGCAAGGTTGTTGACCACTATCGGTGGCTTTGCATTGTCTCCCAACAAATATCGGTTTAGCACGTCAGGTCTTAAGATCAGTGCTTGCCACATCAGTGGGCAAGCTTCTGAAATCAAGTCCAAATCGAACAGATCGTGTGCTTGAGATTCGTTGATACCTGACAGCCATTGAAACACTTGCTGCCGATGCTCAACTCTATTCTCACCAAGCAAAAATGCTAACGTTTGACCTGTTGCCCACACTATGCCTTCAATTTCCACTAGCCCAAATTCCATATATAAACGATGGGTATGTTCATTTGGCTGCATCAGAATTTCAAAAGCATCAGGTTGAAGATAGGGAATAAGCGCCAAGCAAGTGGCGATTTTACGAACACTAAGATATTGGCTAGAACAAGGCCGATCTTGGCAAAGCTCCGAAAACTCATCAAAAGAAAAATTTCTATTATCTTGATCGTCATATTGGAAACCTTGTTCCAATCTAAGATGAATTAAAGAACAGCATTGCATTAATGCAATATGGATATTCATATTCTCACTCCAAATATACTAAATATAATAAAATGTTGAATGGTATAAATATTATTAGTTTAAAGTAATATGAAATCCTGTTATTTTATAAATGAACGTCATATAAAAGATTAGAAAAGTTAATAAGTTAGAATCTATTGGATGCTATATTCCCTAATTCAGTTGCATGTTCCTCCAGCCAGGGGTCATCATTAATTTCCAAACCATTAATATTGACTGTCGGTTTTACCATTCCCTTAGCTTGTTGCACTATATGGCCGAGTTCATGTGGTAAGTGCTGTTCTTGACCTGGTGCAATATAAATACTTTGCCCTTGGGCATAAGCATGAGCTTGAACTTGCTCCGGTTTATCAGAGTTATAATACACTCTGACATTTTTTAAGTTTACTCCCGTTAGCTTTTCCATATTTCGCCTTAGTTTACTTGGTAATGGTTTAATACTCTCTATATAAGTTTTTTTTCTTTCCATAGCAAAAGCATTTTTATTAAGTCAATATGTTAACTATATAAAAGGAGTCTATGATTACTCAGGGTAAAAAACCAAAAAACAAGGATATATTATTACTTAGTAAGAATTGAACATGGTTAATTTATTTCCATGAATACTTCATTTATTAACCCGAATAAAGTTTACCAATTGTCTTTATTCTTATCCGATGATGCAACTCATAAATAAGGAAGGACTTATGTCATCATCACCACAAAACTCTAGCAGTCATTCAGACCAAATCAGCACTACGCTGATTGAACCAGCCCCTGACAATACGGTTGTTCAGCGTGAAGCCACGCCAAGTGAAACTGTCGCTCCTGATGAAGAAATGCCGTTAGCGCCCATTGCTATATATGTGGCAGGTAAACTGCGGGTGGAATTTGCTAACAAAGGTCTCGAAAAAGAGTGTGAAGCGGCAGCACAAGAGCTATCAGCCATAACCAATCAATCTATCTCACCCCACGACTACGGTACTATTTTTGGTTATGAAGCTGGCAAAGAAAGTGACGATAGCGCTTATTTAAGCCGTAAGACTCGTCCATATCGCTACTTAGCAGAAAATGCTAAATGGGTACTATCAGTTGATGAACAAGACACCTATGTCATTGAACCACATAGTGTGGTGGAGCTTAATGAGTTCATTCACTTTTTGAAGCAAAATGAAAGTCAAAGCAATAGTCACAACTTGTGTGTGATTATTGGTGAACAATTCGGTTATACCGAAAGCGGCAATGAAGAAGCGTCTGTACTGCCCAAGGTTCACTGCAAACATATGTTTTCTTTCAATGCGGACAACGAGGCGGTTGAGAAAAAACTGACAGGAGCGGGAATTAACACCACAAGCAGAGCGATCAACGATTTATTGCGTCTACTTAATGTGAAACAAAATCGTGGTAATACTGAATCAGAAAGGGCGAAGAACTTTTTGGCCTTTCGCTACCCAGATATTTACGCGATACGCAATAGTGAAGTCACAGAAAAGTCTTCTGAACGCACAACAGCCGGTCAGACGGAACATGAGTTTTTGCGTCGCATTGACACCCGGATCGCCCAAAGTGCACCTGAACACACCTTAGTTGATGTTATCTTTCACTACCAACGCAGTGTCAGTGGCAGACAATTTAGCTATTACGCCACTGTCGACGTGAGTCAGCTTTTTCCTTACCTACACTCACCATTGAGTGATTATATTCCCCACAGCCAATAGGAGCGAGAGCATGATCATTCCCTACCATTTATCCAATTCAAATCATGTTATTCAAAAACACGCTACTACTTCTACCTTTGGTTTACAGGATTTGGCTGGTGATGTATACGTCCTTGGTTGTGTGGGCACAGATTGGCCCGACAAAAGCGTCGAAAATGAGTTTCGAGCCAACGCCAAATGGATCGATGCCTACGGTGTTGGTATTAGCCAAAGTGACTATTGCCAAAAAGTTGAGCCTTGCGCGACCACTCTTCTCAAAGCAGGCTGCGCTACTCGCAATAAAGACAAAGACCAAGCTTTAATCCGACAAGTTCTAAAAACACGTCGATGCCGATACCTCGCTAGAGAGTTGGATTGGTATTTAGAAGATATTTACCACAACCGACTTTATAAATTGTTGCCAAGTGAGTATAACATGCAGCAGCTTATCAATACGTTAATCGATACCAAATCGACTCAGCAAAGAGCCATCAATGCGTTGGTTGTCGGGAAATCAAACGGACATATTAGTGGTTTAGATAATCTGACTATCACAAAATTTCGTTCAATGACGGCTCATGACATCGCGAAACATATTCCCAAGCTACACAATCCCCAATCATGTCGAGATCTGACCCATGTGATCGAGCTTTATTTATCGCTGGCAAACAATAATGGAGCAACGGATGAAGAACGAGCACTCAATTACTTACTTAGTTACGGATATGACTTTTATGAGAAAATGTATCGACAGCGCAGTGAAGGCAATCAAAAGTCAATTCATCTGGTAAGCATTGATGCTCGTGTCCATTATGCAGGTGAGAGAACGCTGGTCTATGTGGTGTTTAATTTCCAAGACAGCAAAACCAGTGCATTAGAATCTTGGTATTCAACCGTGGATGTCACGAATCGTTTTCCGTTCCTAGTTAGTACGTTTGAGCCATACATCAATGTACTCTAGTACTATCAGTTGGCCTCGTTAATCACGCCACCATGAAAAGGTGGCGTTTATTTCAATGAACTCTAAGCGCTACCACCAACAAGTCCTCCAGCAACCGTCCCACCAACACCAGTTCCAATTGACATTATGGTTTGAACACCCAAGGTATTGGATGAAAACTGAAGGCTCATGGTTTGCTGTTGACTCAAACTGGCAGTTTGAGCACAAGTCGACAGTGCATGACCTATCGACACCATCTGATTGGCACTCGCCGCCGCTGGAGTGAGCATTTCTACTAGCTCTCCTCCATCGATTGAAACTTCAAAACCACTTAACGATAAGGTGATATTTGCAGCCCATGCATAGCTCCAAAGTTTATTCACATAGCGCGTGGGCATAAATTCCAATGTGATCGCTCTAGAATTCAACACCCATTGTGAAATATCGCATTTAAATACAGTTTGATAGGTTTTGTCATGATTATGAGTGGTTAAGCTTTCTGCTTTATTACCATTGACATAAAGATCGATGAACTCATTGTTGTGACCCAAGTCTCCCTTCATCTCAATCGTCAAAATCGCAGAATCAAACCGGCGGGTGGGGATAAAGGTCACAACCGCAGGCTCTTGCTCTCCTGCGATAACTTCAATCCTCTTAGTTTCATTTTCAAGATAAGTGCTTCCTCGAACTGTCATAAGCTCCTCCTTTGGTTAGCTCAAATAGAGTAAAGAGCAATACTGCAAGGGACTTGGGGAAACATGCGCCATAATCCTACCATTGCCGCAAAATGCCATTGCTTCCCCCAATCAACAGACTCTCTAAGGCTTGACAATAATGATGCATGCAATAATAGGAGGAACTTATGCACATGAAAAAGCAAGTCACACTTCAAGCTCTAGTAGAAGCCATTCTAGGCTCAGCATCCGAAGCCCAAAAGCAAATAGATAATGCCCAAGTCGCTTCTTTTCAGCAGTGGTTTAATCCTGATGGGACACCAAAGCAAATCGAAGCCAAAATCCCTGATATGGATAACCCCTCGACCTCTGAAGGCATCACGTACAAAACCATCTCCATTCCAACCATTACTTTATTCCAACCTTCGCCACTCAAAATCAAACAAATGAACACTAAGTTTGAAATAGGATTAGATGACTTGGTTGAAGTTACGCCAGTAGAGACAAGAACCAAAACTGACAACATGGTGATAGAAGCGGAAAAGCACATTCTGGCGAGCCTATACAACGACAACAGTTCGCGCATGGCCAGTATTGAAGTCGAGTTCGAAAATGGAGAACCCTCTGAAGGGTATCTGCGTTTGATGAACGAGCTATATAAACTCATCTAAGGAGACAAACTATGCCAGACTCAAAACTACTTAACATCGCCGATCAATTCCGCGGTCTACCAATGGAAGACCTTATTGGGGCGCCCCTGACTGCGGCCTGTAACGCTCAGGAAATGTTGGCAAGTACTACTATCAACTTTATTGAACGTGTTTGTTTTCAACAGAACGGTAATAGTACCCCAAAGTATGAAATACGTACCGTTCCCTTTTCATTTAAACAACAAGAAGGAAACGAGCAAAAAACTTATAAGGTTGAAGTGCCTTTAATGTCGATCATTAATATTCCCTCTCTACAGATCACTGATGTTGATATCAATTTCTCAATGGAAGTAAAGTCATCATTTTCTGAGTCGAGTAAAGACGAAATGGAAGCCAGCACCCAGGTTGAAACTGAGCTAAATGCTGGATTGTTTAAAATGAAAGCCAAGATGAGCGGTTCAATTTCATCGAGCAAAGAGTCAACCCGAAAAAGTGATAACTCAGCCAAATATGATGTCAATGTGATGGCTAAACAGCTCCCTCCACCTGAAGGCTTGTCACGCGTTTTGGATATGCTTGATCAATGCATAATGCCGATTCCTGCGGAAACCTAATCTCAGGCCTAAATTTATGGCACAACTAGGTTGTGCCTTCTAAAGGAGACAAATATGTTTAAGTCAGATCGAGTCACCTCCTGTTATGATATTACTGATATTGGTCACGTTGAACGGATAATTGTCGGTTCAACGCAACCAGACGCTATTCCAACTCCAGAAGAAAACCAACTGAAAATTGATAAGCTCAACACCTATTTGCAAACCTCACCACGAGGAAGAATTATAGGCACAGAGCGTAGTTTTTCACTGGTCAGAATCGGTGAACATCAAGTGGTATTGGAGGCCGTTGCCTATCATATTGGCTTTAAAAGAAAGCCTTCTTGGATTAAACCAAGTGCTCAAGAAAAAGAATTCAAGCCAGAGGTTGACCTGTGCGAAGTTGAAAAAATCATAGAACAAAACAGATAAGGCATGGAGCCAGTCGGCTCCATATTTTAAGATTGAAATTGCGAACCATAAAAAGCCTGACAGACATTTATGCTCTGCCAGGAAGGCTAGTGGATACTCACACGTTATGATTTGATTCTTGGCTCATCTTTTCTGTAAGAAACGTCATATTGTCACTCAGTGCTTGTGCCAAATCTTTATGCATGGTTTCTAGCTGTGTACTCAATTGCTCAAAGTTTTGGTTAAGCTGAGTATTTAAACGTACAAAATCGAACTGCGGCGCCTCAAATTGATCTGTAGGCCTTGGTGTATAGCGGCCTTTTTCAGTGTTTAAATCATCTTTGGCGATGTTTTCATTTTGCTTTTCTGTCATATTCTTCACCTTATATCACTATGTATTGCCATACTGTGCCTGCAATAAACAAAGATAAAAGAATCACACCAACGACAGGCAGTACAAGTTTAGAACTTGGTCTAGCCTTTTTTGTTAGATCAGATTGAACATCAATACTTTGTTCCAGCATAGGCTGCTTCTTTTCTCCCGAGTTTATTTCGATTGCTGCTTCAGGTTTTGATTGAGCCTGCAAAATTCTTGCACAAGCATGAGTGACGGAGCTCGATGATGCCATTTGAGCATTTTGCTGCGACACTATCGCGTTTTGCATACCACGCGATAAGGTATCAGCAAATATGGTATCGACCACATCAAGTGAATAGTTATCTTGTGCATTCTCATCAACAGAATTTGTGTTAGTTTTTTCATCCATTATCATGCTCTCTAGTCAGATGTTCTTTCGTGCCTGATTGACATGCGAGTAGAGTTCAACAAAGTTCTCTTTAGACGCTTTTGCTTGTTCGTTAATTTTATCTAGCGCCTGCAAATAGGAAGCATCACCAGATTCAATAAAATTAGCCAATGCAACACCACTTGCAGTTGTCAGTAGCGTACTCATATCTCTAAAAGAGTTTGCTGCATCTTGTACGGCTAACGCCCCTGACTGAGCTAGTGATTTATCTGTGATATGGAAAGTTTGCTTAGTTTCATCTTTAAGCATGATACGCCCTCCTCAATAGAAACAATGTAGGGGGCGTCCCCCCTACTGCTTGAATTAGCGTCGAGTGTCACCACGATCAATAATCTGACCGGAAACGGTACCTGTCACTGCATTACCCGTGTTCATTAATGCATTGATCCCTTGTACAGTTGCAGCTTGCCACATTACATTAGCTTGCTGCTGACCAGTGGTTAAGTTTTGCGCCGCAATCCCTAAAGCCTGGCTTGTGGTCATCATTAAGTTGCCCATCGCGGTAGCGGGCACATCCCCAATAACTTTGGTATTCACTTGAGTCACTGAGTCTGTAATAGCTTCATTTACGTAGTTTGGCATTGGTTTTTCCTTTCTATCTGTGGGTTAAAATGTAGTTATCGAGATTATCCTCGGTCGATAATGTTGCCAGTAACCGTACCGGTTACTGCATTACCTGTGTTCATCAGCGCGTTGATTCCTTGTACAGTCGCGGCTTGGTGCATCACATTCGCTTGCTGCTGACCTGTGGCCGCATTCTGACCAGACACACTCAAGCTTTGGCTAGTTGTCAACATCAAATTTCCCATTGCTGATGCTGGCGTATCACCCAAAACTTTAGTGTTCACTTGCGTGACAGAGTCGGTCACTGAACTATCGACAGTGTTTGGCATAGTTGTCTCCTTTGCTTTGTAGAGGTAGTTCACGGTGTGCCACACCGCATGTAATAGGCTTTGGCATTTATAAAATCTTTTCCACGACGGCACTTTGAACCGCACTGCCAGTGCTCATAATTCCCGTATTTGCCTGAATCGCCGAGGTTTGACGAGTCATATTTCCTGCTTGCTGATTCGCGACAGCATTCATTAGCGAGAGACAAAGCGCAGTGTTGGCCGTGTTAATTAAATTGGCAGCAGCGTTCGCTGATGACATACCAACCGTGAGCAAAGTAGCTTCTGATACAGATTGTGATACTGGGTCTGACATAGTGGTTTCCTTTGATTGTGACAATCCTGAACGCGGTCACCTCGCTGCTTTTATAAATCCAGTATGTAACAGCCAAAATAAATAAACTCAGGTGAATCAACCCACTATTCGGCGTGAATTAGGCAAAGTGTTTCTCAGTGATTAATCATAAAAAACGGCCCTATAAAGGACCGTTTTGGTGATTGTTTAAGGGAATTAAGAAATCATTTTTGCATGAGCTTGTCGCTGAGACTCACGGAATTTCCTCGGCGTAGAGCCAAAATGACGTTTGAACATTTTTTCAAAGTGACTCAGATCGCCAAAACCAGATTGCAGACAGACATCGGTAATTTTGATGGTCGGACAATTCGCAATTAATTCTTTCGCATGCTGCATTCTCAATTGAACCAATATGCTTTTAAATGGGCGATTTAAATGCTCTCTAAATAAAAATGACAGATGCGATGGGCTGGTATAGCAGGCATTAGAAAGATCATGCAAAGAAACATCATCCAAAAAATGCCTACTCAAATATTCTAAGGCCTTATACAAACCAATGTGAATATGGCGATAGACTTCCAGATCTTTGGTAAGGAGAGCGTCAATTAGGTCAGGACATGCTTTTATCGACTCAGGTATACCTAAGTTTACAATATCTTCCTCACTAATTTGATAGGTACAAGAAGAAACCAGAAATACCATAACCCTCTGCAACTGATAAACATTTTGAGGCCAAGAAAGTTGGCAGAGTCTCTCTTTGGCTGGGGGTGTGATTTTAGCAGGGTTCCCACAGCCAAATTTTTCCATGAAGTAATCGATGTATTGAGAGATGTCTTGTGCTCGCTCGCGAAGTGGATCTAAGCTGAGTTCTAAAAATGGTGCATGACTGGAGAAAGTTTTAGAAAGGAAATGCTTTTGTTCTGTCAATAGATGTTCACTGGAAATAATCAACTGAGTATTAGCTTTGGCAAGCTGATTGTATATCTCTCGATTGGAAAAAATGTAAGTTAAATAGTCTTTATTTTTATCACTTAGCTTGTCAACCTCTGCAAGAAATAGGGTTCCGTTCTCCGCTTTCTTGATACTCTCACTAAAAAGGAATTGAAACTCATCAAACCCTGCAATTTGCTCAGGCACGCACACAAATCGACCAAATGTCAAACACCTATTTTTGTGAATTGCTTGTGCCACTGCACGTTTTTCTGTTCCAGTTTCTCCATATATGAAAATCGGAAGGCTAGCCTGTGAAGCATATAGTATTTGCTGCTTTGTCCTCACTATATTCTCACTATTTCCCATGATAGGTGGACAATCAATTAAGGTCTCAAGTTGTTTAGGGTCGTATTTCTCACGGGCCTGATTCCTTTGGGGTGACGAAATGATAGCTGTCTTATGCATAGAACTGTCCTTATATCTCGCTAATGGTGACGTTGCGTCTTTATGCTATTCGGGACAATTCAATATGAATCGGAGTGAATAATTAATTTTACAGATTAAACCTTTAACATTCATGAGTTTAATAAAATAGAGATACAAAAAAAGGTAAACAGCCCTAGCCATATCAAAAGTTTCAGCATATTTGGAGCTATTAAAAATACATCAGGCTTGTGTCTATTGGGAGGCTATCTAGGTAATCAAGGTGTATACGTCAATGAAGGAAAATATAGAGATATAAGAGGAAGAAATGTGTGCTAGAAGCTAGCCTAACATAATAAATCTAATCGGAAACTTTGATTTATCTATTAAAATAAATTTAACGAATTATCAATACATTAAACGATAAACCTAGGGTAACCAAGTATGCATATGCCCAAATTTTCATTCTAATCGCCAATTAACCCTAGACACATTATTTCAAATCGCTAGTATTAGCGCTGTCAGTTAGCGAAAACTGAAATCACGTGAAATTTATATAACAATTCATTGCAGGGAAAACTATGCAACACAACTCAATTTTTGCCCGTTTTGCGCGTGGAAATTTGGTGTTACAGATCTTAGCCGGTATTGTTCTCGGTGTGGGTCTTGCCACCATATCTCCTGAATACGCACAAAGTGTTGGCTTACTTGGAAGTCTATTTGTCGGTGCTTTAAAAGCTGTCGCCCCCATTCTTGTTTTTATCCTTGTTGCCGCTTCAATCGCCAACCAGAAGAAGAACCAACACACTTACATGCGCCCAATTGTCGTATTGTACCTATTTGGTACCTTTACCGCAGCACTGACAGCTGTCGCATTAAGCTTTATGTTCCCAACGACGTTAACTCTCGTGTCTGGTGCTGAGGGAGCGACGCCGCCTCAAGGTATTGGCGAAGTCATGAATACGCTGCTATTTAAGATCGTAGATAACCCAGTTAATGCGCTAATGGATGCAAACTACATTGGCATTTTGGCTTGGGCGATTGGTTTAGGTTTGGCTTTGCACCACGCGTCTTCAACAACCAAAGCCGTGTTTGAAGATCTTAGCCATGGCGTTTCCCAAATCGTACGCTTTATCATTCGTCTCGCGCCATTTGGTATCTTCGGTCTCGTGTCATCGACTTTAGCCACAACAGGCTTTGATGCATTAGCAGGCTATGCACAACTATTGGCTGTTTTACTTGGCGCTATGCTTATCATCGCTTTAGTTGTGAACCCAATTATTGTGTTGGTTAAAACTGGCGAAAACCCATACCCACTAGTGTTCCAATGTCTGCGCGAAAGTGGCGTTACGGCTTTCTTCACTCGCTCAAGCGCGGCAAATATTCCAGTGAATATGGCCTTATGTGAGAAACTACAGCTTGATGAAGATACCTATTCTGTCTCTATCCCGCTTGGTGCAACGATAAACATGGCGGGTGCTGCAATCACCATTACCACATTAACGCTAGCTGCTGTACACACTATGGGTATCGAAATCGACATCCTTACCGCTTTGCTTCTTAGCATTGTTGCTGCAGTATCAGCATGCGGAGCATCTGGCGTTGCGGGTGGCTCACTACTATTGATTCCACTGGCATGTGGTTTATTTGGTATTCCAAATGAGATCGCAATGCAGGTTGTCGCGGTAGGCTTCATTATTGGTGTTGTACAAGACTCTGCTGAAACAGCACTAAACAGCTCAACAGACGTAGTATTTACTGCCGCTGTGTGTAAAGCCAAGCACAAACAAAACGCCTAATCCCCTCTCAATTGAGTACTTAGCCCCGAATATCGGGGCTTTTTTGTATCTGCAGAAACAAAGGCAGCATTGACCTGCTTCACTCGAGTGACAAAACCTAATTTTTCTTCATTGGTTTAAAATTACATGAGTATTGGGCGAAATTGCCAAGCTCATAGCCATCTCGTTGGATACATTAACCTGTATCATCCATCACTATTTTAACGATTATGTATTTCGGTGACTCTGCGGTTCAACTATCGGGAATCGTTCCTGCCCACAAAAATATTATTATAAACACAGCAACGCGACACGACTGTATTATCATGATTCGCCCTGTGAACTCGCTCTCTACCGCTCTTATTGAAGAAGGTTACGCAACCAAAGATTTGCATGTAAAAGGCAAGTCCTCGGATTGGGGCCCACAAGCTGGCTTTATATGCTGCGATCAATCCTACAGTAAGTTAGTTCACAAAGGCCAAGAAGAAATAGAGAAATTCAACCTTAAAGTTACTGAGTCTATACGTGACAGCTATGCAAAAGCAGTACCTTTACTGATCTCTGGTGAAAGATTGCAGTCCCTCATCAAACAACAAATGCTGCATGTGATATCGAAAAGTGAGGGGGTCATTGAGGTCACCAGTCATGGAAAGCCTCACCAAGATTTTATTCTTTATCCGGATGAACGTATGCCTGTTAGCGAGTATGCACGTTTCTATCGTCGGTATCACGCAGATATTCTACCCATGTTTAAAGTGATGCCACACCTTAAAAAAGGCTATTGGGTAATGACTAAAGGACAAAAAATAGAACCACTCTTGGTATTGGCAGAGCCGTCAAATAGTGTCCCCTTAACTGCAGACTATGATCTCTTTTGTGTTGCACCACACCTAAGCCAATTTAGTTCTGACAAACCAACGCGGCTTAAGCCCATGGTAAAAATAGTACAAAACGCACTTGCCCAAAAAGAGCGTAGGATCATCGATGCTGACCTAGGCAAAATTTCACATCTTACTCAAGAGGTGAAACAGGAAATCAATCAGAAGGCCGGCGCTAGTCATGTGATTCATCATGGCTGTGAAGTTGATAATCCTGTGACCGAGCTGGATTATCCCATTACCGCTTTTACCCCGTGGGAACAAGTGGTTGGCGCGAACAACCAGCAAGAGTTACAAACGCTAGCCAAGGACATGCTCAAACTTGGCTATGTCTTCTATCCCAATCGACTCTGGAGCCAAACTGGTCAAGTTAATAGCAGCAGTGCCTCACCACTAAGAAATTATCAGTGGGACACCAATATTCAAGAAACTGAGTTATCTAAGCCAGAAGTACTCTCTCCTCCTAAAAACTATAGTCACCCACAAAAAAGCCCCTCGTAATGAGGGGCAAGAGACCATCGCTTTTTTGTTATAGTGATAATCTTATTACTCTGCACTTAGCCAAAGTCACCATTCACGTAGCCCTTAGTGCGATCATCTTTAGGCTGGCTGAAAATAACCTGAGTCGAGTCATGCTCCACCAGCTCACCCATCAAGAAGAAAGCCGTGCGATCTGAAATTCGGCGCGCCTGCTGCATTGAATGGGTCACAATCACTATGGTGTAGTTCTTTTTCAACTCTTCCATCAGCTCTTCGATCTTGTGGGTCGCAATAGGGTCAAGCGCCGAAGTTGGCTCGTCCATCAAAATAACATCTGGCTCCATTGCAATGGTACGAGCAATACATAAGCGCTGCTGCTGGCCACCGGATAAACCAAACGCATGCGACTTTAGCCGACCTTTTACCTCATCCCACAAAGCGGCGCCGCGCAATGAGCGCTCAACTACCTGATCAATGTGTTTTTTGTCCTTGATACCCTGCGCTCTAAGGCCATAAGCCACATTCTCATAGATACTCATTGGGAATGGGTTTGGCTTTTGGAATACCATGCCGACTTTTATCCTCAGATCTGCCACATCGATATTGCCGTAAATATCATCGCCATCCATATCCAGCTTACCTGTGATTTTCACACCTTCGATCAGGTCGTTCATGCGGTTGAGACAACGAAGTAAGGTTGACTTCCCACAGCCAGATGGTCCAATTAATGCGGTTACTTGGCGAACAGGAATCGGTAAATTAATCGACTTGAGTGCCTGATTGTCACCATAAAACAGGTCTAAATTTTCGATATCAAATTTGTTCATGATCTTTATCTCTTAAATCTAAAATGGGTCTTTAACGCTCTGTTGCCTAATAGTTCGCCGTGTTAAATCGGCGCGCAATGAGCTTAGTGATCATGTTGATCACAAGAACCACCACAATCAGCACTGTCGCTGTACCGTATGCTTGATTCCACTCTTCAATAGTAAATAATTCCGTAGTGAGCTTATATAAGTGAACAGTAAGCGTTCGACCTGAATCAAGAAGCGAGTCAGGTATGCGAGCTACCATGCCTGCGGTCAAAAATACCGGTGCAGATTCACCAATCACTCGGCCAATACTCAAAATAACAGAAGTAATGATCCCCGGCATAGCGCTTGGCAGAATAAGTCGCCAAATGGTATAAATCTTGGAAGCGCCTAGGCCGTACGAGCCTTCTCGATAAGTCTGAGGCACCGCCATCAAGGCTTCTTCTGTAGTACGAATAATCACCGGCAATATCAAAATGCTTAAGGTCAAAGCACCGGAAAGAATTGAAAAGCCCAGTCCGAGAATAGCGACAAAGAAAGTCATACCAAACAAACCAAAGATAATAGAAGGTATGCCTGCGAGAGACTCGGTACAAAAACGAATCACTTTAACGAGCTTACTACCTACCTTGGCGTATTCGGTAAGGTAAATCGCCGTCATGATCCCAATGGGAGCGGCAACCGCAATCGAAGCGATAACCATATAAAGCGTGGAGACAATCATAGGGAAGATGCCATGCTCTTCACCTGTACGAGTGTAGTTGTCGGTAATAAAGTTCCAATCTACGTGTTGGAGTCCGTTGGATAATATGTACCAGATGATCCAGAATAAAAATCCAACGGTCAATGCCGCAGCAGTCCAGATTAAAGCGTTTAGAATATTATCTTTAAACTGGCGATGTTGTTTTAATGCGATGCGATCCATAATGATTACTTCCTCGTCCGCTTATTTGGCTTTTTCACGATTGAGATAAAGCAGTGCAGCATTTAGCATCATGATAAATACCAGAAGCACTACGCCAGTCGCATATAAAGCGTTGGCATGCACACCGCTCGCATATGACATTTCAATCGCGATATTTGCGGTTAAAGTACGCGCTGAATCTAAAATACCTTGCGGCATAGCAGGCGCATTACCCATCACCATAATGATGGCCATTGTCTCGCCAAGCGCACGGCCAATTCCTAAAATAACACCCGTCATGATCCCTGAACGCGCTGCGGGAACAAGCAATTTAAAAATCGTGAATATTTTGGAAGCGCCAAGTGCCAACGAGCCTTCTTTATAGGTGTGAGGCACAGCGCGAATTGATGTTTCAGAAACAGTAATAACGGTCGGAAGAATCATCACGCCAAGAACAATTATCCCTGCCAAAATGGTATTCCCAGCTGGCACCTCAAAAATATCTTGAATTAAAGGTACTATGATGACAAGGCCAAAGAATCCGTACACAACCGATGGGATCCCTGCCAATAGTTCTACCGCAGGACGGATAACATCTGCAAGGCGTTTTGGGGCAATTTCAGCGATAAAAATAGCGGTCAAAACACCCACAGGGACGCCGACTAAAACAGCGCCAAACGTTGAAACTACAGAGGCGACAATCATAGTCGCCACACCATAAAGTGCTGGGGGCAACCAGTTTTGTCCAAGAACAATGCCAGAGACACCAGCTTCCTCAAAGGCAGGAATGGATTCTTGAACAATGAAGTAGGCAATAACCGCCAGAGATACAATGCCAATCACGGCACTAGTGAGAAATAAGCCATGAAAGATACGCTCTTTCACATCAACGCGACGTTTAGTGCGCAAACGTGGCTTGGGTAACTGAGTCGCTTGAGTATTCATAAGCTCGTCACTATTTGTTGCAATGGTCATAATCGTCATACCCTTCTTACAAACTAAGTTTGCTCGAAGTAAAGCAAAAGCTCAGCCCAAAGCAGGCTGAGCAATAAAAGTATCAATATAATTAGTGAACTGAGATGTAGCCATTACTCTCAACCAGAGATTGAGCTTCAGGAGAGTGCATCCAGTCTAGGAATTGCTGAGTTTCAGCTGAAGGCTTACCATCTTTGTACAATACCAAGAATGGACGAGCTACTTTGTAAGAGCCATTTTTCACATTATCGACATTAGCTTCTACACCATCAATTGGCAAAGCATGGACTGAGTTGTCAACAGTGCCCAGAGAGATGTAACCAATAGCGTAAGGGTTTGAAGCAACCATAGTTTTCAGTGCGCCATTGCCATTCGCCACTTGCGCGCGCTGTGAAATGGCCGACACCTTGGTACCAGAGATTTTTTTGGTAAGCTTCATGATGTCTTCAAACGCGCCGCGTGTACCAGAAGCCGTGTCTCGAGTAATAGTAACGATAGGCTTGTCTTCACCACCAACCTGTTTCCAGTTAGTTACTTCGCCTTTGTAAATAGCGCTAACTTGATCAGCAGTTAAAGCTTGCAGCTTGTTTTTAGGGTTAACTACAACCGCTATCCCATCAATGGCAACTTTCATCTCTTTAAGCTCAGGTTCCTTTTCTGATGCTTTTAAGTTGCGAGATGACATGCCAAGATCTGCCGAGCCATTTTTTGCTGCTTTGACACCAGCGGATGAACCTGGGCCTTGCACTTCAATAAACACGTTCGAGTGTGTTTTCATGTATGTTTCTGAGAAAACTTCCATCAGTGGCGTTACGCTACTAGAGCCTACCGCAGAGATCGTTTCCTTAGCAGAAACGGAAGTCACTGCCATTGCACCTAGAAGTGCTATTGCACCGATAACTGTCTTTTTCATCACAATTTCCTTAGTTGGCATCATTGCCACTTTGTTTCACATGATCGATGCTAACTTTAGGACTCAATTGTGACATTTGTGTTTCACTTCGTTGAAGCCTCTATGACAAGATAAGTTTATTTTGAGTTTTATATTGATAGTCAAAAACACTATGCAACAGATGAAAATCATTGAAATATATATAAATTATAAATTTCTAGCGAATAAACAGCCAACTGAGGAGCTTTTCAGCCGTGTTTCTAAACCGAAGAAATGTGGCGCTTCTTGGCAACCAAGCTGGTGTATACAGAACCGTTTTTGCTTTGGAAAAGGTCAAAAAGCCCTCTTTCCCATGGTATTGACCAATACCTGATGCTCCAATGCCACCAAAAGGAGCATCTTCAATGGCAACCTGCAGCAAGGAATCATTGATTGCAACACCGCCACTGTGTGTTTGCTCTATGACTTGGCGCTGCAAAACTCTATCAGTTGACATCAAATACAGAGCGAGAGGTCTGGGGTTGAAATTAATGTAGCTCAATGCTTCATAGAGGTGGTTATAGCCAATCACAGGTAAAATAGGGCCGAAGATCTCTTGCTGCATTACCTGCATATGTTCTGTGACACCCGTAACAAGGTGAGGTAGCATCTGGCCCTCTTGCAAGGCAACATTTTCAATTGTGTGTACATCAGCGCCTCGATCGCGAGCATCCTCTAACATGCGGCTAAGCCGCTGATATTGAGCTGAGTTGATGATATGTGTGATCTGAGTCGTATCCTTGTTTTGCAAATACAGCTCGTGGTAGCGTTTAAGATACAGATCAACAAATGTCTGTTCTTTTCCTTTAGGCAGGAGTACGTAATCTGGTGAGACGCAAATTTGCCCTGAATTAATCGATTTACCAAGTAATACCGCATCCACGGCAGATCTTAGATCGATGTCATTATCTATGATGACTGGTGACTTTCCCCCCAGCTCTAAGGTAACCGGAGTCAGGTTATGCGCCGCAGCTTGAGCAACCAATTTCCCGACCTGAGTTGAGCCAGTGAAAATAAGATGATCGAAAGGCAGCTTAGAAAAATAGCTTGAGATATCAGCTTCACCCTCAACTGGATAAATATGCCCCTCCACACTGGTAAAGATATTACTTAATACAAGGTTGGTGTGAGGAGTATGCTCGCTTAACTTAACCATGACGCGATTACCCGCTGCAATGGCGGTAACAATTGGGGCAATGCTCAAAACAATTGGAAAATTCCATGGGACGATCACCCCCACCACACCAAGAGGCTGATACTCGACTCTTACCGAAGATGGAAATAGCAACAAACCAGACTTTCTCCGACTCGATCTCATCCACTTTTTGAGATGTTTAATGGTGTAATTGATGTGCATTATTGCTGGGAGTAAATCACAAACTAGGCTGTCGAAACGAGTTCTTGAACCATAATCTAGATTTAATGCATCGATAAGAGCATCTTGGTTTTCAACCAACGCCCGTTTAAGAGACTTGAGTCTATCTATACGGGCACTATGGGTCGAAAAAGGCTCGTTTTGATAATATGTTTTTACTTCCGCATAGAGTTGGTAAAGCTCTTCTTGAGTGCGGACATGCTCTTTTTGCCAGCGACTAAAATCAACAACGCCTTCCATCTGGTTATATTACCCAATTGCCCCTTATGTCCGATAACTATAGTATGCCCACATTGCATGGCGCAGTGACCAAAAACACAATTCTAATCAAGCCATCGGAATCTATGTACTTTAACGGCATTACAGCTTAGCCATGACCGACTTAAAATGCTCAAGTCCAATAGTGCCGACCACTCTCTGCGGAGCGATTTCTGATCCACTGGCATCATAAAAGAAGACTGCCGGAGGGCCAAATACGTTTCGATCTGCTAACCAAGCTATCTGTTCAGGAGTACTCTCAGTGACGTCAAACTTTATTGTCTTCCAGTCAGAAAACTTAGAAAGTACCATTCGATCAGTAAACACTTCGCTTTCAATGACCTTACACGACACGCACCAGTCCGCGTACAGATCCAACATTACTCGCTGGTTTTGCTGCTTCGCTAAAGCTAGGCTTTGATCTAATGCGCGTACAGAATCCACTTTTACAAAAGGCAATAAAGACGTTTGTCCTTGTTTGGTTGGTGCAGAGACAAGGCTCAAAGGTTTAAGAGGATCGTGTGAGCCAAGTAACATACCCACAAAAACTATCAGGCCGTAAAACAAAGACATAAATGCGGCTAGCTTTCTCGTTCTCGCCCAACCAGGCTTGGCAGAGTCCAAAGCCCCAAAATGAATACCACTACCAATGGCAAGTAGTGCCCATAACAGCATAACAAGCCATGACGGCGCAAATCGACTGACCAAAACAATCGCCACAGCAAGTAACAAAATACCAAATAGTTGTTTGATGGCGACCATCCAAGGCCCGGATTTAGGCAACAACTTACCCCCACTCATCCCAATTAAAATCAGTGGTACCCCCATGCCTAATGCCATAACAAATAAGGTCACACCACCTAGCACCCAGTCTTGTGTGGTCGACACGTACAACAAAGCGCCTGCTAGTGGCGCACTGACACAAGGTGACACGACCAAAGCAGATAAAGCGCCCATGGCAAAAACACCAGCAATTTTTCCTCCACCTATGTTACCTGAGCGAGACGTCAGTTTTTGCTGCAATGTCGATGGCAGCTGTAGCTCATAAAAACCAAACATGGCTAATGCGAGGAGAACAAATACGATAGCGAACAGAGACAATAACCATGGCTGCTGCATGGCCACTTGAAGGTTGACCCCTTTGGCTAAGGTGGTCACCAAAATACCTGTCAACGCATAGCTTGAAGCCATACCAAACACATAGGAAGTTGACAGCAACAGCCCTTTCTTGCCAGTCATCTTAGCATCACCGCCGATAATACTCGAAAGGATTGGCACCATAGGTAAAACGCAGGGGGTAAGGGAAAGGCCAAGACCGAGTAAAAAGAAAATCAGCAAGGCTTGTGCTTTGGGCATGTGGACCAACAGCTCAGATAATCCTGTGGTATTTTCTGCTAAACCACTGATATTTTTCCAACTCAAATCAGGTGGAGAACTAGACAAGCGAGACGGCAAATCCAAGGTTATTGTTTGGGGTAAATAACATAAACCTTGTTCAGAGCAACCTTGATAGCGGACTTTAATTTGCCCTTCACCACTGTATGGAATAAGTACCGTAACAGGTTGATTGAAGACAACCACATCACCAAAATACTTATCTTGCTTAGGTTTGCCCGCATACGAAAACTGAGGTTCGCTGAGCAACACTTTGCTATTGGAAGAGAACTTAAATCTACCTTTATAGAGATAATATTGCGGCTGGATAGCAAAATGGATCTGTACCCCTTGCTCTGTCACAGACCATTGATAAGGAAAGGCTTCATCAACAGGAAGAAACTCTTGTTCCTGCGCCAAAGAGATCCAAGGAAAGTAGATGAAAAGAGCAAGAATAAACGTCCTTAGCATGCGACAAACCCCGTGTCCTGATGGATGGATAATTGATCGTCAATAAATACGACCCCAACGTCGCTTGGTACTTCTAGTTTGGGATCGATAGTGAGTGCAGTACTCAATGCCCCGGCCTCAAGGGCTGTCGGAGCCAATACACTGACTGAGAGTACGTTAGGGTGTGTTCCGTATCGAGATAAAATATGCGAGCTTTGCTGATCGGCAAATTGGAAGCTCCGCTCATAATGAGCCGAAGTGGTTAGCGCCGCATTGACTAATGGCAAAGAGAACCACGGCTCACTTTTATTGTTTGGGTTTCTCACCGCCACATTAAACGCAGAGCCATCTGGCTTTTGACCCAAGGCTCTAATGTCTCCGCCAAAATTAACCAATGCTGATGATACACCCAGTGACTGAGCGATATTAATTGCTTGATCAACGGCAAATTCCTTAATCACCCCACCAAGATCAAACTGAGTCTCGAATGCTGGGGCAGTGAGCGTATGTTCTGCTAAAGACCAAGCTTGAGGCCCCATAAAGTGTTTAACACTTTCATAAGCCGTAGATTTATCCAGTTCGGGAGTTTTATTGATTAGCGACTTAACTGTCCCAACCGTTGGATCAAAGATCCCTTTGGTTCCATCGACTAAACGTCTAACGACTTCAAACACTGTGTAGCTTTCATCATCCAAGGTTACGGTAGAGGTTTTACGCTGATTAACAACTTGGTTAAGCCATGATGACTGTGAATAAAAGTTATATTTTTCCTCTAATCGTCGGGTATTGGATTCGATCATCGCCGCGACACTTTTCGCATCAGCAGTGCCATATATCTGGACTTCACACACCACTGTCATGGCTTGAAACCTATGTATAAAAGGAAGATTAGAATTCATAAGTTGCTCCAACCGCCCACCACTCGGCTTCAAAGCCATTGGATTGCTCATAATAAGCACCCAAAAGATTCAAGCGTAGCGTTTTATGCAGCTTTACGCTCGCACCAAGTTCATACGAGTTAGCGGTAAAATCTCCCAAACGCAAATCCGATGTCGCATATCCTGTTGATGCAAAAGTTGGATCACTTCCATCAGTGTCACGGTAAAAGTCAGCCGCCGATTGTGTGTACCAAAAATATCCAGGTGCTAATGTTAACCAACTATTTAGCTGCCAAGAAAATTTACCCCCAAGCTGGTGCGAGCTAACGCCCCAGTCGTCGTTGAAAAACTTGTAACGCGGACGCAGCACAATCGACTCAGACAGGGACCAGAAAGCTTGAATATTTACACCACCAGACACGCGTTTATCTGGACGCGAGTCTTGCCCCAGAAAGACTTCATCAGAGCCTATACTACCATTGCCATCAATATCTACTTCCCTTAGGACGGTCAAGTAATGGTTACTCAAATATCCGGAGCGATATCCCGCATAAGCCGTTAAAATCATATAGTAATTAGGCGTAAAAGTTTGTGATAATCCAGCTTCTAAGTTGGCAGTAAATATATCTTCCCAAGCTTGCGAGTTTCCCGTAGTTTCATACTTACCAAATGCCATGGTCTCATCGAACAAAGCTGACATACCCAAACTGTATGAGCGGTTCTTTTGGGAGTCAGCATATATTAACCCTTTGGCATTCACACCAAGACTTCGATAGTCTTCTTCGGTGGAATAGTTACCACCAAAAGTCCATTCATTGCGCAGCTCATCTCGATAAGTGACGATACCATTTATTGATTGACGAGTGTCTTCTAGTTCGTACTTTTGCACTTTGTAGTTACTGCTGTTTGGATCATAACCTGCACGTATAACTTGGTCTGTCATCCCCTGTGCTTGCTGAGTTTTGAGTGCTCGATTATTTGCATCCGCCACACTCGCAATCGGTGTTGTTGGCCCCCATGATGGCGATGCCCCAGAGACAGTGTCATAACCCAGTTCAAGGTTCATTGTCCAATCCAAACCAATGCTTTTTTCAATCGAAACAATACTGTCACCGGCTTTCACTTTGTCATCGTATTCTTGGTAATTCAGGTAGTGTACTGAAATATGATCTTCAGCCATTACATTATTGGCCACAGCCGCTGCACCAAGCAGAGTAATAGGTAATTTCTTCATTGTTATTTAGTTTGATAATCTAGTTACAACCGCAACCGCCGCCACCGACGCCACTGCCACCCACTGAGCCTTGTTTGTACGAAAAGACTTTTTCAGAAAACAAGTCGAATTCAGGTACCGGCCCACCGGGCTTCATTTCTTTTTTAGCAAGTGTCCCTTTTTGCCAGGGTTTGACCGCCTCAATACCAAGCGCTTCATCGACAAAAGCCAAGGCGGAGGTGTCATTGGTCTCTGCCTTGGGTGTCAATTTGGGTAAATTTAAATTCTCTGCCTTTGGTTTCACCAATTCAATATTGCGCCGAACCCCAACTTCAGAACGGCCACTGGTATATACCTGACTTGAGATAATCTCTTCTTCAACCGTCTTTTGCTGCACTGAAGGCTCATTCTCCACAGCGCTTTTTTTACCCAAATGACTCAAATCGAGTTTGGGCGCTGCGCCAAACACAGCTGGAGTAAGCAAAAGAGTTGAGATCACTATGCTTAGCCTCATAACTTGACTCCCATTTGGGCCAAGTCATCTAAAATAACGCTACGAATATCCGTGATCGCGCCAAAACGAACTTTCACCACTTGTCCTTGGTATACGTAATACAGAGCGGGCATCCCTACAGGTTTAAATAGTGCGATTAGCTGCTGCTTTGGATCGTTGACCACAGGAAAATTAAGCCCTAGAGACTTTTGAAATTCGAGTCCGACTTCAATATCCTCATCAACGTCGACGCCCACAAAAGTAACGCCTGTCCCAGATAGCTCTCCATATAACTGATTAACGACTGGTAATTCATGGCGACAAGACACACACCATTCGGCAAAGAAATCGACAATAGTCAGTCGATTAGGATCCAGCTTTAATTCATTCGAAGCACTCTCTGTCAGTGTCTCCCCTTCTTGAAATGCAAATGTGGTAAAAGGTGTGCATATAACGAGCACCATAGCCAATAGCTTAACCATTTTTATTTCCTTATGTTTTCTGAACTTATTTCTGCCCAAAGTTAAGAGTCGTGTCATAGTCGACATACAAGACTTTTGAAAAATACTCATCCAGTTCCTGAGTATTGGTTGCCGACAAAACTTGACCTTTCAATTCGATGTTGAGTGCAGCATCAACGCAGCGACTAAACTGCTCCAGTCGATAATCAGGAATATTAAAGCCTATAAAGTTCAACTGAATACCGAACTCATTTGCCAAGCGATCACAAATTCCTGCGGAGATGAGCTCATCCAACGCTGAACTGCCGTCGACACCATCTGTCATCAAAATTAACCTTTGTGTTGGATGAGTAGAGTACGGACGATAATTCCACTCTTGACGCCACTTGGGTATCAGCTGTCTAGCCCCCCAAATCAATCCTTGAAATGAACTTGTTCCACCTGTAGTTTGCAAATTTTCAATGGCATGTTTAACCTCCCTCATATTGTCAGTCAGTGGCATTACGGGTGAAGAGCCGCTGCAATCAAGAAGAAAATCATTTTGTTCCTTCAGCTCCACTGTCTTTTCTGAGTGAATTTTATCTAAGTTAGATACTGTCTTTTCGGCAGAAAACCTATCGTTTTCATCCTTGCTTATCCCATTGGCACATTGCACTCCCGTGACATTTGCCCATGCGGGATTAACAATCGACACACCGTCAGAAAAAGGGACAATTGAGATACTCACCGCTCTGCGCCCAGCAAGCTCAACATTGTTATTTTCAATGCGATTAACCGCTCGGCTAAGGATGTTTTTCAGGGTTTGAATGGAGTCGACCATGGAACTAGAAATATCCAGTACTAGCGCCATTTCTGTAGGCGTCACTTTTGCTACATGATGAATGTAGGTATGCTCCATTGCCCGAGACTCGGCGGCGCTAGAGCCCTGACCTATGCCCAATAGAGAAAAGGGACTATCAAGATGATAATTGATGCTGATTTCGCAGTCTGTACCAGACAGATACTCACCACTCACCCCAGATATTTTAGGTTGGTAATAGTCTAAGTAAGCCTGGGAAAGACCTGCTTCAGAGGTAGCACCAAATGTACAAGCTAATGCCAGAGTATCGGCTGCTTGCATTGCACGATGGCGGAGCTGAATATTAAACCCAACCATAATGGTAGTCAGTGCTAATGCTAACAAAGGTACTAGCAAAGCAAGAAAAGACAAAGAAACAGAACCAAACACCCGATTACGCACTGTACTTTCTCCCAATCATCACGGCTTGACTTTGAAGCTTTGTAGGCAACGGCAAATCTAACCACTCAAAAATCGAGTTCACAGACTCTAAAGGTTGCGACACACACAAAGTGACTTGGTAAAGGTCAGCCGTCTTTCCTTGAAGAGACGCAATCATTCTCTGACTTTTGGGAGCAAGAGCGGCAAGTGATTCAATCTGCTTTTCACCCTGACAATCGTTGCCTGAGCGTTGGGTGATGATTTGGGTCTCATTCCCTGAAGAAAAGCGCATTTCCAATATCAAACCTACATGGCTTAAATCCAAATCAGCCGGTAAGGAGGGTTTCGCCAAAACCATTAAGTGCTCTGCACTCTCTGGGCTGTAAGGTGTGAGCTGCCCATTTGGCACTAGCGCTCGCGATGCAGCGCTGACCAGAGAATACACCGTGCTGTCTATACGAGTTTGTAGATACAAGATTTTGTATACTCCAAACAAGCCCAGTACGATCACCAGAAACCCCACAACCATTGCAGGAAACTCGATAACAGCTGAGCCGCGTTGCCTGTATTCATTGCGCGTCATAACTCACCAAGACTGTGCGGCTTAAGCTGGTCACCGATGGCAAAGACTCTGAAAATTTGGGAGCCAATAAATACTGGAATTGATAGTTAATACGATATTGGGCAAGCATAGCCTGAGGCGAGCTGACCAACTGACCTGACGCTAAAGACGCCACACTATCGGCATAGCTAGGAGCATCAACTTGGATATTATCCAAACTCAATAAAGGAAACTGAGCAATATGCTCGCGCATTTTTTCTGCGACGGTAGGCGAAGGTATCATGGTTCGGGCATCACGAATCGCTGACGATACCGCAGATTCGAAAACCATAGTCACCCACATAAGCCGAATCAGCTCAAAGCCGACTAACACAAGCATCATCAGCGGCAATATTATCAACGCAAACTCTATTGTCTGACTACCTTTGTCGCGACGAAACATCATTAACGAATTCCTTGTTTCGCAAGAGTCTGGTAATAAAAGAGCGTACTCTCGAGTTCAGACCGGCTGAGCTCAGCGGAGGCAATAGTTTTGGCCGCGTCAAGCTTACCGTTAGACGCATAAGATAAAGCGAGATTCAGCCTCATCTTACTTGTTGCTTCCCCTCGGCTGTAAATAGGATATAAGATTTGAATACTTTGTTCTGGGCGACCATCTAAGAGCCAGCCTAACGCTAGGTTGTTTCGATACTCCATGCTATCGGGCCGGATGTTTATCGCGCTTTTAAACGCATCACGGGCCTTGGAATAGTCTTTTTGTAGTGAGTACGCCACGCCCAAACTATTTAACGCTACGTCGTCCATTTTATTCACCTCAACAGCATCAAACAGTTTACTTTCAGCGAGTTGGACATTACCAATAGCAAGATGCGCTCGACCTAATTCCCGATCAAATTCTGATGATGGTGTCAGTGCACTGCCTTTTGTCAGATAATGCAGCGCTTCATCGTATCGAGCAGCTTGATTACAAGCATTACCAGCCCAAAAGAGCAGCTGAGCATCATTGGGGTTTTGCTTAAGCTTTTGCTTATATATTTCTAAAGCATTATCTGGATGGCCATTAGTTAATGCGGTTTGTGCAAGCTGTAAATCTTGGTCGCTAGGTTGATTTTTTGTCGACTGACAACCCATAACAAAGATTCCAGCCCATAAGAGGATCAACAACCGGCTCATAATCTCTCCAAGGTATCAAATAGGCTTAGGACAACTGGGGCAACGATCATGACTACCACAGGAAGCATGATCAAAACGACAAGAGGGAAGGACATTTTTGCTGGGATCTTACCTGCCCATTCTTCGAGTTCAAGCAACTGATAATGGCGGCTATCTGCTGCTATTAAGCTCAAAGCCTGCGAAAGTGGTGTACCAAACTTCAGTGCTTGACACATGGTTAACACCATATTGTTGATATCGGAAAGTTCCAGCCTTTGATCTAGATTAGTGAGTGCCTGTATGGGCGAATCAAGTACAGCCATTTCTGTCGCCGTCTGACACCATTGACGAGAAAGCGCCGAAGAAACGTCTGTCATTTCTTCGCCTACAACTCGAAATGCTCTCTCAAGCGTCAAGCCAGACGCAACACACACAACCATAAGATCGAGTGCATCTGGAACCACCTTGGCTACTTGGCAACGAATCCTGTCCACCCATAGTGTTAATAAGCGATCGACCAGAATGCCGAGTAATATAGAAATGGCGACACACTGAGCAATATCTACCACAGACGCTGTTAGATCTCTCAGAGCAAACCACAGCAATGCGCCCACGACCATGATAGAAAGCCGAAATAATACAAACAGTGTTTCAGCTAAGTCGTGATTAAACCCGATTAACGCCAACGCTTTACGACGCTCAGGATTGGACTTCCAACGCCATTTAATCCTTTGTGAACTAGCGGCAAGAGACACACAGCTCACCTGATTAAGGCGGCGTTGTACCAAGTCTTGCTGACGCGCGAGCCTAAAACACACCAAGGAACTAAAGACACCCGTAATAATCAAAACAGTCGCTATCATGGTGATCATGAGAACTTCCTATTTTTTGTGAGCGAATGCAGCGTCAAACCGCCTAGCGCTATGCTGAGGCCACAATAAATGAGCACCCACTGGCCACTTTCGCTGTAGATGAGCAATTCGAACAAAGATGGATCAATCCAAGCAACCGCCAAAATGAGAAAAACTGGAAGAAACGACAAAAACTTCGCCGTCATCCTAGGCTCTGAGGTCATGCTGGCAACCTTCTTTCGCATCGCACGATTGTCATGCAGCGTTCTGCTCAGATTGTGCAAGATATCCCTCAATTGTCCGCCATTACTTTGATTGAGTACTAACGCGACAGTAAAGTATCGAAAAGTGTTATAGGGCAAACAAGTACATGCCTCATCCAAAGCTTGGCGCAGCGGAATACCAAGAGATAAGTTATCGTTAATGCGAGAAAACTCTCTGCCTAATATCCCCTCTTGAGTTTTCGCTACCTGCTCTAACGCCTGCTGAACAGACAACCCAGCAGAAACCGCTCGGCTCACTAAACCCAAGACCTGTACAATAGCTTTCTCAAACTCTTCGACCTGCTGCCTGCGGCGCAAGGCAAACAAAACGCCAAACAGCCCAATCACACAAGATATAACTAGCAAAGCTTGCCAGTACCAATGTTGCGGTGGTAGCCACCAAGAAACCAAAAACGGCAATATGCAAGAAGCTAAAGCCAGAAAAAGCTTATCTTGACGTCGCAATAGTGCTTGCGTTCGGCGCCAAAAGCCTCCAACTTGCCCTGCTGAGTATCGCGGCTTAACAATAGCTTTTTCTATAGGCTTGGGCTGAGTAATATATCGGACTAACCGCAGTTTGACGTACCGACGACGCTGCCAATAGTGTTTCAAAGCCAGTAGACTGCCTAAGCACCAAATCGTGAACAAGATTATGCTCATCATGCAAGCCTCATTGCAGCGCGCAGCTGAGAATCAAGTTGATAGTGCTGTGCTTTAGCAACAAAGGAAGGAAGGCGCCGAGCACTGACATATTCACCTAGAACTTTACCTTGGTGATCTTCACCATGAGTATCAAAATGGTACAAATCTTGAGTGATATATTGATCGCTTTCGATGCCAACCACTTCGGTTATTGCAACAATGCGCCGCTTTCCATCACGCATCCTATCAACCTGTATAACGATGTCTATCGTATCGGCAATTTGACGACGCAGGGCAGATAAGGGTAAGGTCGATTGCGCCATCATAAGCATATTTTCAACTCTAACTAGTGCATCGGCAGGTGAATTGGCGTGCAAAGTAGACAAAGAGCCGTCATGACCCGTATTCATCGCCTGCATCATTTCAAAGGCTTCTTCACCCCTGACTTCTCCAAGTATGATGCGGTCAGGACGCATTCTTAATGCATTCCTAACCAGTTCTCTTTGAGTGATAGCAGCCAATCCTTCGGCATTTTCAGAGCGCGTTTCTGCACGCACCACATGAGGTTGCTGGAGTTTAAGCTCCGCCGCATCTTCAATAGTAATAATACGTTCATGAGGAGGTATGCTAAATGACATCGCATTAAGCAATGTAGTTTTACCCGCACCCGTCCCTCCAGCAATGAGCACATTCAATCGGCAACGAACAATGACATCAAGCAAATGCATCATCCCTTCATTCAAAGCATCATTTTGTACCATTTGGCTTAAGGACAATTTTTCATGATTAAACTTACGAATAGAAATGCACGTGCCATCGAGTGCTAGCGGAGGGATCATCACATTGACACGGCTACCATCTTCCAAGCGAGCATCAACCAAAGGAGAACTTTCATCAATGCGACGTCCAACTTTACTGACAATTCTCCTCGCCATATTAAGCAATTGTTCTTCAGAGCGAAATTCAATAGCGGTTTTATGCAATCTGCCCAGCTTCTCAATATACACCTCATTGGGTCCATTAACCATGATGTCACTTACGCTGGGATCGTCGATCAAAGGTTGAAGAGGTCCTAAACCCAGTAACTCATCGACCAATTGCTGAACAACCTTAATAACTTCACGATGACCGAGCGGCAGTTGGTGAGTGGCCACCACATCGGTAACCAATGCAAGAATTCTTGCCTCCAACTCATTCGAGCTCAGTTTTACAACCGCACTCGCTTCTATCGTATTCACCACCTTAGAGTGGATAAGCTGGTAATGATCACGAATGGGATCGGAGTGAGACGTACCTAGCTGAGTATGACTAGGGGTGTCAATGAGTCGAGAAGACTTAAACATTAAGCGCCCCTCTTCCAAAACTGAAATGATCTCGGGCTTTCAACGCTCATCACTTTATCAGCTAACAAACAAAACGCTCGGCTGACTTTCCGGTGGCCTTTTACAGCAGACTGACCAAGCGCGCTTTTGTTTAAAAAATGTAAAGGAGCAAAAGGGATCGAGACATCAATTTCAGCGCCCAAAGCACGATGAATATCGTTTAATGTTAATAATGACGCTTTATCAGATTTAGTATGATTGAGGACCAATAAGTTCTTTCTGTTGAAAGCCGCTTGCTCCCCGGAAGATAAAATACTTAATATCTGTCCAGCATTACGAATCGCTGCCAAACTTGGTTCTATGACTAAAATACGCACATCAGAGCTCTTTAATGCGCTCATGCCTACTTGATCTCTGAGAGAAAATGCTGGTATGTCAAAAATTAGACTGTCTGTGTGCTGTAAACAAAACTTATTAAAATGCTCAAGCGCTTGTTTTTCAGGCCAAAATGGATCGCTATCTAACGGCAGGTAACCTGTTAGGAGCGAGAGATTTGTATCTACATTTATGCTGCTTCGCTCAAATACCACGGGTTCGAGACGTTCGGGATATTGCAGCATTTCAACCAATGCCGCATTGCCTTTTACGTCAAAATGTAAATCCAGATCGCCTGCTGAAAAATCAAGGTCAGCGACCATCACTGACTGCCGCCTCTCGCTCAAGATTCGAGCTAAATTGGCGACAATTGTCGAAGTCCCGACCCCACCTTTGCAACCAACCACAGAAATACGACTGCCCATTGACTGAGTTTGCTGCTGGTCATGAAAATCTACTGCCACTAAGCCATGCTCAAGCACAGGGTTAACCAGATATTCAATCGCCCCTGCTTCACAAATAGCTCGATAGTAAGGGATAGTCTGATCATCACCGATGGCAATCACTTTGCAGCCCGTACGACGATTCATATCACTCACCCAAACACGCGCCCCTTCTATGGGCATACCCATTACATCTAGGGCTATCACATCATGGCTGTCCAATAAAGCTTGCTTGATGATGTGCTCTCTGTCCAAAGCAACTTGAGTTAGTTGGGTTATCCCACGCTCAGCAAACGCCAAACTTAAGTGATAAGTATCAAGGGAGGGAGAGGCGGCGACTAATACGGAAAAGTTATCGACTTTCATTATTGGTCACCTGCTGTAATACTCACACTAGAATCTGAGTTTTGGCTGCTACTATTGTTCGCCGAAGGGCTGACATAAGCATCGATAGCGGCAACTGCTTTTTCGCCATTGGCTGGCCCCAAACGCTCTCCCACAATCAATTCTTTCGGATTGGCAACCATTTGAGCAAGAGCAGCCGCATTAGTGCAGCCATAAGCCTGATGTGATTGATATTGGTTAAATACTACTGGCTGCATTTTGCTGGCTCCGCAATTTGCCACCTTGGCGCGAAATGATTCAACAATAAGCTGAATATCACCTTGCTGAGATGGGCTTGCATCCTCGCTAATTATTTTGCTTTTACTAATGCCTCGATTAAGTAAAACTTGGTGTAGTTTTTCTAATTGATCACGTCCCTGAGCTGAACCACTAACCAATTTGACTCGCAAACCATAGGGATTACCGCGTTTAGCGATAAAGTCTTCAACTTTCAGGATCTGCTCGGTAGATAGCTCATTGTTATCAAGCGTAAGAGTCAGCTTATTGGTTACAGCCACAACATCAATGTCAGGTTGCTTAGCAATACGGTCATGCACGCAGCCACCCAATACCAATAAAACCAGCAAAACAAACAGATTTAGTCTCATCTTCACCTCAGTAGTAAAATCCATTATCACCTAACAAACGCGGTTTGCGGTTGTCGGTATAAGTTGCATCACCGCCGGCTGCGGCATTCTTTTTACTCGGCAGTGCTAATAACCTTTCTAAGTCACTCTGGGGGATCAAAGTATCCGTCGGTAAAGCAAAGTTATTAGAGCGGGTAGGCTCAACCAGATAAGCCGTCGCAATGATGATCAGCTCTGTCTCTCGACGCTGATATTGGTTAGAGCGAAACAGCGCACCCAAAATTGGAATATCCCCTATTCCTGGTATTTTTTGTAACTGTTCGATTTCACTGCTTTGCAACAGACCACCAAGAGCAAAGCTCTGTCCGCTCGCCAGCTCTATCGTGGTTGAAGCCCTACGTGAAGTGAAAGAAGGCAGCACATTGCCATTAAATACGGCTTGGTTGTCCACAGAAACGCTGCTCACTTCCGGCTCAACTTTTAGACTGATTCGGTCAGGGCCAAGTACTATAGGTTTGAAGTTAAGATTAACGCCAAAAGGACGGTATTCAACCTTTGCAGTATCGCCTTGAATCAAAGGAATTGGCACTTCTCCTCCGACAAGAAAACTCGCTTCTTCACCCGAAATCGCCGATAGGTTGGGCTCTGCTAGAATCGACATATCACCAGTCGATGCCAAGGCATCAACTAAGGCACTAAAGTCAGGTTTAGTCCAACTGCTGGCTCCAGATGGCTTGTTGTACATAAAACTGCCAATCACATTCTCCCCTGCCATCAGTGATCCCCATTTAATGCCTAATGTATTTGAGACATTACGAGAAACCTCTGCAATTCGAACACGTATATTGACTTGGGTCGGCATGGTGACAAGTAGCTGATTGATCAGTTCATCATTGTTCTCTGAGCTTGGCTCGGCTTGTTGCCTTGATGAGCTATCAGATTGAGAAGAATCATTATCATTTGTGTCTTGAGACGCGATGATCGGAGAAAGATAACCTTTCGCCACATTCACTATGCTGTGTGCCATGGCCGGACTTGGTACTGAGCCTTTAAGCCATAACTTTCCACCCAAAGATTCAGTCATGACTGAAGCTTCAGGAAACTGAGTTTTAATCAGGCTATCTAACTCTTGAGTATCATGAACAACACGAATCTTATTGCTGTATATTACCTGCTCTTTATCGTTCAAAATGGTCATTGTCGCCGTGCCAGCCTGCTTACCAAACACCATTAATTTGGTATTTGTCATTGGCTGATAGTCAGCGATATGCGTGTTAGAGATAAAAATCGATTTTGCCTTTTGGGGCAAACGCACCATTTGCGCTTCATTGATGTTTACTTCAAGCACCGACGCCCAAGAAGTGCATGTGAAAAACAAGCTAGGAAGCAATAACAAGCCCCACCAGCGCAGTAATGTAGTCATTGGTTGTTCCTGAAATTGTTAGTTATTTTTGTTATTTGGACGAAGCTCAATCAAATCCACATCTGGCGCGATTATTTTGCTTTGTGGGTTAAGCTGCGTCGAAGTAATCATGGAATTAACCGGTTTGGTCAAGTTCGGCTCTCCAGCACCGCGCAAAGACAAAGTAAGCCGACCAAGTTGATTGGCTAGAACAATTTGTGTTGCTTGCTCTGGCGTAACTTCAAGTGAGACTGAACTGTTATCGGGTATTTTGGCGCCGTAGTCTCGGCGCTGCTCTTGAAACCCTTCTGATGATGACAGGTTGTTAAAAGCAAGGATACGCACATTATGCGCAATAGTGCTGACATATAAGCCTTCAACTTGATTATCATACTTTTTCAGCTCACTAAGCTTTGATGCCAAGAGTAAAACATCTACTTTATCACCCGGTTGAACAAAGCCTGAGTTAGCCGTGACTTGGTCAACAGGCACAGATATAGCTCGATAACCTGACCTGACTTTTAGTGCCAGTGATACACCGCCTCTAGGTGGCGTTAAATCCGCAGAACTTATCACCTGGCCTTTCTCAATCGCAATATGCGCAATCCCAGCAGAAAGGTGAGCAGACTCAAGCTCATCTTCTGTAATGTAATCTAAATAATCATCCAACTCATTTTGGGGCACTGCCTGCCAACGAAACATGGTGGTGCTATACACATCGCCTGCTTCAATATTTTGATTTGAAATCAGAACTCGCTTAAACACCGCTGCAGCTTGGTTAGCCTCAGGTGACTGTGGCTTGGGTGAGTTTAAAAGCAGCAATCCTATCCCTATCCCTGACAATAAGATAGACACCAACATCAATCGCTTCGCTGTCATGACTTGTCCTTGTTTGTCTTTTTAATTGCCTGAGTCTTGAGTCTGTTCGAGTGACTCAATCACAGTGTCATAGGCGCCTACAATTGCTCTTGTTAGCTTGCCATCACTGCCACCCACAAATGAGAGTAGAACCACAGACATGGCCGCGGCTAAAATAGCGTATTCAATCGCTGCTGCCCCACGTTGCTTTGTATTACGTAACATTAATAAACTCCTGAAAATGCTGTTCAGTCTCATTTAGACTTAAGGTGTTGCGATAAAACGGTATAGGTATTTATCATGGGCTAAAATTTCTGACTGACGCTCATAAAAAGTATTTTCATCAATAAAATCGAGGTAGGTATACTCATTTTCCGATGTGAAAGCAGTGAAATATTGTTCGCGGATAGGAGAGCCAAATGGATATTTTACATCGTTGTAAATCAATACATTCCGCTCAACAGGAATTAGATTACCTAACTCACTAACGCTGGGAAGACGCCAATTCGACAAGCCACAAACTTGCTCTGATGTTTGAGCGTCTAGATTTTCTGTGAGGTCCTCATAATCAACCCATCGTGTGTCTCCGCGCTTATCAAACAGTTGCCAAACATGGCCAGTCATTAGATTTTTTGCGCAGCTTGCCTCTGCGCGGTTTTCCACCACCCCACCACTTACATCCAAATATTGCCATTGATTAGGTAAAGTGTTTTCACTCACAAGACGCACTAGAGCCGCCATGTTGTTAGCAGGAAAGGACTTAGATTCCTCGCTGTTACTTGTTGATGCATAAACATACGCTGTTTGTTTACCCTCTTTGCCTGGCTTAGCAGACCAATAATAAACTGGCTGATTGTGCGGATGATTAACAAATACATCAGTGTCGATGCTAAGACCTTTATCACTAGAATATTCTGAGTATTTAACATAGCTAGAGGCCAAGCTTTGTAACTGAAGTATCGTGGGCACTCTCCAATCACTGACTCCGCAAAGTGCCTCTTGGTTGACATTTGAAATATACCCTTGGGCGCCTAACACATTTTTGCTTTCATCACTGCTGCCTTGATACGCGAAATACTCAAGTTCGTTTGCTTCAACCTTGGGCAGTAACATCCAAATTCGTCTTCTATCGCCCGAACCAAGCTCTAATACGCAGCGCCAACCTTGCTCGTAGGTGGCACCTTTGGCCAAATACAGCCCTGCTTTGTCCAACTTGGCATACTTTTTACCAGCTGCATCAACAATCATGGCTTGAGATTGCGAGACAAGTTCCCCTGAGTTTTGTGCTCTTTCTCGTGCCGCTACAATAAGTTGCTCTATATTTTCCTTGTCGTAGTGACTTAACAAATCGTATTTATCTATCAGCGCCAAGGCACCACTACTTTTTAGGTTTGGTAAACTCTCCAGCCAAGCGTCTAACTCAACCTGAATTTGTTGGTAGGTAACAAAGTCCTTGTGAAGACGATTAGCGCCAATCTGCTGTTTTTTACCGTCCTGTGTCGCATCCAGTGCAGCTATGCTACTGGCAATAATAGAGTTTTGCTGATGGAGCTTAGCTAGACTATCAACCGCTTGTAGCTCTTTGAGTAAAGCTGTTGCGACTAAAAAATTCTTCTCATATTCACGCCAGTCACTAACATAGTTGTTCACCTTTAACACAAACTCTTGGTTTTCGCTGTCGAGACGATTTTTAGCTAAAACCGCTTGCTGAACAAAAAAAGTGCTCGCGGGTTGGTGCCCAGAATAGATATCTTGCCATGATGCCAAGGCGCTGCTTAATAGAGTTTGATACTGGGCGTTGTCAGCACTGAGTCTGGTGTAATCAACTTCGGTATCATCTAACAAGCTTAGAAGGTTCACCACGGCATCACGAGCTTGTTGTAAACGATCAGCTTGCTCACTTAATCGAACTTTCTGAGTAATCTGGGCACCATCAATCTCATCGACTAACTGAGCACCAGCAGGCAAAGACCATACAGCAAACCATTGGTGAGAGAGATCGGGACTAATATCGCCTTCACCTGATTCTTTGATAGAAACAAGAGTACCATTTCGCTTGGCGACTAGAGGGCCTGAAAAGCTATTGATTACAAAGCTTCTGACTTTTTCATCAACCGTGCGACTGCGTAACCTTTTCGCTGCATCAGCCTCGATAAGTCGCGACCCCTCAATATTACAAGCATTCATTGCAGACACTTTATCACTCAGCTCATCGAACGTTTGCCGGTTGTAACTTTGGCTCTTGGCCCAAAAAATAGGCTCACCAGATCCATCTGGATTATATTCTGCAACGCAGTTCGCTCGCGTGTAGTCCCAGCCCTTATCTCCAAAGGTCATCACTTTGTTTATATTGTCCATAGGAACAAATTGCAGTGCTACAAACTCACCTCGACTGGTGTTAGTGGCAAAAAGAGTCTCGCTAGCCGGAGCTGGCATGCCTTCAAGAGCATTTTGTTTTACGCGTATACCAACCTTATTTTTTGCGTATGCTTGTGGGCCAATAAACTGAGGTTTGGAAATCACTGTCTGCCAAGTACTTCCACCATCAGTGGTATATTCATAGTGCTCAGGTTGATCGAATGTTACTTGAGAGTTCCAAATACTCACACTGAGGTCATCCCACGAAATCATATTCCCGTAGATGGGGTTATCATCTGACGTCGATAGAATATCCATTTTCTCTGGTGCTGGGAATTTTGGGTTATTGTTAGAAGAGACATTATCTGTCGTCGTGTTAGTGGCAAGGTTAGTGGCGTCGAGCTTAGGATCCGACTCATTGCCTCCTCCACATCCAGCAATAAAAGCCGCACAGGCCATAATACCAAAGGTTTGAGCGACTATTTTCACGACCAATTACTCCTAAAACTTTGTGTTCCCTACAAAATCAGGCCGAAATAGTAATGCAAATGATACTTGCTATCAATATCATTTGATCTTTTATTTGCATAAGTGATTAAATAAGCGCACACGATAACACTTTAAACCAAAATTGGTAAACAATTGATCAAAATGAATAAACTACCATCACCTCGCGCAGTTGCCATCGCTGTTTCAGCAGCAATCTCGCTTTATGGATGTGGCGGCAGTGATAGCTCAGACAGTACTTCGCCAACAGCGAGCTATGCTCACTACAATCAAAAAACATGCGCTGATACAAACTTTGATGGCCAATGCAGTCAATATGAACAAAAATTATTACTGGCCAGTGGTTACCCTAAGATGCTCAATGTTGGTGGCGCTATTCTGACCGCTCCCGGCGAACTTGATATTATTTCTCCCTTTACAACCTTAATACACAGCGAAATGCTTTATAATCCCTTGGTTCAAGGTCAAGTCGTCGATGCCAAAGCTTACTTACAAGCCAAATTAGGCAATTATGTTGGTGTTAATTTCGACACACTCGATATCAATTACGGGCCTAAAAATGAGAGCCAAGTCTTGACTGAATCGCTTATTCAAGCACAACAAAGCGGTCCAAGTGGCGCTTCTCCTTTGGTCAAAATCGCTCACGCCCTCGATATGATGATAAAGTACAAAACGCTGGATCTGAGCTCAATAAACTTAGACAAAGAGAGTTCACAGCAGCTAAACCTTGATGGAGCGGTTCTTATACATGGGTCTCAGGAGGAAAAGGGACTCAAGTCACTTAAATCGATTGCACTAAACCCAGCCAATAATAAACTCCTCTACCTCGACGACTTAGATACGGTTAAAGAACTGAGTACTTCAGTCAAAAGAGCCGCTGGCTTAGCGACTTACCAGCAAGCAGCCTCAGAACGAACGAGAAACCCAAGTCCAATAACAAGAGTAAGTTTAAGAAGTGATGACCATCACGAATCAGACCATGATAAGGAACACGACGATTTTGGTGGTAACGCAAATGACCTGCCATATTTTGAAAAGGATGCTTCTCGAGAGTTAAAGCAAGTATTACCGACATTAAATGGCGTACAATCCTATAAGCTTTATAACCCTCAAAGCCACGCTATCCAAGTCGATGCATGTGAAGCAAGCGGCGGCAATGGTATTTTACTGACCAGTCTGCAAGATAACACTGGCCACGACAGCTCTTCAGTCGCTCCTGACATAATCACAATTCAACCTTCTGCAGCTATTGATACTCTCGGCGGGGCATCTGGCAGCGAGTTACCGACCTTACCACCAGCGCCAGTGGCGATTGAGCCCTCTTCTGCCGCCTGTTATAACGATAACTTTGAATGGATGAAGCCTCTATATAGTCAGAGTAGTATTCTAGCCCGATGGGATAATGGTTTAGATACAACAAAGGACCAACTCTGGCTTTTAGATGAAATAAACCTAAATAGACTATCACTACTGGATCAAGTTTCTGAAAAAAATATCCTTGTATCTAAAGATGAGCAAGACATCCTGCTCATTACGGATAGTGACAGCCAAACAATTGGCACATTAGAAGCTAAGTTGATTCCACTGACTAATCGAAGTTTTGGCTCTCCATCAATGATCAAACTTCAAAAAGACGACAGTTACCCCATTATTACTACCGCCAGTTTCGCTGCTAACCAACAGATTGTATTTGCCTTACAGGACGAAAATACAACAAAGCACAAAATCATTTGGATAAATAAAAGCGCACCGAGTAAACCCTTATCTGATATCCAAGGCCAAGGGGTTATAAAGTATTTAGAATCATCACCCGATGGTAAGTTTACCGTTGCAGTTACGAAAAAAAATATCTACTTGCTTGATAATCAAACGCAGCGGATTTCCAAAACAATCGACTTTGATGCAAGCAGCATGACAAACTTATTTGTCCAGAATGATAAAGCGATTGCAATAGGAGCAGGCAAAATTGATTATTTCCAGTTTGCTAATATTTCGGGGCCAATTTTAATCGTCGCGACTCACCTTGTTACCAAAGAGTTAGTTCAAGACTGGGGCAAAGCACAACAAGGCCCTGTAACTTTATATGATCTGCTAGCTCAGACTCCCCAATACACCAATTTGTCCACCCACCATACCCTCACTCCCTTCGAAAACATCGACTTGGAATGGAATATATTAGATGGTCGGATAAGGAGCGTGAACATCAGTGGCAATTACCGAGGAGAAAATATCACGATTACTAAGCCATTGTAAGCCAACTGTGCATTGGCCTACTTTAGCGTGGTAGGCCAACACCATTTGATTCATCGCTGACTCATCTCTTTCTTAACAGTCTCAAACTTTCTGTCATCCATAACTCGACATTCAGACTCTGTGTCGATATGTTTTTCAATCTTATTATCGCAAAAGGACCCGCCCATGACCCCAACTATAGAGACCATTTTATCTCATCGTTCTATTCGTAAGTTTACTGAACAAGCCATTGAGCCCCCGCATCTCGATACCATCATTCAAGCTGGGCTTGCTGCTTCTTCATCGAGTATGCTTCAAGTCGTGTCTATTATTCGAGTGACAAACCAAGATAAACGAGAACGTTTAGCAGAACTGGCTGGAAACCAATCCTATGTAGCAAGTGCAGCGGAGTTTTTGGTATTTTGCGTCGATTATCACAGGCATTTTACTATCAACCCTAAGGTCAATACTGAGTATACAGAACTCACTATCATTGGAGCGGTAGACTGTGGAATCATGGCTCAAAACTGCCTTTTGTCTGCTGAATCACTAGGATTAGGAGGCGTTTATATTGGGGGACTCAGAAATTCAGCATCTGAGGTCGATGAACTTCTCGAATTACCGCATCATTGCGCCGTTTTATTTGGATTGTGCCTTGGCCACCCTGCTCAAGATCCACAAATCAAGCCTCGATTACCAGCGAAAGTGCTCATGCATGAAAACAGCTATCAAGCTTTAAATTTATCCGACATTGATAGCTACGATAGAAAGATGCAACACTACTACGCAAGTCGTAGCGCCAATCAAAAACAAAGTATTTGGTCTCAAGAAGTGACTAACAAGCTTGCTGGTGAGTCCCGCCCACACATCAAAGGTTACCTAAATAATAAAGGGTTAACAAAACGCTGAGTTTATGATGAGAAAAAGCAGCACTAACCGCACGTTCTTGGGGGTATTAGGAGCATGTTTCTATGGTAGTGCTGCATAAGTTATTTATGTTTTGCTTTCAGGTTGTCTTAAAGCCGTACAACCAAATCAGGATGACCATTGACATAGGTTAATTAAGTTCAAAATCGCACGCCGCTCCCATTTAGACTGAGCAAGCTCTAGCCTGGCATAATAATAGGTGGCCATTTGGTTATGCTTGTTCGTATTCATCATTTTGTCCTCTCTGATTACCTCAGCCATTATTGCGCTATATAGGGAAACTTAAAACTGAGACATTTTAAAAATACCTTTCCTAATTTTGATAAAAACAACCATAATCCCACTAAAACCTACGGTATTCTGATAAAATAGGGAAAATAATACGTCAATAAAATGCTTATTTTGGAGCCCAAATGTCAGATCTCAATTTGCTGCGCTATTACGCACGCCTTGAACCATTAGGTGTTGGGGAGGACATTAAAACAGCGCTACCGGATATCGCTGAACGGCTATTTACTAGCCATCGCCATGCAAGAAACTTACTCAATCAAATGCAACAACTAGAGTGGCTATCATGGACTCCCAAAGTAGGAAGGCATCAAAGGTCAACGCTTGTGCTCAACTTAACACTGACAGACCTCAAATCTCAGTTGGCAAGCAAACGTATACGACAAGGTCAATACGAACAGGCCTTAAGCATTCTCGATGATGATCAAAAAGCGTTTGGGCGTCTGCTACAAAGCACGTCAGGGGCCACAATACGTGAGGGACTACTGCATATACAGCTGACTTATAAACGCTCTTTTGAACGCATAGTGCCACACCAATTACAGCGCTCGAGCGAACGTTATCTACTCAGGCAAATATACTGCTGCCTAGTGAGTAGTGACCTAGAAGGCCACTTGAAGCCTCAACTTGCTCACCACTGGCAATGCGAAAAAAATGGTCATCAATGGACTTTCTACCTTAGGCCTGCACTGACATTCCATAATGGCGCCGCTATTGATGCCGATAGTATTGTGAGTCTTTTCGCTAAACTATCGACATTGCCAAACTACCGAGACGAGCTGGCTCATTTAGAAAGCGTCACTTCACCACAGCCTAATAAGGTCATATTCGAATTTTCAAAACCCGATCTTGGGTTTGGCGGTTTGGTTTCAGGGGTAAAGTACGCCATCCAACCTACCAGCCAAGTCAACAATGCAAACCATTATGGTGTCATCGGCTCTGGACCATTTGAAGTACGAGAACACAGAGAAGATCGGCTTTGTCTGCAAGCATTCGAGCGCTATTACGGCTGCCGTGCTTTAACTGACCAAGTCACTATCTGGAAATTGGACGAAAAAGAACTGACGAATAGACAAATTCAAACCAACCAACCTGGGGTACAAGACAATAACGAGTGTGAATACCACCTTTCTCATACAGATGACGCACAACTTCACAACAATAGCCACAAATCACGACTCGAAGATGGGTGCATGCTGGTTTTATTCAATCAATCGTCTCCTTCTGCGCTTGATGACAACCAAAAACGCTATTTATCATGCATATTCAATCCACAGCGTGTTTATGACCAACTCAAACTTAACCAAACACTGTTTGGTTGCAGCAAAGCATACAACATACTTCCTGCATGGCCACCAGTGCTAAGGCCACAAGAGCCAGAGGCTGACCTTCCCCCTCACATAGACATTGCAGTCTATGACTACAGAGCGCTGATAGACTGTGCTCTCGCCATTAAAAGCATATTAAATAAGCTGGGTATTGAAGCTAAGGTCAGCACCTACTCTTACCGTAAGCTCTATGAAATGTCGCAAACTGACCAATTAACAGAAACGCTAGTCGTGACCAATATCAATTTGGATGATAATCGACATTCTTCAACCTTTTATAACTTATACACTAATCCAGTCCTTCATACCTGTATTGGTCACAAGGCCAAACAGTGGCTCATACACTCGCTAGAACAAATTCGTGAAACGACACCTCTCGAACGGTATCTCGATGCAATAGAGCCCATTGCTTCAACCTTTATTCATCAGTACTGGGTAACACCTTTATTTCACCACCGACAGACACTGCGCTTTCATGGCGTACTTAAAAATGTTGAGCTAACCAACTGGGGTTGGCCCGATATCAAAAATGTCTGGTCAACAGACTAAGCCGTTGGAGAATAGAACAAATATTGTTATAGAGCTCATCACTTAAACGGCGATTCGAGTCATTTATCACGTAACGAAGACCAACTCTTTATCCTAGATTTGAAATTTGAGCCCTGTCACAAGGCATCCCTTGAATTTCATACTTGATTACCTATCATTTCACACAAAGACACTGTATGGATAAACAGTTGAAAGAGAGAAAGCTTCAGTTTCACTATTATTTTAATAATGAATCTCATTCTATGGATGCCTTAGTTCGCAACCAATGTGAGACAGAGATCATTTCAATACTGTATGAAATAGCCAATATTCTTGATGTGTCAGTTACAATAGAGAGCGAAGCTCGCCAAGAAGGTGGACTGCGTGATATTTGGAGGTTAGCCAATTCAAATGCCGGCATTCTATCTGTCATCGTTGGTATTGCTTCGATCGCGATACCTTTGCTTCCCAAATCAGATTCAGAGTTAGAACGGCTCCAAAAAGAAGAATTACGCCTAAGTATTGAAGAGAAGAGTCTTAGAATACAAGCATTAAAACAGCAGGCGAACAAGGATAAAATCGAACCTAAAACCATCAAACAAGTGGCAGAAGTTGTCAACGAAAGTCATAAAGTGATCACTCGCCGCTCAAACCTATTTAAACATCTTTGTGCCTATTCAAAAGTCACCCAGGTTGGAGTCAGCGAACTAGATTGTCATGGTAAGCCATTAGTCCCAGAGTCATTGATCAAACGATCTAAATTCAAAAAATTTGTATTGCCCTCCCATCGATTACCAATACAAACCTTTGATGATGCCACTATTGAAATCATTGCACCTGTACTTGGAGAGGGTAAATATAAATGGAAAGGAATATGGCAAGGTCAACATATCAACTTTGCCATGTGTGATAAAGACTTTAAACAAAGCGTTCTAAGTCAGAAAATGAGCTTTCAAAGCGGCTCTACTATACGCTGCATACTAAAGCTGAATTCGAAGTTAGATCAGCTAGGAGATATTGTTATTACTGGTTACTCAGTCACTAGCGTACTCTCATTCGGAGTCGATGAAACGCCGAAAGGCAAAATGTACCACCAGCAGAAAAAATTCGAGCAAGCGCAGCTCGAGTTGTTTGAAAGCGCATAGACCAAGTCCAATTTAGGCAGATAAACCCATGGCAATGGTGACACGAATACGATGCTCATCTGGGTCAAGCGCAACAAAGCTAACCCCGTACGACAGTTCTTTAGGCTCTTGAGCAAAATCAACCGATTGATTTTTCCAGTTTTGGTACAGAGACTCAAGCTTTGTTTGGTCTTCAACCAATATGGACAACTCGGTTCCACCACCTGTTATACAACTTGTTGGTACTAAATTTGAGTTCTGTTTTAGTAACAATGTTGTATCGTTTGCAAACTTAATTTCCATACAGGTCGGTGAGAGAGTTCTCGACTCACAACCAAGCACCTTGGTATAAAAACCTTGACTAACTTGAATGTCCTCTACATAAAGAACATAGGTATCAATAGTGAACATATTATTTCCTCAACGGATAAAGTAAGTGAACAGTGGAATAACTATAATCCACCTCACTGTCAGAACCTGTCAGGAGACTTGAGTAACGTTGGAGATATAATCGACACTAGAAGTCTGTTGGACATCTATTCAGAAGTAGAAATGGTGCTAGCGCTTGATTAGGCAATAACGCTACTCAATCGAATTTTCGTCTTTAAGACTCCATTTAGAATAAATTTCTTTAATCTCACTTTCTAAGCCTAGAAAGGTATCCACCAAATGTGGGTCAAAATGTGAGCCTGCATTATTTTTTATTTCACTTAACGCATCTTCAATTGACCACGCCTCTTTATAAGGACGTTCCATAGTCAAAGCATCGAATACATCGCAGATAGCGACGATCCTAGCGCATTGTGGTATGTCCTCCCCAGCTAAGCCTTCTGGGTATCCTGTTCCATCCCAGCGCTCATGATGAGATTTGGCCACCTCAGCACCCAACTGAAATACAGGGTTAGAAGACATAGATAATATTTCATGACCAATTTCAGAGTGTTTTTTCATCACTACCCATTCGTCCTCAGCTAAAGGTCTGGGCGCTTTAAGTACCGCATCAGGTATGCCAATTTTCCCCGTGTCATGCAAAGGGGCTGCAAGTTCTAATAAGTTGTAATTCTCATACTCCCAGCCCACTGCTTTGGCTAATAACTTGCAGTACTCGGCCATACGCCAAATGTGGCTGCCTGTATCAGTATCATTATAATGGCCCGCAACACCCAGCATTCGAATCGCCGATAGAGCCAAAGAATCAACTTCAGCTAAACGAGTTAGAGACAGGTGAGTGGCAACACGACGAAGAACAATAGCCGGTGAGAAAGGTTTGGTAATATAATCAACGGCGCCTAGATCAAACCCCTTGGATTGATCATCTGTGTCGTCTTTAGCTGAGATAAAAATAACCGGAATATGAGCCGTTTCTGGCTCACACTTAAGCCTTCGACAGACTTCAAATCCATCCATCTCTGGCATCATGATGTCGAGTAAAATAATATTAGGCTGAGGCGATGTGTTTGCGAGCTTTAGCGCTTTTTCACCACTTGTTGCTGCCCTTACTGAGTAATTGCCTTTCTCCAATACACTTTTCAGAATTCGGATATTGTCTGGAACATCGTCAACCACTAAGATTGTTTTATCCATTCTAGCCTCTAACCTCAACTCTTATATGCTAGATAGTATTTTATCTAGACATTCTAGCGCTTCGTCACTGTCGTATATTTCAATCGCTTCATTCAAGCGCTCTATCTCACCAGCTGCAACTTGTCCTTGTAACATGGCAACTAAGCTTGCAATGCTTTCCTCTTCAAATTCGCCTAGCTCTAACTGCTCCCTGATTTCCTCGCTCAGAGCTTTCACTTGTTCAAGGTCAAATTCCTGAGACACAATGGGCGAAGCATCAGTTTGAGTGTCAATAAGCGCAATAGATTCGAGGACCTGCTGCAAGGCGGATGAAAGTTCATTCCATTCTTCTGGCAGAATGTCTTTAGCTTGCTGTTTAAACGCTTGCTCAAAGGTAAAAGCAACCTGTGATAAGCGGTGTGCCCCTAGCGATGCTGAGGCCCCTTTCAAGGTATGTGCAGTAATCTCACCCTGTGCACAATCTTTGTCTTGCCACGATGTTTTTAAATCAGAGAAAGTCGTTTGATTATTTTTCGAAAAGCTAATGAGGAGTTTGGTGTACAAAGCTCTATCTTCATTGACTCTAGATAAACCTTCTTCAGTATTAATACCGTGTAGTTCTGGTAGTGCTGACTCTTTGTCAACCTCATCACTCTGTTGAGTCGGTGAACATTCAAAATTATCGTCTTTAAAGCTAGGATCAATCCACTTGAGCAACTTACTATACAACTCACTGGTATCTATCGGTTTAGCGATATGGTCATTCATGCCCGCTTCGGCACACCGTTCTCTGTCCTGCTGCATTGCATTAGCTGTCATTGCAATAATGGGGATGTCTTGGTGAGTCGGTTGTTCTCTCAGCACCCTTGCAGCTTCTAAACCATCCATCACCGGCATCTGTAAGTCCATTAGAATCAGCGCATACTCACCATCAAGAGCCTTGTCTACCCCTTCTTTACCATTGTTCGCCACTTCCACATTCAGGCCAACACTTTCCAGTAACTCTACGGCAATAATTTGGTTGACTTCATTATCTTCAACCAAAAGTACCGGTGCCCCACGAACCAACGCAAAGCTTTCGAATAAGAGTTCAGTTTCATTTTTTTGCCCTGCACTATCAACAACCACTGCTTTACCCATGACTTCCATAACAGTGTCCAACAAAGCCGATGCGCCAACAGGCTTAACCAGAAAACCATCGATTTTAGCCTCTGCAGCTTGAACAACCACTTCCTCTCTTCCGTACGCTGTCATTAAAATAATTTTTGGAGAACAGTCGAGCGTTTTAATGATTTCCGATGCCTTAATACCGTTCATTTCAGGCATTTGCCAATCCATTAAAACAAGTTCGTAGGGTCGATCCTCAGCTATGGCTTTTTTAACTTTATCAATCGCATCAAAGCCATCTATCGCAGTGGATATATCAAGAGTATAAGAGTGGAGAAGTTCCTTGTTGATATCACGAGCGCTCTTGTTATCATCCACAATCAGAGCTTTCATACCTTTGAGCTTTTTCCAGTTGTAAATACGCTCTTGCTGATTCTCTATCTCATTATCAAGTACTCCAAATTCAGCGGTAAAGATAAAGCTACTTCCTTGCTGATACACACTCTCTACCCAGATATCACCATTCATTAAGTGCACCAGATTTTGACAAATACTAAGCCCTAACCCCGTTCCGCCATATTTTCGAGTGGTTGAGGTGTCTGCCTGACTAAATGCACTGAACAGCTTCTGTATTTGATCGGGTTTCAAACCAATACCTGTATCTTTAACCTCAAACTTTAACTTAACTTTGTCATTTAATTGTTCACAGTGAGTGATCTTAACGATAATTTCGCCTTGTTCAGTGAATTTAATCGCGTTGTTACATAGATTGGTCAGTATCTGGCCAAGGCGTAAGGGATCTCCAACGAGTGACTTAGGCAATTCAGGTGGGGTTGAAAAAATCACCTCGATACCTTTTTCCTGTGCTTTTAGCGTAATGATGGTGCACAGATCATCAAAAACTCTATCAAGCTGGAACGGAATATTTTCCATTTCCATTTTTCCAGCCTCTATCTTTGAGATATCGAGAATATCGTTGATGATACCCAGTAGGGCACGCCCCGCTGAGTTAATCTTACCGATATAATCATGCTGCTTTGACGTTAATTGCGTTTTGAGAACCAGCTCACTCAAGCCAATAATAGCATTCATCGGGGTACGTATCTCGTGACTCATGTTGGCCAGAAAATCCCCTTTTGCCACATCGGCCTCTTTGGTTCTCTCCAGCGATAGTTGTAGCTCACGCATCAACTCTTGTTGCGAAAGCTGATTGAGTTTATTGCGTTGAAACTCTGTATTATCTTGTGGATTAAAAGAAAGATCAGGAAAGTGCTTAAAGGCCATCACGGTGTGAGAATGATTACTCGCAGTCTCGATACTGAAAGAATCAAAGATGTAGTCGTAATTCATTGATGGAAGCGCCCCAACAGCGCTATGAAACTCAAGTTTTATCCCCCAATTTTCAGTAATCCGTGAAAAAGAAAGTGACGCATTGAAGCTATCGCATGTCGATATCATTTTGTGACAAATTTCAGAGGCAGCAGTGGCCACACGAACAGCGTTGACCCTAGAAAAATGGCAATCAAGAGCAAGCCTTTTCACTTTATTTCTGAAGTCAACAACCGATGGGCTGTCTTTTATGCTATGGTCGGCAAGCTTGATATTGTCTTCGTTAGACGCTTGCTCCATTTCTTTTAGTACAGTATCGAGATTCATAATGCATTTCCAACCTCTCAATTAACTCGGATTACTAGACACGTGGCATCATCAGACGCTTTCGCGAACTTCCGAGTAATATTCTGGGCAATAGTTTCAGCATTATCAGTATAGATGTTTGGGTAATCTTTTGGATCAAAATTACTCATGATTCCATCAGAATAAAGTATTAATATTTCTCCGGGTACCATCTGCACCCTGTTTTTTTTCGGAGTACGAATCTGATAGCCGAGTACACCCTGTTGACAGATAAATCTTTGTACTTCTTTACCGACCTTACACATGAAGATGTTACCAATACCAACATACTCTAGGCACAGCGACTCCATATCCAGATTGGCAATAATGGCAACGCCACCATTTGTACTTCGTAAGTTGTTATGTAACTGCTCCATTAATTCTGCCAGATCTGTCTGATAAAACTGTTTCAAAAAGCGCCGAGTCGTACTAGCGATGCTGTGCGCGCTTCTACCGTGTCCAGCCCCATCAAATAAACTAATAAAATAACCACTACCATTTTGCTGATAAAAAGCATCGTCGCCATTCACGTCTTCGAGCGGCTTTTCACCAATCGCGATCTCGATTCTTTCTGTCATTACTTTAGCCATTTCCTTACCGTGACAGCAGTGCCAACACCTAGTTCTGTCTCTATATGAAACGAATCCATCAGTCGTTTAGTGCCAGGTAAACCCACCCCCATGGTCCCGCCTGTACTGTAGTTATCACTCAGAGCTTTTTCGAGGTCTCGTATACCTCCACCGTTGTCTTTAGCGATGATTTCAACCCCTATTTTTTCTCCTTCTTGGACAGACTTAAGATACAAAAACCCACGCCCTGCATGATTAAGGATGTTTCGGGTTAACTCACTGACCGCAATTGAAATCATATATTGGTCCACAGTAGAAAAGCCGAGCTGCTGCGCAAAAAGTTTCGCATCTAAACTGGCATAGCCGACATCTGAGTCAGTCACAATGTCTAGTTTGGCGTTTTCTTTCACCCAGCCCCCCCAAGAATAGTAGGTTCAAGCACTTGGACTTTTTCCATCATGTTCTTTAATGAGAGCGTAAATATTCCAGTGCTTCTTCCATATTTCGTTTGGTCGTCAAACCTCCAATGTCCATATTGGAATCAATCATCGATGCTATGATTCCGGGGCTTAATCCCGTTATCGCAGCACGAGAGCCCATAACTTTGACCATATTGACTAGCTTAATAAATACATTCCACAGTGAACTATCGACAATATCAACACCCGAAAAGTCAATGACAACACCTTTAACATGTCGTGCTCCTAGCTTGTCCAGCAGCACCTCTTGTACTCGCTTTGCATCATCAACCGACAGCTCTTCTTGTATTGGTACAATCAAGCAGCGACTCATATCATGAACCACCACTTTAATCATATCTGCTGGAGTATTACTCATGCCATTTGTCCTGATCATCTTGGCTTTCGCTTAGTGTGTACCCTGCGATTTTAAAGGAATTATTCACACCTTCTTTGAGCGTAGACTGAGTCACTATATCGTTAAGTTCGATACCAAGATTGACGATAGCTTGAGCAACCACGGGAGAGATACCTGTCACAATACATACACACCCCATCAGCCTTGTAGCCTTAGCAACCTTCAAAAGATGGTTAGCAACAGCGCTGTCTACAGTCGGAACTCCCTGAATATCAATAACAATCACGCGCGCTTCATAATCGATCACTTTTTGCAGCACCGCTTCCATGATCATCTGGATTCGATTTGAATCAATCAGGCCGATCACTGGTAACATAAGTACTTTATCCCAAAGCTGCATCACGGGCGTCGACATTTCCATAATCATCGAGGCTTGTTTTGCTCGTTCCTCAGACATTTTCTTACGATCAGTGATATCCGAGGCAACCTTAAGTACTTTGTATGGTTCACCTTTGAGGTCTAAAACTGGGTTATAGGTTGCTTGGATATAAACTTCTCGACCATTTTTGGCAATGCGCTTAAATTCTCCCGAACTAAACTGTCCAGTACCGAGCTCACGCCAAAACTCTCTGTACTGCTCAGTTTCACTATATTCTTTTTCACAGAACAACCTGTGATGCTTACCTTGAACCTCTGCCAAGCTATAACCCATAAGATCCAAAAAATTCTTGTTAGCGGTAATGACTGTTCCATCAAGATTAAACTCTATTGTTCCCAATGATTTATCAATCGCATCGGCTTTGGCCTGAGCTTCATTACTGATCGTTTTGAATTCGGTAATATCTGAGGCAACTTTTAGCACCTTGACCAATTTACCTTGCTCATTGAACACAGGATTATAGGTCGCTTGTATGAAAACGGTTTGTCCATCCTTAGTCACACGAACAAACTCACCCGAACTGTATTCCCCTTTACCCAAATTATCCCAAAACTGGCTGTATTCCACGCTTTGGCGAAATTCATCTTCGCAAAATATTCTGTGGTGCTTACCTTTAATTTCGTTGAGAGAGTAATGCATAAGGTCAAGAAAATTCTGATTCGCTGTAATGATGGTGCCATCTAGCTCGAATTCTATTGTCGCTAGTGATCGGTCAATAGCTTGTGTATGTGCTTTTGCCCTGATGCTGGCACGTTTGCTATCTGTAATATCACTCGCAACTTTAACAACTCGTATAGCCTTACCATTACTATCAAATACCGGGTTATAGGTTGCCTGAAGGTAGATTTCTTTCCCTCCTTTCGCAACACGGTTATATTCACCAGAATCGTACTCACCCTTGCCTAACTTAGCCCAAAAATCCTTATAAGCTTTGCTTCTAGCGTGTGCAGGCTTGACAAACATTCGATGATGTTTGCCCTTAATTTCATCCAGCGAATACCCAACAACATCGAGAAAGTTTTGATTCGCATTATAAATAGTACCGTCAAGCTCAAACTCTATTACACCTTGAGAACGGTTAATCGCGTTGTACATACTTTCATATAATGCTGCTTCTGTTTCAAAACCTTTGTTTGTTTTTTTCATTGCCACTCCTTGAAATTATTGCGCCCAATAAAAACTTCGATTAACCCGATAAACTTAGTCACTAAACTATAGATTAATGCGAGAAAAACAGCCTAGATCAAACCCCGACAAAAACACGCTATTTTTCGTATCAGTTCATACCACTCAGCGCACAAATTATCACTTTCCTACCATTTAAGTGCTTGATACTGCTGTAACTTACTACTGTATCTTAATAAAATTGGCTATTCTTAATACATAACTAAACGACATGTAAAATCAACAGGAATCAACTCATGACTCAGGGTACCTACAACAAGCTTTCTGACAGCGAACTTGAGTACGTGGATGATAAAACCGCCGCCTTGTTACTCAACACCCCCAGTAGTGCCCGTATTATGCTGTGGGTAATGTTGCTATTTTTAATTTTAGCGGGAATTTGGGCGTCTTGGGCGCAGATTGACAAGGTAACCGTAGGAGAAGGAAAAGTAGTCCCCTCTTCTCAAGTTCAAATCGTTCAAAACCTTGAAGGTGGACTTGTTAAAGAAATTTTAGTACGCGAGGGGCAAACGGTTCAAAAAGGCCAGCAGCTGCTGCTAATAGATGACACACGTTTTCGGTCCGACTTTCGCGAACGTGAGCAGCAAATTGCCAATCTAACAGCGAGTGTACTGCAATTGTCTGCCTCAATTACGAGCGTAACCGTCAATGAAAAATTCACCCCGAGCTCTTGGCAAAAAAGCGTCGAGATTAATTTTAATAAGCTCGCTTTTCCTCCTTCTCTGGTTGAACGACAACCACGTCTTGTTGCAAGACAGAGAGCTGAATATCAGCAAGACCTCAACAACCTGAATAACCAAATTTCACTCATCGACCAACAAGTGAAACAAAAACAACAAGATCTAGTAGAAATACAAGCTAGAGTAAAAAATTTACGTGAAAGTTATAATTTTGCTCTAAAAGAGCTAGAAATCACCAAGCCATTGGCTGATGAGGGTGTGGTACCACAAATAGAACTATTGAAGCTGCAACGGCAAGTCAATGATACGCGCAGAGAAATGACTTCCAGCGAGCTTAAAGTGCCAGTGCTCCGATCTGCTATTCAAGAGTCAATGCTAAACCGGATTGATGCTGCGCAAAAGTTTCGTTCCGAACAACAAGAAAAGCTCAACCAAACGCAGGACAAACTTTCTGCACTAACAGAATCGAGTGTCGGTTTAGAGGATAGAGTCAACAGGACTGTCATCATATCTCCTGTCGTTGGGACGGTAAAAACTCTCAATGTGAATACGGTCGGTGGTGTTATACAACCAGGCATGGACATTGTGGAAATTGTGCCCAGTGAAGACACATTACTAGTGGAAGCTAAGATCGCTCCTCAAGATATTGCCTTCTTAAGGCCAAACTTAAGTGCCATTGTTAAATTTAGCGCTTATGATTTTACTAAGTATGGCGGACTTGAAGGAAGCCTTGAGCATATTAGTGCTGACACCACAACGGATGAAGAAGGAAACAGCTTTTACCTTGTAAGGGTTAGAACCAAAGAAACAAGCCTAAATAATGATGCTTCATTGCCCATTATACCTGGCATGACAGCATCAGTTGATATAATTACAGGAAAGCGCACAGTGATGGAATACTTGCTAAAGCCCATTATCGGAGCCAAAAACAACGCACTTAAGGAATAACAATGCCAGAAACTCTACTTACTTATTTGCATAGACAGTGACGAAATGAAACTTCTGTTCTCGCTTCTATTATTCATTATGGTCTCAACCACTTCACAGGCACTCAATACCCAAGAACAACGCTGGGTTGATGCGGTTAGGAAGACATATGGAGAGCGAGCAGGAAAAAGAGTCGAAACTTGGCGTCGTGAAATGGTCCAATTCAAAGGGCTGCCGGAGAAAGAAAAGCTGGTCAAAGTAAATCGCTTTTTCAATCAACTTAATTTCATCAATGATAATAGGCTTTGGGGCAAGAAAGACTATTGGGCAACTCCACTTGAATTTTTGGGCAGTAATGGCGGCGATTGTGAGGATTTTACTATCGCGAAGTATTTTTCACTGCTTGAGCTTGGGGTCTCAGATAAAAAACTCAGGCTAGTCTACGTTAAAGCAATAACGCTAAATCAATTCCATATGGTACTGGCCTATTATTCGAAGCCAAGCGCAGAACCTATTTTGCTCGATAACATTGATCCACAGATTAAAAGAGCATCCAAACGTCGAGATTTATTACCTGTATACAGCTTTAACGGTAAAAATCTGTGGCTAATGAAATCGAAGAAAGGGCAACTGGCCGGAAAATCATCAAGACTAAGCTTATGGAATGATCTCAGGGCCAGAGAGAAATCACTCAAATTGAATAAACCAATTTTGAAATACGATGAGTAGGCAATATGACTTTATATAAACAACTTGTCGCGGGAATGATAGCGGTATTTTTGATGCTGATGGTTTCGGTTTTCATCATCGAATTTAACACAACGCGAAACAGCCTGATCCAGCAGCAACGGTCAGAAATGAACAATACCATCAACACTGTCGGCCTTGCTTTGGCCCCCTACTTAGAAAGCAAAGATCAAGTAGCGGTTGAGTCGGTCGTAAATGCTCTATTTGATGGCAGTAGCTATTCCATCGTGCGTCTCATTTTCCTCGATAATGGGGAAGAAATTATCCGCTCCTACCCCGTCAAACCACTCGAGGTTCCCGACTGGTTTACGGGCCTGCATTTATTCGATCGTATTCATGATCGCCGGGTCGTGACCAGCGGCTGGATGCAACTCGCTGAGGTTGAAATTGTAAGCCATACTGGGGATGCCTACACCCAGCTTTGGAATGCATTTGTTCGCCTCGCCATAGCTTTTAGTCTTATCTTCTCCATTGGTTTAATGTCGATTGCTTTTATCCTCAAACGCGCACTGCGTCCTTTACACCTCATCGTTACCAAAATGGAGCAAGTAGCGCGCAATCAATTTGGAGACCCATTACCCAGACCTTCGACTAAAGACCTTATCTATGTTGTCGACGGCATCAATAGTATGTCTTCCCAATTGGAGCAATCATTTAAAGCCCAAGCACAAGAAGCCCAAAAACTCAGAGAACGCGCCTACATTGATCCCGTATCAAAACTGGGTAATCGTGCCTACTATATGAATCAGCTCAATGCTTGGTTAGGCGAAGGTGGAGTTGGTGGGGTTGCCATGCTCGAGGCAAGCTTTATTCATGATCTCTATGAAGAGAAAGGCTATAAAGCCGGCGACAGTATGGTCAGGGAATTATCTGACCACCTCACTGTTTCATTAACCTTCCCAGATATCACCATAGCGCGAATTTCTCCCGAAGAGTTTGCATTTATCATCCCCAACATGAGTGAAAGTGAACTAAAAAATATCTCTGAGAGCATCATTAATTATGTCCAAGGAATTAACCCTGATCCAACTGGGATGGCGAAATCAAATGTGGCGCTAGGTGTTGTGTACAATGAGGTGCCTAAAGACACATCCAGCATACTGACTATGCTGGATAACGCATTAGCGACAGCAAAATCGGACCCAGAAATTACTTACGGTTACGTCACCAGTGACAACTCTGATAATCTGATGGGTAAACAACAGTGGAAAGCGCTCGTTGAAGAAGCCATGAGTAACGACTGGTTCAAATTCCGCTATCAGGTCGCAAACGATGGTTCAGGGAAAACCTACCATAGAGAAGTTTTCTCTGCGATTGAAAGAGATGGCGAAAGATTCAGTGCCAATCAATATATGTTTGCTTTGGAACAGCTTCACGCCAGCCATCTATTCGATGAGTACGTGATTCAAACTATGGTTACTCAACTTGAACAGGGCGCTTTCTCTGATCCTGTAGCGATTAACATCTCACAAAGCAGCATTGCTGAGCCAAGCTTTATTCGCTGGGTTACTCAGATCTTAAGCCGACACAAGTCAACAGCCCCGCTACTGCATTTTGAAATTCCCGAAAACTGCTTTGTCAATACACCTCATCATACGGCGCTCTTTTGTAATGCGATTCGTAATGCAGGCGCTGATTTTGGTGTCGATAACTACGGAAGAAATTTCCAATCTTTGGATTACATCAACGAATTCAGACCCGCTTATGTTAAAGTTGACTATCTTTATACTCACCACTTAGACGAAGAAAAACAGCAATTTACCTTAACTTCAATTTCGCGCACAGCACATAACCTTGGGATTAAGACGATTGCATCTCGTGTAGAAACTCAGGCGCAACTCGACTTTTTAGCGGAGCATTTTATCGATGTATTCCAAGGTTTCATTGTAGATAAGTAAGAAGGTTACAGCCGTAAATGCAAGATCCTTTACTCAATTCACTCATATACATTAGCCGCTACTTTGGGTTAGCGAATTCACCAGAAGCTCTGATCAACGGCTTGCCATTATCGTCTGGAAAATTAACCCCGTTTCTATTCCCTCGTGCAGCTGAACGCGCTGGGCTAGTCGCTAAAGAAAATCGCTCACAATTAACCGAAATATCAGAGCTAGTGCTCCCAGTTGTATTGCTTCTCAAAGGTGGGGATGCTTGTGTACTCAATACGATTAACCCAGAAAAGCAAGAGGCTGAGGTGGTCACTGGCGAATCAGGACTGGTGCCCATTTCGATATCGATTGAGGATCTTAATGAGCTATATATTGGCCGCTATTTTCTGGTGAAAAAGCAGTTTCGTTATGATGAACGCTCACCAGAAATTTTAAAAACTCGTCAAGGTCACTGGTTCTGGTCAACATTGTGGCAGTCAAAAAATATCTATCGAGACGTTTTTATCGCTTCGATAATGATAAATTTATTTGCAATAGCCGCTCCTATGTTTACACGTTTGGTCTATGACAAGGTTGTCCCCAATTTAGCCTTTGAAACACTATGGGTTTTGGCTAGTGGTATCTTTGTCATTTTTCTTTTTGAACTCACACTGAAAATCCTTCGCAGCTATTTTATCGATGTGGCAGGAAAGAAATCTGACGTACTCATATCGTCAAAACTCTTCAGTAAAGTTCTTGGGATTCGAATGGAAGCCAAACCTCCTTCAGTCGGCGCTTTCGCAAGACACTTGCAGGAGTTTGAATCAATTCGAGAATTTTTTACCTCAGCAACGATTAGCTCTCTTATCGACCTTCCTTTTGCACTGTTGTTTTTGTTATTAATATGGCTGATGGCAGGAAACCTAGTCTGGATTCCTATCTTAGGCGTTGTGATCCTCATCATCTATTCCGCCATCATACAAGGGCCACTCAAGCAATCGATTGAAGAAGGGTCTCGTTTGGCATCACAAAAGTATGCCAACCTCATCGAAAGTTTATCTGGATTAGAGACGCTCAAACTGTTTGGGGCTCAAAGTCAATTTCAGTTCAAATGGGAAGAAGCTGTTGCCCACATGTCGAACTGGAGTATTAAAAGCAGGCGAATAACAGACGGTATTCACAACACGGCGGGCTTTGTTCAACAAGCCTCAAACGTAGGCATGATCATTCTTGGGGTGTATTTGATCGCCGATGGCGAACTTACTATGGGCGGCCTTATTGCTGCTACTATGCTCAGTAACAGAGCTATAGGTCCTATGGTTCAGCTATCACTCCTTTCCACTCGATATAATCAAGCTAAGTCTTCATTGTCTATCATAGAGCAAATAATGGCCATGCCCGATGAACAAGAAGAGGGAAAACGCTATATTCATAGGCCAATAGTGAAAGGTAAAATCGAGTTGGATAAGGTCACTTTCCACTATCCAGACTCTCCTGTCGCTTCAATTCGCGATCTCAATCTCACCATAACCCCAGGTGAGAAAGTCGCTATTATAGGCCGAATAGGTTCAGGAAAAACCACGCTTGAGCGGCTAATCCTAGGACTTTATCAGCCAACAGAAGGCCATGTCCGTATTGACGAAACAGATATACAACAACTTCACCACATTGACATCAGACGCAACATTGGGTGCGTTCCCCAAGATAGTCAGCTGTTTTATGGTTCGATACGTGACAATATCACCCTTGGTCGCCCGCTCGCCGATGACCGAGATGTCATGGACGCCGCCAATCGCGCTGGAGTGACCGTTTTTACTCAGCAAGATCCGGCAGGTCTTGAACGCCAAGTCGGTGAAGGCGGGCTGCTGCTTTCTGGAGGGCAACGACAAGCGGTTGCGATTGCAAGAGCATTCTTACATAGGCCACCAGTCCTTCTAATGGATGAGCCAACCAGTGCCATGGATAATCGCTCTGAAATGCATATTAAACAGCAGCTTGCTCAGCTTAAAGCGTCAGAAACGCTGGTTTTGATCACTCATAAAACGTCCATGTTGGATGTAGTCGATAGAATCATAGTGATGGAAAAAGGCACTATCATAACCGACGGCCCAAAAGCTGAGGTTCTCAATAATTTGAGACAAGGCAATATACGCGCGGTAAATTAATAGTTTTACATACTGAATATGGATAGAAACAATCAGCCCAATACACGCAAGTACATTGGGCTGTTCTTTTATACGGTTAATAGGTGGTTGCCGTGGGAAACTTTGGCTTTTAAATAGTGTTCATTGCCGTCTTTGATGTGTGCTGAAGTATTGACGACTTCGACAATTTCAATGCCATAAGCTGAAAGCTCGTTAATTTTTTTAGGGTTGTTCGTAACTAGCCTCACCTTGGTAACACCTAACGCTTTAAGCATTTGTGCCGCTTCTGTGAAATCACGAAGATCATCATCAAATCCTAAATGATTATTTGCTTCATAGGTGTTCATACCTTGACTCTGAAGCCGATACGCATCAATTTTGTTGTATAAACCAATACCACGCCCTTCCTGTCGCAGATACAAGATAATGCCCCCAGACTCCCCCATTCGATTTATCGTTTCTTCAAGCTGTTCTCCACAATCACAACGCGAAGAATGGAACACATCGCCAGTTAAACATTCAGAATGCATGCGCACCAAAGGCACGTCTGACATTTTATCCGCTTGTTTAAATATGACGGCTACATGTTCTTTTTCTGTCTTAAGACCATGAAAAGATACTATTTCCGCATCGATATTACTTTTAAGCCCAACTTTAAAGTCTACTCGTGTACGTACATCTGACATATCTATACTCACCTTAATTATTAACTATACCTAGCTTCCACATCCAAGAATTAAAGATTAACGACAGTGATGTGATAACATGATTAATTACAATTTACTCTATTAGACTAGATAAATATCAAACCTGTATCAAATTTGTTTCATACATAGTTTATACTATTTTGTTTTGAATCAATATAATGCTGAAAAGTAATATATTTTTCTAATTGGTCATAATTAAGCAACTAAACTTAACGTTTAAACTGCTGCGAATGGTTACTCTACCCACCACATGAATAAAATATGTGATCACATCCTTAAGCTCTCTTTAAGTTCAGTTCTGACATAAAAGCATGGAGGACACGGTTTAATGCCGTTAAGTCGTCTGACCTGAAACGAATAGGAGTTATGTTATAACATAACAAGTTGTTAGTAAAAACGTATCTTAATAAACCATCAATAACAAAAGCACATCCATGCTTTTTGAACGACATTGATCATTAAAATACGTTCCACATCATGGCGGTACAAGGCAAAAATGAAAGTAATCACAACGGAAATATTAGATTTGTTCCAACGCTGGAACGATGCGCTGCAAACTGGTGACCCTAAGCTTGTCTCCATACTCTATGCCCGAGAAATCAGAGGTATGACAAGTCCACATTTCATCAATGAAAGTGCGTATGCCAAGGACAACATCACCATGGCAATCGCATTAAAAAGAAAGGTTTATTTAGATTAGATGATACCGCGTAGCGCACACAATCAAGCGTATGCGCTACAACAATCGACTTAATTCGTAGAACAGTTGGCAGGTCCTAACTCTTCCCACACGCCCCATGGCCCAGATTGCGAAGGATTATCTCCTCGCGTCCACCATTTGGCTTGCCACTCTCTTTGGTCCCAAGTCACTTTGTCGCCTCCATTATAGGTGGTATTTTCATCCCAGAGATTGTCACATTGACCTCCACCTGTCCCTTTTTGTGCTACAACGACTGTCGCTGATGCAACCGAATTAGCTTTTGAATCGCTGACATTGACAGTAAACAATAGTGAGGTGTCTAGATCGTATTCAGCAGCGATGAAACTGACTCGCGCTCCATCAATATCAGCTTTCAATTGAGAGGGAACTTCCCAACGATAGGTTAAAGGATCATTATCTGCATCGGTTGAACCCGAAGCATCAACTACCACTAAGTCTCCAGCTTTAACTCTAGCGGGGGCAGATACTTTAGCAATAGGCGGTGTATTGCCTGGCCCAGTATCTTTGGGCTCCACTTTGACAACCAGACTATCTGTCCCTGTTGCTCCTTGGTTATCACGGACTACTAGCCTGAACACCAGAGTTTCCACTTGCGTCACTTCTGAAACATCAAAGCTTGCCTTAGCCGTATCATTTCCGATTAAGGTTACTGGCGTTCCGGCTGTCTGCTCCCATAGGTAGCTTTCAATACGCCCATCAGGATCCGTTGATGCAGAGCCATCAATAACAACCTTTGTTGGACCGACAACATTGAGATCCGGTCCTGCATTGGCAATAGGAGCTCTATTCACCGGTGGACCACCCGCTAAGCCTTCATGCATAGCGTTAAGAATATCGCCATTATCAGCATCAATCTCCCATGAGAATAAACCAGCTAAACCTAGGCTTCTAACATAAGCGCCTTTGGCTTTTACAGAGCGATCATCATCAAAAGTAATAAGCTGACCTGTTTTAGAGTTCCAAACCCAAGGTGCTTCAGCTTGGCTATCATAACCATACTCAAAACCATTAACACCTTGTTTGTTGGCCCCAAGCATATAGGTTTTGATACCTTTATAATCGATCACACCATCTTCCCAAACCCCTTGCTGTGTCGAACCTTTAAGCTTCCCTGTTGCGGTGCCTGTCATAGGATCATTTGGGTCGGTTAAAGTATCAGGCTTAACCCCTTCCCAGCCTCTTCCATACATGGCGGTCCCCAGCACTAATTTGTTGGCTGGCACCCCCTGATCAAGGATGAGTTTAATACCATTGTCACCCGTATAAGCTGGACCTTTGTATGGCACACCATCTGCGTCTACACCAGAGCCATCACATTGACCAGGACGCATGAAAGTACCACAATAGAGGGCTGTCTGGTGACCGGGCACATTATTCCAACCACCATAAAAGTCATAAGTCATCGCAAATATGTAGTCCATATACTGAACCGCATCGGCGTAGTTGACATCTTCAATCTTGTCATAGCCTACACCAATCGCAGAGGTCAGCTCATATGTTCGGCCGGTATCTCGCTCGAGTTGATCCAACATAGCACGTAGTTCTTGCATTAAAGCCACATAAGCAGGGCCATCATTGACGGGGTCACCCAAGTCAGGCGCAGCGCCACCGCCACCAGGAAACTCCCAATCAATATCAACTCCATCATAGAATTTCCACGTGGTTAAGAATCGTTTAACCGAAGCGATAAACGTATCTCTATTGGTCTTACTGGTAAAATCATAAAAGGGATCGGAAAGGGTCCAGCCTCCAATAGATGGAATAATTTTAAGCTCTGGATAACGCTGTTTGAGTGCCATCAACATGGCATAGTTGCCTTTAATAGGTGAATTAAAGGTATGTCCGGCTTGAGAAAAGCTCTTTTGGTATGCCGCCCATGGATCATGAATAACCACCTCATAGTCAGGTACTCCCGTACAGGCCGTTTTGAGTGCCTGATAACTGTTACCACCGACTGATTTAAGCGATTCATTAGGACCACAGATGGGAATAAAACCATAAAGGATATGGGTGAGGTTATGAGCAGGAATATTATCCACGGTAAAATCCCGCCCATAAATACCCCATTCGACAAAATATGCTCCCATAACCGTGTTAGCATCGATATTATAGTTTTTGTTATTAGGATCCACATTCATCGGTAAAGGTTCTAGGTGTGCACCGTCAGTATCAGCCACCACAATTTGTGCTGGAGAGCTAGCACTGCAGCCCGATGAATCACAGGCTTCGACCGTTAACTGATAACGCCCGCCTCGCGCATACTTGAAATTAGCGGTTGTTTGGCTCCCTGAAATATTACCGCTGGCGACTTCAACTCCATCAAAGTAAACCTTGTATGCATCTCCTGTTGTGCCACTCCATTGGTTAAACTTGATAGTGATATTAGCTTCATCAAAATACTTAACCATCTGGTTGTATCCAGAGGTGGTATCCATCGCGAGTTCAATCTTAGAAAATTGAAGGTTGTTTGATCCATATACATCAATGGTTGGTGTTGCAGGTAAAGCCATTACTGAGGTCGATGATGCCAAAGCGATACTCGCAGCATACAAAGTTATCCTATTCATAATTGTCTCTCTTATTTCTTGTCTATCTCCCTGAACTGGGGATCTCATTCCTGCCCTTATCAGAAAAAACACCAAAAAAAGGGAGCGTGATAAGCTAACTCAACCTCTTGTCACATTCCGATGGACATAGTTTGAGTATTTAAGAGACTTTTTTTTTAAAGAAAAAAATAAACATTGTTTTCGAGTCAAGCTTAAAAATTCGCGAAGCAAATTTACTGTGTTACATATTAAAGTAGATTTCGACCGAAACTTTATAAAGATTATCCCTAGTTAGTGATCCAATTATTAACTAGGAAAGTTAACTTTCCGTGAAATCTTATCACTTTGACATTCCTTTAATTGAAATATCGGGTAGCACTAGGCAAAGTGTACGCTTTCCAAACAAAGTGGATCGAGTCATGAACATCAAAACAACACTTCTGGCTGCGGCAGCTCTAACGATAAGTAATCTAGCTATGGCTGATGTGACTATTACAGTACCAGACACTATCGATGTCTTGGTGGTAAACGATAGTAAGCCAGAGCTTTCTGGCAGTTTCTTCTCTTCAACAAAAAGCCTCACTCTGCCCGATGGAGAAAACCAAATACTATTTCGTTACCAGCCGTACTTCACTCAAGGTAGCGATCGTATCATCCTAGAAAGCGATCCAATTATTGCTAAGTTCAATACCAGCGATGCCGAACTAAACTTTGATCTGCCTAAGTACAAAGATCGCTATGAAGGTGAAAAGGAAATCAAAAACCTTAAGTGGCAGCTGACCACAGCAAGTGGCGCAGCTTTAACAATCAAAGAAGATAAACTCATTAAAGATGGGATGCAGGTTGGTCGAAATTTCAAATTAGAGCTAGCCGACTATAACCGTCGAGGTGGCGTGGCAGCAGTTGGAACCACGACTTCCTCTACAATACCATCGTCAGCAAACAAAGTGGCAAGTGAAAATCTAGAGACTGATTCAACAGCTGAAGAAATGTTGCATTTTTGGTACAACAAAGCCGATGCAGAAACTCAATCTCGCTTTAAACAGTTCTTGTTAAGTAACGGCTCGTAAGACGCAATTGCCAGCGTGTTTAAACGCTGGCTTCTTCGACATAATCAGTTGAAATTTTAAAGCAATGCTGTCCATGTGCTCGTAAACACTCAAACACTGCTTTGTCTAATTTACCCGCTTCAACCAAAGCGCGTATTATTGGCATAGCTTCACTCATTTTTAAACCATCACGATACGGCCGAGACTGAGTCAAAGCTTGAAAAACATCCGCAACAGCAATTATTCTGCTGGGTAAATCAATATCTTTCGCCGTCTTTCCGAGAGGATATCCGCTACCATCAAGCCTCTCACATAGAAAACCAAAAATCATCACTGTTTATAAGCTCTGACATACAAGTCACTAGACTAGGCTCAAATAAGGAACCTGAATGTTCAGCGAGTTCATCAATGATTAGGTTCTTATCGTTTTTTGTAAGATTACCAAATTGGTCAAGAGTGCTTCCGAGATAGAGAAAATCCACCCTATCACATATGAAAATCAAACTGGCGAGTTTTTTGTCATTTGGCGAATGCCGAGTTTCTTGAGCCAGCGTTCGCCACTCGGTATGGTGATACAACAAGGGCAAAGCAAGCCCTGAAAGAGGTGGACAAACACTTAACAGTTGGTAGCCTTTATCGCAGTGGGCTTGAACATTCTCGGGCTGCATTGCTGCGAATAATGATGCGCGCTCTTTAGCGCTGAGATACACCGCAATCATGAAGCAACCCAAGCGCAAAAGAAACTTGAGAAAACTCCTCTTCCCAGCCCATTTTCTTAGCACATTGGTAGGCCATATGCGCAACACGATAGTCATGTTGGATATCATCAACCCCAACAGCATCAAGGGCAATATCAATCTCAAACAGCAAGTTACGCAAGTTACGCAAGTTACGCAAGTTACGCAAGTTACGCAAGTTACGCAAGTTACGCAAGTTACGCAAGTTACGCAAGTTACGCAAGTTACGCAAGTTACGCAAGTTACGCAAGTCTATACTGACATTATCAAGCAGTACATCCATCTCTTATCACTCAACTTTATCTGGCTTAAACAGGCTAAACCAAACCTTTTATGCAAGACTACACATAAATAATCAGCACTCATATAAATGTGATGGTTATTGAATATCCGGGAGAATGGCGTGCTACATTTAAGGTTTGGCTTTTTAAGCACTTAGTCACATTGTTACATTGTTACATGCTTTTAGATTGGGTCGTTCTTTATCAATAAATAACTCATTGACGGCCCGCACAAATTTCTTTTTCGGCTTGGCCATTTATCTGTGTCTAGTGATAAGATCAACGCTTACTTTAAACTGAGAATGTCCTGTGTCTTCGATACTCAAACTCTTTTTGGTGGTCTGTACCCTTGGTGTAGGATTCTTTGCAAATGATCTCTATCGCTGGGTGAGCACACGCTCGCAAGTCAAACCTTTGTCAGAATATTGCCCTCTGACGACTCAAGCTTGTGAACTTGGTAATATTCGTGTAGAAGCTGATCGCGATATTAGCCAACCTTTAGTCCCAACCAAACTCATCGTTGATTGGCCAAGTACTGAGGAACAAAGTCTGCTTGTAGTATTGCAGGGCTATGAAATGGAGATGGGGACCCTGATGTTTAAACTCAACAAAAGCGGTGCTCATCAATATAGCGGATCAGTGACACTCCCAGTCTGCACCAGTACCACTATGACTTGGGTTGGCGAGATCACCGATGGTCAGCAAAGTATAAGCACATCAATTAGGATGGAACAATGAGTAAAAAATGGTCGTTAATCTTAGTCGCAGCATTTGCACTCGGATTTAGCGTTAACTCTTATCTAGATTCGAAGCCCGACGAAGAGGCTCCCATTGCCTCAAGCAAAGAAGTTATTCTGTTTGGCAAAGATGACAAGCCTGTTTCTATTTTTGATCAACAGGACTCAAGAATTCGTATCGTGTATTTTGGTTTTACGCGCTGTCCGGACGTCTGCCCTACATCGCTTGCCATGCTGGCAGGTGCGTTAAACCAAATTGATGATTCAACCAAATCGAAATTTAGACCTGTATTTATTTCCCTCGATCCCGAGCGAGATGCAGCAGCAGATTCATACAAATATGCACAATATTTTCATCCTATGATAGAGGGGTTGTCAGCACCGCTTGATGTCACGACGCCTTTAGCTCATAAATACGGTGTCATTTTCCGTAAAACTCAGTTAAAAAATTCAGAGCTCAAATACACCCTAGATCATAGCTCTTATTTTTATTTCCTAAAACCAGACGGCAAATTAATCACTAAAGTGCCGCACACGCTAACACCAGCACCTCTGGTCCAAGCAATGAAAACACTTACTTCACAAGGAAATTCGTAATGAAGTTTAAAGCCCTACTTCTCGCTTCTCTCGCTCTTAGCCCACTTGCTAATGCTTGCGACGACATTATGTTTTCACATACCTATGCACGCGCAACTCCGCCTAATGCTGCAACCAGCGCAGTGTTCAGTGAAATCATGAACCATAGCGATAAAGATCGTGTGATTGTCTCAGCAACAACAGAAGCGGCTGGCAAAGTAGAATTGCATGACGTAATAAATGAAGGCGACATAATGAAGATGCGTCAAGTCGATAAGCTCACCATCCCAGCGAACAGCATGATCGAATTAAAGCCTGGTAGCTTGCACATTATGTTGTTCAACCTGAAAAAACCTCTAGTTGAAGGTGAAAATATTGATGTTACCCTCACCTTTGCTAACGGCGACAAGAAAGTCGTCTCTGCACCTATCAAAAAGGTGATGAGCGGCATGAAGCATCAGCACTAATTAGTTTGCCACTTAAAATAGATCACCCAGTTGGGTGATCTATTTCTTTTTCAATGACAATAGATTAATAAGCACGATAGTAAACGTTGCCCCTATCCCAGAGATAAACAGCGTGTGCATCAATAGGATTCCAAACTCAGGGCAAAGGCGAGGTTTTAGTAAGTGGGTCGGAAATCCACACCAGGTCTCATAGCGACATTGGTGAAAAATAAGCGATCATGCCGATTTCGGGGGACGGAAAAGAAAGCATCGGCGTCATTCGTGCATGTCTTTCCCAGCAAAATGATGGATCGAAAGACCACTGTAGAACAAAACGAAATCAAGGCTTAGAGGTAGAGAAAATATCTGGGAGCTTAATACTTCGATTTTATCAGTTAAGCCATTTCGTAGTGTAAGTAAATTATTAGCAATTAATAATGACTTAAAGTAGTAATAAACTCTTCTAGTAGAGAATCCTATCAGTCAAATAAATAACGACAAGGATTAAAAGGCTAAGAAAAAAGGGGATACTCAATTTCATGACCAACTTTTTCATCAAACTTGGGTTATTATCAAAAACCATACCTTCTGCTTGCCTTACCCTTCTCTCTTCATCAAAATGCCACTTAATCGCTAAAAAGGCTCCAATCCCTAATATGATAAGCTTAAAAGCTCCAGCAAAGTACGGAAAAAAGTTCGCCCAACTCTCGTGCATTATCCATCTCCATTAAAACTAAATCGAAATTTTTTAGTATAAGAATCAAAGTTTTTGGTTACATCCAAAAGAACAAGTTTACTCCTCTTACTAACGGCCTACAAGCCAACTTAAATATTAACTTCACCACTTGTTATTTTCATGTCAAATCGGTATAAGTATTTATACCGCAATAAGTTATTGAAGAATGGTCAAATAGATTTTCACCAAATACAAGATAATTCTCGAGGAAATAAAATACATGGAAATAGTTGAGGCTAGCTTGTCAGATCTCGAATCCTTCTTTGAATATATAGGGGCGCAGCTTCTTGAAAATGCTGATGATGACTCCCCACTTTTTCAACCAATATCTAAAGAAAGTTGCCATATTTCTGATGAGTTTAAAGCTAAGTTTCAAGATAGTTTTAAGTACAGTGTAGGACAACACGGCTGGAGAAAACTATGGGTTATCAAAGACTCTAACGAGAAGGTTGTTGGTCATATTGACTTGCGCCATCACAAGGATGCATATAAATTTCATCGCGTTCTTTTGGGTATGGGTGTTGACTCTCGTATACGAAAACAAGGTTTAGGTATAAAACTCATTGAGTGCGTCACTCAGTTTTGTAGTCAGAATCCAGCTATCGATTGGTTAGATCTTAATGTTCTTTCTGATAATCTTCCTGCGAAAAATCTGTATTTAAAGTCTGGGTTCAAAATCATAGGTGAAATGACCGATTGCTACCGTATAGAAGGAAAGAACGTCTCAGAAACTCTGATGACACTCTGTACTAAAAATCATGCTTAACTCACCTCTTTAAAGTCTTCTAACGTAACTAATTGATGACCTTATTCAAACTCCAATACAAAGTTTTACACTTATTATCATGATTAAAACTTGAATTAATATATGCCACATCAATAATATATGGCATTAATTGAATATTTTGAGTGGAAACATGTATCTAAACACAGTCAGCAATATCATCAATCAGCAAGATAGGGGGCAATAGAGAACAAACTGATGAGCTTAGTTTGGCAAACAAGGTACGCTCTGTATCCAATAAAAAGCGTCCTAAAAAGCTCGGCTTATCTTTAACTATGCCCCAAACAACAAAGGGAGCGATGCTAGGCAGTGGTTTATGCGGAGAGGTTAGAAGAGATCTCTCTCATGAAGGGTTTGTGTTAAAAAGCTTTAACCGATTTGCCAACGAGATCGCGCAAAAAGAATGTAGCCTATTCACTCGTATCTATGGAGAAGGAAGCGCTGAAGTGATAGAAGAAGCGGATGGGCTTTATTTACGCATGTTAGAAGTGCCAGGGGTATCTTTAGATAAGTGCGATCCATCTGAATTACCAGATAATGCGCGTGAGTTGTTTTTCCAAATGATATCTGATCTAAATGATGTAGGTATGATTCATGGAGATCTGCATTCTGGTAACATTATGTTCGATAAAGATTCAAACAGGTTTTGGCCAATTGATTTATCTAATGCCTATGATTCGTACTATGAGAGTTCATCTTATGGCAGAGCAGTGATGGACATAGACAACGAAAAAAGATTTAGACAAATAATGAGAAAATTGGGTGCCTAACATCTGTGTGATGTCGGTGTAGGTTTCACCTTCTACTCAACACAAAAGTAAACCTTTGAAGATTAAATATCCGCGAGCTACAAAGAGCTCGCCACTAAAGATATTAATAGTGTGTATAGCGGAAAGTCAGTGCCTTATTTATGCGATTTTAAATTTCTTTGTCTTTGTACTAACCATTTATCCAAATGATTGGCGAATTGCTGCCTATCAGCTTGACTTAAAGGAGCTGGTCCACCTGTTTGTACACCGCTACTACGCATGGTTTCCATAAAATCGCGAATATTGAGCCGGGACTTTATATTTTCTTTGGTAAATAGCTCACCACGAGAACTCAATGCGTGACCACCTTTGGTTATAATTTCATCGGCTAAAGGAATATCACTGGTGATCACTAAATCATCTTTCTCGCAGCGCTTCACTATTTCATTATCTGCTACATCAAAGCCAGACTGAACTTGCAGCATGATCACTTTTGGTGATGCTGGAGTGCGAATAAACTGGTTTGCCACCAAAGTCACTTCAACGCCTGTTCGCTCAGATGCGCGAAATAATACATCACGAATCACAACTGGACACGCGTCAGCATCTACCCATATTTTCATTACTTATTCTTCCCAATACTATGATACCCTCATTAAACCGCAAAAGTCATGTTCTTGGTAGGGCTACCTCTATTAATAGAGGTATAAAGCAATCCATAAACACGATGAATGAATTTGAGGTAACAAAACGCCAAGTTCGCTGTTTAAACGAAAAATCGTAATTCACTATCCACTAACTATGCACTTATTACCATGGTAATATACAGACGTGTTAATCTAAGACAAAAAGTTATTAGCTGACAGAGCTCAACAAAATTGACATTTAAATCAATAGAAAGAGTGATCCACATTCGAAACTGGGATCCAGAGTCATACTTACGGTAACAATTCATTAAGCTAATTCTACATACCTCCTGTATTAAAATTAAACATTCATGAATTATTATTCAATAAAAGTCATTTAAAGAAAAAATATACACAAAGTGAATAATATGAAGATAATGTCGTTATTTTGAGCTAAAACGCCTTTTTATGTAAATTAAAGATTAAATTTAGCAATAAAATCAGCAAAAAATGTTGCCCAAAGGTTAATTGAAGGTATTTTTTAGTGACATGGATCACATCTATATATCTAACAATACATTTTACGTTCGTATTTTTCTCTTCGCCTGATACCCTCCTGAACACCTTGAAGTGAACTCAAGGTGAATAACTATAAGGAGTGTTCACGATGAATACCAAGAAACCTATGTCGCTCACCAGCCGTGTTATCTTAGGCATGGTAGCGGGTATCTTGACAGGATTTGCCATTCGCAGCCTTTTCGCCGACAACGGATTTGTCGACACATACATAGTCAATGGATTGTTTGACGTTGGTGGACAAATTTTTGTCGCCAGCTTAAAAATGCTTGTTGTACCGCTAGTCTTTGTTTCACTAGTCTGTGGTACAAGCTCACTTAAAGATCTTTCGACCTTGGGCCGAATGGGTGGTAAAACGCTCGCTTTTTATATTGCGACGACAACTATTGCTATCACTTTTGCTCTTGTTATGGGAAGTGTTTTCCAGCCAGGAGCTGGAGCTGATCTCACTGCTGCCAGCTCGTTTAAATCAGCCGAAGCACCTTCTTTGGGACAAGTGATTATCAACATGTTCCCGACTAACCCTATTAGCTCTATGGCTGAAGGTAAAACTCTGCAGGTGATCGTATTTGCAGTACTGTTTGGTATTGCAATAAGTGCCGCAGGAAAACCTGGTGAAAGAATCGCATCTGTATTTGCAGATTTAAACGAAGTCATAATGAAGCTTGTCGCATTACTGATGAATCTTGCTCCATACGGTGTCTTCTTCCTAATGGCTAAACTGTTTACTGGTTTGGGGTTAAGCGCCATAACAAACCTTGCTGAATATTTCTTGGTTCTTGCCGGCACCCTAGTTCTTCATGGCCTAGTTACCTACAGCTTGATGCTAAAAGGCTTTACTGGCCTAAGCCCTATGACCTTCTTGAAGAAAATGGAAGATGCGATTATGTTTGCCTTTTCTACTGCTTCTTCAAATGCAACCATCCCTGTGTCAATGGAAACAGCGAAAAATCGTATGGGCGTGGATAACCGCATTTCCTCTTTCACTATCCCTCTTGGAGCGACAGTGAACATGGACGGTACGGCAATCATGCAGGGTGTAGCGACAGCATTTATTGCTCAAGCGTTTAATATTGACCTCACCATGGGTGATTACCTAATGGTTATTCTAACCGCTACTCTCGCTTCTATTGGTACCGCGGGTGTACCTGGAGTCGGCCTAGTTATGCTTGCTATGGTACTTAACCAAGTTGGCCTGCCTTTAGAGGGTATAGCGTTAATTATGGGTGTTGATAGATTACTTGATATGATCAGAACTGCCGTTAATATCACAGGTGATAACGCAGTTACCGTCATCGTTGCTAAGTCGGAAGGCGCACTCGATGAAGAGCGCTTTAACAACCCACTAGCAGGTGAAAAAGAAGAGCAAGTGAGTCTAAAGCATTCAAAAGCATAGAAAAGTCATCCTCATGACCATTAACATTAAATAAGGTCATAGGTTTCCTAAATAAAGTATCAAGCCCCGAAACACATGTTTCGGGGCTTTTTTGATCACAAAATCCAAAACCAAGCAACACATACTTTGCAAATAACCCCAAACATGTCTTTAATTTTATGAGGTTAGCAACACTGATTGAGTGACTAACATCACCTCGTAGAATTGGTAATCAAAGAGTAATTTCAAGCGGATCGATACTTTTTCTGGTGGCTTACGATACGTTTTTTCCAGTTAACTGACACGCTTTTAGTCCGTATTTATTTGCGGTAAGACATTATCAGATTTGGAACACATTCATGACTCAGCCTAAAACCAAGAAGCAAACCTTTTCGATCCGCGTAACCATTGGATCTCTACTATTGCTGGTCACCACTCTTACCGCAACACTAGCACTGTCCATTCATTACCACTTTATCTATCAAACGTTAGAAGAGCATCAACTCGAAGAATCTTCCACCGTTGCCGAGAATGTCAGTGACACCATGAAAGAAACTGACAGCCGTATGCGAAACATTGCGTTCACACTTGCACAAGTTATAAATCCGCTCGACAAGAATCAGCAGTGGTTACCTGCTTTTCTTGCAACACTAGAGGCAACCCCTGAACTTTATAGTGTCTTTTTTGGTACAAAAAATGATGACTTTTACCAAATCATCAATCTTGATGTCGAACAGACATTACGAAAAAGTATGGATGCACAACCTGACGACAGATGGGTAATGGTTAATGTTAAACAAACAGAAGGCGGGCAACGAAAGAAAACGGTTTCTTTCGTCAGTCAGGACCTTAAGGTACGCAAAACCGAAGAAACGTTAAGTGGCTATTTCCCTTCACTGAGGCCTTGGTATAGAAAAGCTCATGCCCAAGCGGACAAAGTCATTAAGACCGAGCCCTACATTTTTAGCCAAGTGTCGGTGTCTGGGCAAACTTACGCCACTCAAAATGCCTCAGGCACAGCGGTAATAGGAATCGATGTATTACTCTCAACTCTTGCAACCATACTTAACCAAACATTTGAAGAGCAGCTAAGCGAAGCCTATGTTTTTCGTCAGACAGGTGAACTTCTCGCCGATACTCACCCGACTCCTCAAGAGAAACCTTTACCTACTTTGCCTCTTTTATCAATGACTGAACAAGAAAAGGCTCTAATTGAACGTTTAGGTCCTTTACGTGTTTCCAATCAAAGAAATTGGGCGCCCATTGACTATAGCGTGCTCGGAGAGCCAAGAGGCTATGCCATTGATATGGTCAAAATGATAGGCCAGATGACAGGTATACAATGGGCATTTAGTAACGGGCTCGATTGGAGTGAACTAGTCAAACAATTCAACGACGAAAAGCTCGATGCCTTACACTCTCTTCAATACCATAAAGACGGCTATGCCCGAGGCGCATTTAGTGACCCCATATTCTCTTTACCTTTTGGAGTTTTGGTTCCAACGTCACTTTCTGGGGTACGAGACCTTGCTGAATTCAATGGTGAGAGCGTTGCCATCTTATCGGGATGGTCTATTATACCCAAACTAAAGAAGGCCTATCCCAACATTGATGTCATAGAAGTCAGTGACTCATTCGAAGGACTAACGCTACTCAAGGCGGGTAAAATTAGTGGATTCATCGACAGTAGCGCCATTCTTCAACACGCTGTTCATCAGTACTTTACCGATGGTGTCACCGTCATTGAAGACATAGCTCCATTTAATCGTGAGTTTGAGACTAAATTTCATATCGCGCTCAACCAGCGCTACACAGCCTTACTGCCGATAATAAATCGAGCAATAGAAAAAATTAATGACACCCAAAAGGATTTCCTTCTAGCCAAATGGTTTGGTGACTCGGCGGCAACAAAGCATAGAGTCATACCTCATGCTGCATTTTACGACATGATGGCCTCACCTTCGCAGCAAGGTAAATTAGTCAACGCAACAACAAAATCAGGTGACAGCTATATCTATTTGCAGCCTGTCGGCTCTTCTTCTCCAAGTGAGTTCTTGGCTATCACCTTACCCGTCTCCATCCTTCATAACCAAGTTGTACGTCAGGTTTTATACGCCACGGTAATATCTGCATTAATCATGCTGCCTATGCTATGGCTCGCATGGCTATCTGGTACCCCAATTATTCAAGCAATTCGCTCACTTAGAAAAGAAACTCGAAAAATTCAAGCGCGTAACTACAATGAACTGCAACCTGTTAAAAGCCGAATACGAGAAATATCTCAACTTTCAACCTCTGTCGAAGAAATGGCTAATCAATTACAAGCCCATGAAAAACAACAAGAAGCCTTACTTGACTCCATTGTTCAGCTTATCGCAAGAGCTATTGATGATAAGTCTCCCTACACCGCAGGCCATTGTAACCGAGTTCCTATCATTGCGATGATGCTGGCTGAAGCCGCAGAAGCCTCAACAGAGCCACCCTTTAGCGATTTTCGTTTTAACAATGAGCGCGAAAAACGAGAGTTTCAAATGGCGGCATGGCTGCATGATTGCGGTAAGATAACCGTACCAGAATATATTGTCGATAAAGGCACAAAACTTGAGGCCAACTACAACCGTTTACATGAAATACGTATGCGCTTTGAGGTTTTGTGGCGAGATATTACCATTAAGGGCTATATGAAAAGAGATAATGGTGAAGATGAAAACCAAGTTCTATCATGGGTTAAGGAACAACAAGCAAGGCTTCAAGAGGAGTTTATTTTTGTCGCATCATTGAATACGGGTGATTGCCCTGTTTCTGATGACGATATCACCAAACTCAAAACAATCGGTGCCCAAACTTGGTGTCGTAAGTTTGATGATACTATCGGCCTCTCTCCTGTCGAGAAAGACCGCTTATCTGAATCCTCAATCACCCAAACACTGCTCAAAGATTTACCAGAGCACAAAATACCGCGCTTCCACCCCCCTTGTTACGACCACGGAATCACTATGCAGGCGCCTGAATATTTAAGTGATCATGGCGAAATCTATAATTTATCAATTCCAAGAGGAACGTTAACCAAAGAAGATCGCTACCGAATCAATGAACATATGGTAAGCGGAATTAAAATGCTAGAAAGTCTGCCTTTCCCTGATGACCTAAAACAAGTACCCAGACTTGCAACAACACATCATGAAACACTGGCAGGAAAAGGCTATCCCCGCCAGCTGGATGAGCGTGAACTCTCGGTAAAAGAACGAATTCTTGCTATTGCCGACATATTTGAAGCCTTAACAGCTGCCGATCGTCCCTACAAAAAAGCATTCAAACTAAGTAAGGCCATTGCCATCATGGAAGACATGGTCGTGAACAAACACATTGATGGTGATCTTTTCACTCTATTTCTCAATAGTGGATTGCATATTTCTTACGCCAAGCAATTCTTAAGTCCGGATCAAATTGATGTGGAACATGATATATAAAGCCAATAAACTAAATAAGAATCCAAGTGCATATAATATAACTAAGGTTGCTTATTTTCTATATTTGTCAGCCTTTCGTCCATCTGTTTTATTGACTCCAATAGCACCGCAATCATTCCTTTATAATCAACTTGCAAATAGCCGGACTCTGAATGTTCGCTCACTAGTTCAGGATATACATGCTGCACTTCTTGAGCAATAAAACCCATTTCCCTTTTCCCTCCCTCAATGTAACTATAGCGATAACCATTGATAGCCTTAACTGATTCTAGAGTATGGGAAATTCTCTCAATGTCTTCTTTTAAAAGGACATCGCTAAAGCGAAGAAAAACATGGTCAATCAGGTTATGGTAGGAACGCTTTCCCGGTGCAAAATATGAGCGCTGAGCATCAGTAACATAAAAAACTTTCCATGTAGAAAAGTGTCCTTCAGCAGGCTGAGCCACACTACCTTGAGGGCAAAAACCATCAAGAGATTTGTAAGTACTCTCTGAAATGGGTACAAATTTGAAATAGCTGTTTTCCCAAGGTTGCTCTTGGGTCATCACTGGCCAGTCAAATACCTGTTTATTCTCCGACCATTCCCACTCATCTTCTTGTTGATCATAACAAAAGATACTAAATTCTTGTGCCGTGCTCATTATAGGGAAAAAAGCCAGACTTAAGGACAGAAAAACACCACTTTGCTTCATTTTATGTCACTCTTTTTGTGTAAAAATTGGCCAGAGTATCTTTTAGTAATAATTATGAAACAAGATTAGTATATAAAACTTCTGCTTTGGCTCAAACATTAAACAGATTTTATGCTCTAAAATAAATTAAACAAAACAAGCCAAGAGCTTGGTAACCACGTTCTTGGCTTGTTTACAATTCAGTCAGATCGAACCTAACTCACATACCCACCTTAAAAAGCGCTCTAGAATAACGGCACTGTTATTAGTAACGTCTTTCAAGGAGTGAAAATAATGATAATGCGATGGCCAGCCTTAATCGCCCTTTTGTTATTTCCTATAAACTCTTTTGCAGTCATCAATACCCAAGAAACGCTACCGTTGACTCAGTCATTTATTGGCTACGCTGCCTTGGCGATTTTTGTTGGAGCTTATACTTTGGTTATGCTCGAAGAGCACCTTTCTTTAAGAAAATCCAAACCGGTTTTACTCGCCGCTGGTCTTATATGGGCACTGATTGGCTATGTCTATTCGCAGCAAGGCCAAATACATATTGCTCAGGCTGCACTCGAACATAACCTTTTAGAATATGCAGAATTACTGCTATTTTTGCTCGTAGCAATGACCTATATAAGTGCGATGGAAGAAAGACGACTATTCGATTCACTGCAAGCATGGATGGTTGGTAAAGGCTTTAACTATAAGTCACTTTTTTGGCTGACTGGGATATTGGCTTTCTTTATTTCTCCGATTGCCGACAACTTAACTACCGCATTACTTATGTGTGCTGTAGTGATGAAAGTAGGAGCAGGGAATAGCAAGTTCATTAACATCGCCTGTATCAATATCGTTGCAGCGGCAAATGCTGGAGGAGCCTTTAGTCCATTTGGTGACATAACAACTTTAATGGTCTGGCAAGCTGGCTATGTCTCATTTTCTGAGTTTATGCCGCTCTTTCTTCCCTCGGTTGCCAATTATCTGGTACCGGCGGCAATAATGTCACTGTTTGTGCCCAAAACAAAGCCAGATATCATCCATCAACATGTTGAACTTAAACGCGGCGCTCGCCGGATTGTCGTGTTATTCATCATTACGATTGCCACTGCCGTTGCGTTTCATGCTGCTCTGCACTTCCCTCCTGTCATAGGTATGATGATGGGCCTCGCCTACTTGCAGTTTTTCGGTTTTTTCCTGCGTAAAACACTCAAATCATCACTGCAAAGAAAGGCTGCTATCGCTATTGCTAACCGTGACGATAATGCGTTAAAGCGTCTTGGCTCAGTCGTTCCATTCGATGTATTCCGGCGAGTCTCTCATGCAGAGTGGGATACGCTTTTATTTTTTTATGGGGTGGTAATGTGTGTCGGCGGCTTGAGTCTTTTAGGTTACTTAGGGCTCGTCTCCGAGATCATGTATTCTCAATGGAATGCTACTTCAGCCAATATTATGGTCGGAATACTGTCAGCAATCGTCGATAATATTCCCGTTATGTTCGCGGTCCTTACCATGGAGCCTTCCATGTCAATGGGAAATTGGTTGTTGGTCACGTTGACCGCAGGTGTGGGAGGAAGTTTACTGTCAATCGGATCAGCGGCTGGTGTAGCTCTCATGGGCGCCGCGCATGGTAAATATACCTTTTTCGGCCACCTAAAATGGACGCCTGTCATTGCTATGGGGTACGCCGCTAGTATCGGGCTTCACCTCATACTTAATGCTTCTTTGTTCTAACCTCTCAATAAAAAGCTCCTAGGGCAGACATCAGCTGCTCTGGGAGATACTGGTTTGTTATTCAAGTCTGCGTTGCCAAACACTCGATAACTGATATTTCGCGCAAATACTGCAAGTTAGAGCTTCATTGCCCCCGTGGATACGCATCACTATATCTTCTCTTTTCTCTAAAGAGCTGTTTCTCATTGTGATAATTAAATAATTATCCTCAACTTTGAATGACTTGATGACATCTGGAGCACCAACTTTGCTGATGGTAACTTTTGCATCTTTAAACAAAAGTAAATCTTGGGTATATAAGTTTTCATAGACCCCTTCAAAGTCATAAGTTGGCTTATTTATCATTCTATTTAAATTATCTTCAAAGCACCCCTGTAACATCAAGGTGAATATTACAAAAATACCCCTATATTTTAACCGCATTAATCAGGTTCCCAATGCTCTAGTTTTAGTAATGCTGCTTTTCTATCTAACCCACCCGCATATCCTGTAAGCTTACCCTTTTTACCAATAACTCTATGGCAAGGTACTATCACTGAAATAGGGTTTTTTCCATTTGCCAATCCAACCGCTCTCACTGCTTTCGGATTCCCTATGGCTTCTGCTAGCTGCTGATAACTCCATGTTTCTCCGTAAGGAATTGTCTTTAATGCTTGCCATACTTGTTGCTGGAACTCAGTACCTTTAGCAGCCAGTGGCAATTGAAACATTTCTCTACGATGTGAAAAATACTCCTGTAACTGTTTGATTGTTAAAATAAGTATAGGATGCTTTGGATCTTTTTTACCTAAGTCTTGCGGTTGTGTGGTCTGCGTCTCAAACCAGGCTCCCATTAAGCCGTCGTCATTCGCTTGAATGGTTATCTTACCTAATGGCGAAATAAAGGTGGTATAACAGATGCTCATACATGGCTCCAACAATGAAAAGTGGCATAACTCCCCCATGGAGAAACACTTTCAGAATTCAGTTCAGGAAACTGCATCAGGACTTTTTTCACAACTAAATCTCCTTGCAGAAAACAGTTAGCCTCAGATGTACCTCTCAATTTTGCATAATTGACAGTCCATGGGCCGATACCTTTAATATCCAACCATTTGTCACACTGCCCTTCTGGGTATTCTTGCATATATTCGGCAAAACTGAGTAACGTTTGCTTTCGGCTTTCTGGCATACGTAAAAAAGAGAGATCGGCTTGACTAACCTCTTGTGGTGTTGGAAATTGAGTTACTTTTTCGCTTCGCAATTCATGTACCAATAAATTAAGCTGTGTGATGGCGGCTTTTACCGACACTTGCTGACCTAATATGGCTCGCAACCCCGCTTCCCAAGTATCCCAAACGCCAGGGATGCGTATACCGCTTCGTTTGATTAACTTGGGGGTCAGTCTTTGTAAAGCATTTTCAATTGTTAAGATGTCACTATCCAGATCGAACATCCTGCGAAGTTGATTAACCAAAGCTCTTAGCTGAAAATGATCAGAGAGTTCAAACTCTACTCGTAATACTCCAGCTCGAATAGGGTAAATAATAAACGTGCCTGATGCGCCATTAATCACAAAGTTTCGTTGATAGATTTTATCACTGACGTATTCCAGCCCCTCAATCGATCTTAAACGGTAAAACTGCAACATATATTCCCAGTCCAACGGCCCTTTGAATGCAAGATCAATGTAATTTTTATTGTTCCTGATTACATACTCCTGCTTGCGCACTTGCGTCGGGGTCAACCTCATAACCTGCTTAAATGCATCATTAAAGCGGCGAACGCTGGTAAAGCCACTTGCAAAAGCAATGTCGGTAACAGACATCGAGCTAGAGTGTAGTAATTGTTTGGCAAACATCAGCTGATGGTACAAAGCATACTGTTTGGGTGGCATACCGAGGTAGCGTTGAAATAGATGACGTAGGTATCTGTCACTTATACCCAATCGTTGAGATAGGTCATTGAGACTATATAATTGAAGCTCCCCTTGCTCTATGAGTTTAACCGCACGTAAAAATGTCGTTTCAACACCTTTCCATGCCCATGAGTTAGGTGCGCTATCAGGTCGACACCGCAAGCATGGTCTGTATCCGGCTTTTAAAGCCTGAGCCTTATCAAAGAAATAGGTCACATTCTCTTCTTTGGGCAAATTTGCCGGACAAATCGGGCGGCAGAAGACACCTGTTGTTTTCACCGCAATATAAAAGCGTCCATCAAAACGCGCATCTCTAGCTTGGCGAGCTTTTTGACACTCATGTAACGGGATTGTCGGAACTCTTTCCATGGCATTTTTATCTTTTGAATTCTTGAGTAAAGTCTATCTTTGCGGAAGCGAAATACTAGCCATTTTCGGAAACGAATCGAATTTGCTATCAGTTGAAACTCATCTAGAGTTACAATGAAGAATAAAATATATAAAAAAAGGAAGTTGGCTATGAACTTACATACATGCACTATTGTGCTCACTAATAATCACAAACTCACGTATCACAATGTTGAAAAAAGCCTAGAGATGATCGAAGAACACGGCACCTCCGGAATTAGCAACATATTGATTGATGCTGTTGATGGAAAAACGATACGTTCGTACTATCACCTATCGGTAGAAGAGTCGATCGAGAGTTTGATGGATTTATAGTAAATCTAGAAATTAAATTAGGCCTGCTTTGCTGGGCCTAATTTTAGTTTTTTCTGGACTAAATACTAAATAAAGGTGTTAGAAGTGCTTAAGCATCCATACATCACAACCACCATGTATAGTACCCACTAGTGGGGAGGAAAGGTGCTTGAAACCAAGATTCTCATATAACTTAATGGCCTGCGACATACTCGACAGAGTATCTAAGTAGCATTGTTCAAATCCTTTCTGCTCAGCAAAATCAAGACATTGTTGAGTTAGCTGCTTTCCAAGCCCTAGTCCTCGGCCTTCCTTTAGCAAGAAAAGCTTTTTGAGTTCACATACTCTTCCATCACCCGAAAATGGAGAGATACCACATCCGCCGACGATTTTGCCATTAAGTAGAGCAACCAAATACAAAGAATTCTGCCCAGACAGATAATACTGACTCATATTCTCTACTTCAGCGTCCGATGGGCCAAACCCCTCTCCCACCGCGCCATATTCTTCACCAACCCGTTTAATGATCTCGCATATTGCTGCGTCATAGGCTGGGATTATTGGAACAATTTCAAGTCTTCGCTCACTCATCATACTTCCTAGCATAACCACTATGGAGATATAAAATAATATAAATATCTTTTTATATCAATAAAATAGAACCAAACGGATAACAAGAAACTATACTGTCGACAAAGACAATGATTAGTCAAACGACAGAATATAAGATGGGCAAAGACTAAAAAGGACTCGACGCAAAGCCTGTCATTACACTGAGCTCCATCGACTTACCCAGTTTTGTCATCGGATGTACCAGTACTATACCTTTGACTGATTTTTTTAATTTTCCAATATCCGCTTGCTCTGACTTGGTGATTTCACGAGAAAAGCCCATGGCTTTCAGCTTCTTGCGCTCTTTATTCAAGTCATAAGATTGCTTACTTTTGATAGTGTGAACTTTCTTTGCGAGTTTATCGACTTCATCAGTAAATTTTGTGATTATTTCTTGATCGCCACGAGCTTTAGCAGCATCTAGCTTACGATTATACTTGTCGAGGCGATTGTTAAGGTTTTGCAGCTCTTGCTTAGTGCACATTAGGTCATGCTCTGAGAATCAAAAAGATCCGGCACTCTACCATAAATAAGAACTTTTGTATTGCCGAAAAACCTAGACCTAAACTATGGAGACCACTGTCAGCATTCGATAGATATAAGTTTGACAGAATACTCATGGCTTTTTTCAGTACAGCTCAACTCATCAGTCCAGTGAAAAATACTAGAAGTATCGATAAACTTCCCATAGCTCTTATCTGGTTAACAGATTGATAAAAAATTAAAAATTTCTCTTCATCTGTAAAAATTTGTTCTCAAGTATTCTGCCTACTTAAACCTTAAAGAACTATTTTATCAATAAAGCATGCCGACTCTTGCATATTGTCTAATCTTAAAGGAGTAAATAGTTGAACCTTTTCTCGTCTGTGAAACGCTGAGGTCATGGAACTGCGTTCGGCAAATTATAACTTGGCACTGACACTGGCGCCCTATGAACCTTTGAAAACAGGATGTTTGTATGAGCCTTACAATTCGAAGCCGCCTTTATATATTGGCACTGGTCCCATTGCTTGTAATAGCATTGGGCATGCTTGGCTTTACTTATATAAAAACTAACGAGCTCAATGCTCAACAAATCGAAGTCACCAGAAGCAACATGATGTATATGAAGAAGGAAGAGCTTAAGAACTATCTTCAAGTGGCACAGTCCGCTGTTCAACCTTTGCTTGATAAAGGAGCCAGATTTGAAGAGGCCACGCCTATTTTAAAAGCACTCAGGTATGGTAAAACTGGCTATTTTTTTGGATACAACTCTACAGGGATAAAACGTTTTGTAGGTGATAATACAGATGGAATAGGCCAAAACTACTGGGATTTACAGGATAAGAAAGGTAACTATTTGGTTCGCGATCTGATTCGCAATTCAAAAACGGGGGACTTCACTACCTATTACTTTCCTAAACCCGGCGAAACAGTAGCACTTCCGAAATTGGCATACTCTATCTACATACCCGAATGGGATCTTATGCTAGGCACGGGTTTTTATACCGATGACATCGACGCAATCGTCGCCGAGATGGAAAACACCACCAATGAAGCCTTACAAGAAACCTTATCTGCAATCATAATGTTCTGTATCATTATCGCAGTCATAGTTGCTGTCTTTTCCGTTGGGATCAATCGTACCATCCTCAAACCGCTCGAACTTTTTGACGCATCAATCAGCTCATTCGCCAGCGGAGATGCTGACCTTACAGCGCGGATGGAAGACTTCAAAGCACCAGAATTTTCGCAGCTGAGCAAAAATTTCAATGCGTTTGTTGAAAGCCTCCAAACCATCATTAGAAGTGTAAGTGAAGTCGGTCAACAAGTAGTATCCGAAACCACAAATATGTCTGGGCGCGCCGGTAAAGTGGATGAACTTGCTTCAGGGCAACGCTCAGAGACCGAACAAGTCGCTACAGCAATGACCCAAATGACAACCACAGCCTCAGAAATATCGAACAACGCCAGCCAAGCAGCTGACTCAGCTAAAGAAGCAGACGACAATGCTAAAGATGCGCAAAATATCGTCAACTCGGCGGCCAAATCAGTTGAAGCACTTGCAGAAGAAGTATCTCAAGCCAATGGCGTCATCTCTCGATTAGAAGGTGATGTTCAGAATATCTCCTCATCTTTGGAAGTAATCCAAGATATTGCTGAGCAAACAAACCTACTGGCACTAAACGCGGCAATAGAAGCAGCTCGGGCTGGGGAACAAGGTCGCGGCTTCGCCGTGGTTGCTGACGAAGTTCGTAAATTGGCCAGCCGCACACAAGACAGTACAGGTGAAATTCATGAAATGATAGAGCAGCTCAAATCCGCTTCCGATGACGCAGTTAAGGCAATGGAATCAAGCCAAAAACGCGGTGCGAGCACGGTAGAAGAAGCAAACGCAGCTGCCAAAGCTCTAGTCCAAATTCAAGAATCGATTGGCACCATTATGGATATGAACTCGCTTATTGCTACGGCAACAGAAGAACAAAGCATAGTCGGTCAAGAGATCTCTGAACGCATTGTGGTTATCTCAGACCAAAGCTCTCAATCGGCAGATCTAGCCAATGAAAATAAAGCAGGTAGCCAAGCACTTAACCATAGAGCCAATGAGCTTTACGACTTGGTCGGCCGATTTAAAGTCTAGACACAGCCAAGGCCTGTGAAAGCAGGCCTTACATTTTCTCCCTTTTCCATGATTCATTCTCTCCTAGCACGTCCACATCAGTTCATTGAGTAAAGGCTCTGATTATTGAAGTGCGTCTCAATAAAAAAGTGACCTCATATTTAGATTTCACACATTTCCATAAATCACACGCAAACTTATTGACAAAATATCACAATTAAAAGTCCCAATTTTTCTATGTGTGTAATTTGTGCGTAACTTGTAGATAGGTTCTTTAAGAGCCGAAAAATGTCAAACGCTTGATGTTTGTAGTAGGCAATGTTCAACAATATTTTTTATTATCCAAAGGAAAGTAACATGTATAAGAATATTATAAGTTGTTGTATCGCCTCAGCTCTTTCAGTTATGTCTGGCTTGGCGCTTGCACAACAAGGCGAGGTGAAATCGGTCTTAGCTGAAGGTCAAAATCTTGCACCTTTACTCACAGTCGAAGATGAGAAGGGCATAAAAAATAAATATATCGTAGTGCTCAAGAAACCAGAAATGTTGCTTGAGGGCTCACAAGCTTTTGTCGAGTTTACTCAGCAAACTGTAACTGGATTGGCTAGTCAACACTCACTTAAAACAGAGAGAATATACGATCATGTTTTAAGTGGATTTTCTGCCACTCTAACGAAGGAACAACTCAAAGCACTTCGTGAAGATCCACAAGTGGCTTATATCGAGCAGGACAGAATCGTAACTATTGATCCTGTCTTCTCCGAAGAAGGCACCCAAACCAATGCTATTTGGGGCTTGGATCGGATTGACCAACGAAACTTACCGCTAAGCGGCAGTTATACATACAACTATGACGGTACAGGTGTTACTGCTTACGTTATCGATACTGGTGTAGAAAACAATCATAGCGAGTTTGGTGGCCGTTCAACTTCAGGCTACGACTTTGTTGATAATGATAATGATAGTTCCGACTGTCACGGACATGGTACTCATGTAGCAGGCACTATTGCTGGTAGCCAATATGGTGTAGCAAAGAATGCCAATATTGTTGGTGTCAGAGTACTCAGCTGTCGCGGTTCTGGTTCTAACTCAGGGGTAATTGGAGGTGTAAACTGGGTTGCAGCCAATGCATCTGGACCTTCGGTGGCCAACATGAGCTTAGGCGGTGGAGTATCCAGCTCACTAGATAGTGCAGTAGCGAGTGCTGTCCAATCTGGAATCACTTTTGTATTGGCAGCAGGGAATTCAAACGCTGATGCTTGTAACTCTTCACCAGCTCGTGAACAGAGTGCAGTAACTGTCGGCTCAACCACAAGCAGTGATAGCCGGTCAAGCTTCTCAAATTGGGGAAGCTGTGTAGATGTTTTTGCTCCGGGCTCAAGCATTAAGTCAGCATGGATAGGTGGTGGCTACAGGACAATAAGTGGTACTTCTATGGCAGCGCCTCATATGGCAGGTGTAACCGCTCTCTATCTTCATGAAAACAATGCATTATCACCTTCACAGGTATCTAACCTTATCAGCACACGTGCGACATCAGGTAAAATATCTGACACTCGCGGCACAGTTAATAAGCTCGCTTACAGCCTCAGTGGCAGCGGCTGTGAACCAGATTGTGATAATCCAACGCCAACTCCTGATGGTGAACTGAACAATGGAACCCCTGTCAGCAATATCAGCGCGAGCCGTGGAGCACAGAAACAGTACTATATTGATGTGCCTGCTGGCCGTTCGCTCAGCGTAACAACGACGGGTGGCGCTGGTGATGCAGATCTATATGTACGCTTTGGCGCACAACCAACAACTGGCACTTGGGACTGTCGCCCTTATCGCTCAGGTAATAATGAGGTTTGCACCATTTCAAATACACAAAATGGTCGCTATCACATAATGCTTAATGCCTACAGCACATACAGTGGAGTTACTCTGAAAGCGAGTTATTAACTCATAACATCTAGTCAAAGCATAATACCAGTCGACGTTAGTTGACTGGTATTTTATCTTATAAATAGCATACCTGATTAATACTGAGATTAAACGCCCTCACCTCTACCTTTCATTAAGCTGTCTCCGTCACTTTCAGCAAAACAAGTTAATTACTTTTATTCGATGTTAGAAAATATCGACCATCATTCATATACTTAAAATTGACAATAGATTTCTTGGCATTATCTCACCCGCCAAGGAAAAGCTCGTAACAGTGCTAAATTGGAGGTCTCTTGATTACTTTCATGCTCAATCAAGAAGTCAAACAAGAACATCAAATTTCACCCAATATGACGGTGTTGCAATACTTAAGATCGCATATCTATAAAACGGGAACTAAAGAAGGGTGCGCATCTGGAGACTGTGGTGCTTGCACCGCAGTTTTGGCTGAAGTCAAACACGGTCAACTCCAATATCGTTCAATTAACACTTGTATTACATTCGTATCTTCATTACACGGAAAACAGCTCATTACTGTTGAAGATTTGCGTCAAGGCGATCTGTTACACCCTGTTCAGCAAGCCATGATTGAGAATCACGGCTCTCAGTGTGGATATTGCACCCCTGGTTTTATCATGTCGATGTTTGCACTTGTCAAAAACAAACCCAGCGCTAACAAACAAGAAATCATAGAATCTCTGGCAGGAAACTTGTGTCGCTGCACAGGCTACAGAAGCATACTAGATTCAGCGCTTTCTCTTAGGTCTAACCAACCCTTAGTCGATCATTTTTCTGTCAATGAAAAGAGAACCATTTTGCAACTCAAGAGACTAAACCAAGAATCCGCATCACTAACATATGGTGAACTCAAAGCCTACCTGCCACGCACCATTAAAGAACTTGCCAAAGTTTACAGTGTAAACCCCTCTGCCAAGTTGGTTGCAGGAGGTACGGACCTCGCTCTCGAAGTTACTCAACAACATAAAGAAATTGAAACTCTAATTTGCTTACACCTGGTCGAAGATATGAAAGTATGCTTTGAAAAAGAAGGGATGCTTCACATTGGTGCCAACACCAATATCACTGATGCAGCGCAAGCACTAGTATGGCTGTTTCCTGACTTTAACGAACTGTTACATCGATTCGCCTCTTCGCAAATACGCAACTTGGGTACATTGGGTGGTAACATTGCTAATGCCTCACCTATTGGTGATATTGCCCCGCCCTTCATCGCGCTAAATGCCAAGCTAAAGCTGCGTTGTGGTAATAAAACTCGGACTTTACCTCTCGAAGACTTCTTTGTCCGTTATAAAATAACAGCACTACAAAAAAGCGAGTTCATTGAGCAGATCCAAATCCCCAAACTTAGAAAGCAGGATTTTTTCCGCGCCTACAAACTTTCCAAACGTCTAGATGATGACATCTCTGCAGTCTGTGGTGCTTTCAATATTGAAGTAAACGATAGCAAAGTCGTCAGTGCTCGAGTCGCTTTTGGTGGAATGGCTGAAATTCCCAAACGGGCCATTCAATGCGAAAGAGCCCTAATAGGTAATATATGGAGTCAGGAGACGATTGACTCTGCGATGGCTTCATTGAGCAAAGATTTCAGGCCAATGAGCGATTTTCGAGCCAGTAAGGAATATCGTTCAATAACTGCGGCAAACATGCTTCAACGGCTATTTATCGAATATAACTATCTCAGCAGTCAAATTGAAACCCGAGTGACCACCTATGTCTAAATTATACAAAAAAATGCTCAAAACTGGCGTGGGTAAAAGCGTCGAACACGACAGTGCTACCAAACAGGTAACGGGCGAGGCCACTTATGTTGATGACCGACTTGAATATCCCAATCAGCTGCATGTGTATATAGGGACAAGCACACAAGCCCACGCAAAAATAACAAAACTAGATACTTCTTCTTGCTATGGTTTTGCAGGCGTCGCATGCGTCATTACACAGCAAAATATTCTAGGAGACATAGACATAGGCGCAATTTTACCCGGAGACCCTTTACTTGCAGACGGTGAAGTCCAATATTATGGCCAACCCATTTTTGCAATCGCCGCCAATTCAATCGATACAGCGAGAGAAGCAGCACAAGCTGTTACTATTGAGTATCAACCTCTTCCACCTCAATTGGACGTTAAACAGGCACTAAAACAAAAGCAGTTTGTCAGCGAAAGTCATCAGCAGGCACGAGGAAACCTACAACGCGCCTTTAAGCGTGCCAAACACATCATCGAAGGTGAGCTTGAAATTGGTGGTCAAGAGCATTTTTATCTTGAAACACAAGTAAGCAGCGCGATACCTACAGAAGATGGCGGAATGCAAGTCTTCTCATCAACCCAAAATCCAACAGAAGTGCAGCATAAAGTCGCTCAGGTTCTCAATTTACCAATCAACAAGGTGGTGATTGAAATACGCAGGATGGGCGGCGGCTTTGGTGGAAAAGAAACACAAGCGGCGATACCTGCGTGCATTGCCGCTGTAATTGCCAATCTCACTCAACGGCCAACCAAACTGCGTCTTCCGCGCATGGAAGATATGATAATCACTGGAAAAAGGCACCCTTTCTATAATCAGTATAAGGTGGGATTTAATGATGAGGGTGTAATAGAAGGTATCGACCTTGTTGTTTCCGGTGATTGTGGGTTCTCGCCAGATTTATCCAGTTCAATTGTCGACCGCGCGATGTTTCACTCAGATAACGCTTATTATCTCGGTGCTGCAAGTGTTACTGGCCACAGATGTATGACGAACAAGGCCTCCAATACCGCCTTTCGAGGCTTTGGTGGGCCCCAAGGAATGATGACAATAGAACACATCATGGATGAAATCGCCCATTACCTGAAAAAAGATCCCCTAGACATCCGCAAAGCTAATTATTACGGTGGCCAAGGTCGAAACATCACCCATTACCATCAAAAAGTTGAAGATAATTGCCTAGCAAGTATTACCAATAAGCTAGTTAAAGATTGTAAATATCAAGCTCGCCGCAAGTCTATTAATCAATACAACAAACAAAGCCCGATTCTTAAAAAAGGCCTAGCCATTACACCAGTGAAGTTTGGCATTTCCTTTACAGCTAAATTTTTAAATCAAGCTGGTGCTCTTATCCATATATACACTGACGGCAGTATTCATCTTAACCATGGTGGTACTGAAATGGGACAAGGCCTCAATACAAAAATAGCGCAGATTGTCGCAGAAGAGTTTCAGGTTGAAATAAAACGCATTCAAATTACAGCCACAAATACCGACAAGGTTCCAAATACCTCCCCTACTGCGGCATCTTCAGGTACTGATCTCAACGGAAAAGCCGCGCAAAATGCCGCTAAGACAATAAAGCAGCGGCTGATTAAGTTTGCCTCAAAGCACTTTAAGGTAATGCCGAAAGAGGTGGCATTTAAAAACGGTCATGTCATGGCTGGTAAAAAGCAGATGACATTTGATGCCTTAGTTCAATTAGCCTATTTCAACCAGATCTCGCTGTCGAGCACAGGCTTTTATCGCACACCAAAAATCCACTATGACCATGACAGAGCGCGTGGTCGTCCTTTCTATTATTATGCCTATGGCGCAGCATGCTCGGAAGTAATTATTGATACCTTGACTGGCGAATACAAACTACTGCGAGTGGACATTCTGCATGATGTTGGAGCGTCACTGAATCCAGCAATAGACATAGGACAAATTGAAGGTGGCTTTATTCAAGGCGTTGGATGGCTTACTACCGAAGAATTATGCTGGGATGGGCAAGGACGTTTAACAACAAACGGACCTGCAAGTTACAAAATTCCTGCTATCTCCGATATGCCATTGGAGTTTAATACGCAATTACTTCAAAACCACGCCAACTCAGAAGACACCGTCTATCATTCAAAAGCGGTCGGCGAGCCTCCTTTTATGCTTGCTATTTCTGTATGGAGCGCATTAAGAAATGCCATTACTTATGCTGTACCTAAAGGGCCAGCGCCACAATTAAATACCCCGGCAACGCCTGAGCGGGTGTTAATGGCGATTCATAGGGCAAAAAATGCCAGTGCCTGAGGCCTTAAATAGGTAATCAGCTAAGGAGAAAACCATGTACAGCGACAATTGGATTCACGAATTAGCCAAACTAGAACAAAATCAACAACCTTGTGTAATGGTAACTGTACTGGAAACAACAGGTTCTGTACCAAGAAATGCGGGAACCAAAATGCTGATTACCGAAGATAGATTGATCGCAACCATTGGAGGTGGCCACCTTGAACACTTGGCAACACAGATCGCGCGCGACATGCTCTCTGTTGGCCAAACATCCCCAAAAATAGAGCGGTTTAATCTTGGTGCCAAATTAGGCCAATGCTGTGGAGGCGTTGCAACCTTAAGTTTTGAACCGATCGGTTTTCACTCAAAAGCTTTGGTCATTTTTGGTGCTGGACACGTCTCCCAAGCTCTTATACATGTTGTGTCGACGCTCCCATTCCATATCACTTGGATTGACCAGCGTAGTGACATCTTTCCTGACTTAGTCCCAAGTAATGTGACAAAGGTTGTCTCTGATGACCCTGTTTTTGAAGTCCGAGAGCAAGCTGCCCAAAGCTACTACCTAGTCATGACACACAACCATCAGCTCGATTTCGATCTGACAAAAGCCATATTGGACCGAGCTGACAGCCTATACCTTGGCGTCATCGGTTCAAAATCGAAACGAAAACGATTCCATATGCGCTTAGCTCAGCGAGGGTACTCAAAGCAACAAATCCATTCTCTTACCTGCCCGATTGGCATAAGTGAAATCAGCGGTAAGCACCCTGCCGAAATAGCTGTGTCTGTTGCTGGAGAGCTGATAACGCACTACCAAGGTAGTGCTAAACATCTGCAATTCGCTGAAAAAAATGAGAAAAGTGGCAGTTCAGCACCAGAAAAAATCGCCTAATTACCGACTGCAGCCAAGAAAGGAAGTCTATATGGCAAGTCAACGCAAAGCATATCGCGCGAGCATCCTGCATTGTATCGCCGATCCCAAAGACGTCGGTCTCGACAACTGTTATGAGTTTTTTGAAGATGGTCTTATCGTCATTGAAGATGGATACATAGTCGATATTGGCGAGTCAAATAAACTAATGAAAATGCTGTCAACAAGAATTCCCATCCAAGAGTATGAGAATAAACTCATTACCTCAGGCTTTATCGACACTCATATTCATTATCCTCAAATTGGGATTATCGCTTCCTATGGTGAACAGTTACTCGATTGGTTAGAAAACTACACTTTTCCAGAAGAAATGCGTTTTAGCGATCCTCAATACGCTAGAGATAAGGCCAACTTATTTTTCCAACAGCTGATGAATAACGGAACCACGACAGCCTTAGTTTTTGGTACCATACATAAACAATCTGTAGATATTTTTTTCGAAGAGGCACATAAGCGACGCTTACGAATGATCGCGGGAAAAGTGCTCATGGACCAAAATGCTCCCCCAGAACTAACCGATACTCCAGAGTCTGCTTATCAAGACTCAAAAGCATTAATTGAAAAATGGCACAACAAAGACAGGCTTCTCTATGCAGTTACACCTCGTTTTGCCCCCACCAGCAGTCCACAACAACTTAAAATGGCGGGTAAACTGTTAAAAGAATTCCCAGATGTTTATATGCATACGCACCTATCTGAAAACCTTAAAGAGATTGATTGGGTAAAAGCGCTTTTCCCTGAACGCGCTGGCTATCTTGATGTCTATGATCATTATGGTCTTTTGCATAAGCGTTCCGTCTTTGCTCATGGAGTTCACCTATCGGAGCATGAATGCCAGCGCCTCGCACAAACTCATTCATCGGTTGCGTTTTGCCCAACTTCAAACCTTTTTCTCGGTTCAGGCTTATTCAACCTTTCCAAGCTAGAAAGTCATCAAGTCCGAGTCGGTATGGGGACCGACGTAGGCGCAGGCACCAGCTTCTCTCTATTACAAACCATGAATGAAGCATACAAAATCATGCAGCTTCAGCAAGAGAAACTACATCCACTAAAGTCGCTCTATTTGGCAACGCTAGGAGGAGCAAAAGCGCTGCACCTAGAAGATAAAATAGGCAACCTCAAAGTCGGTAAAGAAGCGGACTTTGTTGTGCTCGATCTACACGCAACGTCGCTGTTTACGATGAGAATGAAGCAAGCCAAAACGCTAGAAGAGCGATTGTTTGTACTTATGATGCTTGGAGATGAACGCAACATACATCAAACCTACATTATGGGAGAAAAAGCCTTTCAAACAGGCTCGATAGGCGATTAATAAATTTAGACGAAAACTCCAAAATAAGAACTCGGTCAGTATCAGTATTTTTTATTCTTATAAGTATCTATAAAACATTAACTTATCTTTTGGCGATGGTCGGCATAAAATTTGCCAATTACTTGATACTGGCGGTATTTATTATGTCTGAAAAGATTAGATTACTGAATCCTCAACAAGCTCACTTTCTCGACACAGGGGGAGGAAATAGTGTCTATCAGGAGTTCACGGGACTGCAAGATTACGATATGATCCAGTTTAACTGGGTACTGCACCACTTTATTGCTCATTCCTATGCAGAAACCCACGCTCTAGAGCTAGAAGGACTGAGATCAGCCTACAATATGCTTGGATCTGAGGGCATAGTGATCATCTTTGAAAACTTCTATGAAGGGAAAGAGCATACCAATTCACCAGGAAAGCTAATTTACCAGTTAACCTCATCTAAGCTACTCAAGCCTGTTACTTCTGCGCTCGGTGCTAACACAGCAGGAGTGGGTGTCTGCTTCAACTCTGAGTTACACTGGCGAGAGGCAATTGATAAAAGCAGGTTTCAACAGCATCTTCTCAGCACACTGCTATGATTTGGGCACCCTCATTTAAGAAACGGATACTTGGCATCGAAAACCAGCGTGTCGGTATGTTAGTGGGTATAAAGACTCGCTAAACGAATGGTCGAAAGAAGCTTACCCTCGATGATGGGCATGCTTATCGAGTATGCCCTTTAACCATTCCAATTTAAAAGGCTTACCAAGAACATTACTGAACCCTTGTTCCAAGTATTGCTCCACATCATTATCAAACGTGTTAGCAGTTAGGGCAATAATTGGTGTATTTGGCGCAAGGCCTTCAGACTTGATTCGCTTTACAGCTTCTAGGCCATCCATTACAGGCATCTGTATATCCATAAAGATGATGTCGAAGCTTTGCTGACGCAATACATCGAGACATTCTTGCCCATTGTTGACCGTTGTTGTTTCTGCGCTCAATGTCGACAACATTTTTTCCGCCACTATTTGATTCATGCGAATATCTTCCACCAGCATGACTGAGATCTTTCTTTGCTCAGGCTGTGCTTCAGCATTGTTATTGTTACTGTCAGAAGTGGACACTGATAACATCACTTCCTCTTGTAAATGATCGATCAAATTTAACAAATTATAAGGCTTACTTAGCAATCTCGTGTTATCTAACAAAGGCATAGTAGTGTTCAGATGACCATAGACCAATATAGAATCAGGCTTGGTCTCAGCGAATTGATTAAGTTGATCACCCAATTGCTCTCCATTGCTAAGGTAATACAATAATGTCGAGCCTTGCGGATCATAAAGGCCCAAAGCGTCTAATTCTCGAATTATCAATGAGCGTACACCTTGGTGACTGGCAATAACTTGTACCGATTTCTTTTCCCATAACGGGTTCAGCAAAGGCTTTTCTTCAATTATCTGTGTAGGTATGTTGACGACGAACTCGCTGCCTTGCCCGAGTTCACTGCTTACTTGTATTCTACCGCCAAACATAGAGACTAAAGATTGACAGATGGATAGCCCAAGTCCCGTTCCTCCATACTTTCGTGTGATCGATTCATCAGCTTGAGTAAATTCTTGAAACACTTTGTCAAGCTGCTCCTGGGTCATCCCTATACCACTATCTTTCACACAAATGTTGAGTTGAGTTTGGTCCTCTTGCTTCACAATAGAGATGGATAAGTCAACAAATCCCTTCTCGGTGAACTTAAGGGCGTTATAACCTAAATTATTGATAATTTGTACAAGCTTGGTTTTATCTGAACGAATTTTATAATTGCTTGTTAGGCCTGTACTATAAAAAACCTCTACATCACGCTGCTTATCAAAATTCACAAATACGGTTTTGGACACATCAATAAGCTCGCTGATATAAAAGTCACCGTAAGATATCGCCGAACGACCTTTTTCTATTTTGCTCAAATCCAAAACATTGTTGATAAGCTTTAGAAGATGTTCACCCGAGCTATTGATCATAGCGATAAAATGGCGTGTCTGCTCATCTAATGATCGATAATACTCCTTTTGACTCAAGCCAATAATCGCATTAAGAGGCGTGCGCATTTCATGCGACATATTGGCCAAGAAGCGAGCTTTAGCACTTGCGCTTTGCTCAGCATTTTTTTTAGCTTCCTCCATGATTTTTGTTTTATTTTCTAGAGCTTTCCCCAAACGTATTTGGTTCAAGTACATCCAGGAAATCACACCAATCATTAACATTGAACACAAAAGGATAATGCCCAAATAAACGTACTGCTTGTTGTAAAATGACTCTTTAAAATCAAGGAATTCCGCCTGCCTGTGCTGAACGCTGTTCACAAATCCCGCCAGATAGGCGTTCAGTCGCTTGTAGGATCTATCAAACAAAACGATGACACTTTGAGCGCTTTGTATATCACCCAAAGTGAGCTTGTCTATACCGTCAAAAGCTTGAGCGATTTGGTCATTGATCTGCTTGAGTTCATTGACATCACCATAATCAGAGTGCAAGTCAAGCGTTCTTTCTGCGAGTAAATCATGATAGATGCTCGCTCGAAACACTTTAGATTTGAACTTGAGCTGTGCTAGATGTTTTTTGTCCCTATGAGAAGTATAGGTAAGGATGGCTGCCTTTACAGTTAGCAACTTAGTTTTTGCGGTGATATTATTGTTAATGATGGTGACATAGGGCTCTGGTGTCACCTCTTTTATTTTCGATACTGAGAAAAAAACGTAAACAATAACCGCCACTAAAACAAGACAAAGTGCCGAGATAATAGCAACGAAGTGTCGACCTCTTTCCCAGAAACTCTCGCTCATGTAAGTTACTCGACGATCAAATCGCGCACCTGCCAAACTGACAATGCATAGTACATGTCTTTATCTAACTCTGGGTATTCTGCAAACGGAAAAATGATGAAGAAAGGCCCTTTTCCATCAATGGTCATTTTAATACCGTCTTCATGAGTGGCAAGTAATACGCCGTACTTTCTGATATCTGCTATTGGGATAGTAGCCACATAGTCATCCCAAGCAACCACTTTAAGTGACGACCCTTTGGCTCCGACATAATCCAGCAAAGCACTCAGTTTGGGCCCTTTATATTCGAGCGCTTTTGCAACAACATGGTTGTGAGTTGTGATGCTTCCCTGCTCTAGCTGTTTGATCATCTTACTGTCAAATTCAACGCCATCCGGGCTATTAGACTCAGTGATCTTGCCAGATACCCAGAGTATTGGCTCTCCTTCTGGAGCAGGCAGGGCTGCAACCACATTGGCAAACAGCAATCCCATACTCATCAAACTGACAAAAACGGCTTGGCGCATAGTAACCTCTCAGAAATGATACAGGTTTCATTTTCAAGACTTATGACTTTGTCTTTCAGTATAGACGAATATTAGGCCATACTTAGCGAGTCTGCTTGATTCAACTGATTGATGCCAAATACAAAACATCAACATACCACGACAACATCTAAAACGAATTTACTCCTTCTCCGGCCTCTCTTGCACCGCCCATACTCCAATAAGAGTACGTTCTTCATCTGTCATTTGAGTAGTATTCCCTGGTGGCATCACCTTGCTCTGAACCGACTGGCTGACGATAGAGGGGATGTGATGCAAAATGTCTTGTGGCGAATCAAACACCACACCAGCAGGCGCGGTTGAAAATAAAGGGTGGGAAGGTTCGGCAGAATGACAAACTGCGCAGCGCAGCTGAATAACATCATTGACCTCCTCAAAGTTAATAAGCCCCATTTCCACATCATCCACGCTCGCCATAGCGATACCATGAGTTTTCTGCTTTGCGTTGCCTGTGTATTTATATGGCGAGGAAACGAAGGCCAATATAATCATTCCCAGTGCAGCTGCAGGGATAAGCCAAACAAACTTCTGACTGAGATGACGAGTATTAAAATAATGGCGCAGCATAATACCCACAACAGATAAACCGGCCAAAATAGCCCAGTTAAAGCTTGAGCCATAAGTACTAGAAAAGTGATTACTGATCATAATAAATAGGACAGGAAGCGTCATGTAATTGTTGTGCCTAGAACGAAGTAATGCTTTTGCAGGCAATGCGGGATCAGGTGGGCGCTGCTCTTGTATCGCCTTAACCAAATCACGCTGAGCTGGCATGATAACCCTAAAGACGTTACCAACCATAATAGTGCCTATCATAGCGCCAATATGAATATAAGCTCCACGCCCGCTAAACACCTGAACCATGCCATAACTGGTAGCAACAAAGAAAGCAAACAGGACCAATGCCAACATTATCGGTGTGCGCCTAAGTGCAGAGTCACACACTGCATCATAAACAAACCATCCCACAACAAGAGATAGGATACCGACCGCCACCGAGCTGGATGCCGAAAGCTTCGAGTCGGGGGCCATAAGATAAAGCTCTGCATTAAAATAGTAGATAACACACATGAGCAGCATGCCCGTTATCCACGTAAAATAGGCCTCCCATTTAAACCAATGCAAACGCTCTGGCATGTTGTTCGGGGCGAGCTGATATTTTTCAAGATGGTAGATACCACCACCATGAATAGCCCACAAATCGCCCGCTAATCCTTGTTTTGGATTAACGCGATTAAGATTATTTTCCAACCAAACAAAATAGAAAGAGGCACCAATCCAAGCAATACCCACCACCATATGAGCCCAACGAATTGCTAAATTTAGCCACTCTGTGATGTGAGGATCCATAGTGAGCTCCTGTTTAACGCCAGCTTAATCCTAATAAAGTGGAAGAAGGGATCGATTCTTTGTGCAACTCAACCGCACCGCCATCACATGCTTTAGTCTCACAATTATCCCCGGCCCCATCTCGATCAATAACCAGTAATTGATCCCGTTCCACCAATGCGAGTAAAGGGAAGTGCCAAACGCCTTTGAAATAGTTCACCCCTTGATGGCCATTGGTGACAAATGCCCTAATTTTAGAAGACTTTGGGCTATCACCTTTTGGTGCAACAAGGATTAAAAACGGGTTTCCTAGAAGTGGGATAAAAGCCTGCGATCCAAGTGGATGACGCTCCAGTGAATCAATGATTAGTGGAAAGCTTGGGATACGTGCTTTGAAGATACTGATAATGGCCTCCCCACCTTCATCCAGCACATCCGCTGTCGCAAGCTTATGGTAGCGGTGCGCAAGGCCATTATTGATACTGGTGTACTGGCGGTTATCGATCTCAATCACGTCACCAAAGGTAGCAAACTCTTGGGATGTGAGCGTCTCAACAATTAACCGTCTTGATTTAATCACCATCGCTTTACCACCTTTACGCCTTGGTACCAAATAAACGTAAGCGGCTGATGCCTCCATCCGGAAAAATATTTAATCGTACGTGAGTCACAGGCCCCAAACCCACCACTTCTGCGGTAAATTCATGAATATCATCGGCGTTGAGTTTTTGAGGAGGTAATAACTCAGACCAAAGCGCGCTTTGGCTTATCAATGCCTCGCCTGTCTCATCTTCAACATAAGCAGCTTGAATCGAGCAATAGTCGGGAAAATTACCTTTAAAATGTCCTGTATCCACCACGACACACTCGATATTTCCGGCGTGTCCCAACTCGACAAGTACCCAATCGTTACCCGGCGTTCTTCTGCGAGCCGTTTCCCAACCATCTCCCATATTTTCGCCTCGCCCAACTCCCAAAATATTGGATTTATTGCCGTAATGTTGGTCACTGCATGCCAATGCGCGGCCACCATTTTCAACCGCTGCAAGATCAACCCTTTGCCTTTGATCCAAGCCTTGCCAATCGACGCTGGGGCGGCCATAAACTCGTAAACGAGCGACACCACCATCAGGATAAATGTTGAGACGTAAGTGAGTATATACTTCGTCACTATCGATTTTCTCTATGTGGTGACTATTACCATATAACGTCATTTTAGGTAGGATTTCTCGCCATTGAGTTAGCGCACACGGATCGCCATCAGGCCAATAGCAGGCATCAATTGATGCTGCAGGCGGAAAGTTTCCGGTAAAAAAGGAGGTATCGATATCTACGCCTGCAACCACTCCAATTAAGCCAAGGCGCACAATACAAAAATCATGGCCTTCTTCACGTTTACGGCGACTTTCCCAGCCATCCATCCATTTTCCATTTTCATCGTAAACGCCTTCTCGCCATTTGGGATCAGCCCGCTGTATTAAACGACTTTTATCCGCAAAGAAGTCATCCGTGGCATAAATCACCTGAGCACCAAGCTTCTCATCAGCAAGATTAATATAATGTTCAACGTCTAATGACATGGCGGTACCCTCACCAATCTACTTGCACATCAGTGCTTGTTTACCAGAGTTCAGAAAGTGGCTCATTTACATATCTCGTAAACGAAATAGCGCAATCTTATTCACTTCTTCAAGAGCTAGAGCAAATTCAAACTCAGGTTCATTATCAATTCTGGTTTTAAAGCCATCGATAATTTGTGCTTTATTCGCCCCCCTCACAGCCATAATGAAGGGAAAATTAAAGCGGCTTTTGTATCTATCATTTAACTCAGTAAATAACTTAAACTCCTCCAAAGTACATTGGCTAAGTCCAGCCCCTGCTTGCTCTTTGTGAGAAGAATGACTCAATTGCTTCTCTATTGCAGCCCGTCCTGCTAAATCTGGATGGGCGCAAATAACACCAAGCTGCTTGTTTCTATCAGCTTGTATTAGTACTTGGGCCATACGTTGGTGTAAGAACTCAATGTCATCGTCTTTTTCGCTTAGCCCTTGTTGGTAAGAAGACTTCGCAATCCAAGGGCTGTGCTCATACACCTCACCAAACTGATCAACAAATTCATTCAAGGACATGCTTGAAGGCGTGCATGAACTAAAGTGGGTCATCTTAGTTCTCTCCCACGCAATATGGATGGTGCTGATGCCAATGCCGAGCAATATCAATGCGCCGACATACCCATACTTTTTCCTTTGCTTGGACATAATCCAAAAAGCGTTTTAGCGCTGCAATTCGCCCAGGACGACCAATCAAACGACAGTGCAAACCAACAGACATCATTTTTGGCGCCAACGCTCCTTCTTCGTATAAAACATCGAAACTGTCTTTTAAATACTGGAAGAACTGCTCACCACTATTAAAACCTTGTGTGGTAGCAAAACGCATGTCGTTGGCATCCAAGGTATAAGGAACAACTAACTGGGGACGCCCTGCCTTTGTGTGCCAATAAGGCAAATCATCATCATAAGCATCAGAGTCGTATAAAAAACCGCCTTCTTCTGCAACCAAGCGGCGAGTATTGGGGCTCGTCCTGCCAGTATACCAACCTAGCGGACGAGTGCCCGTCACTTGTTCGATAACACGTATCGCTTTGGCCATATGCTCACGTTCGAGCGCTTCTTCCATATGCTGGTAGTCAATCCAGCGATATCCATGACTACATATTTCATGTCCTGCTTTTACCATTGCTTTTGCCACATTCGGGTGACGCTCAATCGCCATGGCAACCGCAAAAACTGTCAAGGGAAATGAATATTGCTCAAACAAACGCAAAACACGCCATACGCCAGCGCGACTACCATATTCGTAGATAGACTCCATACTGATATGCCGAGCACTTGGAATGGGCATAGCAGCGGGAATTTCAGATAAGAAGGATTCGGATTCATCATCGCCATGCAAGAGGCAACGTTCTCCTCCTTCTTCATAATTGAGCACAAATGACAGTGCAACACGTGCACCATCCGGCCACTTGGGGTGAGGCGGACTAGCACCATAGCCAATCAAGTTTCTGTCGTAGGCCTCATCCATACCGGCTCCTTGGCATTAGGTTATCGAAACACTCAGTAACTCTATAAATTTAGCCTATACAAAAAAATATGAGATAGAAGAGCACCTTGTGACTTTGTAGTAACAAGCGATCGGCTTCTCATAAAATAATTCGGTATTGTCTCAAATTCAAAACAGACTAATGATGGCATTAACATTAAAATGCCAGATCTTTATGGATAAATAGCGAGACTGATGCGAGCGCTTATTTATCCCCTAAACACCTAGAACTCGAAGTAGGTCATTGTTATGAAGCAGTTAACAACCCTATTGGTGCTTTGCGTTAGCGCGCTCTCTCATTCAGCATCTGCTTGGAACACAGAGTCATCTTCCAGAGATGCAAACAACAGTGAAACAAGGTTGTTTTCTGATTATGCTTCGTTTTATACCCTAGCTCAGGCACGCTTAGAAGCCATCATTGATACGGAACAACTTCCTATCTCAGACAAAATTCGCCAGCTTTCTTCTGTATTTATCGATGTTCCCTATGCTGCAAATCGGATGATTGGCAGTCAAAATACCGATGAACAGTTAGTGATCAAGCTAGGTGAGCTCGATTGCTTTACTTACCTTGATTACGTCGAAGCCTTGCGAAAATCAGAGCAGCTAGATGACTTCAAAGATAATCTTATCCAAACCCGATACATTAACGGTAAAGTAGACTTTAAAACCCGACGTCACTTTTTCTCAGACTGGGTAAGTGAAGAAGCCTATAACGCAATTGATATCACTGCTGAGTTATCTAACTTTTTTATCAAGGTCACAAAAAATCTCAACCAAAAAGAAAATGGGGACCTGTTTCTAGTTGGCTTACCCATAAAAAGGCGCGACATCACCTATATACCGAGTGACAAGGTGGATGAAGACGTCATAAAAAACATGCGAGATGGAGATTATGTTGGCACCTACTCTAATGTCGAAGGTGTTTAGTTAGATTATACGAAATCTCAGAAGCTCTCTAAAAAATCACTATGTAATGCACACAATGCCGCCCTAAATTGAGCACTGGCCACAATGAATATCACGCTATGACCATCAGCAGACAAATGGATGTTAACCGGATTTATTCCATGTTGTTTCAAAGCACTGCATCCAACTGAAAGCACCTCTTTAAAATCTATCTTGGTTCCAATCGCTGAAAGTAAAGCGACTCGCTGAACGGTTAAGTCACCATCTGGCAAAAGTTTTTTTGCCTTTGTTAGTATTTTTCCAAAGTGAGACATTGTACAGTCAAAGTAGTAATAAGCTATTTTCCCGATTACATCATGATGCAGTAAACTGATATCCGGCAATGATAGAAAATGTGAGTTCAGTTTATCCAAATTATTATCCGTTAAAGTCACTGTTAAAACGCACACCCCCTCTTTACCAGAAATCACTTCAACCCTCGACTTTTTCGGGCAATGACGACGACTAATAAAAGCCCCTGGATTATCAGGTTCGAAGGTACATTTAACCCGCAGGTCGATATTCTTTTGAGATAACTCCTCGATAGCTACAGGGTGTACGACTTCTTCCGACAATTCTGATAATTGGTTCGCAACTTCATAGCTCAATTGGCCGAGAGGGTTTACCTGGTCAGCACCAATTAATGATGGGTCTCCTGAGCTAAGGAAATGGGACTTATGTATAATTGCCTGCTCGGCTTCAGTAAAGGCTGCAATCTTACTCAGTGTGGTATCTCCATAGCGTCGATCATTCTGATAATAGTCTTCAGAATCACAAGAGGTATACGCCGCAACAACCGGAAGCTCATTACTCAAATCGAGATCCCCTAAGTTACTACGAACCTGGATATCCAGCGATTTGTGTGGATCACTCGGTGAACCTGCCAAATCTATAAACTTGGTTTTAACACCGTAACACTCTGCCTTCAATGCCGTATTAAAAGCACTGTGAGCTTCGCCTATAGATGCTAGTCGACCTCGAATATGCCCCATATACCGGTGAGTAGGTAAGTTCTGTTCTCTGTCATTCATTGATAGATGATGTCGAATCCACTGACGTGTGCGAGACACACGCTCTAATATGAAATCATCAGCTTCTCTGCGAAGCATAGGGTCAGCAAATAGACTGTCATTCACGAATAACAGTCTCTGAATAACGCTATCAAGCTTGCCTTCCCATTCACTTCCCTCACATAAGGTATATTGGTACACCCCTGCTTCATTTGTGCTCTTATTTTCCAGAAGAGCATCTGTTATGCCCTTATATGCTGGCACCACTAGAATTCTGTTGTATCTATCTTTTGGTTCAGGCTTAAGAATGACGTTGTCCAAGACATCATCAAAAGCAGACATTGATGAACCACTCACTTTTTCCACAGTATGAGGCATACTCCCATCCTTTGTCTTTGTGGCAATCTAATCAACTCTAACAACATTTAAATTATTTAGACAACTAAACATTATACATACAAGGATACACTATAAAGAGTAGACAATTAAGCAGATTAAGAAGTAATTTTAGATATTCATCATTTCTAATTGTTTTGATGTCTAATTTTTTATCTAACAAACTAACGGAGACGAAGAGGACTTAGGGCTCATACGACAAATCGACACCACCAAAAACAACAAAAAGTGAGTCAACATTAAATAACTAAGGTAGCCATATATGCATTGTGTCGTGACGCAGAAGAAAGATAGCTACTCCTTATCAAAGCTATCTACAACGATTGCTCCCATCGAGGCAGGCATAGAGATAATAATGACGCGTTTAATCGCAACGAATGGGTCGGAGAGCAGAGGGAATTTATTGATGCACAGTAAGACCAAGATAACCACTAAAGCAGTGATCAGATAAGCGACAATTATACGGAGTACAAATACAAATTTACGATGGGCAATATTACGCTCAAAGACACTTTCAAAGGTATATAAAGTGAGAAATATTAGTGACAGAAAGAACAGCATTACTAAATTTAGCAATGGTAGAGTTTCACCCAAACGCCAAGCTTCTTCTGAAAAAGAGATTGGGACGGCTAATGCAAACGCACCAACAAATATTTGACTTGCATCTTGAAAGTTAAAGCTATATTTCATGGCAGTCCTTATACTCAATTGAGTCCAGATGTCCAACTGAACGCTGTTACTAATCAATAAACTAGAGCAGTAAGCACAAGATAGTAAACTTCACAGACACATGCCACACGAGCCCAAAAAGATAACGAGCCAAAATTAGCTGACACAGATTTTTGAACGCCCTCAACTACAAGGAGGCAGAATTAAACTGACTTATTGAGAGGTCCCTACCGAATGAGAGACCTAGTATGGTTACCTAAGCAGCAGTTGACCGTTTTATTTGGCGTTGATAAATTTTTCAGCATTTGCAAATAACCTGTCACACACCTTTTTTTGTTTGGCATATTCTGGAGTTCCTTCACTCATGGTATCCAGAAGGTTTTTCGCCTTGTTATATTCCGCCACCATAGCGGAAAATCGTTCTTCGAAGTTATTTTTCCGTATTCTTGTATTTGATTTTTTCATTGGTTTTCGCATGTTTACCTCACAGATCCCACAACTTTTTCTGTTCACGTTCCAGTAGGATGTCTTCGATTTTTTTTCTTATTTTATGAATACTTTCTTTGCGATCATCGTTGATGTTATCTTCAACATTGATGGTTTTTAATTTACGACCTGTTGGTTTTTTCAACGTCTAGTCTCCTTTGCACGATGAAATAGTAAAATTTCCCAAGACCATACCCTGTGAATTTTTTATTTCACCCGTATTTTCGGACTCACAAAATGAAAAATTCAGATTAAAGAAGTTCGCATTTGCTTTGGGGAGAATATGACGTTGCAACACGTCGCTGTTGAGCTGATTTATGGTCGATGACCATGATTCTTTATTGTGATAAAGATAATATCTGATTTGGTACAATTAATTTCTTCTCTTTTGGTATTTTTTGCTCACGCAAAACATAATACCAATACACTTTTCTTCGATTCATTCTACTCCTTATTCAACATACAAAGGGAGATCTCACCATCACTAGGAAAAGAGCAAGATCTCGCTTAGGCTCTTAGAGAACAGTAACGTCAGCAGCTTGTGGGCCTTTACCGCCCTGCTCTACGTTGAAAGAGACTTTTTGGCCTTCTGCAAGCGTTTTAAAGCCATCAGTGGCAATTGATCTAAAGTGAACAAATAGGTCGGCACCGCCGTTGTCTGGAGTGATAAACCCAAAACCTTTAGTTTCATTAAACCATTTTACTGAGCCAGTTGTTTTATTTGACATGAATATCTCGATAGATTGTTTAAATAAATAAGCGAGCTACTAAATAAGGAATGAAGAAAAAGGTATCGCAGAAAAGAGATGACGAATCAAATCGGAATAAAACTGAGAGTCTTGAACTAAATAAGCTATTAATAGCTCACCGTATGAGCTAAAGAACACTATACACTATATCGAAGCAATAGATATCTTTTTCTTAAAAAAATTTACCGTTGTGTAGCTGCGTACTAAGTACTGTCATCAAATGATTTTATTCTTAGGGCTAGTTGCGCTAATAGTAGTCTAAGTAAACACTTCACTCCGAGCAGATTATCACCACCTTCAAATCGATTTATTAGTCACCAATTTAACACTCTGGCGGGTTAGCTCAAAGCTGACCGTAGTTCATGTAGCCAGCTTGGAACGGTTCCATTACTCATTAAGGTCCCATGGAGGGTTGTTTCCTAATACTTCATAGGGATCATTCTGACGCACTTGAACACTGCGCCATTCTTCATTGAGGTAGCCTGAATATCCATCTTCTAATCCCTCTAAACGTTCGAGTGCATCACCATAAGCACTTTCATCCGTACTTTCACAATCGTCGGACTGACTCAAAGTTTCCAAATTACACACGCTTCCGGTAAATGATCTTTGATCTTCTTGGTCAAAGTTAATTGCTGTATACCAATCATCGAGTAATGTAGGCGCATCTGGATTGATAGCTGGATCTAAAACATAAATATTTTCATCATTGCCCACTTTGGCCAAGACAGCATTATGCATACCCCACCTTACAATATCTTCGCTAGGGTTAGGGGAGAACTGACCCGCATCAGCCGATAAATTACCAAAAACAAACAGTTTTTTAAGTTTTATTCCATATTTTTCTTCAATAACTTTTCCGCCTAATGTTGCTCTTGTTTCGCAACCAGTATGCATAGCAAGCCAACTTAATCTTCTTGGAAAGTGCTCATCCAAATCAGGAGAATCTTGGTACCAGTCGCCTTCAAATGGTGAATCACCAGTTGCAATAAATGGTATTTTTTGCTCAAAGCTATCATAATCTCTCATATATTTGAAAGATTCTACTAAAGCCTCATAAGTATCAAAGCTTGCAACATCATCAAAATTTAATTCATCTAAACTTACTTGTTGATTTTCAGCTGAGTCTTTGGGTGTCGCAGAACCATAATAAGAACGATACAAATTATTATACTCATCTATATTTATCTTTTTTGAAACAAATAGATTATCAATATTCGTATTAAATTCATTATCATCAGCAAACACTGAAATGGAACAAAAACATAAAACTGTTATAAGAGATTTCTTTAGAATTGGCATCCTTACCTTCCTGTGATCAATATGATGAGTTACTTGTATACCAAAATACTCAAGCCTTCTGACAGTGTTGAAACAAAAGCTTTCAAGAAAATAAATCCTATAACGATAAAGATACTTTTGATATTACAACCACTTAAATTTATGGATCCAGACCATAACAAATCATTCATAAATAACCATCAATATTATATTTATTGATAGATCCTAATTTTTGTGTATTAGATGAAACACTTGATAGACAAAATTAATATTTTTATGTAGGTTATTATTTTTAAAGTTTAAAAAATAAATTAAGTCTTTATTATATCAATAGGAGCATTAGATGAATAGATATTTATTATATATTTTTATTTTATTTTCATGTAACAGCTTTTCTAGTGAAAATGATTCCTTTGCCATAAATCAGTTAAAAATATCTGGAGTTGACGGTAAATTAGTGGCTAACTCAAAAATCAATATTTACTTTGACTACAATGTCAACAAAGAATCACTGATTTTTATTCGTCCTACATGTGGCTATTCATTTGAGATTTGCAAGGGTGGAGGAGGTCAAGGATCGGCAACCTATCTAGGAAAAGGAACTGACCAGACTTTTATCTATTTAACCAAACCAACAACAGTGACTGGATTGCAATACAAAATAGTTGATAAGAATACAAAAGATATTATTTATTCTGGTCAGTTACCCGTTAGTCTCCCCGTAAAGGGTGATAATTAAGCTTGTCTTTCTATACTCTGCAGAGAACACTTGCCCTAAAATGATGTTCCATATCATTTTTCATAAGGCAAGCGTTCAAGCCCCCGCTTCCTGTTAGTAAGGCAGCGGAGGCATAGACTTAAATGTCTTTAAGGCACTTACTGATGCCTTCTTTGATCTCTCCTTCCAAATGACCGAGAAAGTGGCCGATTTTTTCCTTCTCTAGCTCTTTAATAAGATCGAAATTAGGTTTAAATGGACTGCCATCAAAGTATTTAGCTTCGCTTCCATCCCCATCTGGAGAGCAATGGTCCACATCGATAGATTCACGCCACCTTTGGGCATGGGTTCTCCATTCTTCAGTATTAACGAGCTCGGGCTCAGTAAACCAGACGTTCCAAGTCAGCACATTACCCATTTGCAGCATATTGCCTGAGCCTAAATTAAACACATCCATGATCAGCTTGTTAAACTCATCAACCACTGGGTAGCCCGTCCTTAAAGGCGCTCCGATTTCTACGCCTAAATGCCCGACACTCCATGCTTGTGGGTGTTTGGCAAAATTAGGGATATCAAAATCGGTACTTTCGCCTTTAAGTAGCGGGAATATCGGTTGATCCGCTTGCCCCACTTTGTGGGTATAAACAACAATCGCACTCGATTTTCGAAAAGGAAAAGGTTGTTTACTCTTTTCAAAGTGAGACCATAACAACTTCACAATAGGTTTTTGCAGTGCACTTGGGCTAAACCAAATTTTGCCAACCACGCTCATATCAGCTGCTAGGTCACGATCGGTTTCATTCACCCAACCTCGCTGACCTGTCACGGTGACTTCAATATTCATGGTCCCTAGAGAGGGCGAGTAGACCCCTTGCTGAGGACAGATAATCGAATACACTCTCCCTTCATCTGTGTATCCGAGCCTTGAAATATCGGGGGCAAACATCTGAAAGCAGCGTTTTGGGTTTTCGCTGCCTTTTTCCGTTTCCCAACTGAACTCTGGCCACTTCACCGCTTGCTGACGTTGAAGCAAGTCAATATTCGCCATATTGTCTAGCATTGGCAGTGAGGTTAGGTTTGGATTAGGGTATGCAAATTCAGGGTTTGACTGTTCAAAGCCCCCCTGCCAACCAGGTACAACACCAATATCTTTTTGAATGCCCATAAGCACTATCTTCCTTTTCAGTTAATTCAGCTCTAGCTTCAACAACCAAGAAAAACTTTGACTTCATCAAATAAAGATTCATTAACCTGAGCTGCGGATCAAATTAGGACTCAAGCCTCAATCGTGATCAGAAGGCTTGATAAGCACGGCCCCATATTAAGGGCCTTGGAATAGTTAACTTAGAAGCGGTCTGGACTGGTGTCGATGCACGCCGATTGCTTTTTACTCAAAACAACTCGTACTTCACTGAATTAGGACTTGAGGAGCGTGTAAATTATCAGTGATAGAACTGGCGGCAGCTATTGCATTAGCTATCAAGACGGCAGAAGTTGCCTAATTCATATTTTGTCTAACTTTTGTACAGGTTATGCTTTGTATCAAGTGGAGAAAACGAACGAATGCGCCCACTTTCCTCAAATCCATACTTTGCAAATGGTACGCTAACTTTATGGCTACACGCCTGACAATCAACCCAGTCAACGTCAATAGTAAATTCAAATTCGTAAATACTTTCAGTTAATCCATCAAGCAACTTACCACTCGTTACAAATGAGTTTGTAAAACTTGAAGCAGGAAAATTAATCTTACATTGCGTAGCAGTACCTGCTTTTATTAACATTGATGGCCCTTCGCCAATTTCCACTCTCTGTGCAGGAGAGAAGCGAGCTTGGTCACTTTGCACGAACCAGCCGGAAATCGAAGTTACCAAAATATCTTTTGAGCCGCTATTAACTATGGCAAAGCGCGGGCTATTGAATTCTCCAGTATTATTAATTCTAACAAGATGGAGGGCGTGGTTAACCCTCAAGTGAACCCAATAAAACGTAAATGAGCTTAAACCAAACGCTAGTGCAGAAAAAATGAGTGACACATATTCCATTTTGAGTCCTAAAGTTTTATTAGACGTTTATTTCTCTGGCTGTCATACCAACTAGAAACGTCTAATTCTCTTAGTATTCATAGAAAACCATTCACTAGTCACCGCAATAGTTGCTGAAAACAAGCCTTATCGACTCGAAGTACTATGTTCCATGATCGCAGTTGTGCAGAAACAAAAAAGCCGTAAAAGTACACGGCTAATGATTGGCTTGTTTTTTAAATTCTTCGTACGCTTGCAAAGTATCGAAGTTAACTGAAAATACGCGCAATTGGGCTAATCTGTCAGCATTTTCTAGAAACTCAGCGTCTATGACCTGTTTTTGACTCTTCAATAGGTCATTTTCTCGTAAAGACAGGTAAATATCCAACGGTTCTCTATTTCCGGTGTTGATATAAACGAGAAAAGATTGATACAAATACTCCTTGTCAGCGTCTGCTATGCACTGCTGAAAAGCTCGGTGTTTTAGCGTTAGCAGCATCGTTTTAACAACCAGTTCAGACTGACTTTCCAGCCACTTGTCACGCATATCACCACTTATTGGCTGAATGGCTGAACACTCTGAAAACTTGGCGTTTAGGGCGTCGTAAGAAGTTTGCACATCGGCAAACGCGCTGGTAGACAATAAAAGTAAACTAGTAGCGAGTCGCATCATATACACACTTCCAAAAGTCTTGCTCTTTGCCTCTTGAGGTTAATCTCGCTTTGTCAGCGATACGATTAACGAGTTCTTTTGTTACAAAGTGGCTACTTGCCATCGCTTGCCCGAACTTTTCCCAATCATGCTCATAAATGGTTTGCAGTCTTTTACCCGCACTCATTCGTCCAGAGAAAATTTGTATAAATTGCGATGATGCAACCGATGTCGCCAACAAATTACCGAGTGCTACTTTTGATTCGATTTCATTCAAATGATTCTGCATATTGCGAGTGATAACCATGTCATCAATTTTGCAATAAGATAAAACACCCATTGTCATATCTCCTGTTCAAAAGGATTTATTGTATATAAAAATTAATCACTTAGAATTTTAGTTTTAATTTTTAGGATGAAAGTCATATTATAAAACTCTCTTAGTTACATCTTTATTTATGAAAGGCCAGTTAATTCTTGGTTCTTGGTCTGAATAAGCGCGGTTAAAAATTCAGTCACAGCTCTTATTCTTGTGGAATGAATAAGGTCGGAATGCACTGCTGACCAAATAGGTTGGTCGCAGCCAACGTCTTTTTGTACGCAGACTAAGCCTTTTTGTTGGCCAATAAAGTGAGGAATAATCGCCATACCTAGCCCAGCTTGAACAGCGCTGACTTGCGCAGACATATTGGTTGTCGTCAGTCGGCAAGGTTTGCCACGCAACGTTCTAGCCAGCCACTGCGCGGCCGGAAGCTGCTGATTGTCTTCAGACCAACCAATAAAGTCATCTTGATCAAATAGACCAGAGCTTTCACACCTTGGCCTACTCTGCAAATAGCGCTCTGAGGCATACAGGCCAAACCCAAGATGACCGATTCGGCGAATACTGACATTGCCATTGTCGGGCCGGACCATTCGTATCGCGAGATCGGCGTCGCGTTTGTGCAAATTCACCACAGAGACACTGGTAACTATTTCAAGGGTTAAATTAGGGTGAGCGTCAATAAAATCAGGCAATGCCGGAATAATAAGCTCGTCGGCAAGGCCCTGCGCCGTTGCCAGCCTAACATGCCCGCTCACCCTAGTCTCTTTGCCTTTCGCTGCCGCACTGAAGGCAAATCCCGCCTGCTCTAACATTTCTGCCTGCGAGATCAGATCGGCGCCATCATCGGTTAAACGATAGCCAAGTTGTGAGCGAGTAAATAGCCGCACCTGCAAGGCATTTTCCAGCCTTTCCAATCGGCGGGATGTGGTGGCAATGCCAGTGCCAAGCAGCTTTGACGCTCCGCTCAATGTACCTGTTCGGGCGATAGCCAAAAACACTCTTGCGTCGTCCCAATGTAACTGATTTCCGATATCGGAAATCTGATTGCCACTTTTAAGCATATTCATCTCCATTTTTGGAAATCATACTAGAAAGACTTTCACCAACAAAGCAGGATAGAAATGAAAACACGTAAGTTAGGCAAAGCGTTAGAAGTATCCGCCATAGGTTTAGGCTGCATGGGCATGAGTGAGTTTTACGGGCCTCGCGATGACAAAGAATCGATGCAAGTCCTACACAAAGCCGTGGAATTAGGCTGTACCTTACTTGATACCGCAGATACTTATGGTAACCATCATAACGAAGAACTGATTGGCCTGTTTCTCAAACAAACGGAAGCGCCAATTAAGATCGCGACCAAATGCGGAATTGTTAGACGCCCGGGCGAGTACCAAAGAAGCATAGATAATAGCCCAAGCTATATTCGAACCTCATGTGAGCACTCACTTCGGCGTCTTGGCATTGAATGTATCGACTTATATTACATTCACCGTCTTGATCCAAACGCCTGTATAGAAACAACCATGCAAACTCTCTCTGAACTTGTAAAAGAAGGTAAGATCGCAAACATAGGTTTATCGGAAGTCAGCGCTGCCACGTTAAAAAAAGCGCACGCAGTGCATCCTGTAAGCGCAGTGCAAACCGAATATTCTTTGTGGACTCGGGATGTCGAAAAAGACGTTCTGCCAACATGTAAAGAATTAGGTATTGGCTTTGTGCCTTATTCTCCACTCGGACGCGGCTTTTTAACTGGGCGCTTTGATAAAGAGGTCAACTTTGATAAAAACGATGCTCGCCAAGGTCTGCCCAGATTTTCTGCCGATAACCTAGAAGCAAACCGTCCTTTATCATCTGCTGTCGAGCAAATTGCGCGTCGTCAATCCTGCTCTCCTGCTCAAGTGGCATTGGCATGGCTTCTCGCGCAAGGCGACCATATTGTCCCCATTCCAGGCACCAAAAAAACGCATCACCTTGTCGATAACTTCGGCGCGGCATCAATAAACTTACCTGCTGAGGAATTGGTCTGTTTGGAAACCATACTTAAGGAATTTGAACCTGTTGGCGAGCGTTACACCGCTGAGGGAATGAAAGGGGTGAATGCGTAACTGGACACATTCAATGTTAGTTATACCTAATTTAAATAAGAAAAAGCGGCTTAAAGCCGCTTTTTCTATGGTATTTTGAAGTGAGTTTTCACACTTTTGAAGATCAATGACTCAACGAAGCGAATCCAACCGGAGATATATAACCATGATTTACTTTTTCGGCAACAGTCTTCGCTATTGGGTCTATGTAAAACTCTACAACCTCATCACTGTTGATTCGATTCATATATAACATGACACTTTGATCAGATTGAACCACGACACCATCCTCAGCTTTTAACCCGCCTTCTGGATCTGAGCTGTGAAAATCATTATAAAGCTCGATTCCTGTATCAAATTCATAAAATGTTTGAGTAGTAGTATCAAAAGCTGACACTTTAACTGTTACCCCTTCTTCTTGCCATGATTGGATGTAATCGACACAAAACAAGGTGTGTTGCGACGCTCTTAACGCATCAAATGATGCATAAGGGCGATCTATTGATATAAGACTACTTTGACCGACGTAATCGTAACGACTGTCATTTAATCGATTGACGATACAACTCATATTCATATCGAAGCCATCAATTTGTGGACTACGCTTGTTGTACCATACTCGACTATTTTCAGAGTCTGTAATTAGGTATGGGCTAAGTGTAGATTCTAGCTTATTTCCAGCAGGCTCAACGAAAGAAAAATAGTCACTGTTTGCCGTGTCAATTCCGGCGAGTTTGCCATCAATGACTCTAAGACCGTCATAACGTTGAAGAGTGTCTTGGTAGTCTATCTCCTGAAATTCATCTGACTTTGAAATATAAGCATAATGATTAGATTCCTCGATTTCATATTCTGGAGGATCCTGATAAAAAGCAAGAATGTTACCCTCTTCGTCTATCTGTATATCTCGCTCATCAGCGTAAACATCACTTTTTAACGTTTTAAATACAAAGGCATTGTTTTTTAGCTCAGCTTTGTAAATACCTCGCGTATGCCAGTGAGTTCTATCGGTAATATCAAAGCTATACAACATATTATTTGGGGTTATATCACCCTGTTTCTGCTGACTAAGAAATGGACTTTCGTTATGCAGTTCGTAGTCAAACTCTGATACTTTGCCATCAATAACAATGGGATAAAGTCGGCCAGTTTGCTTGTCCATAATGACTGGGTAATCACCGTGATAAACAATGCCATTCCATGCTACCGTTGAATTGTTCATATTGAACATAATGTACTTTTGGTTGATATCAAAAACACGGGTAACGGTGGGCATGACAGGGGCATCACACTCCTCACATGCTTGAAAATCTACCTCGAACATTCGTTTAGCACCTGCTTGGCTATTGTAGGCCATCGCATCTAATGAAACATCATTGGAGTCAACCAACTCTAAATCAGAAGGCTGAATAGTCTGAAAATCGACTTCAGGAACGCTGAGAGATTTTAGTGCCGGAAGGTTTGCAGGTTCAGGACTACTCCCTCCTCCCGTATTGGTAGAGCTATCATCCCCACCCGAGGAACCGCCACCACATCCAAACAGGAGTGATGTGACCATCATAGGCAAAATAATCTTTGTAAACTTTAAACGCTTCATACCTCAGTACCCAGTTATTGCTAACAGAATTTGCAGCACGGTAACGAGATGAAGAATAAAACAACAGAGAAACACTCAGAAACGCTCGGAAAAAATATAAAAACAGCTCATATTAAATATCAATAAAGATAAAAACCATTAAGCCACTGAAATTAATCCTCTTTAAATCAATAGCTTTCAGCACGAATATTCACTCTGTTGAAAAGACAGGGTCAGAAACAACGACCAAACTGCCTTTAAGCCAGATTCTTAATTGACTAACTTAGAAACAGCTCACTGGATTAAAGTAACACTTCCAATAAAAGCCACCGTCATCATTATCAGCCAGCGCGCTGGGAGAAGAAAAGGCCAATAGTGCTAGTCCTGTTAGCACTAGTAATCTGATTTTTGTCATATCAAAACCTCAAAATTTAATAAAAATTAACAAAAACGAAACAATTCGTTCGGATTTTATGCATTATTTTAATGAAATCAAGTGCATTAGGTTAGTTCTAGAACGAATCTCTATATCCAAACCTTTACGGTCGCAAAATATGAAGGAAGGCTTACGGTGACAGTGAAGCTAAGGTGATACCCCACGCCAGTACATTCTGGCTAAACGCTCAAGAGGTGGCCATATGATCATTGGTTAAAGTTACTCAATCCAAATGCATCCCAAGAAGAAGGATCACCTTCTTTGGTCAATGGATGCAGCTTTTGATCTGGCTTGGCGTAGCTCAAACGCCCTATTCTCTGGGTAATATGATAGCTATCCAAACCTGATACGGTGACCAGATCGAGCGCTTCTATATCAACATAACCATCTGGCATTACCGCATTATCTGACACGAGAACATCTTGTATCTCACCAATCACCATCTCTGTTCCATTAACCGCCAGAGTTTGATGGTCAACCAGCTTCATCGCTAATTTCAGCGGGCTTTCCATCACAAATGGCGCATTAAAGTCATTAATGTAGTAGGGAGTGAGGTTTGCTTTTTCAAATTCAGATTCAAGCTTACTGTATCGCGCTGATGTTTGATGAGCCGCTGCAAGAAATTCGTGTGTCACCGCGTTGATGGTATAACACTCGGTGGCCAAAATATTTTCTAATGTATGACGCTCAACGCTACTTGGCCTGATAATGAGCCCCATCAAAGGAGGTGTCGCGCCAAGGTGAAACGCAGAGCTGACAATAGCGAGGTTCTCATTGCCATCACTATCGCGTGTACCAATTAAATTCGCACTTTTAAATCCAGATAAGCTATTGATAAAACGAGCTCGATTCCTAGGTTCCATCATGGCAATGCTATGTGCATCGTAGTTCATTAAGTACTTCCTTTACTGTTTGTCCCCTTGGCTGGGATTAATGACGCATTGACTATCACAGCGTGATGTACCAGTAAACAGATACGAAATGCGATAACGGTTATTAGCGAAATACAAATAAAGCCTATCAGCTACTGGTTTGATCAAGCGCCACCTTAAAGGAGCATACATCCAGCCTCGGCCCAGAATATCCCATGCTCGATAAGCGGCATCCAAACCGAGCCAGAGCCGCCCACTATCATCTACCGCATGGAGTATTTTATTGGCAGCCACAGGGTCAATGTCTGGGTATTTGCTAAAAGCCTCACTATAAATATCGATAGTCGTTATCTCGCCATGACTATCTTTAGCTCGAATAGCACGCATTTCTTTAGCGCAAAGCGGGCACGTCCCGTCGTAAAATAGTGTTAATTTGCTCATGATTCTAATTTTCCTATTGTCCGACTACCTTTACGCAGACGAAAACATCTCGATCAATACACTACCCCACAGATAGCCAAATAATGGCTCTTTTTCTAACACTAGCCTATGTCCACCTATACTGTAAATACAAACAAAATAAGCCTGATAGTGAAGACAATTCCCAATGACAAAGCTCACCACACATGTACTTGATACTATGAAAGGCCGCCCCGCAGCGGGGATTAGGATCGAGATATACCGTCAAGAGGACCAATGCTGGACAAAGATTGATACTGTGGTAACCAATCAAGATGGCCGAACGGACGAAGCCTTGCTGCAAGGAAATGAATACAAGACTGGGAAATATCAGCTAATTTTTTATGTTGGGGAATATTTTGCGCAAAACGAAGATCCGAACTTTCTTGACGATATCGTTATTCGATTTGGGCTAAGTGATCCAACATCACATATGCACGTTCCCCTGCTGGTCTCCCCTTATAGTTTTTCTTCTTATCGAGGGAGTTAAATTAGGTTTTGTTTATTAATTGTTAGATTTATTTTGCTAATACATTGATCTATAAGATACTCTATGCATTAATTTATGGCCACTAGCAGAACTGTTTGATGAAACGAATCCACTGACACACCTCACTTTACATCGACTATCAATCTTTTTACCATTGTGCTAAGGAGCAAACAAGCAGGTTCATTTTGTCGATCGTGACGGTTTTAGATTAAAAATCATCGAACAGGGGCAAGGTCTAAATTTACTCATCATAGGCAGCGCAGACTATTACCAGCGCACTATGCCCGATATGATTTACGACCATTTTCGCTGCATTTTCATTTATCACAGAGGGTTCGCCGAGTGTAATCGGGATGTTGCCCATGGTGATGCATCACTTGAGAAGATATCATCAGATACCGAAGCAATTTTGCAAAATCTGGGCGTCGAAACAAGCTGGGTGCTGGGTCATTCCGGTCACACCTATATGGCATTGGATTTTTGTCATCGTTACCCTAACAAAGTACTGGGCTGTGCTATCGTAGGCACGGCGCTCTGGGTATGAAGCGCCACCCAGAGACCTAGGCTACTAACAAAGTAAAACAATGAAAGCATTCTAACCATCAACATTATAGATAGGTAATACCAATAAACCACACACATAATAAAACGTCTGGAATACTATGAAATTACTATACATCAAGGTAGCCACCAACTAGCTCGAAGTTTCTTATCTTGTTGTGGTCCTCCCAGAGCTGAGCTTTACATTGATGAACCAAATATATGGTCGCTGGCTGAGAAAACACATCGGTTGTCTGACTTACATGATCACCATCAGCTACGTAATACTCAACACTGTGAAAAGATGTTAGAGATTCTAGAAGTAAATCAAATGGTTTTCTGCGCAACTTTCCATCACAAGGGGCTATCAAGCAAACATTGAAAGAATGTTTCTTTAAATGATAAAATCCTTCTTCCAACTTCATAGCAAATGTATGCGGTTGAGTAATGGATAAAGCAGTACAAGCTAATTGGCCTAATCCTGTTGTTTTCTTTGCGACACTTGGCCTTAAGATTCCATCACTCCTAGCAGCAATTTCTACTAGACAAGGCCCATCGGGTGTCAACATTACCTCAGCATGTGAGGGGCCATTTTCTATTTCAAGACTAAGACAAACTTTTTCGGTGTACTCAACCAGAGCAGTAAATTCAGGACTAGTCACATCTAATATTTCATCAATATCATAAACTATATTTCCCGAATTTAGCTGGCGCTTATGATACTTAACAATTTCTGTCACTATGAACTTTTTTTTCAACGAGACAAAGTTTACAACATACTCATAACCAACCAAAAATTCCTGAAAAAGAACAGCCTCATTTCTCAGGTTTAACTTATTAGTTTTATCGTAAATTTTGGAGAATGCGACCTCTGCATCCTCTATTGTGTTACAAATAAAAACACTGTCTGAGCCAGCGCTATTTAGTGGCTTTGCAACGACAGGATAATTTTGAGTATTTAGCCATTCATTTATTTCATGCCAACAATTAGATTTTATTTGTTTTGTGGCTCGAATACCTGATTGTCTTAATGACTCAATCATCTCGAACTTATTCCTGCGAGCCTTAGATCTATTGCTGCCATTGCTGTAGGGAAAGTTAAACAGTCTATTTAATTCATCAGCCAACTCCACACCTGTCTCAGTTCCAGCCAGTACACACTCAATTTCATTATTTTTGATGTAGTTTGATGTAATTTCTAAGTCAGTATGGGTAATGTTATCAACGTAAATTGAACAATCAAACGCCTTAAGATAGTAGTCATCAAGATTATCACTAGATATTACATGAAACAGTTCACACCCTTCTTCATATAAAATATTGGCAATATATTTACCTGATGAAAAACCATCAATTATTGCAATTTTTTTCACTTTTCACTAGCTCCTTGCTATCAAAAAAAATCAATTTATTAAGACTTTGTATCAATAGTAATACTATAATCCCAATAACAGTGTAAATGCTATACCAAGATAGTTCTATACGTGTATCAAAATATTGAAGAGTCAACGTAAATATTGGTAGGAAAAGTAACACCATTGAAGTGTGAATGGGAGTCAATTTGCTAATTGTTTTCTGTATTAAAAAAATAGGGATAATATGCCCAAATATAACTAAAAGTGTCATTATAATTGAACCCGAAAAGCCAAGAAAAATACCAATATTATTATAAATACAATACAGACCTGAAAAAATAACAATTATGATATTTCGTACACCCAGTATTTCATATGATTTCCAATCGTCATTATTCAGTCCCTTAGATAGTAAAGTATATGCCACAGTACCAAAAGCACTGATGGATACACAGACGATACCTATTATCCGATCGAATGTGTTAGTTCCCGTAACTCCACTGTTGCCCATATAGGAATTAGCAAGCATAATAATCACGAGTGCTAATATACACCAAGATATCATGGACTCCATACTTGTTGGCCGAGTTGAAGCTCTAAAAAACCTAGAACATACAATTGTAATAGCTGGGCCACATGCTACTGTTGCGATACCAACGACAGCAGGCTCTAGGTACTTGAGCGATACAATCAAACCACCCCAATTGCAAACTACAGATGTATTAATAAAAATTATAAGCCTGAAGTTAGACTTTACCTTATGGTAATAGTTTCTCGGGCCCGTTTTACTGACACTGACGCACAAGAACAGAAGTGTTGATGACACAAAGCAGTATAATATAATAATTGCTGGGCTTAATTTTTGACTTATATTGCCAACATATACATCAAATATGGCGCTGATCAAACAGAATACTATGCCAAAAATAATACCAATATTTGTGACGGAAAACCTATTTAGCATTTCTTTCTCCAAAAATGCCTCTTCCTACACGAATCATCGTTGATCCACAGTTTATAGCTTCGATATAGTCTTGACTCATTCCCATACTAATGGATTCAAGTTGGTACTCTGTAGCAATTTCTTTCATAGACTCGAAATAACACCTGACCTGATCAGTATTTGGTGGAATACACATAATACCATCAAGGTGAACAGCCTTTAGCTCTATTGCTCTTTCGTACAGTTGGTGAAAATCATCGATCGAAACACCACTTTTTTGAGGTTCATTACCAATATTTATCTGAATCATCACCTTTTGTAATTTGGCGTACTTTTCCGCATTCATCGCAACTTTTTCAAGGCTAGAAATACTCTCTACTGTTTGTATTACGTCAAATAATTGAACAATTTTTCCTATTTTACGTGATTGCAGCTTGCCTATGTAATGCAATTGAATATCACCATACGTTGACTTTATAGGAGCCCACTTCTCAAACGCTTCTTCGACACGACTTTCACCAAACAGCCGGTGTCCTTGTCTCAGCACTGGCTCAATAACCTCAAATGGCTGTGACTTCGATACCGCTAGGAGTTTTGTCAATGGATTCAAATCTGAACGAATACGCTCAAAGTTTATACAGGCGTTTGTCATATTATCCATCAACTAACTACCTTCACATTTTCTTCTGTAACATGGATCTTAATTATACTTTCAACATTGTGTCCTGTTTTATCCTTTACTTTATAAATCCCCTCATTTTGTACTTTTTCTACAGCACAAATGACTTTCATTATTATACCCCCTGCAGTCTCTATAGAGTTAATCAGTGATATAACAGCCCCGCCAGTACTGATGGTATCATCAATTATGAGTACACGATCACCTTTCTCAATACCATTAAGGAACATTTTGCCCTCAAAGTACTCTGACTTGATATCAACAACATTACCATTCAACTCACTAAGGCTATAAGGGTACCAACGAGCCATCGCTAATGGTTTTCCTGTCAATAATGATATTGTAGTCGCTAAGGGTGCCCCTTTATCTTCTTCAGTTACAATTTTGTCATACTCAAAATTAACATGCTTTAGAATTTCGTAAGCAACCTCTACTAGGGCTTGTGGCCTAAGTGCTGGGAGCTGATCTGTAAATTCATTAACGGTCGTAAGGGAAGTTCCTGAGTTTACTACGCGGGCATTTTTATATATTTCTTTTATTAACATACAATATATTCCTTATATTTTATATTTTATATTTTATATTTTATATTTTATATTTTATATTTTGGATAGTTTCCATGCCAAAGGCTCTTGTATTTCCAAGAACTATCAAAAAATAGAGTAACAATAATTTTATCTTCAACATTTAGGCAAATATCTTTTGTGACAATTAAGTTAGCGCCACAAGTGGGGCCGATACCTAATTGCTCTTGATCAATGAACTCTTTCATCTGTGACCATGATTTCCTACCATCAACTAACTTAAGTTCATCGATAAGGTCCATTTCAGTATTTTTAGAAATGATGCCAGCACCTAACCCCATTAAATTATGATTTTTGTGGGTGAACTCAATACCTTTTCGACATGCGTAGATTGGTGCAGATTTATCTACTTCAATACCGATAGTCTGTATCTTCGGGTAGTGCAATTTAAGTACTTCTGTAATACCAGAAAAAGTCCCCCCCGTTCCTATAGAGCATACAAAGTAGTCTGGCTCTAGATCTAAAGACTTCATACTTTGTACAATTTCTTCACCGCAGGTATGCCAAGCTTCTTTGTTTAGAAGAGAACCCGCTTGGTTGAGATAGTATGTGTTATCATTAAGTTCCGCATAGCTGATTGCTGCTTCAACGGAACCATTTAAAAACTTTTCTTTTGGGGTTTCTATTATATCACCACCGAAGGATCTTATTTGTTCGTGGCGTTCTTTTGTCATACCTTCTGGCATGAAAACTATGACTTTATAGCCCTTTGTTGATGCTATCCAAGATAGGGCTGCTCCACCATTACCCGTAGAGCAATCAATTAGGGTCATACCTTTTTTAATTTGGCCCTGCTTTTCCAACGACTCAATGATGTTAAGATACGTGCGATCTTTGTGGCTTCCTGTCGGGTTTTCAAACTCGCACTTAGCAAAAACCCTGTTGCCATTCGAGTTTAATCTAGATAGCTCTAGCAGTCTTGTGTTACCTATGTCCTTAATTTCCATTATGCTCTCATGTTTTATTTAGGCGATATATAAATACAATAATATTTTTCAATAGATTAACATATGCATCTGGTTTAATCTTGTATGCACGTTAACGCATTATGAATTAAATTACATTTTTTTGTGATTTTAATCATAAATTAAAGAACAAGAACAAAGCATAACAACAGGTGCTCGGCACCAACTCAACACTTCGCCATATTGAAATCTCTGGTGACGGCTGCACTTTTCCGTTTTCCATACACAGACCGAGCGACAACACCGCGTCAATGGACGTTAAGTAGACGTGGCGAAACCGCCACATAGAGGAGAACTAGCTAGCGTGTTGGCTATTACCAAAATTAATGATCAATAGATGCATCATCAGAAAACGCGGTCCGGAATATGATGTAATCGTCTCTAGGTAAACACGCAATCGTATTAGCCACGCCTAATGGTGTGGCTTACCTGCGATCAGATTGTATTCCAGTGCGAAAGAGAGCAGTTTTGGCTTGGACAGCTGATGATCTCGGCTTTCTCTGAGAGTGACAAAATCTTGTTGTTCCGTGTGCTCACTCATCATAACATTTTCGTGTTTTTCTTCGCCGATTGTTGTCTTGTAAACTAGCTCGCTTTCTTTATTAGGATAGTTATGACAAAGATACACAGCAGTCGAATCTTTTAGTTCATAGAGTTTGGAGAGGGATTCATACATTTGCTCTGTAAGCTGGCGGTAAACCCCATCCAATCATTTCCTTTTAAATTCGGTATTGTCTTACCTCCTACCTAAACAACTTAAAGGATGTGATGATGCCAAAACCCATAGGTATCCGAACCGACGAAGACTGGGACGAGCTGATTCAAACTCAACGCAGCAGCAAATTGTCCGTCGCGGCTTTTTGTCGACAACACGCTATCAACCAGCAAGCTTTTCTTCGTCATCGAGATAAGTGGCAAATTAAATGCCTACAAGACGCCGTGGAAGATTTCGTCCAAATTTCACCTTCAGACCAACCCATCAAAGGAGCAACGACAGCAGTCAGAGAAGAGAAACCAACAATTTCTTTGAATGTGGGTCAGGTCAATGTGTGTTTTTGTGAGAAAACATCACCACAGTGGGTCGCGCAGCTGATCAGAGAGGTGGTCGTTTGAAAGCGTTTTCTGAGTTTGACCAGCTTTACCTTTATCCTAAACCTGTGGATTTTCGAAAGTCGATTGACGGGTTGGCCTACCTTGTCGAAACGACGTATCCGACTGCCCATCACCCAGATTATTTTCAAGAGCTTGAAGCTCTAAATGCTCAGCTTACTTTGGAAAGAGATGACGCAGTTACTGAGCGAGATGAGTTTAAGCAGCGTTATTATCAAGTGCTTGAGGCGTTGCGGTTAGCTCGTCATCAACGTTTTGGAAAAAGCTCAGAGATTGATACCGGACAAGGTGAGTTGTTTGATATTGAAGAAGACAGTATAGAGCTTGATAGCGCTGCTCCACAGACCTCTGAGACGTCGAAAACTCGCCGAAAACCTAAACGCCAGCGCTTACCCAAAGATCTTCCAAGGGTGGTCATTCGTCATGAAGCCAAAACACATTGTCCTGATTGCGGGGACACACTGCATTGCATTGGTGAGGACCGCTCTGAAAAGCTGATTTTTATTCCAGCTAAGGTCGAGGTTGAGCAGCACGTTAGACCTAAGTGTGTTTGTCGTCATTGTGAGCAGCAAGGAAAACCAACGGTTATTCACCAAGCCCCAATACCTGCCACCGTGTTCCCAAAGAGCATCGCCACACCCAGCTTAGTGGCTCACATGATTGTCATGAAGTTTCAACACGGTTTACCGCTAACTCGCGTTTCATCCTTACTCGACAGCTGGCACATTACCCTCACGATTGCCGATTGGATGATGCAAGCGTCTAAGGTGCTAGAGCCTGTGTGGGCTCATCTTCGCCAAACCATGCTTCAGTCTTCTTGGCTGTATGCGGATGAAACACCCGTCAACGTCATCGACAGTGAGAAAAGTAAGACCTATATGTGGGTCTATTGCTCTGGAAACGATGGACCCGCGCCACCTTCTTATGATGCCGATATCAATAATATCGTGTTGTATCACCACCAATTAGGGCGGTCAGGCCGTCATGCGGTCGACTTTTTAGATGGGTACTCAGGCTATTTACAGGTTGATGGGTATCGAGGGTATCTCGACACAAAAGCCATCTTGGTTGGGTGCTGGGATCACGTACGCCGTAAGTTTATTGACGCTCAAAAAGTCCAAGGTAGCGATGAAGGCGGCGTTCGAGTAGCGCTTAACTACATCAAGCATCTGTATCGAACAGAAGGTTTGCTAAAAGAAAGCAAAGCGATAGCAAAGGAGCGGTATGCTCAGAGGCAATTAACCTCTAAAGGCACGCTTGACGCTTTCAAAATATGGTTAGATAAAACAGCGATGCGCGTCCCGAAACAAAGTGCCCTAGGCAAAGCCATTCACTATACGCTTGGTCAGTGGCCAAAACTGGAGCGATACCTTGATGATGGTCGTCTAGACATCGATAATAACCGAGCGGAAAGAGCAATTCGCCCTTTTGTGGTCGGGCGTAAAGCATGGCTATTTACCAAAAGTGAGCGGGGCGCGCGCAGTAGCTGTGTATTATACAGTTTGGTTGAGACGGCGAAGGCCAATAGCTTGCAACCTTCGGACTACCTGACCCACTGTTTTGAGCGTTTAGCTGTTGCCCCCGATGATTTAGACTCTCTTATGCCGTGGAACATGGCATTGTAATTTATGGTGCAGGTACAAACCCATATGCTTGAATCAGTGTTTTCTATGATACCTTTTGACTGATTGCACATTACTTCCAGAGTTTTTCTCCAAGCTCTTTTAAATAGGAGAATTTTGGTTCCTCAGAGACTTAGCCCCTTTAGACACTGAATATAGACTGATGGGGAGTAGTGTTAGGCCTATTAAGCTCTCCACTATTTATACCTGATAGTTGGTGCAAAATTGAGCTAGAATATCGATAATATGCTAATTTACTCCATACTTTTCTTTTAATTTTTGAACGTACGACGTGTTTTTTTTCAAAAACTCATCGAATTGTTTAATTATATCTGTGTGTTTTATTGAAGATAAAAAATAATCACTTTCGATGTGCGGGATAGAAGGGTCATAAACAAGGATGTTTCCTTCTACCTCTAAGTTTTTTAAGACATACTTCATTACGGCAACATTAAAATATATACCTTCTACTTCATTTCTGTTAACAAAAAAGTTAACCATATTTTCAGTATTACTAAACTCTTTAACTTTTATTTTCCCTTGGTCAATTTCATCCACTAATGCATATGGAGTGAAACCTCTCACTATGCCCAAAGTTTTGGGTATAGATTTCCCAAGCTTATTGGGAGAAACCATAACACCATCGATATAGTTAAGGGCTGATTGGCTGTATGATATCTTGGTTCCTTTCTTTATATCGCTTCCCCAGTATGGATTGTCAGGAAACTTTAAATCCACTTTACCTTCAACAAGCTCGTGAAAAAGTCTAACTACTGGTAGTGGTCTGTATGTTAAGGTGTGGTTGTATTCTTGCGCAAAGCGGTCAAGGAGTTCCCTAGAATACCCACTATACTGACCTGATTCAACAGAATAAATAGGATAGTAATCAATGTTTTCCACACCAACCACTAGATTTTTTCCTTGAGATATTTGACTGTATACCAAAATGAACAAGCTTATAAACAGTGTTTTCATTTTATACCTTTACTACGCTTAGAAATAGTGTATTGACATAACAAACACTATAGGCGATCAGGCTCGGATTTCCATAAGTCGGCACAAAATTGAGTTCTTAAGGGTTTACCGCCAGCTTACTTTGCTCTGCACTGCCTCCAGGGAAATCAGTACGCCCCGTGCCGTGGTGAAACAGTGAGTCACCTACAAAAATAGCATCACCAATTATAAATGTCAGATCAGACGCAGTATCCCTCGGAGTTTCAATCACTTCCAAATGTGAATGGCCAAAGTCTAAGTGCTCATCTTCCATCAGAAAATGTTCGAAATGATAAAGCTCGGATAAATAAAACTCATCTTTCCAACTCGCATAAACCTCTTTGACATGATCAGATATATAGATGGGAGCTTTGAAGACTTTACTGAGATGAAAACAACCAGACAAATGGTCAGCATGAATGTGCGTTTCTAAAATTGCTGTTACATGAAGATGATGCTGCTCTATGTATTCAACGATATTCTGTGCAGCTTCGCCATGGTCTTCATCGTAATCGGCTACAGAGTCAATAATAATTGATTCGTTGGTATCAGAATCGGCCACAACATAACTGATACTACCTGAATCAGAATGGAAAAATTCTGGATAACCTGACTGGTCATTAATGCCTCCTTTGCGTTCAAATTTTGAACAAAATAATTATTATTTTAGTCAACAAGACATTCTCATAATCGAGACGGACTGTGATATTGTATTTTTTTGAGTATTAATTATTGTGGTAACAACAGCTTGAACCCCTCGTGGGTTGCTTTAAAACCTAGCTTTTCATAAAACCTCAGTGCATCAGGTCTTAGTTTATCGCTAGTCAGTTGCACCATACTGCAACCTTTTAGTTTTGCCTGCTTAATAGCGTGTTCAAACATTTTCTCTCCAAGGCCCTGGCCGCGAAATGCTTTATCAATCCTGACCCCCTCAATCAAACAACGCCAACTCCCTATATGCGTCAAATAAGGTATATAAGTCATCTGCATCATACCAATCAGAGCCCCATCACTTTCAACAATGAGAAGTTGATTATTTGGATCAGCAGAAATTGCATTAAATGCTGATGTGTAGGACTCATTGAGAGGCATACTTGCATCTTCTCTTTGACTCCCTAGTTCATCATCAGCAAGAAGGGATACCAAACTGGCTAAATCATCTAAGTTGGCACTGCGATAGATAAGGTTCATTGGAACTTCCTTGTAAACATCCATAAAAACATATAAAAATAATGGCTTTCCTTATATTGCATGGAATTTAATGATCGTCTCCAGCATAAATCCACATGGGCTCAGTTTTCCCGGCTCGTTCAAAACCAAGAGCCTTGTAAAACTCAACCGCTTCAATATCTGAGGTTAACATTTGCTGGTGAAAACTCTGATACTTAGTTTGCATAACTTGCATTATCTTTCGCCCAATACCTCGGCCCTGATATTTCGGATGAACAAGTAAATGTGGAAAATACACAACAAGAGAACCATCGGATATTGCGTTACCAAGTCCAACTAACTCATTATTTACCCTTGCGGTAACTAAAGTGTCTGAATTCAATAATGCCGGTATCAACTTGTCGGGGCATTGCGCCGAAGACCACCCATTCTCTCGATACAAATTCACGACTTCTGACTCTTGTATTTCTTTACTGATTTGAACGCAAACTTCCATATGTCCTCTATCTAAAACCTTACATAAATAATGTTTTTATTATAATTATCATAGTATTAGCGTTTAATATAGAAATAACTTGATATGGATAGCCAAGAAAGGCAGTGTCATCTGAAATTAAACTGCCTTAGACCAGAAGATATCTTACTCACATTTTAAAGAAGCTACTCAAGCGTTTGAGCTCTTCACCAACTCTGGCAAGGTTGCGACTGGATTCGGAAGTTTGATCAGAGGCGCTAGAAGTTTGGTCTGCAACATCACTAATCGTATTCATACGTTGGCTGACATCTTCCGCGACTTCCCCCTGCTCATTAACCGCCTGAGCAATTTGAGCATTCATTTCAGTAATCGTACTGACTTCGTTTGAGATAGAAGACAATGACTCTTTGACCTGCTCTGTTTCCTCTACCATACCATCGACCTGTTTCTTACTTTTCACCATTTCTGCAACCGCAGATTCGGCGCCAGATTTGAGCACCTCTATCATTTTCTCGATTTCGACCGTAGACTCTTGGGTTTTTTGGGCAAGAGAGCGCACTTCATCAGCAACCACCGCAAAACCTCGACCATGCTCGCCAGCACGAGCCGCTTCAATCGCCGCGTTTAAGGCCAACAAATTGGTCTGATCGGAAATATTTTTAATCACGTCCAAAATAGTCGCTATATTTTCGCTGTCCCCTTTCACTCGCTGAATTACCTCTTGAGACTGCCCTATGGCTACAGCAAGTTGATTCATTCCGTCAACGGTTGTACTGATCAGCTCATTACCTTTTACGGTTTGAGAATTTGCCAAATTGGCTGCGTCTGACGTGGTATTGGCTTTTTGCGCGACTTCATGAGCTGACGAGCTCATCTGAGTCATTGCAGTAGCAACTTGATCAATATCTTGCTTCTGCTGCCCGACACCTTCACTCGTTTTAGTTGTCAGAGACGATAGATCCTCTGATGAGTTGGCAATACTTTCAATATTGGTCGACAAGTTGCCAATCATATCGCGAAGCTGCTCTGTCATGGTCGCGATCGCACGCAGTAGCTCACCAATCTCATCGTTTCGATTGACTTCAATGACAACGCCAAGATCGCCAGAGGCAATGCGCTGACTGGCTTCTACAGCACTTTTAAGCGGTGGTACGGTTAATCTCGTCATTAGCATAGAAACCCCCACCCCAAGAAGAATGGCGCCCAATGCAATCAATAGGTTGGTCACACCCAAATTCTCTTCGAAGTCTTCGAGCATCGCCTTGCCAATCTTACGAGCTTCAGAGGTCAAGTTTTCGACATCTCTAGCTTCAGTTAACATAAGTTTATTGGTTTCAACACTTTGCTTGTTAACGGAAAGATAGTTATCAAAAGCCTGTTGATACAGCAGTATTGCACTTTCTAAATCTTTAAGCTTTGGGGTATCCTCAGGGAAACTTTTCATCAGTAAATACATATCTGATAAGGTGTTACGAACGTTCTTTATTGATTTCTCATCACCGGACAAAATGAAATTTTTCTCGGCCCGCCTTGCCTCTAACATCCATTTGATCATTCGATTTGCATCATCAGCGATTTTAATTGAGGTCAAAATTTCTTCAGATGGCGCATTAAATTCAAAAAGTTGTTCGACTTCCTGCTTTTCGATAATACGAATGTTGGCCACGATTTCATCGACCTGTCTTGCGTACTTACGCATGTCTTCACCGGCTTTGGCTTGCTGCCTTCTCTGAGATACATATTGATCCAAAGCAGTTTGGTATGCATTTAATGAGTCAACCACCTCATTAAGCAAATCTTTAATCTTGGCTTCACTAACTCTGCCTTGCAGATCACCGGCTAGAGCATTGCTCTTGGAAATAAGATCTTTAATTTCTTCAGCGTAAGCTTCATCATTACGCAAGGCGAGATTTTTTTCAGCAATGCGAATTTCGCCCGTATATTTGACGATTCGATTAAAGTCATCGGCGATCTCTACTTCACTATTGAAGCGAGACATTCCCATCATGCCATTTAAGGTCACAACGGCTGTCATAATAACCAGCAAGCCAAAGGCACCAGATAGCTTAAAACCCATTTTTAGATTATATAAAAACTGCATTTGCACTCACCGATTGGATTGAAATGATAGTTATAGAGCAATACTTAGTAAGCCTAGGATCTACACACGACAATTCAAATGATTTTATTTACATAAGCTGTGAAAGTACGTCGACAGTAATGACAAAAAACGGATGTGATATAGACGGTTCAATGGGTAGCGGAAGAGACAGCTAGCTGCCTCACTAATGATGAAAGTGACAGGACAAGGGAGTGGTAGTTAGATGGCAAAGCCATCATTGTCTGGGTCATGATTCCAGACGTATTCCGTCAGATGCGCGACTTTCTCTGCATGCTCTCGACCATACAAGTGCTCTAATATAGCAAGAGACATATCGGTTCCAGCGGATACACCGGAGGAAGTATAAATATTGTCTGATTTAACCCAGCGTGCTTTCTTATGCCAATTTGTTGAAGCACTGAAACCTTGTACCCAGTCAAAGGCAATTTTGTTTGTCGTCGCGCAATGATTGGTTAAAACATCGGCTTGAGCCAGTATCGCGGCACCTGTGCAAACTGATACAACATAAGTTGCTCGTTCACTCTGAGCTTGGACCCAATCAATCAGTTCCTTGTTATTCACTTCCTGCCTTGAGCCTAACCCGCCAGGAACCATCAAAATATCACACGTTTCAAAGTCACTAAAACTGTAATCACAAACGCTCTTAGGCCCTGCGCTACTTGCGACAACATCACCAGTCTGAGAGACGAATTTGAGATCTAGACCTTGATTAATGAAACGAGACATACCAAACATTTCCAAAGGACCAAAAACATCCATTAGTTCAAAATCAGGATATAGAAGCGTTGCAACGATAAGCTTTTTTGAAGTACTCGTTACATCTTTGCCTGAAGTTTGCTTACTTGCTGATATCTGATTACTCATTGCAGTAATCTCCTTGATATGAGGGTTCTAAGAGGAAAAAGCGCCCCTTTCTATTTTACTTACACAAACATGCCTGAACAACTATCGGGCTTTTATAGCCAATACGTAGGCTTAGTAAAACAAAAAGGGGCTGCTGTTTAGATAGGTAGTGAGATCAGTTCAACGCCCAGAACGCCGCTGACTCCCATCACGACTAATAAGGACACTTTAAATACGGTTTTTGACCAAGGAATATAGTTATCCTCATCAACTTTTTTAAAGGTTACCTTCATCCACGAAAAGCAAGCGATCGCAGTAACTGCCAAGTACTCATAACCAGCTTCACCTAACACAAATAACGCGAATGAAGTCGCAGCAAAAGCCACTACATAAGCTTTCATGTGACGATGAGCTTTGCTAATTCCTTCTTTAACTGGCAAGACCGGAATACCAGCATCTCGGTAGTCTTGCATGCGGAACATAGCAATAGCATAAGAGTGAGGCATTTGCCACAAGCAAAACATAACAAAGAGTAGAACGGCCTCCGTGCTTATGTAATTGGTCACCGCTAAGTAGCCTACAAGTGGTGGGACAGCACCAGAGATACTGCCAACCAAGGTACCGTATACAGAAGTGCGCTTGTACCACATAGTGTAGAAGAAAACGTAAAATACGTAGCCAAGCAAAACCACTACTGCAGAGAGAGGGTTCGCCATCTGAAATAAAATGGCCGTTCCAACGAGTAATAAAACGAGAGAATATATAAAAGCAACATCAATATTAATGTTTCCTTTGGCAAGCTCCCGATTTTGTGTGCGCTTCATTTTCTGATCGATATCTCGATCGAAAATGTTGTTTACCACACAACCCGATGCAATCACTAGCCCTACCCCAGCAAGGGTTGCCAATAATAAAGCTACACTGACGTTCTCTGTTTTTGCGGCAAGGAAGAACCCTGCCGCAACAGATATCAGGTTGCCGAAAATGATGCCTGGTTTAGTAATAGACAAATAACTTTTCAGCATGCTCCGACCTACAACTTCATGTTCACAGTCATGTTGTAGATGATCCACACAGAACCTGCGATTAAGATCAGTACAACAATGGCGGTAAACATTAGCGATACAAAGTTCCATTGCCCATCTTCAGTTTTCACTTCCATATGCAGGAAGTATTTAAAGTGGACGAAAATCTGTACAATCGCGCAACCAAACAATAAGACATAAGTTGCCGTGTCAGGAAGCGATTGAGACCAGACAAAATAGAAAGGTATTACAGTCAAGATTAAAGACGCAATAAAGCCTTTAACATAATCTGAGGCACCTGTTTCCAAATGTTGAGCCATTACATTACCCCCAGCAAGTAAACGATAGTGAAGACACAAATCCATACAATATCAAGGAAGTGCCAGAACAGGCTTAAGCAGTTAAAGCGCATTGCCATGTTATCGTTAAGTCCCTTAGTTGAAAGCTGGTGATAGCATACTGCTAGCCAGATAAGACCAAAGGTTACGTGAAGACCGTGAGTACCTACCAGAGTGAAGAAAGCGGACAAGAAAGCGCTCTTCTCTGGACCATGGCCTGCGGCGATCAGATGATGAAATTCGTAAACTTCCATGCCAATAAAGCCAAGGCCAAGTAGGAAGGTTACTTTCAACCAACGCTTAAGACCTGCGACATCTTGGCGTTTCATTGCGATCATGCCAAAACCAAAGGTAATACTACTAAACAGCAGTAGCATGGTTTCAACGAACACGAACGGTAGCTCAAAGATGTCTTTACCTGTAGGGCCACTAATTGAGCCTGTTTCAAGTACTGCGTATGTTGCAAATAGAGTTGCAAACAGTACACAGTCACTCATCAAGTAAACCCAAAAGCCGAACAATTTATTACCGTTCGTATCATGATGGTGATCATGATGACCGTGAGATACCGAATTAGCTTGCATACGTTACCTCCAGATCATCTTTCTTATCGCCTTGTGGAGATTGCTTCTTCGCTTCTTCAAGCTGAGCACGGCGCTCTGCTTCAATCGCTTTGATTTCTTCTACTTCCACGTAGTAGTCCACATCGTCATTGTAACTGTGTTGGATACAAGCGACGACAATGCCCACAAAACTTGCAGCAGCTAGCCACCAGATGTACCAAATCATTGCAAAGCCAAAAACTAAAGCCCATGCAGAAACATAGATTCCTGTTGGTGTGTTCTTCGGCATATGAATACGCTCGTATTCAACCTCTTTGGTTGGATCAAACTCACCACTTTGCTTTTGATACCAGAATGCATCTAGCTCATCACCTTTTGGCAGGTGAGCAAAGTTGTAGAATGGCGGTGGTGACGAGGTCGCCCACTCAAAAGTACGTCCACCCCATGGGTCGCCAGTAAGATCGCGATTCTGATCTCGGTCACGAATGCTCACATAAATCTGAATAAACTGACAAGCAACACCCATAGCGATAACCGCAGTACCCGCAGCAGCGATGGCAAGTAGAGGGAAGAATTCAGGGTTAATATCTTGACTCAAGCGGCGAGTCATACCCATAAAGCCAAGCGCGTATAGAGGTAAGAAGGCCATCAAGAAGCCGATGATCCACAAATAGAAAGCGCGTTTACCCCAAGTTTCATTCATCATGAAACCGGTTGCTTTCGGGAACCAATAGGTGATCGCGGCAAAACAGCCAAATACAACACCACCAATAATAACATTATGGAAGTGGGCAATTAGGAATACTGAGTTGTGAAGTACAAAATCAGCACCAGGAACCGCCATCAATACACCTGTCATGCCACCGACACTGAAGGTGATAAGGAAGCCAACTGTCCACATCATTGGTGTAGTGAAGCGAATACGGCCTTTGTACATAGTAAACAGCCAGTTGAAAATCTTCACCCCGGTTGGGATGGAAATGATCATAGTGGCGATACCAAAGAAGGCGTTGACATTCGCACCTGAGCCCATGGTAAAGAAGTGATGTAGCCAAACCACAAACGCCAAGATGGTAATGACGACTGTCGCCCATACCAAAGAGGTGTAACCAAACAATTTCTTACGTGAGAACGTTGCCGTTACTTCAGAGAACACTCCGAAAATAGGCAGAACTAAGATATATACTTCTGGGTGACCCCAAGCCCAAATCAAGTTGACGTACATCATAACGTTGCCGCCAAGATCATTGGTAAAGAAGTGGAAGCCTAAGTATCTATCCAGCGTTAGAAGCGCAATCGTAACCGTTAAGATTGGGAACGAGATGATGATAAGGATGTTGGCACACAAAGAAGCCCAAGTGAATACTGGCATCTTCATGATCGGCATAGAAGGCGTACGCATACGTAAAATAGTCACAAAGAAGTTTACGCCAGTTAACGTTGTGCCCACCCCAGATATCTGCAGCGCCCATATCCAATAATCGACCCCGACCCCTGGACTGGCCTCAATACCAGACAGTGGAGGGTAAGCTAGCCAACCTGTTTGACCAAATTCACCTAATCCAAGCGACATATTGGTGAGAATAACACCCACAATAAATAGCCAGAAGCTCAGGTTGTTCAAATAAGGGAAAGCAACATCACGAGCACCAATTTGCAATGGTACGATAATGTTCATCAAACCGATGACTAATGGCATAGCAACGAAGAAAATCATTATCACGCCGTGAGCAGTAAAGATCTGATCATAGTGATGCGGCGGTAAGTAGCCCGCTTCCCCAGCAGAAGAAAGCAATTGCTGGCTACGCATCATGACGGCATCAGCGAAGCCACGAATAAGCATTACCATAGCCACAGCTATGTACATGAAGCCAAGCTTCTTGTGGTCTACTGACGTAAACCATTCGTTCCACAGGTACTGCCATTTCCCTGCTTTTGTTATCGCGACCATTACCGCTAAACCAACCAAAGCAACAACGGCTAAGGTGATAACAATAATGGGCTCATGATAAGGAATTGAGTCTAGAGTTAATCTTCCAAACATTTCGATTATCCTTGGTTTTCAGGTAAACAGTTCATTGAACCAGGATGCTGTGTCACGACATCAGTAAACAAAAATGGCGGAACACTTGAGAATAGAGTGACGGGTTCTGCAATACTTGGCTCAGCCAAAGTTCTGAACTGTTCCCAGTCTTCGATTCGATCTGGACTAGACTTCACTTCTTGAACCCAGTTAAGGAAAGCAGCTCGGTCAGTCAGTGCTGACGCAGTAAATTTCATCTGAGAGAAACCTTCACCGCTATAGTTAGAAGCAAAACCTTTAAAGTTACCTTCATGATTAGCAATCAAATTCAGCTTGGTTACCATACCTGGCATAGCATAAATCTGAGAGCCTAAACGTGGGATAAAGAATGCGTTCATAATGTTGTCAGAGGTGAGTCTAAACGTCACTGGTACATCTTTAGGAAAAGCGACATAGTTGACAGTAGCAATGTTCTCTTCCGGATAGATAAACAACCATTTCCAGTCAAGCGACACTACTTCAATCGTCATAGGTTTAACGTCACTTTCAAGAGGCTTAGAAGGCTCAAGCTCGTGTGTTGAACGCCATGTTATAACGGCAAGAATAGCGATGATAATGATAGGAATCGTCCATACGACCAATTCTATCTTAGTCGAATGTGACCAGTCAGGCGCATACTCTTGATCAGTATTCGTATCTCGGTATCGGTATGCGAAATACACTGTCATTAGAATCACGGGTATGACAACAATTAGCATCAACAAAAGGGCCGTAATTATGAGCTCTTTTGTTTGAACGCCAATAGCGCCTTTAGGGTCAAGTAAAGCAGAATTACACCCAGATAAAAAAAGAATGGCCGTCGCCAGACTTCCTCTAGACAAGATGCGTTTATATCTTGAGGCTTCCATTAACTTTCTCGATGTTTGTCCGAGTCCAGCTTAATTAAACTGAAGCTCAGTTGTTATATTCATTAGAATGTTTATGTGTTGAGCGTGTAACACTGATACAAAGAACAAAGTAAACAAATCAGCAAAATAGTTAATAACCATGCTATTTATGCGGATTATTCTTTACACTTTGAAGGAGAATGTTACAAGGGGCGCATTATGCTTAGATCAAGATCGAAGCTCACCCCTCGTATGCGTAAACTAACATTTCATTAATGAAAATATAAAGAAAAGAGTTAATAAAAGATAAGTGGGTATATAGATAAAATAATTAAATAACAATAACTAAACAAAAAACAACCAAACCGAAAGCGTTCAACATTTAATCAAAAAAGACATAAACCACCACCAAATTAAGATGGTGACAAAAATCACAAATATAAGATCACATAGTATTAATAAGGTATTTAGATGCTTTATTTAAGCGCTTAACTCATTCAAGAATAGGGCAATTAATAAAGTTCAGAGAGAGCGAATGCCCCAAGGCAAGAACTGGGAAACTTGGCTTATATTTTTGGGGCTGATAACACACACTCTGTGTTATCAGTCCCAAACTATTATCGACTCTATATCAATTACTTGATGCCATATTTGGCCAAAATTTTATCAAAGGTTCCGTTTGACTTGATTTCCGCTAGTCCTTTGTTGAAAGCATCAATGTATTTGCCATTGTTGGAGTTCGCCAAACCAGAAGTGACATGTAGTGGATTAACCGACAAAGCGTTTTTAGTAAACTCGAAATCAGCCAGATTCATCCCAGCGCCGGATAAGGTCGATTTGGCCACTAATTCATCTTCTAACGTTAGATCAATCCGTTTGGCAACCAGCTTCTTCGCATTGGAGACTAAATCGTTAGCTTCAGGTTTCTTAAAGTTGCTTGCACCAAGAAAATCATCGCCGTACCCGTAATTGCGAATGATACCTACCGTTTTTCCCGATAAACTGTCCATGCCATTGTATTCAAAAGCGTCACCTTTACGTTTGATAAACTTAAGTGAATTTTCAAGATAGGGTTCGCTGTAGTTGAGAAAAGCCGTTCTTTCGTTGGTAAACCATGTGGCGACCAGTATATCAATTCTTCCATCTTTAACTTCGTTTAACGCTCGGGTCCAGGGCATTATTTTAAAATCTACGTCATAGCCCTGTGATTTCATTGCTTCGGTTAAAATTTCAACTGAAACGCCAGGATTACTGGAATCTTTTTGGACAAAGGGAGCCCATGGATCTTGAGCTGCTGTTACGGTTGCAGCAAAACTCTGCACCGAAAAAAGGGCCGCAACAGCCAGTAATAAAAGGTTTTTCATAGCAGGTCCTCGATAATTATCTAACTTAAGTTCGGAATTTAGACATATGGCTTGCAATACTCTGGCTTAAGCTAAGCACTTCCTCTGTTGTTTGTGCATTTTGATCAGCACCTGACGCCACTTCATTCGTTGCTTCAGACGCTTCGACAATCGCTCTACTTATTTCTTCAACCGCCATTCTTTGTTCATCCGTCGCTTGTGAGATTTGACCACTGCGATCAGATATTATGGTGATTAGGCTCTGAACTTCCCCGACAGAGTCTTGAGATTCACTTACTCTTTCAGCTGTCTCTTCTAAAAGCGTGGCAATACGAGTCAATTCATCTTCGACTGATTTAGTCGCCGACCCCAAGGCGGTAATATTTTTCTGAATCTGTTCTGTTGACTCACTGGTTTTTACCGCGAGGTTACGAACTTCATCGGCAACTACAGCAAACCCTCGTCCTTGCTCTCCAGCTCGAGCTGCCTCGATCGCTGCGTTGAGAGCAAGTAAGTTGGTTTGTTCAGAAATGTCATTAATAACGTTAAGGACGGTAGTGATCTTCTCGCCTTCTTCTATCAAGATGTGCATTTCAGCATTAACATGATTCATCTCTTCGCGCATGTTAATTATGTCTGTCGCTGAGCTTTCTATTGCATCGTTAACACTAGAGGCAAGCCCTGTTGCCGTCTGTGCCTGATCTGCTGTTTCAGAGGCAGTGTCAGCAACAATAGCGACTGACTGGTTAAGCTCTGTCGCGGCCGCTGCAACGGTCGTCAACTGGTGTTTCTGTGAGTCTAAGCTGTCAGCATTTTTTCGCGCGGTTGCACCGTTTGCTTGTGCTTTCTCTCCGAGCGCTTCCGAAGACTCATTGACATCTTTTACGATGACACGCAGCGATTCAGTGAATGTATTGATGCCATTAGTGATTGCATCAAATTCACGGTACTTTGCAGGGGCCAATTTGTTGGTTAGATCCCCATCACCAGATGCGAGATCCTTTATAACGTCGGTTAGTTGAGATATCGGCCTTAATACGGTAATGGAGAGGGCCAGAATAATTACAATCGAAATAATCAGGTCCAACACAACAAGCTCGATGATGCTTGTACGAAGCGAATCGGCAAGCTTAGCATCCAATGCATGAGTATCGAAGAATACAACGACCTTACCAACGTTATTTTCTTCTCCATAGTCAACAAAGGTAAGTTCGGTAGTCTGGCTTAATTCTTCGGGAAAAGCCTCCTTATCCGTTACGTCTACAAGCTGTTTCTCTTCGCCCTCTCCTTCCTTTGTTAAAAATAGCAATTCGCTTCCTTGAGCATCAATAAGTTGAATTGCAGAAATCTCGGGTAAATCAAGTTCAGCAGACATTGCAACTTTGGCAGTATCCAAGTCAAAATCCCACACGGCTTTAGGAAGACTTATTGACATGCGTTGACTAGTGTTTTGCACATTGATTTCTAACTCTTGGTGTAAGTTTCCTTTGAAAGTCTGATATTTAATAAACGCAGAAACAAGCAGCACCAACGTCAGTGCTACAATCACTTGAACAATAAATACTACCTTTAACCTTTTCAAAACTTACCCCTCATGATTTTCGGCAGTTACTAAAAAAGTAGTAACTGATTAATCAATTATCAAATAGTATAATAAATGAGATTTAAATCACATTATATGATATTGATAGCATTGTGTTTTATGTAGGGGCTAAGTGTGGAGTATTTTGCCTATTTGTTAGATCGTGCCTAAACTCACGTGTCAGCGTAAGAGTCAATGCAGATGAAATTCTCAAATGGAGTAAAAGAGTAATAAGGACATATTTAAAAAATCAAGTTAGGCTATCGAGCTACGATAAACGCATACCTCTCGCGGTTTTCCCCTAATTTGGACAAAGCGATTTTCTTTATACTGCATTCCAAGTTTTCTGATCACAGAGCTAGACTGATGATTGTTAGCAAGATGCTGGGCTTCAACTTCAGAAACCTTGAGCTCACGCTTTGCGTAGCCTATCAGAGCTTGCGAAGCTTCTAGAGCAATTCCCTTTCCCCAATAGTCGGTCCCTAACCAGTATCCTAAAATAGCCACCCCACTCTTTAGGGAAGGAAAACTTACCGCACCAACAATGCTATCACTTCCTTTGAGGGTAATAGCAAAAATAACCGCGCTTTTATGCTCAAATTTCTCTGAATGAGTCCCTATCCACTCATTTGCCATTTCCTCGGTGTAGGGATAAGGGATATTTGCTGTCATATCTGAAATAATTTTTTGGCCAGCCAGTAACGCAACTCTCTGACTATCTGATAGGCGAAAGGGTCTTAAAAGTAGTCTCGGCGTCTCAATACTTGGTTGCATTATTTCTCCATTTTATGTTTACAGTGTAAAAGCCAAAAAGGATGTGGAAATGAGAATGACAGCTCTATAGTAATAGATCTATCAAAATATAAAAGAGTAAATCATTTCGTCTTCCCCTAGCTACTCTCTAACTCATGCATCAAACATTTCAGATTTTGGTTTATTTGCTTTTTTTGCTCTTGGCTCAACCCCTTTACTAACTGACCTTGCATTTGCACATGCTCTTCTAAGATTCTATCAATCAGTCCAATACCTTGTTTTGTCAGTTGGACGGGCAAACTACGACGATCAGATTGGTTGCTTTGTCTTGTTATCAAACCTTTGGACGTTAGTTTATCCAAGCGGTTTGTCATTGCTCCTGAGGTCAACATCATAGAGTCAATAAGCTCAGAGGGGGTCAGTTGAAATGGTTCACCACTACGACGCAGTGTTGCTAACACATCAAACTCGCCCAATGTTAAATCGTACTGTTTATGAAGCTGCGCTACTTCATTTTCCATATATTTGGCAACTCTTAGAAGCCTTCCCATGATTGCCATAGGTTCAGTATCTAATTCAGGTTTCTCTCTCGCCCATTGCGCTACCAATCTATCAACTGCATCCATAAACTTTTCTCTCAAATCAGTTCTATTGAGGTATCTTTATATTAAGATACTTTACATGGGCACACTAAACGCGTACATTTCAGAAAATATCTTAACATGAAGATACATTTGCATGAATATACTACTGGCAATGATTCCCGCTTTTTTCTGGGGTACAACGTATGCGGTTACCCAATATACCTTGACTGATTGGCCTCCTCTTTTGCTCGGAGCACTCAGAGCATTGCCTGCTGGACTACTGTTATTAGCCTTAAAACCTTCACTACCTAAAGGTGGGGATTTGCCGAGCCTACTAAAGCTTGGACTAATTAATATCGCGGCTTTCTTTTGTTTAATCTTCATTATGGCGCAGTCATTACCCTCAGCAATATCAGGAGTCGGGATGGTCTCGGTACCTGTATTTGCTATGCTGTACCACTGGCTTGTGCATAAACACCGGCCCACATTCATTCAAGCTTTATCTGGTGCCATTTTGGTTATGCTGGCTTGGCTACTATTTTCGCCAAGCCAAATATCACTTGATCCACTCGGACTGTTGGCCATGCTTTGCGCTATTATGTGCATCGTTGTTGGTAGTACGATTACTAAATCCTTAGGAAATAGAATCCATTGGTGGACGGTATTAACTTGGCAAATGATTCTTGGAGGCTGCTTACTATCAGTAATAGCAATCGTTGATGCCAGTGCTTCTCCGGAGCGATACTCTGCTGTTATAAATCATTTTTCGATACGAAATGGAGCTGGCTTACTATGGGTAATTGGTTTAAATACAGCTCTTGGTTATGGTATGTATGTCTGGCTACTGCAACGCATGACTGTAGTGGACTTCACATTTGGCGGTATTGCAAATCCGGTAGCTGGAATTATATCAGGATTGATATTACTTGGTGAGTCTTTTACCTCCTTCCAGTACAGCCTTATGGCAGGAATGATAGCTATGTCTCTTCTACCTCAAATTGTACTCGCTATCAGGCAAAATAAGCCTTTACCTAATACCGACTAGGCTATCAAGTTTGTAGTACTTCATTAACGAGAAAGTATCGCGTTTACAGTGTAAACCGATTTAAAGTTATTCTGGTAAATAAAACATAAAAAAACCGAGTATCAAAAACTCGGTTTTTTTCAATGCTACTAACTCAAAGTTCAGCGTTATGATAAACCTGCTGAACATCATCACATTCATCCAGAAGATCCAAAAACTTTTGGAACTTTTCAGCATCTTCGCCAGTAACAGGAGTATGGTTCTGAGGCACAAAAGTAATCTCCTCAACCTCCAAGGTTAACTCAGGGTATTCTGCGTTGAGTGCCGTCTTTGCTTTAAAGAACTCAGTATGAGGAGCAAATACAGTGATGACTCCTTCTTCAAGCTCAATGTCTGTTACATCTACATCAGCCATCATAAGTGCTTCAAGCACCGCTTCTTCATCCTCACCTTTAAACTGGAATACCGCTTGGTGGTCAAACATATGAGCAGTTGTACCGGGAGAGCCAATTTTTGCACCTGTCTTAACAAAGCATTGACGAACATCTTGAAAAGTACGGTTTCCATTGTCTGTGAGACAGTCAACAATGACGCTAGCGCCACCAGGAGCAAAACCTTCATAGCGCGCTGGTTGATAGTCTTCACCACCACCACCACAGGCTTTATCAATAGCTTTATCGATCACGTGTGCCGGAACCTGATCTTTTTTTGCTTTAGTAATAAGGTGTTTTAGCGAAAGGTTCATGTCCGGATCGGAACCGCCATTCTTAGCACACATGTAAATTTCTTTACCGTACTTGGAATAAACCTTAATTTTTGCGCCTTGAGTTTTAGCCATGGAGGCTTTACGCACTTCAAAACTTCTTCCCATCGGGATATTCTCTCTAAATCAAATGAACGCGGAGGATTTTAGCAAAAAACACAACCATTTCAATTTATCAATATAAAGCAAGAATGCCTCAACCAAGTCCCATGATCCGCTTATATTTAGCGATGGAGTCAAGGAACATATTTCTCTCGTCAGGATCTTGAATTTTATCAGCACTACGCGTTATTTCTTCCGGGCTGGCTTTTGCTTCTCTCAGTTTCCAAACGAGAAACGATGCCTGCTTATCAAGCTCTATTTTGTTTTTGTCTTTTGCTGGGAGTGTGGACAGATTTATCGACATTTCAACACAAAGTCAGTTTACCAGTGTGGAGGCACTATAACACAATATCCTACCCATTTGGCATACAAAACTAAGGGTGGCTTAATTGCCACCCTTCTTAGATTGTTTGAAAAGTGGAAGTCAGTGCCATATGCCGAGCTCTTTCGCTTCTTCAAGCGTCAATCCACTTTCACGGATTTCCTTTAAGGCTTCGATGCGTCTGCGAGCTTGTGCTGATTTAACACTTTTGTTTGGCTTTTGTGACTCGACTTCATCATTGATATCCCACTTGTCAGTGATCTCAGTCATTTCATCATGGTCAATAGAATTAATGGACATTATAACCTCCGAAAAAACCATGCAGTGACAGCTAACGTATAGCAAAACCGTACTGCCCTTGTTAATAATTTTAGACTCAGAATGTGATTAAGCTAATAATTTGACATAGATTAATATCAATTTGATTAATAAACTCAAAAGCAGCGTAAAATCAGAAGCATTGAATCAGTATCATCTATTCGGTCTTTCTAAGCGAAGAAATCGATATTGATCAAGTATATAGCCAAGAAACTTCCTCAATTATATCTCTGGTGAATGACACCATTGATACATCAGATATCAGCAATTCCTCGATCGCGTTTATTTAAACTAGATGACGGTTCAAACCTACTATTAAGCAAACTGTTAGTAATGTTAGCCTTCTGTAGCTTTATTATCCAAGACTCTACGGGAGAGAGAATGTATGACTTCACAAGTGGCAAACACTAATCTGACCAGCCAAATCTATGAAATAGAAAGTTTGGAGGGGCTGCTTGCAAGGGACTCTGAAAGTTTAGCTATAGATTCTGGCCAATTATCAATTCGTCCTGCACTTATGGTACTTGAACCAGCGAAAGGTCCTCTGAGACTCTATTGGGAAATATCTCTCACTATCACAGCCCTCTCACAACTTCTAAGTAGCAACACTTCCAGTTCAGAGAAGCACACCATGCTGGAAACATGTCTTGCTTCCTTATTAGATCAAAGGGCACAGCTAAAAGATATTTTGAATCAACATAGCTCATCCCAACGAATCAAAAATAGCTTAAAGATCAACAGACTTAATCGACAGCTTTGCAATCATGTCATCGACTATCTCAAGGACCCAAATCATCCTTCAGAAAGTGTCCAAAAAATTCTCCTTCTGGGACAGCCCGAAGAATTTAGACTTATATCTAAGCCAAAATATAGCGAATTACCCCAATCTTTAAATTATCAAGGCCACCCTCTCCTTCCTGACATCACCGCGAGCGAGAATTATGTTCATTTTGGTGATGAATTAACACCGGAACAACAGCGATCAATTCGTCTACAATCTCGCATTCTCGATTTGGAACTTGGGGACCGACTCAATATCACTAATCATGATGATGAAATAAGTAACACCCTACAACAAGCTATTGAACATGCTGGTTCAATCAAAGATGGATTATGGGAAAGCTTCTGCTTGGGCAGAGTTAAAGACGAAACGAGGTTTCACAAGAAATACCGAATACTCTGTTCCACACACTTCATGTTATATGCAGGAAGAATGCACCATATTGCCAAATGGCAGCACCCTCAAATAGTAAAAGACTATCTAGAACGCAAAGGAGAGAGCCTCCCTTGTAAGGTACTATGTAGATTCAGCGATGATGGAAACCGTTCAGTTAACTACTATTCGATACATACGCGCGATATGTTGAAGAGTATTTTCCCCAAGCATGTCAGCACGGGTAATATCACCCTTTTTCTTGATGACAATAGTAAGATTACGGCTGACAACTTGAAATGGATTTTCAACATCTATACATCAGGTCAACGTGATTCACTACCAGCATTACCAAGCTTCAACTTTGCCCAGCTGAAAAAATGGAGTGAATGTGTCGATCAACATGAATATTACCAGCAATTTTCAGACTATAAAAACGATAAACTCCCCGAAGCCCTTCTGCTAAACGACTCACAAACCTTTGCATCTTCTACATTTGTGCAATCTTCTATCAACCCCATAGACACTCTAGAGAGGGCCGAAGTTCTTGGTCGTTTTGAGCTTATCAGGCCCTTTTATAAATATGACGAAATAGCGAAAGTGTGGCAGCGGTTTGCCACCTTAGACAGTGATGACAAGAAAGCCGTTGCCATTTCTAATTTTTTTGCCCAGAGTGACGAGCCACTCTTAGTCCTTTTCGGCTTCTTCTTTAGGGGAAAAGTCGCAGTGAAAAAGACGGGGGAAACCATTTCCAATATTTTTACTACGGTTAAAAATCTGTTCAAGGAATACCATACTATTTCTGGAAGGATCACCATAGTCAAATTAAACACTGACCAGATCATGGTAATCTCAACACTCATGCATGATACTGCTATTGCCTACATTGACCTTACGCAAGACAATCAAGTCACTCAACTAGTCAGTGAGTTAATCAACGCTGGAAATCAATCTATTAATTGGCTCAGCAAAACCAAAGACAATGCCAAGGTGCTGCTGTCTCATCTCGGTTATAATCCGGACACTATCCTACCGACACCACAAGCTGACTCTGATAGTAACCACGTTATGTTCAGAAACTGTGCATTTGACAATGAAGCATGGGAGGTCAAAAATGAAAGCGTTTTAGTTAATCTTAGTCACATTGCAGCTGTCACACTTAACTCACTTCCGGGTATTCCAATCAAAGGGATATCCACCTCGTATGATACCCTATACGACTGCGTCGAAGATGAAGCGCGCGAAGTCATGCTATATAACGCCAATATTTACAAAGCGTTTCTCAAAGACAGTGAATGGTGGGAAAAGCTGCCTTCATTCGTGCCTTTCTTCGACTTATTCAACTCTCTAGTAAACGATCCCAGTTATGAATTTGATCTTTCCTCTGAAATAGATGGCATCCTCTTTGACGTATTTGATCTCATAATTACCGCTGTATGTATTGGCATTCCTATCACAAAGCTTGCCACAGCAGGAAAAGTGGCATTTAGATCATCGGTAAAACTTCATATCACAAAAGGGCTGAAAGGAAATGCTCTTAAACGGGCAGTCACAAGAGATATGTTAAAGCTTGCGATGCCAGTGGTTAAAAATACCACTCGAGAATTGTTTGAGTTTCTCGTCGTGCCGCTTCCTTCACTAAACAGCGCTCCAAAACGTATGAGGACATCTAACCTCTACACAGATCCTAGCCGTGCTCGGTATGCGAGTAGCACTCGATATGAGCTCGATTCGGGTCCTAGTAGAGATCCTTCATTTGACACTCTCGAACAAAAGCACACATTGAAAAGTCACTTTATTCAACGAGAATTACGTGATGAACTGATATCAACTGGTTCCAGTGTCCCCAATAGAGGTGCTTGCCAGCAAATTTCAGCGCTGTGGGTAAATGAAAAGCTAACCAAAAAGATTTTTGGTCGAACAGAATTTCCAGCCCTTAAACACAAACCAGTTCAAGAGAGTAAACGGGCAAAAAAATTATTCGAAAGAGCTTCTAAACTGCAAGAAGCTGAACGTAAAAATAATCTTTATAAGCCTGAGGATAGTTTAGACTCACTGAAGCTAGAGTACGATCCTTCGATATCAATTATTCCCAAAAACCCATCAAAGCCAAATATCACTGATCAACAAAGATGTGTTAACAGTTTAGTGGGAGGGATTTCCCGAAGAGCAACGCAAGGTGACCTTCCCGTGGGTTTTACTCTCAGCTATGATCTCACCGGCTCAGAAGTCGGTCATAGCGTCGGTTTTTTATTGGATAAAAAAAGAGGCCTTAGTTTTTTTGATCCAAACAGTGGTGAATATCTACTTAAAGTATCTGATGGCTCCAAGGGCATAGATTCAGACAAACTAACAGAGTTCTTCAATGACTATTTCGAGTGCTTGGAAAAGAAATGGCCCAACTATATGCCAATAGAGTACAATAAAGTCATTATGATCCCCGTAAGGAAAGCGGGTAGCCAAGCCAGAAGCTCTAATCCCCTACTCCGATATTCAAATTCAAGTAACCGGTATGAACTGGACACACCTTTATCACGCCCACATGCAAATATGCATCAGGAAGGGGGGATAATAACAGAAAGATCGAGAACATCAGTCGTAGAGCAGGGAAGCTTGGGGGGCGTGCGTCAACGTAATCAACCCGTTCCAGCAGTAAAAAGTAGCAGAGGGGATTATATCTTCTCGAATACTCAGATGGGTTCCAAAGACATCATAATCTCCGGCAATAGTCGCAGCAGTATATTAGATCACTTAAATAGTAACAGCACACAACGAATTACCAATAAAATCGATAGCGGTGAAATCTATGTAGGTTGGACAAGAGCTCCTAGCTCTACCAATAAGATATTAAACCCTGTAGGGGATTCAGCCAAAGCAACAATCAATGGTACAACAAATTTTGCAGTGAGGGTCGGAGGAATACCATCACCAGATATCCCAGGCACTAACTTGAGTAGTGGAGGGCTTGCAAAGCCGGCAGCAGGTGCTGGGGCTCGACTCAAAATGATCAAAAAATGGAGAGAAGGACAAGCCGCTGGGCATTCGAATTCACGCGCAGCACTTGGGATTTCTTACATGCCCCAAGACGGATTTGTTGAGGCAGGAAGAGGCTCTGTCACTTATGCTGAGATAGCAGCTAGGGTGAATCAACTTTAAGCATCGTATGGAAGCATGATCAAGTAAAAACCTTGATCATGCTTTCTATAGAGTGGGATGAGCAAAAAAAAAAGCGAGTTCTAAGAACTCGCAAAATATTCAGAATGAATGTAACAATATGAGCCAATCTACAAGGGATAATCCAGATCCCTCATTCATTAGAAAGGACAAAAGGTTGTCTATTCGCGGTAGATAATAGACAAAAGATAAAAAGCAAATGTCATATAATTGTCAGCAAAATGTAGGAGATATGTCTGATATTCAACAACTAATCATCCTTAACCAAGCATAAAGTTCCAATCTAAGACAATAGTTTTTGGACACCTTGGGCAAACTTGGTGTCATTCAAGCAACCAACAAATTGTTTTATACCGCAACTTCATCAAGTGCTCGAAACACATTCTCGTCCAAATGTCCTTCATAGATTTGCTTACATACCTTTCTTCTCACAGCGAGCCCTGCTATCAAGCGTTCAATCGAAAGGTGCTTAACTTCATTTTGACTGTTATAAAGCTCAATAATCTTACTAAGTACCTCGTAGGATATTATCTCCTGACCTACACGCAGAAAATCAAGCTTCTCCATAAGCTCCTTACACTCCTCAAGGATAGAACTATAAGAATGTCCAGTCATAGCAGCTAAAGCTGTTACAGAGCGTTCTAGAGCTTCTGATGAGGTATATTTCGATAAAGTAATCGTTATCTCATCAGCATTAATCTCAACTAAGTGTTTACGTACCTTAACCCGACGGCCAAGTTTCCCTTTCGGTGAACGCTCTTTTCTTTGAATAGGCTCAAACTCACCATCAATAATTTGTGACATTTCGTCTAGCTGCTGTTTCGTCACCATCTCATTGCGCAGCGGATTTGGTAATGTTGGTGCCATATTGCGCTTACCTGCATTGGTGGTACGAGCTCTTGCATAGCGCAATACTTCCTCTGCATCACATTTTATGTCGACTTGGTAGTCTTTATTTTTAGAGCCTTGAACAACTGCAGAAATAGTTAAATGGTAGCCCCAAAGGTTGACGTTAAATGTCTCATCATCACTTGGTTGATCCTCTGATAGTTTTTTTAGCTCGCGGATCAGATCCATTGAAAAACGACGCCACTCTATGTTGCGAGCCAGTTTCTGGTTTAATGTGCTTAGCAACATCACATCGGTATGACGCCGTGACATGCGGCTACGGAAATAGCTATACAGTTGGAATACAAGTGTATGCTGTCTCAGGATTTCTGGGGGGAAGAGGAAAAAGTAGTCACGTGTTAACAATTCCTCATAAAATGAAGGTTCCCAAACTAGAATATACAAATTAGGTTTTATTCGGATTTCTCCATCTTCACCTTCTGTTGGAGCCTCTTCTGACGCGGTTATGGTTCTGGCCAAGAAACGAAAACGATCACTTTTAAAACCCTCAGGCATGTTCTCACTCAGCCATCTACCTGTTAATTCATGGAGTTGAAAATCTGTAAACTCGATTCTATCTATACTATCTCTTATTGAATCACGGGCAGGTCCACTGTCTTTTTTACCACGTAACGACAGAATATCAGTAATGTATAAAGGCGTTTTGTTTGGTGCATGTTTAGCATCAATATGATAGTCATGTTGATGATGTTCATGGTACTGAACCGTTAGAGTAAACAAAGCGAATAGCGTCATAAGATCATCAACCGTCATGATACTCTTGGATGATCGTGTCTCGATGACTGCTTTAGTGCCTGATATGGAAACTAAGCTTTTCTGATATTGCTTTCGAGTGCGTGGAGGAGCTAGAGCTTGATCAATGATCCCTGCCCAATTTGTCGGTGAAACAACAAATTGATCTGCTTCATCTTTCATCGCTGGTGGATTATTTAGCCCATGCTCATTAAGTAGCCTTTTGTTGACATGGGTTTGTGCTAACGCTTTAGAGCGTTTCTGTTTTTCGTTTTGCTTAACCGATTCTGTGACTAGGCTGGTCGCACCTAATACCGAAATTAATTGGTTAGGATTGACAAAACGATGCAACATGGTTTTTCCTGCCAACCCATGTTCAAACCGAACCGGAATTTGCTGGAATAAGCCAATATTTACAGCAGCTCGTAATCGTTGTTGTATTGCAGCTCTAGTAAGTTGCCCATCAGTTGCATCAATGAGTTCGGTAGTTGATACCAAGCCATCTTTACTCGTAAAGCCTTGAAGTGAAATTAGATTTAGTAACTCAACAATGCTTTTTGTGACACCTTTAAAGTGCTGATATTGTTCAATCCAACTAACAGCAGCTTCAGAAACTTCAAACATGTGGCCATCTTTATGGCTTCTGGGTGCTTTAATAAGGACTTTATCTTTTGAGGTCATGAATAGCTACCCGTATAACTTAGGCCGTAATTTAATTATTAATCCGGAAAGGATAGGGAAAAACACTTCATAAAGAAAGTAAAAGTTTGCTGAATGTTTTAGTTTGTTGCCAAGATCGAACAACTAGAAGGTAATTGGTTCAAGTTTCAGTTATGTAAACATCGAAATCAAATAAAATCAGTAGGGAAGCTTTTTGCCTGATCTTTATGGTTATAATGATCTAATATGATTATATGATCAATGATCCGGCCAGATAAATAAAAACAACTCATTGTTATATATGGATTATTTTTCTCAATCGTTTGAAAAGATGATCAAGTAAATCTAGAAAGCATGATCAATTAAAAATGGAAACATGATCAATCTTTCACGAAACCATGATCACTGCAGCTTCGTATTGATGATCAATAATTTAATGAAAGCATGATCATTGTCTATTCACCTGTTATCCACATCGATACCGATGTGAATACGTCTCTTTTTTATCATTATAACCGCATGTAGGCAAAATTTTCAGAACTATGATCATGGCTGGTTGCAGTAGTTTTGTTTTGGGATGCTGTTTTTAGGCGAAGCAAGCTTTGATTTTGCATTCGTATCCATAAAACCGTTTATACTCCATTTTCTGTATACTCGGAAACATGATCAAGAAAATAGCTGGTTTTAGCTATGATGTGTTCTTCGTTGTTCGAATTGATGCCATATCTTACTTTGTCGTATAAATCACTTGGTGAATCTACGTTTTTCCGTAATCTAGTAAGATATACTCATGCTTCCGTGGTTTGAATTTACTTGATCATCGATCCGTATAATGATCTAAATCAGAGGGGTATATAAGATTATTTTACAGGGAGATATTATCTCTTGATCATCGTTCCTAAGCTCTAGTTTGCTATAGGAAGCATGATCAAGATATTCCTCTTGATCACTGTTCCATTCATTTACGAGTAAGCCTCATTACAGGTGTATGCTGATGGTTTTTTCCTAAATGGCTTAAATTTCCTGTCCCTAATAAGTCAAAATTACAGAGGCCGTAAAGTATGGTTAAGTATCAATCGTTCCGAACACATTGTGATTTTATTTACATTGTAAATAAGTGACGTTGTAATATTTTAAATTAAATAAAATTCGTATGTTAGTTATCACTATATTTTCCGCTTCCATGACAGGTTTTTTACTTAAATCTATCTTGTTTCTAAAAATCATCCTATTAATGTGATTCTAATTCATAAATGTATGTTCAGCTTTTTGTTGTTATAGGTTTTTTTTGCTGTACAATTAATATCAGTGACTTAAAACGGAATGTGGCAATGAAAAGAGACCAAACAATTGAAAGTCTTGTTCAACTCGCAGAGCAAACGGCTCAGGTGCAAGCCGATCGAATTGAGATTGTTTTAGAGGAACGCAGCGATGAGTATTTTCCCCCAATGTCAAAAGCCCTTATGGAGACCCGCTCTGGACTGACTCGCAGAAAGTTAGACGAGGCTATTAGCAAGCTGGAAGCATCTGGACATCAGTTTACTAAGAATAATGCCAATCATTATTCTATTTCGTTGCAGGAAGCCCATATGTTGATGGATGCAGCTGGAGTTCCCAAATTTCATCAACAAAAGAATAATAATGACAACAAACCTTGGATTATAAATGTTCAAAATCAAAAAGGTGGCACTGGTAAGTCAATGACTGCCGTGCATCTTGCTGCTTGCTTAGCTTTAAATCTTGATAAACGTTATCGGATTTGTCTCATTGATTTAGATCCTCAAGGTTCGTTACGTTTGTTTCTCAATCCACAGATTAGTTTAACCGATCATGATAATATTTATTCGGCTGTGGATGTGATGCTAGATAATGTTCCAGAAGGCGTAAATATTGATAAAGAATTCCTACATAAAAATGTCTTGTTACCAACTCAGTATCCAAACCTCAAGACGGTGTCCGCCTTTCCTGAAGACGCTATGTTTAATGCTGAGGCTTGGCAGAACCTATCTAAAAATCAGTCTCTTGATATTGTTAAGCTGTTAAAAGAAAAATTAATCGATCAAATTTCTGACGATTTTGACATCATAATGATAGATACTGGTCCTCATGTTGATCCATTGGTTTGGAATGCCATGTATGCCTCTAACGGATTATTGATCCCTTGTGCGGCCAAGCGCCTAGATTGGGCATCTACGGTAAACTTCTTTCAGCATTTACCAACCGTGTATGAGATGTTTCCCCAAGATTGGCAAGGATTAGAGTTTGTTCGTTTAATGCCAACAATGTTTGAGGACGATAATAAAAAGCAGGTTGCAGTATTAACAGAGATGAATTATCTACTCGGAGATCAAGTGACTATGGCGACGATTCCTCGCAGTCGTGCATTTGAAACTTGTGCTGATACCTATAGTACGGTGTTTGATTTAACTACTGGGGACTTTGAGGGTGGCAAAAAGACCCTTGCCACAGCACAAGATGCGGTACAAAAGAGTGCTTTGGAGCTTGAACGAGTTCTTCACAGTAATTGGTCATCACTTAATCAGGGATAAGTAAACAATGGCAATAAAAACTTCAGACTTAAATGCAAGGTTATTTGGCAAAGCAGATAAGCGCCATGTTGCAACTACTCAAGAGGCCCAAAAAGCAGCTAAGGACCAAGTTCAGGTAATAGAATTAGCGGTTGCGGGTGAAGATCTTGTTACCTTTGAATTGCTGAAGGTTCCAGCTGACAAAATCGAACATGAAACATCAGTGTTTACTGATAACGCACGGGAACAGGCATTTCTTAATGAGCATGCGTTATCAGATATTCTGAGCACTCTTAAAGAGCGAGGCCAGCAATACCCAGCGGTTGGCCGAAAGAGTGCAGATGGAAAAATAGAAGTGTTGGATGGCAGTCGTCGACGTATGTCCTGTATCCTAGCCAACAAAGATTTTCTTATCTATGTTGCAGAAGACATTAACGGTGAGCATGCTAAGTTCTTGTCTGACGTTGCTAATGCTCATAAACCCTTATCTTTGTATGAAAAAGGGAAAGAAATGCGGGCTAAGCTCACTAGCGGTGAAGCAGATGATCAAAAAGCACTCGCAAAAATGTTTCAATGCAGTGAAGCTCTGGTTAGTGGTGCGTTGAAAGCAGCGGATCTACCTCTATCTTTACTTCAAGCGTATCCAAATGTCGCTGATCTTGGCCGTCCGACAATAGTCAAGCTGCATAAGCAGTTTAATGAGCTCAGTGAAGCTAACCGAACCCAACTGTTAGAAAGATGCCAGTCTTCAGAAGGCTACGTATGGCAGAGAAGTCAAGCGCAAGGAGTTGCTCGAATCACCAAGGAAGTTTCAGAAACCATAGAGCAGTGGATTAATGAACTAGCGCCTAAGAAAAATGCCGGTCATAGTAAAATTGAACTGATTAAAGGCAGAGCAAGCTATAATCGCAAAGGATCTGACTTGGCATTGAACCTCAAGAAGATAGATGATCACTTGATGCAAGAAATTCTTAACTTTCTCACTAATAAGTTAGATGGGTAACGTGTTTGCCAGTTTTGCATGTATACAAATTCTTTAACGAAAATACTTTAGTTTACCAAGCCGCCATGAGCGGCTTTTTTATCACTCTCATTTATTGAGTCAAGTTGTTATAATTCTTTTATTCTCAATGACTGATCTCTACCATGTTTGATTACTTTACCCGTCTTATTGAACTCGCTCGTCAAACTAATCATAGATATGGGTTAGTAATGTACGGGGACCATGAATGGACCTGCTCTACTGTAGATACTCTCAAAAGTTTCGTCTCCGATTCCGACATCGTTCAGCTAGGAGGGCCAGTAAGCGATGACCGAATTCGTCATATCTCTTATAAGCAAGGGAATACTTTGCTAGGGCAAGAATGTGAGTTATTGATTTGCGATCTTTCGGGGGGATTTGACGCAAATTCATTCTGTGCCGCTTTGGGGAGTGTGCGAGGAGGCGGTTTAGTCGTTATATTACCATGGTTAACTAACACTTCATCATTAGCACAGCAATGGCTACAAGATGCTTTTAAAAGGTTGATTCAACTCGAGCAATCTAAGCCCTTACCTAAGGTAAAAGAGACTAAGGTTCCATCATCGGCTCTGCTCGGTGATCAAGTAATAGCAATAGAGAAAATAAAAAAAGTTTCTACTGGGCATCGCAAGCGTCCACTCGTGATGACCGCTGATAGAGGCAGAGGAAAAAGCAGCGCATTAGGTATCGCATCGGCAGAGCTGATGAAGCAACGCCAGATGAAGATTCTTGTTACAGCCCCCAGTTTATCAACAGTACGGCCTGTTTTTGAACATGCCCAAAAGCGATTGTTAGACGCCCAAACAAAGAAAGGTAAGATTTGTTATTCGCATTCGTCTATTGAATTTATTGCTCCGGATGAGTTGCTTACTAGTCAACCTGAGTGCGATTTATTGCTTGTCGACGAAGCGTCAGCTATTCCTATTCCGATGCTGCAGAAAGTTGTGACTTTTTATCACCGTTGTGTTTTCTCTACCACAGTTCATGGTTATGAAGGCTGTGGAAGGGGCTTTACTGTGAAGTTTCAAGATTGGCTTGAGGATAAGAGGCCAAACACGTCTTTTTTCCATCTAAATCAACCTATTCGTTGGGCGAAGGATGACCCATTAGAAAACTGGTTATTTGATACTTTTTTGCTAGATGCTGAGCTTGCACCACTGAAATTAAACCGAGGTTCCGACATTAGGTTAGAAAAAGTTCTTAAGCAAAACTTGATCAAACAACCCTCTTTATTGCGAGCCAGTTTTGCACTTTTGGTGAATGCTCATTATCAAACAGCACCAAGTGATCTTATGTTATTGTTAGAAGAAGAGGCAATACAGTTATATATAGCCTTTTCTGAGGGAGCGTGTATTGGTTGTGTGATGACCATTGATGAAGGTGGGTTAGAGGACAGCTTGATTAAATCAATTCAACATGGCAAGCGACGTCCAAGAGGTCACTTGGTGCCAGTGACTTTGGCTAACCAACTTGGTATTTGTTACGCAGCACGTCAACATAGCACCCGTATAATGCGTATCGCAATACACCCAGATGCTCAAAGAATGGGGATTGGTACTGAGATACTTTCTCAGCTCACCAAACAATCAACCGCTGATTTTATGTCAACTAGCTTCGGTGCCACTGATGAACTGATTCGATTTTGGACTAAAGCGGGTTTTTCTCCTGTTAAACTGGGTACACAGAGAGATCAAGCAAGTGGTTGTCACTCTATTATCATGATCAAGGGAGAGGTTGATTGGTTAGAGAATGCCGTAAGTTGTCATCGACACACAATGATTTATTTATTGAGCAGCGTTTTTTCCGATATTGAAGTAGACATTATTCGTAGATTACTAGTGACGAACAACATTTCTACAGATAAAGCTGAACTTCCCGCAGTCGTTGATAACTACTCTATGGGAGGGGCAAGCTACGAAAGTGTTGTGCCATTTCTATCTGATTGGATATTGTCATCACCAATTCTCATCAAGGAATCATCGAATCTACTGGTACGTAAGGTTTTGCAGCAGCGAACGTGGAGACAATGCTGTGAAGAGTTTGTAGTATCAGGAAGGAAGCAGTTGGAGCAAAAAATCAGAGATGAGCTTAGAGCATTAATAAAATCCAATCAAGAGTAACAATGGTGTTTACAGTGTAAATATCCTCTTTATAAGCGGGCTCACTTTTTCTCGCACCTGTAAAACACTGTTGTATTTACATTGTAAACTCGCCATCGACTATTTTAACAACCATATTTTCTATTCCATTAGAAAAATATGGTTTTTTTTTGATAAAGACAATTCGTATAACGTATTGAAAATAAGATCATTCTATTAATCCTCTTATAATTTATGTGTGTTTATATTCATAATGGGGTTGAGTTTGGTTGGCTAATCCGCAATTCCTTTCTACACTCAGATTGAGGCGTATGCTTCAACCAACGGCTAGGAAATATTAAAAAATAAAAGGTAGAAACATGTATTGTTTACTTCCTGAGTCACTAGACATCTCGACAGTATTGGATGTGACGACTCAATATCAAACATGGTTTGCACAACAAGGCGCAGTAGAAGTGAGCGCTGAGAATGTGGTGCGCGTCGATGCTGCTGGCATCCAACTCCTTTCTTGTCTTTTTATTTCCGCAAAAAAAAATCGCCGAGAGATTTATCTTATTAAGCCGACACAGCTTCTAACCGAAAGTATACAAACCTTGGGACTGTGTGAGGTGTTTGATGGAATAGCGAAAGTCGGGGAGTAATCAATATGACTAAGATACTTGCAGTAGATGACTCTGTGTCAATACGTCAAATGGTTAGCCATACATTGCGTGATGCTGGCTACGAAGTTGAAACCGCTAATGATGGTCGAGATGCACTTACCAAGGTAGCCAGTCACAAGTTTGATGTCGTTATCTCTGATGTCAACATGCCCATAATGGGGGGCTTTGAGTTAGTTAAAGCACTGAGAGATAAGCCCCAATATAAATTCATACCCATTTTAATGCTCACTACCGAAACAAGTACTGAAAAAAAACAGCAGGGTAAGACTGCAGGTGCAACAGGCTGGTTGGTTAAGCCATTCAATCCTGAAACGCTATTAAAAACACTAAAACGCGTTATTTGATCACAAGATCTGCACTGAAAAACGTCATCAGGCAAAGGAAAAACTTATGGCTTTAGATATGGAACAACTACGCAAGATGTTTTACGAAGAGTGTCGTGAAAATCTTGAAGTATTAGAAGATGTGCTCCTCAATCTAGATGTAAGTTGTGTCGAAGATGAGTCAATTAATACTATATTTCGAGCAGCTCATTCGATTAAAGGTGGAGCGGCAACGTTTAATTTGCTCGATATTAGTGAATTTACGCATTCAGTCGAGGCCTATCTCGACTTAGTTCGTAACCACCAGAAAGAACTCACAGCGACCACTGTAGACTTGTTGCTTAAAAGTGGTGATTGTATTCATGCACTGCTCGAAGGTCATGAGCAAGGAAGTGATGTTGATACTGAGCTTAAAGATCATGTTAGTTCTCAACTCAGTGCTTTATTAGGTGAGTCACTTACTGAGGATACAGATTCCCCGTCGTCATTGGCACCAAATGATACAACATCGGGTGCTTGTGAACAATCCGATTGGCGGGTGAAGTTTGAGCCTCATGCTGAAATGTTTTTTAGTGGCAATGACCCGCTGAGAATATTGAGAGAGCTGAAAGAATTGCATGCATCCTGTGTGATTAGTGCCGATGCTAGCCAGTTACCCGATATCGAAGATATTGAAGCTGAACTTTGTTACTTAAAGTGGACAGCGCACCTTCCAGCTGAAGTGGCAGAGGATGATATTCGTGAGATTTTTGAGTGGGTTGAAGATGAATGTGACCTTGCTATTGAGAGAGTCTCTCCAACCCAGCATGAGAATAAGGAAGACGTTGAGCAATCCAATGATACTGATTCTGCAAGCATAGACGTGAACCCCTCGGCTCCTAGCCTAGTAAAATCAGACCCTAAAGCGTCTAAAGTCGCAAAGTCTGAATCCAGCGTGAGTTCGATACGAGTAGATATCGATAAGGTCGATAGCCTAATCAATCTCGTTGGAGAGCTGGTGATTACTCAGTCAATGCTTACAGAAATTGGTAACGATTTTGCCATCGATAAACTCGGGAAACTTAAAGCTGGATTAGCCCAACTACTTCAGAATAGTAAAGATCTACAAGAAAATGTCCTTAACATTCGCATGTTACCGATGAGCTTTGCATTTAGCAGATTTCCTCGATTAGTACGCGACTTATCCAGTCGACTCGATAAGCAGGTGGATTTACAAATCCAAGGAGAACAGACAGAGCTCGATAAAACAGTACTTGAACGTATTGTTGACCCGTTAGTTCACTTGGTTAGAAATGGGATTGATCATGGCATTGAACAGCCAGACGTTCGTTTAGAGCGAGGTAAACCCGCTCAAGGAGTGATCAAGTTAAACGCTTTTCATCAAGGAGGTTCCATTGTGATCGAGATTAAAGATGATGGTGCTGGGCTTGACTGTGAAAAGCTTTGGAATAAGGCGACTGAAAAAGGTGTGCTTGCGGCGGAGGCTCGCCGTGAAGATATGGCTGATAAGCAAATAATGAATTTAATCTTTGCGCCAGGCTTTTCAACCGCAGAGGAAGTTTCTGACATTTCTGGAAGAGGTGTGGGAATGGATGTTGTAAAGCGAAACATCGAAGAACTCGGCGGACATATTGAAGTTGAATCAGAAATTGACATAGGTAGCTGCTTTACCATTAGTTTGCCGCTTACTCTTGCAATACTTGATGGACAGCTGGTCAAAGTGGGGGGGGAAGTATATATCATCCCACTTTTGACAATCGTGGAATCAATTCAGATAGATACAACTTGTATTAAGTCGGCTTCTGGAGGAGTGGAGCTCTATCGATTACGTGAGGAAAACATCCCTATTTTGCGACTTCAAGAAGAGTTAGAAATGGGACAAAGTGGGTCTCTAGACGCGAGAATCCTTTGTTTTGTTGAAGCGGCAGGTAATCGAGTGGGACTATTGATTGATGAGCTCCTTGATCAACAGCAAGTGGTTATCAAGAGTTTAGAATCAAATTACAGCAAGGTTGCAGGTATTTCTGGCGCGACTATTTTGGGAGACGGTTCTGTTTCTTTAATTTTAGATATTCAAGGTTTAATTACACGTTTTCTCAACAGAGCTTCTGACTCTGCAAGCAAGGGCATTGCAGCTTAAGGAGGGAAAATGGAAACGGCTTTAACGGAACATGATGTCGCGTCAAAAACAGCACTGCCAATGCAAGGACAAGTCTCATCTGAGAGTGCTGAAGAACAGGGCGTCTCAGAAAGTGCGGACTTTTTAAGCTTTAAGCTAGATAGTGAATTATATGGTGTAGAAATCAATGATGTTGAAGAGATTCGTGTCTGGGAAAGACCAACCCCCATTCCGCATGCTCCTGAGTTTGTAAAAGGTGTGATCAATTTGCGTGGTATGATCGTTCCTGTCGTTGATTTAAGGTGTCGCTTTGGCGTAGGACGTAGTGAATACCTACCAAGCACAGTTGTTATCGTGCTTCGTCTTAAACTTGATGAAAGTGAACGTCTGATGGGCTTGGTCGTTGATGCAGTGAGTGATGTGGTTAGTCAAGGGCAAAACGAGTTGTATCCCAGTGTAGGGGAGTCGTTAGTGACGCCCTACTTACAAGGTTTATTGAATGTTGGTGATCAGGTGATGTCTCTACTCAATACCGAGGAGTTGCTAAATATTGAGCGTGTTCTGGGGAGGGAATCATGACGATGCCACAGGAATTTCTCAGCTTTATTTTGGGCGAAGATGAATATGGTGTCCCTATCCTTGATGTACGAGAAGTGAGAGGATGGGGAGCGGTCAGAGAGGTGCCTAATTCCCCCACTTATATGCTAGGAGTGTTGGAAATCCGAGGAGAATATGTCCCCATTGTTGATTTGCGGGCACGGTTTGGCTTACCACCAGCTGAAATTAGTGCAACAACAGTTGTGATCGTTCTCAATGATGCTCAGATGCATCCTTTAGGCATTATTGTTGATGGAGTCTCAGAAGTTTACCCATTAACAGATGAACAAATAAAACCAGCACCACATGTATCACGTTCGGTTGACCATAGCTATATCCGAGGTCTTGCTTCGGTAGAGAATGGTCATCTGATATTAATAAAACTAGAGGCTCTGTTCGATGTGGCAGAGTTGGCCGAACTCGAGCACAGAGATAAGAGTTTGGCTTAACAAGTCATACGAAACAATCAGGGAGAGGTGACTCATGGCATTTTGGAATCGTGAACCTAAATCAAACGCAGTTGAGCAATTTGAAATGGTTGCGTCAGATAGCTTAATGGAAATGGATACGCACGAACCTGAAGAACAAGGGCTATCTAAAGAACAGCTCTCTTCAGCACTTAACGCTGCGCAAACGGCGTTAATGATGATTGATAGAGATTTCAACATTACCTACGTAAACCAGAAATCCATTGATTTACTAAAAACTCATGAAGGTTTATTTCAGTCTATTTGGCCTAATTTTAGAGCCGATGAAGAGTTTCTGTTGGGGTACTGTATTGATGGCTTTCATGCTAACCCTGCCCACCAGCGTCAATTACTCTCCAATCCATCTAACCTCCCCTATACCACAACAATTACTGTGAAAGATGTACAGATTGAATTAAATGTCGGTGCGATTCTTGACAAGAATGGAAACTATGAAGGTAACACTTTGGAATGGTCTGATGTGACAGATGCGCTCAAACAGAAAGACGATATTGCCCGTTTGCGCGCCGCAGTAGATCAAGCTCAAACTGCAATGGTGATGATAGATAGAGATTTTAGCATTACCTATGTCAACCAATCGACCATAGAGTTATTTGGTAAACATGAAGCGGCACTGCGAACGGTTTGGTCAGGCTTTACAGCAACAGAGGAATGGTTAATGGGGCGCTGTATTGATGAGTTTCATAAAAATCCTGCTCACCAGAGGCAGATGCTATCAACCCCGAACAATCTCCCATATAAAACCGATATAGATATCGCAGATATAAAAATTGAGCTTAATGTTGCCGCTATTATGGATGCTAAAGGTAACTATATCGGCAACACACTAGAGTGGGAAGACGTGACAGAAAAACGAGCTAAAGACCAAGAAGTCGGTCGCTTGGCTTCTGCGGTAAAAGGCATGACAACCAATTTAATGATGGCAGATAAAGAAGGAATTATTCAATACCTTAACCCATCTTTGTCTAATTTACTTAAGTCTCGAGAAAGTGATTTACAAAAAGTCTTGCCAGGTTTTGATGCGAGCAATTTAGTCGGTAAGAGCATTGATGTATTCCATAAAAATCCGAGCCATCAAAGAAATATAATCAATAATCCAGAACGACTACCTTTCTCTTCAAATATTGCCGTTGGTGGGTTGGAATTTAACTTAACTTGTATTGCGATGCACGATACTCAGGGTAACTACATTGGACCAGCTCTCCAGTGGGAAGATATTACTGAGCAGCAGGATGGGCAGAGGCAGGTTGAGTCTTTAATTCAAAGAGCGATATCCGGAGAGTTAAATGAACGTATAGACACCACTGTATACAGTGGTTTTATGAAAGAATTGGGTGATGGCATCAATAGTTTGCTTGATACAATGGTGGAGCCAATCGGCCAATGTATTGACGTAATGAGTCGAGTGGCAGATGGTGACTTGAATACTAATATGTCTGAAAACAAGGGAGAGTTTGGCAGGCTGTCAGATGCGGTCAATACATCCATTGTTAACCTGCGGAATATGGTAGAAAAAATCACTCAATCATCTGCTCGTGTAGCAACCGCTTCTACAGAAATAGCTGAAGGAAATAACGACTTAAGTCAGCGTGTTGAAGCTCAGGCGTCGAATTTGGAAGAAACCGCGGCAAGTATGGAGGAAATGACGGCAACGGTTAGGCAAAATGCCGATAACGCCAAGGGCGCTAATACTCTCGCGGAAGATGCCACCAAAAAAGCCAGCAAAGGTGGAGATGTGGTTGGTCAAGCAGTATCGGCTATGTCTGAGATTAACAATGCGAGTAAGAAAATTGCCGACATCATTGGTGTTATTGATGAAATTGCTTTCCAGACAAACCTGTTGGCACTTAATGCTGCCGTTGAAGCTGCTCGAGCAGGAGAACAAGGACGTGGCTTTGCCGTTGTGGCTGGAGAGGTTCGTAATCTGGCGCAACGAAGTGCAGCGGCGGCCAAAGAGATTAAAGGTTTAATAAAAGACAGTGTTGAGAAAGTTGATGAGGGATCTAGGTTAGTTGATGAATCTGGAGATACACTTAATGAAATCGTCGAAGCTGTAGAAAAAGTAACTGAACTCATTGCTCAAATTGCTTCTTCTAGCCTAGAGCAATCGACCGGTATAGACGAAATCAATCGTGCTATCGCTACAATGGATGAAATGACCCAGCAAAATGCGTCCTTGGTTGAAGAGACATCAGCGGCTAGCCAATCACTTAAAGACGAAGGTAAACAGTTACTTCATCTAATGAACTTTTTCGCTACCGATGACAATGTAGCCACGTTTGAAACCAAAAGGCCCATTCCATCGGCTGCGAAGAATAATGTAAGAGAGATACGAACCCCAAAAGTTGCTAACTCCGGTTTTCAAGCCAGTGAGGAAGGGGACGAATGGGAAGAGTTTTAAGCCGTGAAGAAGGGGGTGTAGGTGGGACCGAGTTTGAACTGACAGATACTGATTTTAGGTTCATTCAATGGTTTATGCACAAGCATGCGGGCATTTATTTCTCTGATCGAAAGCGTACCATGGTCTATGGCCGAATTAGCCGCCAGCTTAGGCGGCTAGGGCTTCGTCGTTTCGCTGATTATAAGCTTCTCATTGAGCAAGATAGTGAAGAGCGGGTTGGTTTCATCAACTGCCTGACAACCAACAAAACACAATTTTTTCGTGAATATCATCATTTTGAGTTTCTCGAAAATGTCATGTTAAAAGAGTGGTCCAAGCAAGGCGTCAGTAACCTGAACTTCTGGTCGGCAGGGTGTTCTACAGGCGAGGAGCCGTATAGCTTTGTCGCATCGCTGTACTCTAAAGGAGCTTTTAGTACTTTCGAACAGATTCAGATCTACGCCACGGATCTGGATACCAAGGTTCTCTCACATGCTACCCATGGAATCTACAGCGATGATGCGATTTCTTCTATTCCTCCAAAATACTTGCAACCATGCTTTTTTAAAGGAAAAGGCAGTCAACTTGGCAACATAAAGGTTGCAAAAGGGCTACAGCAAAGTATCAACTTTCAACAGCTTAACTTGTTAGATGAATGGAACTGGCAGGAGCCCTTTGATCTTATTTCATGCAGAAATGTCATGATCTACTTCGATAAGCCAACTCAAGAAAAGCTAATAAAGCGTTTTTGCCAACAACTCAAACCTCATGGAATTCTGTTGCTCGGGCACTCTGAAAGTATTGGATCTTGTAGCGACCTCTTTAAACACCTTGGGAAAACTATTTACATAAAACAGTAGGTATGACTATGGTAGGAAAAAAAAACCTGAAGCCAGTGCACGACGATAGTCATTTCAATCGTTTTTATCATCCTCAGAAAGAAATGCACATAGTTAAGGTTTTCCCTGGTGGTCTTTACTGGAGTCAGCAAGACGATGAGTTGATCGCAACAGGACTGGGATCTTGTGTTGCTGTATGCATGTGGGATGAATTAATTGGCATTGGAGGAATGAATCACTTTTTACTCCCATTTTGTAGCCACTCTGAGATAAGTGCTTGGCGGCCAGGCGAGATTGTTTCCACGGCTTCTCGCTATGGTAGTCACGCGATGGAAATGTTGATTAATGCCATGATTTCTCATGGCGCTCGAAGGTCAGAGCTTAACATTAAACTTTTTGGTGGTGCGCAAATGATGGGTAAGCACTCGATGATAGGGGAAAAAAATATTGCCTTTATTTTGGATTATGTTCAGCGGGAAGGCCTTAAGGTCGTTGCTCAAGATCTCGGAGGATCAGAACCGAGAAGAATTATATTCAACCCTGTAAGTGGGAAAGTATGGCTAAAGCGATTACCTTACACTGAAGTACATCAGCTTCAGCTTCAAGAGGACAAATATGCCAGTAAGTTAGGTAGAGAAAGCCACCGCTTTCATGACGATGATGTGGAGCTATTCGGATGAAAAAAATTAAAGTTTTGATTATCGATGACTCACCTGTATTTAGAGCATTACTTGAGCAGTTGATTAGCTCTGACCCTATCCTTGAAGTGGTTGCATTGGCCGAAGACCCCTATCAGGCTCGAGATCTGATTAAACAACATAACCCTGATGTCATCACATTAGATATAGAAATGCCGAAAATGAACGGCGTCCAGTTTCTAAAGAATCTAATGCGATTGAGGCCTACGCCTGTGATCATGATCTCAACCTTAACCCAGCATGGTGCACAGCCTACCCTTATGGCCTTGGAACTAGGAGCGGTCGATTATTTTCCTAAACCGTCGGTTGACAACACGGCTGACATGCTGAATTACAAAGATCTGGTCAACGACAAAATAAAAATGGCGGCAGGGGCTAATGTAAAGCATGAGTATAGCCAAAATTCTTCACAGAAATCTTTAGCGTGTAAAGGCAAAACATCTATCGAGCTTATTGCTATTGGGGCTTCTACTGGTGGGACAGAAGCGGTCAGGCAAGTATTGTCTGCTTTACCTGCGGGGCTTCCACCTATCGTCATCACCCAACATATTAGTGCGATGTTTAGTGCCTCCTTTGCTCAAAGGCTGAATGAAAGCTGTGCGCTACAAGTTAAGGAATTGTCGACGAATAAAGCACCTTTGATTAATGGGTGTGCTTATGTTGCTCCAGGAGATAAACATCTTGTAGTGGTGAAGCAGGGAAGCCATTTATATTGCCAACTTGATGACAGACCTAGTGTGAATCGACACAAACCATCCGTTGATGTGATGTTTGATGCTGTGGCAGAAACGGTAGGAAAGAATGCTATTGGTGTGATACTTACCGGAATGGGACAGGATGGTGCACAAGGCATGCTTCGAATGAGGCAACAAGGTGCAAGGACTATTGCGCAAGATCAAGCATCTTCGGTGGTATGGGGAATGCCTAGAGTAGCTGTTGAAATAAATGCTGCCGAGGAAGTGAAGAGTCTTAAGCAAATCCCACAACAAATTTGTGATTGTTTAGACAGTCATCATTGAGCCAAAACGGCTAAGGCTAGGGATAGAATGAATAAAATAATTAAGGTTAATAAGAACCGCTATGGTATCGCAATAGGAATTCAACTCCTGCTATTGTCGATTGGTATGATGCTATCCTCTTCGTTAGCTCATGTTGCTGTTATGATTTTAGCAGCGGCAGTACCTTGGTTTGTTATCCCGCGAAAACAGGAATCTCAACCAGCGCAGCAGCCAAGTACTAAACCAGTCAAGGATGTACAAGCTGCGGCCAGAGATGTCAGTAAGCTCATTGAACAGATTTCACAACAGCTAAATGAGCCACTTGCTTTACAAAATAGTATTGTCTCTGAGTCCGTTGAAACCTTGAATGCGAGTTTTTTTGAACTGCAGAATTTAGCTGAGAGTCAAAATAATATTGCAGAGTCGCTCGTGCTAAAAACATTGGCAAATAAAAATGATGCGTACGACATCACTCAAGTTTTGCCGGAAACAGAAGCTATCGTTCGTCAGTTTGTCGATACACTCATCACTGTATCAGAGAAAAGTATCTCTGCTGTACACAGCATTCACGATATGTCAGATAAACTAAATACAGTCTTTAAGCTTCTTGCACAAGTTCGAGGGCTTTCTGAACAGACAAATTTACTGGCTTTGAACGCTGCGATTGAAGCAGCTAGAGCAGGAGATGCTGGCCGTGGCTTTGCCGTTGTAGCGCAGGAAGTCAGGAATCTATCTGTCAAAGCGGAAGAATTAAATAGTCAGATAGAGAAAGAGATTAATGTTGCGCAAAATACGGTCAGAGAAGCCAACAAAACGGTCGGTGAAATGGCATCTATTGATATGACTGAAGCGATAGAGTCTAAAGATAAAGTAGATGAGATGTTGCATGGTGTACAAAAAATGAATGCCATGGTCGAACAAGAAGTACGGAAAATCAAATCTATCGGTGTCACGCTACACAGTAAAGTAGGAGATGGCATCCGGGCGTTACAGTTTACCGACATCATCGTTCAGCAGGGTGATTACGCGAAGGGCAGCACAGCGTTTCTTGTCGAGCTAAAGAACACTTTCGAAGATTATGCAAGTGATAGAATTGATGGTGACGGTTTTAATAGAGCGATAAATGATCTTAAAGATAATGTTTGTCAGAGGAGTACGCCAGCTGCTTCACAAGCAAGTATAGAAGAAGGCGAAGTCGAATTTTTCTGAGTTTTGGTTGGATGAATAAGGCAAGGCGTCTAAGCCTTGCTGGCTTAATAAGGAGATACTATGTCTGTAGAGTCACAAATTGATCAGGGTGCAAAACATATCACGATTGTCATAGAAGGTGCTTTTGGCTTTAGTCTTGTTCAGGAGTTTCGTCGTTGCTATTCAGACAAAAAAGATTATCGCTATACCATTGATTTACGCAAGGTCGATTATATCGACAGTGCAGGTTTGGGTATGTTGCTGAATATGCACAACTATCTAGAGCAAGATGATGGAATGATCCGCATCACTAACACGCTTCCTCAAGTAAGAAAAATACTGTCTATTTCTCGTTTTGATAAAAAATTTGCCATCGAGTAGATGCTGAGGAGAGTGGTATGCATGTCATGATAGTGGATGATCACGCGACGAATAGAGAGTTGTGTCGGTTTATGTTGGGTGACATCACGGAAAAAGTAACGACTTTCGAGAACGGAGAAGGTGTCGTCAATGCAATGCGACAAATGCCACTCTTGCCTGATGTTATTCTTCTTGATGTTATGATGCCAATCAAAGATGGTTTTGTTACAGCAAAAGAAATTCGGGATGCGTTTCCTGGAAGGCATATGCCGATTATCTTCCTTACTGTTTTGGACGATCACGACTCATTTGAGCGGTGCTTGACTGTAGGTGATGATTTCATTCTCAAGCCAGTAGAACGAAGTGTACTGATTGCCAAAGTACAAGCCCACTATCGTATCGTGAAAATACATAACCAAGTAAGAGAGCAAAGAGATGAGCTGAGTCATTTCCATGAACAAGTACGTTATGATTATGCGATTGCAGAATCGATATTTTCTAATTTGATGGATGAAATGAGTTCCCAGCTTAAGAATATCTATGGGATAGATTATAAGTCTACGCCATCAACTGTTTTTAATGGAGATATGATTGTTGTTGCCAATCGCCCTCATGGTGGTGTCTATGTGATGATAGCAGATGCAACAGGCCATGGTCTTCCTGCTGCGATATCAGCCATACCTGCGACACGCGCTTTCTTTTCTATGGCTGCGAAAGGTTTGTCTCTTGGTGAAATTGTTCGCGAGCTAAATGATGTGCTAGTTAGATTCCTGCCCATGGGAATGATGCTAGCCGCCAGTGTGTTTGAAGTTAGAGCCAATGGTTTTGAGGTATCCTGGTGGGGCGGGGGATTGCCCGATGGCTATTTACTCGGCAAAGACGGTACTATTGTGCGCAAATTAGTATCAACCCATATGCCTCTTGGTGTCCTGAAAGAGCATGAGTTCGAAGCCGAACTATTGCATTACAAGCTGGAACCTGAGCAGCGGATTGTATGTTATACCGATGGTGTGGTTGAGGCTGAAAACAATGTGGGTGAGCAATTTGGCCAAGATAGACTGGAAGAAGCACTCAAATCGGGGCGGGCTATCATTCCTACTGTTTTTGAAGCGGTCAATAAATTCTCTTGTCGAAATGTGGGTGACGATCTCTCAATACTGTCGATGACTTTTCCGATTTCAAATGGTAACGATAGAGTTACCCAACAGAACAAGTGCGACCTTAGCCGGACCCAATCTCAGTCCACAATCAATTTTCCAGCGTCTGTCCTAAAGTCGGTATCCGTAATGAATGAAGTTCGACGTTTTATTACAGGAGTGATAGCAGGGCCACATCTGGATCTCATTTGCTCAGTCTTGTCTGAGCTATTTGCTAATGCGATTGAGCATGGCTTATTGAATATGGATTCTAAAATCAAAGAACAACCGGACGGCTTTTTTACGTTTTATCAACTGCGGGAACAAAAGCTTCAAGAATTGCCAGAGCAATACTGGGTGTCTCTATCTATCGATTATCAACCCGACGATACCAAAGTAGTAATGGCGCTTGAGCATAATGGCGAGGGCTTTGATCATTCTGTGCTAAAAAAGGACGACGATCAGTCTCTCACGCACGGTCGTGGCATTGTACTTGCCTCAGAATTATGTGATTCATTGGAATACTCAAAGCAAGGTAAATGTGTGACGGCTGTCTATCGTTTGGACTCTAAACATCACTTCCCGAGCTCTAATTAGTGATATTTACACTGTAAAAGCAGGTGGGTAGTGACCCAACCCTGACTTTGCTACAAATTAAATATTGTATTCCTTCCGGATTATATAAACTAAACTTAAAGGGATTAAAGCAAGCAGGCTGTAAATGTGGGAAAAGTTAGTCAGCTTATCTGAGGATAATCAACACATTATCGCTAAGTTACCGCAAGACATGGCTCTTGACGGGAAACTGAGTGATAAAGGTGTTGACGAAGCATTGAACGATATTGGCGCCAACGACTTTTGTTTGCTGACAGATGAAGTGAATCGTTTTGTCAATTGTGCGAATGAAGGGAAGAGCGAAGCGCTGATAGGGTTTCCTATTGCTGAAGTTAGGGATGCTGAGGTCGAGGTAGTGTTATCGGATCATGACATGCTCGCCAGTATGGTTGTGACTGGTGCATATCGTGGTGCTCCACTTAAAGGGCCTCAAATTGTACATGCCTTGGCTCGTGCTCATGTCACTAAGGGTATAAATAAGCTTGCACTAAAGAAAGTTTTAGTTATGAGTCACCAGCTAAAGCCCGGAGAAACCTTTACCCAGCCAGTTGCTAAAGGGAAAAATCCGGTACAAGGCCAAGATGCTAAGTTCATTCCTTTAGTCAAGGACGTTACCAAACAAGTGCTAGCGCCGACAAAAGATGAAAGTGGCAAAGTAGACATGTTAAACCTTGGTGAAACTGTTACGGTTGAAGCCGGGGCTCGTTTAATGAAACGTATCCCTGCAACTAAAGGTGTCCCGGGTATCACTGTCCAAGGAAAGTCTATTCCACCTAAGCCTGGTACTGATACTACCCTGAAAGTTTCAAAAGGTTCTGCAATTTCTCCAGATGACCCCAATCTACTTATTGCTGAAGTTTCTGGAATGCCTATCATCAAAGAGCGTTCTGTAGAGGTTGAAGACGCACTCTGCCTTCCTTCAATTGGGGTCGCTACTGGCCATATAAAATTCAAAGGTAACGTGATTATTACGGGAAATATTGAATCGGATATGGTGGTGCGTACAACAGGAAACCTTACTGTTGGTGGCTTTATTGAGTCAGCCGACGTGCAGGCGCAGGGGGATATTGAAGTTGCGAAAGGTATCATAGGGCACAATGTTTCAGAAGGTGAAGAGAAAAGCTGTAAGGTAAAATCTGGTGGATCAATTACAGCAAACTATGCGCAGTTTTCAGAGCTACAAGCTGGGGAAAATATCAACCTTTCTATTCATTGTATGAGTAATGAGCTTCGGTGTGGTAAGGACCTTACGGTTTCAGATGAAGCTGGAAAACAAGGTACACTTAGCGGTGGTAGTGCAAAAGTGGGTGGTAAAGTTATCTGCGTTAATTTAGGAGTTGAGGGCGATACTGCTACTCATGTTAATGCTTTTGCTCGTTATGCAAATTTTAAAGAGCGCCAACAAAAGTACAAAGATGAATACACCGCAGCTCAAGAAGCGACCATGAAAGTGGTTCGTAAAGAGCTTGAATTCAAGAAAACCCCCAAAGCTGAACGTACCGAAGAAGACGAAGCCAATCTTGCTAAAATGAAACAAGAGTCTAACGAAAGGTTAGAAAAAGCGAAAATGGCAAGAGATCGGCTAGAGATGGAACTAGAGGAAGCGCTAGAAGAAAATACTATAGAAGTTAAGAATAAAGTCTATACGCATGTTACGGTGCAATTTGGTGAAGAAAAAGTGATCACAAAACGCGTTCATGGTACCAGTACTTTTAGCTTTACTCAGTATGAGATTAAGTGCGCTTCTGCGATGGATGAAGAAGCGCTAGAACAAGAGTAAGTAAAACGCTATTAAGCTTGCCATCATAGCTATACCCAGGAGGCAAGTTTATTTTTTCATGCGCTATTATGCTAAAAGTCGTCGCCTGAGATAGGAACGACGAGGATGTCTACAGGGGAGCGATTGATAAGCTGTCGAGAGTAGGAAAGAATCTTACTCCAAAAATCTTGATGGTGTCCGCAAAGTAACAAATCAACACGATAGTTTTCTATTGTCTCCGAAAGTTTATTGGCTAAGTTACCAGTTCCGACCAGAAAATGTCGAATGGGAAAGTCTACCTTAGCTTCGAAGGACCTTAACTTTTTCATAGCAAGCTCATTTACAGGTCGCACATTGGTATCGGAATGGATATCAATAAGCTCTGGATAGATCTCTCCATGAGAGCCATCAAGGTGAATAAAAGAGATATCAGCGTTATGTTGCTTAGCCATAAAGATAGCCCTCTCTATCAGAATATTACTGTCATCAGATAGTTCTAAAGCAACCATAATGTGTTGATATTGCATAGCTATTTCCTTCTATTGTCTTTGACCTTGGTATCATAAAGCTGATTGAAGAAGAATATTGCTTGCCAGATCTCTAATGTGAAAGTTATTGGTTTATGCTCTCATCATTGTGACATAGTTAAATACTCCTTACCCTTAATTGTTGACACATTAGACACACAACTTTTACTCAGATTTGTTAAAGTTGGAGCAACGATAATGATGCCTTCCCGTTCTTGGGTGGCCGAGTGTTTACCCCTGTTTCTAAAAATTCTATGAAGTTAAATCGATGTACCAATCGTCTGCGCAACTACGATTTTGAACTGACTTTGTTCAAAAGACGAGCTGCAGTCGCTTTTATTGCCATGGTATCTTTATGTTTTGTACTTGTTGCCAATCTATATAAGCTAGAAGTTGACAATTTTTCTTACTACCAAACGAGAGCAAACGACAATAGGATTCAAGTGTTGCCTATTTCGCCTCCTCGAGGCGTAATCTATGACAGAAACGGAAAACCTGTTGCCCAAAACATACCTATTTATGTATTGGAGGTTGTACCGAGTAAAGTTGCGTCTATGAAAGATTCTGCTTATCGCTTGTCGAACTATATCGAGTTCTCACCAGAGCAACGGCAGAAATTAACTCAATTACATCGCTCAAGCCATAAAGTACAGACAATTAAAACCGGTTTAAGTGAAATAGAAATAGCTCAATTCTCTGCCCATCAACATGAATTTCCAGGTTTTAGGGTCAATGCTGAAATGAAACGCTACTATCCCTATGGTGAGTCACTAACCCATATTGTTGGGTACGTAGCGCACATTAATGACCGTGATTTAGAACGCTTAAAAGAAGAGGGGGAGTTGGCTAACTATAGAGCGACAAAAATTATCGGTAAGTTAGGAGTTGAACGGTATTACGAAAATATTTTGCACGGAAAGCAGGGCTACGAAGAAGTTGAGGTAAATAACCGAGGTCGAGTAATAAGAACGCTTAAATATGTTCCTCCAATAGCGGGCAAAGATCTTGTCCTTAATATTGATGTCAATTTGCAACAGCATGTTTATCAACTCTTGGGTGACAGGCAGGGTAGTGCTGTGGTCCTCGATCCTACTGATAATAGTGTTCTGGCTATGGCTTCCAGTCCTAGTTATGATCCCAATCCATTTGTTGATGGGATATCCGGAGTGGAATATCGTAAGTTATTGCAAGACCCCCATCATCCTTTACTCAATCGAGCAACCTTAGGTGTATACCCACCTGCATCCACGGTAAAACCCTTTATCGCGATAGCTGGTTTAAGTGAAAAGGTAGTAAGTCCCGATACTGTCCGAAACGATCATGGTCGCTGGCAGATCCCTGGCTCTAAACGTGGTTCCAAGGCTTGGCGAGATTGGAGGCGCTGGGGCCATGGTGATGTCGATGTGACCTTGGCGATTGAAGAATCGGTGGATTCGTTTTTTTATCAAATGGCGTATGACTTAGGCATAGACAGAATATCGGACTGGATGGGGATGTTTGGTTTTGGTCAGAGAACTGGCATTGATATCTTCGAAGAAACTGCGGCGAATATGCCAACTAGAGAGTGGAAGCAACGCAGGCATCATCAGCCATGGTACAAAGGTGATACGGTTCCAATTGGTATTGGGCAAGGATATTGGACGGCGACACCGCTCCAATTGGCGAAAGCGACTTCTGTGTTGGTTAATCATGGGGCTGTGACCCCTCCACACCTAGTCAAAGCGGTGATTGAACATGGGCAGGAGTTTAATCAAGCTCAGACTGTCGAATACGCAAAAACAAAGGAAATGAATCAAGTTAATGATGCATACTGGGATATTTCTCTCAACGCAATGCGCTTGGTTAATCAAGGATCCAGAGGCTCAGGGCGCCGTTCATTTAGAGGAGCTAAATACTGTAGTGGAGGTAAATCTGGTACCGCACAAGTGTTTGGTTTAAAAAAAGACGAAGTGTATAACTCCAAAGAGTTGAGTAAAAATCTACTCGATCATGGCCTATTTACAGGATTTGCACCATGTGAAAACCCGAAATATGTTGCTACGGTAGTCATTGAACATGGAAATGGTGGTTCTAAGGTGGGGGCACCATTTATTAGAAACGTCTTTGATTATTTGCTGGTAGAAGAGAAAACATAGTAGTTTGAAGTCATTTGATTTTTGAGATCCTCCATATATTAAACTAGATTCATACTATCTGTTCATTTTCTAGAGAATCATCAAATGAAAAACATTCTATCAAATGTTTCAGTAACCAATCGCTTGTTGGCCATATCCATCATTTTTGTTGTCACTGTCGTTATTATCGCGATGGATGTGATTTCGACGCTTGAAAAAAATAAACAAGATGGAACGGTAATCAATGTTGCGGGTCGACAAAGAATGTTGACTAAAAAATTTGCCAGTGAAGTCATGCTTACTTTACAAAAACAAAGCCAAGTTACTGCGCCTCAACTGAACTACGAAAATACCATTAAACTCTATGAAACCTCATTGCGTGCATTAAAATCTGGCGGGCAAACCTTCTCTGATTTGTCGATGCAGTCACCCATTATTCTAAAAGAGAGCTCCGCCGTTGATTTTAAAACAAAACTCAGCGCAGTTGAGCGGCTCTGGTTCAGGCAAAAAACGTTAGCTTTAGATTTGTTGCAGAGCGAAATACGCCCTTCTGATGAGAAAATAGATGCCTTTATGATGGCAAATCACAAAACATTGGCAGCAATGCATCAAGCCGTTCTGAGCTACAACAAATATTCTGATCGAAACATTAGCTCTTTAAAAGCGGATATAGTGTTCATTTCTTTGGTCAGTTTAACACTCACTATGGTACTCCTTTACCTAATCGGCAAAAGCTTGACTCAGCCAATTCACCAGCTGGTGAAGATCACGAGAGAAATCAGCAAAGGTGATTTAAGTGATAACCACTCTTCTGGGTTGGTCAATAAGAGTGAACTTGGCTTTTTGGCGACCAATATTTTTTCTATGAGGCATGCTTTATCCTCAGTGGTTAAAGGCCTAAAAACCAGCGCAGACAGTATTTCATGTTTATCCAATCGGGTTGAGACCTTAGCCCAAGAAGTGGACAGTAGTTATGACGACGAAAAGCGAAAGTATGATGAGATCGCTAAAATCTCCGATGACTTGGTGATGTCATTTGAGCGTGTTTCTCAAGTGGTTGAAAAAACTTTATTGTCGGCGTCTGAAAGTCAAAAGAGTGCTCAGCTTGGCTTGGAGACAATACATAACAATATTAGAGCCGTTGAACTTGCTTCTGCTGAGTCAGAAAAAGTATCGGCTAATGTACAAGAGCTGAGTGTAGTCGCTGAAAAGGTTTATAGCATTATTGATGTCATTCAAGTCATTGCTGAACAAACCAACCTACTTGCTTTGAATGCGGCGATTGAAGCGGCCAGAGCTGGAGAGCAAGGGCGAGGGTTTGCGGTTGTGTCTGACGAAGTACGCATGTTAGCCAGTAAAACAAACCATTCTACAGGTGAAATTAGTCACCTACTTAATGACTTAACTGACAGGGTGAAAGCCTCTGTAGAATCTGTGGCTCAGTTGCAAAAAGAAGTCGAGAACAGTAAGAAGTGCAGTAACTATACTGCTGAAAACATAGACCGAATTTCTAACTCTATCTCACTGACCGTTGGTCAGCAGCATGAAATTGCGGCTTTGATTGATGAGCAGTCAAAAAGTATCCATGAACTTAGAGAAGCACAGGGTTACCTATCTAATTTGTTAAAAAATACCAATAAAAAAATTAAAGATAGCTCATTTATCGCGGTGGATATGAATGATATGGCGAAGGGAATTTCCTCTACATTAGATGATTTTTCTTTATCCGCCAGTAGCCAGTAGTCAGGCTTACTATATGGGCGTGATCTTCTAGATTTCAGTACTATTTGAAAAGAAAAGCGGGTATGAATACCCGCTTTTGGTAATTTTCTTGATGGTAGCCTCAGGAGTTACTTTTGGGTGCACTTTTGTTTACCTCTTTCCAAAATTGAACGCGAATACGGTGCAGTCGGGCTCTTCTCATTTTTTTCATTAAATTTCCTCACTATGAGTATTTTCAGATTATGACAATTGTAAATCAGTTACTTAGTGAACAAATTTAATGTAGTAACCGATAGAAAAGATCGCCAGAATTCCAGGTTTAGTTTGTCCTTAAATACTAAGTTTTATTTAATGAAAGTGAAGTTAAACTCATTTTCATGGAACTGTAATGTAAAGCTCACCTCGCCTGATTGCGTATTCCTTACAGAAGAAACAATAGTTTAACTTTGTTGTCATTTTTGCGGTCTATCCTCTCCCAATATTAAAAAAACACACAAGGAGTCAGCAATGAAAAACCAAGAAGAGCAAGAGTCTCAATTCAGTCAAATGGTAGATGCGAGATTATCTCGTCGGCGTTTTTTAACTGGAACGGCTGCTGTTGGAGCAGGCGCTTTTTTATCCCTTAACCCAATTGCTAAAGTGTTTGCAGATAACAAGAAAAGCGTATTACTGAACTTTGATGCTGTTCCTGCCTCTACAAGCGACACTTTCATTGTCCCCAAAGGTTACAAAGCAACACCTTTGGTTTCCTGGGGGGACCCTCTTTTCGCCGACTCCCCTGCGTTTGATCCAAGTGGAAAGCAAAGGTCTAAAGCACAATTAAAGCAGTTTGGTGACAATAATGATGGTATGAGCTTATTTCCTATCAGCAAAGATAGGGCAGTCATTGCGGTTAATAATGAGTATACCAACTATGAATACTTATTTGATCATGGCGGTCAGTCAATGACGGCTGATGATGTGGTTAAGGCTCAAGCGGCACATGGAGTGACGGTATTTGAGATTACATCATCAGGTGGTAAATGGCAGCTAGACAAAAATGGCACGCGCAACCGCCGAATTACCGCAAATACTGAAATGAGATTAACCGGACCTGCGGCCGGACACCGTTTGATGAAGACTAAAATGGATCCCTCTGGCACTAAGCCGCTTGGAACGTTTGCAAATTGCGCCAACGGACAAACCCCGTGGGGGACTTACCTTACTTGTGAAGAGAACTTTGACGGTTACTTTGGCAGCGTTAAAAAAGTGGAATTATCTGATGATCATAAACGCTATGGCATTTCGGCACAGCAGAGTGAATGGCAGTGGCACAATACCGACGAGCGTTTTGATGTTTCATTGAACCCTAATGAGCCACATCGTTTTGGCTGGATAGTCGAAATCGATCCCCATGATCCGACATCGACTCCTCTAAAGAGAACGGCTCTTGGTCGTTTCAAGCATGAGAATGCAGTAGTCGTGGTCAATGATGATGGTCATGTCGTTGTATATATGGGAGATGATGAGCGTGGAGAGCATCTTTATAAATTTGTGTCCAAGAATAAATATCAGCAAGGCAATAACAAACACAACAGAAATTTATTGGAAGAAGGAACTTTGTATGTTGCTAAGTTCGGTATGGATGATGACGAACTAAAAGGTCATGGACAATGGTTAGAGTTGACCTTTGGGAAAAATGGTTTGGATAAAACCAATGGTTTCGGTGACCAAGCGGAAGTGGTTACATTTGCTCGCCGAGCGGCCACCCATGTCGGAGCAACAACCATGGATCGCCCTGAATGGGTTGCCGTTCACCCTGATAAGAAATTTGTCTTTTGTACCCTGACCAATAATAAACATCGAGGTGTCAAAGAAGGACAGCCTGTCGGAGGACCTAACCCGCGTAAAAAGAACCACTATGGACAGATTGTTCGCTGGGCACCATCAAACGGCGATCATACAGCTAAGACATTTACCTGGGATCTTTATCTCATCGCTGGTAATCCAAGTGTGCATAAAGGTAATTTGTATGCAGGAAGTGACAATATTAACACAGGTAATATGTTCAATAGTCCTGATGGTATCGGTTTTGATAAGGCAGGCCGCTTGTGGATTCAAACTGATGGCGACTATTCGAACAAAGGGGATTTTGCTGGGCAGGGCAATAACCAAATGCTTTGTGGTGACCCTATGACAGGTGAAGTACGTCGCTTTTTAACAGGACCTATAGCGTGTGAAATCACAGGTTTGACCTTCTCTGAAGATTATAAAACCATGTTCGTAGGCGTACAGCATCCGGGAGACAGCGGAGCTCCGTCTCATTTCCCTGCTGGTGGCAACAGTAAACCGAGGTCAACTATCATGGCGATTACCCGTAATGATGGCGGTGTGATTGGGGCGTAATCACGCTCGCGTATTTTGGCAAACCAAGAAAACAAGGAGCAGTGATGCTCCTTTTTTTCTTGGTTGTAAAACAACTAAAAACCTTAGGTTCGCGCTAATCTGAGCGTCCTCGACCAGAAATTTTCCATGTATCCACTACTTGTCCATTTTTGACAACATGCAAATAGTCAAAGTTGTTTAAAGTGGTGTCACAATGGCTAGGGGTTAGCGTTAAAGTTTGACCTATATTGAGTGTTTGGTGTGAGTCGATATGCAGTATGCCATGTTCGTCACCACCACACTGATAGGTGATATCCTGCCTAGTATCGACAGTCGGCATCCCTAGATCGATTGAAAGTGATTTCATTCCAGCGTCAATGACGGCGCGGTTTGGTGTTGGGTGGCTTATCACTGTGCTAAGTACTTTTAGAGCTGGGACAAACTGCCGGTTAGCATCCTGATTTTGCTCGTCTCCGATCTTGGTATATGAAGCATCCATAAACAGATACGATCCAGCTTGTATCTCAGTGTAATGCAAACCTTGATAGGCCTGATAAGTACCAGTACCACCCCCGCTGATAATTTGGGGTGTTAGGTTACGTGGTTTGAGTTCAGTTTCTATGTAGTCAAATAGATCGGTAACGGCTGTTCGTGCTTGTTTTTGTCTTTCTTCGAAACCTTTAATAAGTTGCAAGTGACCACTGTATGCTTGTATGCCCGAGTAATTTACTCCTTGAGTGTCGACGATTTTCTCAATCAGAGCTAATAAGTCTTGACCAACCACGACACCACATCGTTGTTGGCCACTTTCGACCTCGATTAAAAGGTTGACTTCTACTTGCGACTGCTTGGCTAATTTAGCAATACTCTCAACGTGCAAAGGGTGGTCGATAACTTGATATAGCTTTGCTTTAGGGTATTGAGTATGGAGCTTAATTAGACGCTGTACTTTGTTATCCCCTGCAATAGGCGTGGTGATAAGAATGTCTTCAATACCCCCTTCGAGCATGATTTCAGCTTCACCGAGTTTAGAAGTACATATTCCTTTTGCACCGAAATCAATCTGTTTTCGTGCTAGCTGAGGGATTTTATGTGCCTTAGTATGAGGTCTGAGTGTTAAGCCAAGATGATCAATTCTACGTTGCATTTCTGTCAGGTTGTTCTCGACAGTGTCTATGTCAATGAACAAGGCTGGTGTATCAAGGTTTTCTAGTTTCATAGTCTGATATTTCTTATTTTATCGCATTTTGGGGAACATAGGATTTGTTGTTATGGCATGGTTTTGCCTAATATTAAACTATCGCCCTTTATTACCGTTAACATATTAATAACCTTATTTTGTTTTGCGACTCATTTTGAAAGCGAGATTGTGTTAATAATGCCATATTAGCTATCTATTTGAACAGTAATAGCTTTTCCGAAATTATGATGGATTGATTTATGGCACACCGCTTGCGTTATTGAGACTATTCATGCATTTTGAATCACAGGAGGCGGTTATGGCTCATTCCCTTAATTCTCAGGCTGGCCACCGTAGTGTCAACATCTTTAGCCTACGTATGTTTGCTGACAACAGGTCACATCACCCTGAAGCAGAGAAATATGACGCAAAGCATGATGATCATGATCGTTCCCAAAGTAACGGCTTTCCATTGCTGGTTGATTCAGGCGTGTTTGAGCTTCCGGACCAAGTCTGTCCTTATACCAAGTTTGATACGGACAGTGTGATTGCAGAGAAAGATACATTAGGCTCTCTGACCGTAGATTGTCATGGCCGCTGGTGCTACTCAGTGTATAACATCAAGATGCAATTTCTAAAACCTGGTGAGAAGAAAATGGAGCAGTTTTCTGTTTGCACCGAGCAAGGCCAGCAATTCACAGTTTTTTTGACTCTGATTGGGAGTCAAGGCGGCGCTATGGTTGATAAAGTAACAACGGAAACCTCTGCGTTCTCGCTTTGAGATCTGATTAGGCGGCATTGAGTTGTGCCGCCAACTCACGGCCACTTCCACGAAACTTGTCTATTGTCGCTGCAAAGTCAGCAGGTATTTGTAGAAGCCTAGAATCTGGATGTTCATTGATGTATCTCATTTTAGACTCATCGGTTATGAGTTCATCCCAATCTCTATTTATAGTGCGCGCCAAGTGAATGGTTGTGGCCATTTGAGGAGATAATTCAGCGTCTCTTGGTTCATGGAAGTTTGCGATAGCATCTACCATAGGCGCAGGGAAGTGCCATGATTTAGCTAATTTCGCACCTAATGCTGGGGCGCTGATATTTAGCAATTCTTCTTGGACAGATATGGCGTCTTCTCCATTTTGTGCTCGGGTTGCTATTTGTACAGCGGCCTCAGGTACTAATGTGTGAATCATGAGCTCGCCGATATTATGCAGGATGCCCGTAGTAAAAACTTCGTGAGGGTCCGCTTTCATTTGCTCAGCAATTTTACTCGCGATGACAGACACTTCAAAAGTATCTATCCAGTATTGGTTGAGATCTAATGTTTCCACTTTAGGAAAGGCACTCGATAGTACAGAGGCAACGACTAATGTTCTTATCGGTCCTGTTCCCACACGTAATAGTGCTTGATGAACGGAAGAGACGGGCGTATTCCCACCAAAGTGTGCAGAGTTAGCCATACGCAAAAGCCTTGCGCTAAGCACCTGATCAGTTGATATTTTTTTTGAGAGTTGCTCGAAATCCACTTCATCTTCATTCACCATGTTAAGCAAATCTTGAAGTACTTTTTGAATGCGAGGCAGTTCGTTGATCCGAGATAAAAGAGCTTCTTGCGCCATGTATAAAACCTCTGAGCCTATGAGAGCCATTACTATAGGATAGCATGTTGGTGTGATGCCTGAAGCGTACGTTGGCACAATAAAGTTTGGGGTGTTAGAGAACTCGATTTCTTGCTAGCATTGGATTTAAATAGTCGGGGAGCTTATATGGACTGGTGCATTATAAGCTGAGATCGCATTGCGGGACCCGTCGAACCTGATTCAGTTAATACTGGCGTAGGGAACTATTTGCACGGGTGCGTAAGCGGCACCTGTTCTCACTTTGCTCGCTTATATTGTGTTGAGTGGCAGTGATTGGCAAAGCGTTTCTTTACTTCCAGTACAAGGAGCTATTATGCCAAACCAAGACCTCATCCCTCCAGTCGTATTAACCATTGCGGGTTCTGATAGTAGTGGAGGCGCTGGTATTCAGGCTGATATTAAAGCCATTTCCGCAACTGGTAGTTATGCTTGTTCTGTTATTACGGCGATTACTGCTCAAAATACACTTGGTGTTTCTGCTATTCATCCGACACCACTTCAGCTCATTGAACGTCAGCTAGATGCGGTATTTAGTGATCTTGATGTTGCCGCTGTTAAAGTAGGAATGCTTGTGGACTCAAGCGTAATCAAGTTAGTTGTGGATAAACTTAAGCAACATCAACCCCAATACTTAGTCGTTGATCCTGTGATGGTTTCGACCAGCGGACAATTACTTACAGAAGATTCTTCAATTAGTACATTAAGAGAGGAATTGCTGCCGATGGCCGATTTAGTTACCCCTAACTTGCCAGAGGGAGCAGTGCTTATTGGAAAAGGTGAGCCTAAGGATACACACCAGGTAGAGAGTATGATCGAGCCATTGCGCCAACTTGAGTGTGAGGCTGTGCTTTTAAAAGGCGGACATATGGAATCTTCACCAAATAGTTCCGATTTACTGATCCTACCTAATCGTACGGAGTGGTTGCATTCGCGACGTCATTCAACCCGAAATACACATGGTACAGGGTGTACACTATCTTCTGCTATTGCGTCTTATTTGGCTCAGGGTTATCGATTACATAAAGCTATATATTTGGCAAAACAGTATATCACGCAAGCCATTGCTCATGCCGAATTGCTTAATGTTGGGCAGGGAAGAGGGCCTGTTCATCACTTTTTTGATGGTCATACCAATGTTCGTTGATATGCGGTTACCCTTAGTGTTCATCTAGGAACTGGCTCAGCAGCAACAGGCTATTGGTTCTAAGTTATTGAGTAATATAATGCTACTGTGTGATGGCTTTAACATGTTAGCGCGAACTTTCACTGATTTGACATTGATCTGATAAATTGTCCCTAGTGCATCGATTAATATTTTGCCTCTTCAAGATTTCGATGCGGAGTATAGGTGGTGAAGCATTCTTTATCTAGCAATCAATATTATGTGACACTTCTGATCTTATTTTTTCTTGGAATAATGGCGCTAAGTGTCTTTGTTAATGATATTGATTTACTCAGCTCTGTGTCAGTCCCTGTAGGTTTTAGCGCAACTGTCCTAACGTTTTCTGCGGGCCCCAAAGGGTTTGTTATTTCACTTATCGTTATGTTAGCTATTTCTTGGAAACTCATTCCAACACGTTCCGAGCGGGTAAAAAAAATAGTGCACCTAGGGTTGATACTTGTTCTAGGCTTTGGTTGTAAGTCGGCCCTTAAACAGCTGACTGAAATTCCTAGGCCATACACTGAAGTTTTGACTCAAAATCTTTTGATCCCCCAGCCTTCACATTTCTATAACCTGAGCTCGTTGCAGAAAAATGAGGTGATAGCAGAGATGGGGGGGATAGTGAGTGGTTGGAGAACGTCTCAATGGCAGGGAGAGAGAGACTACTCATTTCCATCAGGACACACTATTTTCGCTGCTGTTTGTTTGGCATTTTTTGGTAATATATTTCTCCGAAATGGTCGTTACTTGCTCACTCTGGCAATAAGTGCTTGGGCCATGGGAGTTGCATACAGTCGATTATGGTTTGGAATGCACAGGCCGATAGATCTTTTAGGCTCTGTGGTTTTTGTTTTGTTGATCTACCTGTTTGCTGACAAGTTGGAACGCTTGAGTGATAAAATTCTGAGCTGGTGCCTTAAAGCGAAATTGGGATAGAGGTCTGGGAGAAAGAAACTGTCAGGAAAAATACAACGCTTCCCAACAGTTACACTTTACGTTATAGATCTCGCATTAGTGTCTCGTACTCTTCATTAGCTTTCGATATGAGGAGGTACAGCTCTATCGCGTCCTTGTCATCAAGATCGAGTTGCCACTGGTTTTGTGCTTCCTTGCCTTTTAAGCGTGTCTTGCCTGCTAGTTTTTCAAAGCTTACGTTGCAAAGCTCTGTTTGGTGATGTTCTTTGTTCTCAATAATATCAACATCTAGTAGCCCAGTCGGGTTTACCTCTATATGTGCATGAAAGTGATTTTTATCTTGTAGTTCGTAGTCTCTGAATGTTGAAATCATCGTTAATTCCCCCTAGCAATTTATTGATGAGTTTTTCAATTGTAGGACAGTGTTTCGTGTGTGGTCACAAATAATCTCGAAGCTTGATCTTGGTTAAACAGGTGTTCAAAATTCCGTCACGGATTTCAGTCTTTTTTCGATTGCATTGATCGCATGAACGACAGGTGCGGTTACCGATACTTTCCCTTGCGGTTGATGTTGGAGTTGGTGTATGTCCTCCCATGCTCGCGACATCACATCATTTAATAGTAGGCTGCGGTAAACCCCATCTAATCATTTTAATGTCGCGCAGTTTTGAACCGGATGCGAGCACCTGTTGGAGTTATGAATTCCTTACTGTATTCTCATAATCTATATTAATGACAATTAACATTGATTTTTTTTGCTTTTATAACGAAATATCATTGTAGTTTTATAAAAATTTGGGGGAAATATTAGTGAAAAATCTACTATTAATTATGATATATAGTGTGACTTTTGTTCCTTTCTATGCAAAGGCAGAATCCCTTAAAATAGGTTATGGGCAAAAGAGGCCTCCATTCGTTAATAATTCATGTAGTGATGGAGTCGAGATACGCTTAGCTAGAGAACTCTTTTCTCGCGCAGGCTTCCAAGATATGAGTGAAAGATGCATGAACAACAAGAGGTTAATAGTGGCTTACCAAAATAACAGTGTTGATGCAGCTATTACTGTTCCAAAAACCAATAACCCTAGTTTATATTACACATCGGTGTTTAGTGGTTACCAGAACATCGCAATTTCGATGTCAAAAGATAACCTTACTATTAACTCTGTCTCTGACCTGTTGGATAAAAGTGTGGCTGCTTGGCACAACGCAGGAAATGTTTTAGGGCTTCAATCTCTTATGTCAGATAACAGAAAATATAAGGAATACTCTCGTTCGATAAGGCAGGTACTATTATTTTTACATGGTAGAGTACAAGTTATCATTATCGATAAGTCTATATTCAGATACCTAACCAAAAAAGCAATCAAAGATAATGACGACTTATCAAATGTAGACTTTCAATTTACTTATCATCCTATTTTTCCAGGAACATCGGATTATTATATAGGTTTCACTAATAAATCTTATAGGGACAGGGCTGAGGCGGCGTTAAAAAGTATGCGTAACGATGGCTCATATAAAAAAATTGTCGATAATTTTTTGAATTAACAGTAACTTAAATTACCTGATAAGTTGATAAACTAGCTTTGGATAGATTCTCCCGACGTGAAGGTTTTGCGATTCCTAAATAACTTCCTTATTGACTAGGAGTGGTCGCACGGAAAACTACCATGCTACTGCCAGCAAACGTGTGGTATATTCAATGATTTCAGTGTTGCGAACAAGAGAGCTAGATTATATCCGAGATTCCGCAGTCAATTTAGGAATAAACCGCTTCATACAGTACACCAAGAAGCTTAAGCAGCCGCCGTTGTGAAGCTTTGACCGCCAAATTCGAGTGTGTCGATACCTTCGAATTTTAAGAATACCCAACGTGCTGTCGGTTTAGTTGTCGTCTTGTTCTTTACCATGTTAGGAAAGAATTCCTCGGTCGTAGTGAGACTCTCTCGGATTTTGTGCTCTAAGCTTGCGTAAACGAGTAGACTAAGCGTCATGATCATCAGTAGTGCCTCGATTCGCTGAGGTTTCTTCAGGAAAATTGATGATGTTAAGAACTCAGGGCTTTTCAAAAAGCGAAATCCGCGCTCAACCTTTTGCTGAGACTTGTAATGCTCAAGCAATGCAGCCATTGTGAGATCGACGCCGTCAGTATCGTTAGTGGCGAGAATAAACACCCCCACTTTAAGCTTGGCCAGTTTTACTTTTTCTAGATCGGTATAAGGCGTAGCATCTATCAAATAGTGGTATCCCGTTGGCTTTTCGTCTTTCTTCGGCCGACCACGACCTGAATAGATTGGCTCTTTAACGATGGTTGATTGTGCAAAGCCAAGCAGATGACACTGGCTGGCGAAGTCGCCCATTGCTTTCTCGGCATCCACTGCGCAAGCAAACTTCTTTTTCATTAGTTGGCTCAGCGCTCTCTTCTCTTTGATGATATTTTTGTCTAAGTTCTTATAGAACGTTACTTTTTCTCGCTTGGTTGCTTATTCACTATGAATCAACAGCCACTTCTGAGATACCGAGCCATAATCAGCGTCAACCCAGCAACCCGAGTAGCCATTGCCGATAGGGCTCAACTGCTCTGACTCAAGATTCATTAAGGCTTCTTTGGCTGACTTAATGGTCATTGGAACACGCGTAATAAACTTCTGTTGTTGCTCATCCAGTGAACGAATGCTTTCTTCGGTGTATAGAGCGGCATCGGCGGTGAAGTAGCGACTGTTTTGAGCTGCCTTTAGGCAATGAATATGTCGTTTAGTGACCTCTGAGAATGCCTTAGCATCGTTGGTGTTGCCACTAAGCGCTTGCATGTAAACAGGTAGGCCTGCTTGGTTTTCACAAATCAGCTCAAGGACCACTTGATTTAGCTCTGGACGGTGGTATCGGCTGTAGCCTTTTACCAGTTTAATGGCATTAAGATCTTCGTCTTGGGCGTATTCACCATCGACATGGAAGCTAGTGATATCAAGGTGGACAGAGTCTGTTTTAAGTCCTAGCTTATCAACGACATGCTCTGCAATCGCTTGATAAAGTGCGGAGACATCTGCTTCATATAAAGCATCTAAAGTACGTCCGAGTACATCGTCAGTTAAATGGTGTGCTTCAATGTCTTTAGCGAACAACTTGGCAACAGGCTTTGTCTCGAAGAAGTCAGAGAACATATGCAGCGTTCTACTGTGAAAGCCAAGGCCATTGAGAATCATCGCCAAGACTGCATCGCCATGTGAAACGTTGTGATCCGAGTACTTAGGAATGATGCGATCAATAATGCTAGGTAAACCAATTTCATGACAGAAAGCAGCGATGAGCCCTAAGTGGTCTAGGCGTTTAATGACAGGTTGAGCTGCAGACATAATAAAGTGACCGTTAAATAACAGTAATAGATCAAAACTGGGGATCGCGGTCAAGAGGTCTGCGGCACTAATATTTGTAAACGTTCACTGGTTCACATTGTGTTAATTCTGAAATTGGCTGCGGAATGAAGGATAAAGCCCTGTAAATAACTAATAGGGCTTTAAACATTGCGTCAACACAAACTGAAGCTAGTAGCAATGGAATGCCAATGCCCAACATTGAGCTATAGTTTAGCGTTGGGGGACCATTCTTATAGGCTGATCCCAGTACCCCTGAGATCAGCCTATAAGAATGGTCAAAAGCCTCTCAGCTAAGCAAGGCTACACACTAACAGTCTAAAAATTATGAAAAAGAGGTCATAGACAACCATGAGATGAAGGTAATATGGCCGAGGTTAGTCTTCTGTCGCTTCATGGATCGCTTGCTTGGTGTCTTCCCATACTTTAGATGAGTCATCTTTTACTCCTTGCCACGTATTGGAGCAGCCAGCAATTAGTAATATCAGAGCGATAAATGCAATTCTCATGTTTTGTCCTCAGTTAGATTGATTGTTGTTAACTGTATCAAAAATAATGTGGCTAAACAGGTTTTTGCTCTTGCTTTGTGCTCCAGTGTGAGTCATATGCATCAAGAAAGTGAATAATCTAGCTGTGTTAACTGAAATCGGTTTATACTTCGACTGTTGTAGAAATGCTTGTGTTTAGGAGCAATGAATGAAACTTGAGGAAGTGGCAAAGGCGCTTAAAGAGCTTGGACACCCTACTCGCTTATCGATTTATAAATGTGTTGTCAAAGCGGGTAAGAAAGGCGTATCTGTCGGTACTATCCAAGATATGCTAGAAATTCCCGGCTCGACTCTTTCTCATCATATTTCGAGCCTAGCCTCGGCAAAGTTGATTACCCAGCGACGAGAGGGGCGAATACTCTATTGTGTGGCCGAGTACCAAAATCTCTCTGAGGTAATTTGTTTTCTTCAGGCTGAATGCTGCATCAATGAATCTTGTTAACAACCCCCGTTCATATAGGAGAAATGCATGATTTCAGCTTTTTATGCTTCGATATTAGCTGGATTAATGATCTGGCTTTCGTTTCAAGTTATCAAACAGCGTCGTAGCGCTAAAGTCGCTTATGCAGATGGTGGTGTCAGTGCGCTGCAAGTGGCTCGGAGCGCGCACGGTAATGCAGTTGATTACATTCCAATCACTTTAATTTTATTAATTTTGGTTGAGTATAATGGTGCTAGTTCGTGGATGATTCATGCCATCGGTATTTTGTTTTTTGTGGGCCGGATAATACACGCTAGGGCTATTTTGGCAGAACATTTAAAAGGTCGAATTCAAGGTATGAAACTTACTTTTCTGTCTATGGTGCTACTGATGGTGCTCAATATGGTGTACTTGCCATACAGTCAGTTATGGTAGAGGTGCTGAGCGAACGCAGTTTGTAGTTTGCTTTGGTTTTTCTAAACCTCCCATTATTGTTCTTTACTGGTTTTATGTTTTGAGACAGTTAACGTTTTTATAACAAAAAAACTCTTTTCCTCACTTTATATGGGATCATTTGGTGTACTGCCTGATCCTGATGAGGAAATATTATAAATGAATCGAAACGATGACGTCCCTTTGCCTACCAATACCAGTGAGTGGTTGTTTAATCGTAACAGCCTTATTGTTCTTGCTAATGTTGCCTTGTTTATCACTCTATACTTCACTTTACCTTTTGAGCCTCAAGTCGTATTAGGCCTGAGTATGCTCACGTTTATTGGTATTCTTTGGTTAACCGAAGCGCTACATGTCACTGTTACCGCAATTCTCGTTCCAATTTTGGCTGTCTTATTTGGTATTTTTGATACCCAGACTGCACTAAATAATTTCTCAAATTCGATTATCTTTTTGTTTCTAGGGGGCTTTGCACTTGCAGCGGCAATGCATCGCCAGGGATTAGATAAGGTCATTGCAGATAAAGTGTTAGTCATCGCTAGGGGTAAGCTGAGCACAGCTGTTTTTATGCTTTTTGGGGTTACGGCAGGGCTGTCTATGTGGATCAGTAACACAGCGACAACGGCCATGATGTTGCCGCTAGTTTTAGGCGTGCTGAGTAAGGTGAATTCTCAAAGCGGTCATAAAACCTATGTGTTTGTTTTGTTGGGTACGGCGTATAGCGCGAGTATTGGCGGAATTGCGACTGTTGTAGGTAGCCCACCAAACGCCATAGCAGCGGCAGAAGTCGGTCTGAGTTTTACCGATTGGATGAGTTTTGGTTTACCAACTTCGTTGTTACTTTTACCGATTGCTATCGCAGTATTGTTTTATGTATTAAAGCCTAATTTGTCAGGTGAGTTCGAATTGGACCATGCGCCTGTCGAGTGGGATAAAGGAAAGGTGGTCACCTTGGCAATTTTCGCATTGACAGTGTGTCTATGGATTTTTAGTAAGCCAATTAACGCTATGGTGGGTGGTTATGCTAAGTTCGATACTATTGTGGCTTTAGGTGCGGTTATTGCGGTTAACTTTGCTCGTGTTGTCCATTGGAAAGATATCGAGAGAACAGCGGATTGGGGGGTATTACTACTGTTTGGTGGTGGTATTTGCTTGAGTAACGTGCTCAAAGCTACCGGAACCAGTGTTTTTCTTGCCAATGAACTGAGCGAGCTGATTTCACAGATGGGTATTGTTGTTGTTGTCGCTATCATTGCAGCTTTTGTCGTGTTTCTTACTGAATTTGCGAGTAATACTGCTAGTGCTGCTTTGCTTATCCCAATTTTTGCCAGTGTTGCTGAAGCGTTCGGGTTATCACCGATTGTACTATCCGTATTGATAGCGGTTGCGGCTTCTTGTGCATTTATGCTTCCAGTGGCGACACCACCTAATGCAATTGTGTTTGGCTCTGGTCATATCAAACAGAGTGAGATGATGCGGGTTGGTTTTATTCTTAATCTGGTTTGTGTACTTCTACTTACACTGATAGCAACCATTTTATGGGTCTGATACACAGAATCATTTTTCCATCCTGATCGGATTTCTTAGTGTCATAGTATGAAGTTGGTTCTGTCGCAAACTTTAGAGTTACCCGTTTTGATAAAGGTGCTGAATCTTAAATCAAAACCAACAAAGAGGTAACTCTCATGCTTCATACTAACAATCCAATTATCAAACACAAAGCAGGTTTACTCAATTTAGCAGAAGAACTGGGTAACGTTTCTAGAGCTTGTAAAGTCATGGGTGTATCACGAGATACGTTTTATCGTTATCAAGAGCTAGCTGAAGAAGGCGGGATTGATGCACTAATCGATAAGTCTCGTCGAGTTCCAAATCTTAAGAATCGAGTCGATGAGCAAACCGAAAAAGCAGTAATGGCTTACGCTATTGAATACCCAGCCCACGGGCAAGTCAGAACAAGCAACGAACTTCGCAAGCAAGGTGTGTTTGTGTCAGCCAGTGGAGTTCGTTCCATCTAGCTACGTCACAACTTAGAAAACTTCAAAAAACGACTCAAAGCGTTAGAAGATAAAGTGGCTAGCGAGGGCATTATTCTCACTGATGCTCAGGTAGCTGCACTTGAAAAGAAAAAGAATGATGAGGTCCTGCCTTACTTTGAGCAGCATGAACTACCAATGTTACGTATTCTAACTGACCGTGGTACCGAGTATTGCGGTAAAGTAGAACACCATGATTATCAACTATATCTTGCAATAAACGATATCGATCATACAAAAACAAAAGCGATGTCACCGCAAACAAATGGCATCTGCGAGCGCTTCCATAAGACGATATTACAGGAGTTCTATCAGATTACGTTCCGTAAGAGATTGTATGGCTCGCTAGAGGAATTACAAAAAGATCTGGACGAATGGATAATTTATTACAACAATGACCGAACTCATCAGGGGAAAATGTGCTGCGGTAGAACACCACTTGAAACATTGCTTGATGGAAAATCGATTTGGGCAGAAAAGAATTTAGCTCAAATCTAAACTGACAGTCACCGATAGAAAAGCGGGTAACTGTCAGATCAGGTCTGAATTAGTACACCTAATTATACCCTTAAATCTATCACGTGCCCAATTGTAGCGTAGCTGCTTTGTTCTGCAATCAAATCTCTAGCCTCTTGGCGTATCAGTTCTGTAAGCAGGTCTTGTGGTGTATTTAGTGAAACAACAGTATTATCAGTCATGCGGTGTACCTTTCTGTTAATCGTTCTGGGGAGCAACAGATTACACCGCAACATACACCAGAAATCAGCATAGATCCCCGCTTTACCAATGCCTGCCTAATCTTTATTCAAGGTTAAGAATATAATCGGCAATGGCCTCTGACTCGTTTCGATTAAACGGTGGCGCATGGCCATTAACCTTACCAGTCTTAATAGCATGACCGAGTCTATCAACGGCGTCAGGTTTTCCTTCGTACTTGTGCTTAATATCTAACAACGTTTTGTCATCAACATCGCAAACAATACACTCGTTCGAATCCATAAGTTCTTTCACATCTAAGTTTTGATACTTATAGACCTTCTTACGATTATATGACTTCGTCAGCTCAGCAATTTCAGGGTCGTCTTCTTTTGCAGAACCATAAGCTACAGCAAGATAAGCAGCGATATATTTCGCTTCCTCTAAGCTAATCGGAGCTCCGTAGGCATTTCTCATCTTAATCATCTCTTTGGTCCATTCATCAAAGCCCTGACGTGGAGGTTGATAAAATACATAGTCCATAGAGTGACAAAGGTGACATTTTGATCTCGCTAACTCATACCCAGGTAAATCTGACGGTTTCAGCTTAGTCGTATCCGCAGGTAACGTGATGGAGTTAAATTCAGCATGAGCAAATGCACTAAACAATACGCAAAGGCCAATCAGAACTTTCATACTAAACCACCTTAATATCTGTTCGTTCAATGACATTCCGGTTGTAGCCACCATGGTTCCATGTCGCTTTTGTAGGCTGTTTTTCACCACTATTCGCTACCGCTCTAACCATAAGTAACGTTCTTCCTTTTTCATTGAAAGTATGTCTTAGCGACCATCCGCGGTAAGAAAAGCGGCCTAAGTCCTGCCCCAATGTGGTACCGATCCACTTTCGACCACCGTCAAAAGAGACTTCGACTTTCTTGATGCCACTGCCGCTGTCGAATGCGATCCCCTTCAAGGTAATCTCTTTTCCTGCTTGTACAGAATCACCATTCAGTACACTCGTTATGAAACTTCGAATAGGGAACGTGGTTACAGGCTTAGTTTTAGTCGCGCGATTATCAGGTGTTTCACATTTACAGTCGTTGTCAGGCAATCGATAGCCTTCTGACATGAAGAACGAATCGAACGTATCAAATTCACCTTCAATAAGTTCCAAATGATTGACATGCTTAACCCAGTATGTAGCGAACCACCCCGGAACAATCAACTTCACAGGGAACCCGTTCAAAAATGGTAACGGCTCGCCATTCATTTCCCAAACCAGCATTGGCTCACCAGTGTCTACATGCTGTAACGGTAGTGATTTCAAAAAGTCTGGTGTTGTTGAGCGTACAGGCTTGTCGATACCATCAATAACAACACTCATTGCTTCTGGCTTAATGCTTGCTTTTGCTAAAACATTTTTCAGAGGGACGCCTTTAAACTTCGCATTGCCCATTGCACCATTCCCCAACTGAGCACCGAATACTCTAGGTGAAGAATAACCGCGGCTATTACCAGTACACTGCTGAACCGCGATGATTTCTTGCTGACCCTCAATAGACTTGAGTTCCGCTAGGCTCAAGTTAATTTCCTTATCAACCAAACCAGAGATTTTGATTGTGTAAGTATCCGTATCAATAAACGTTGGTAAATCCGCTAAGTGATATCGAACGAAGAATCTATCATTAGGCGTCAGTAATCCATCATTAAAAACTTCAAACGGGGTTTCTAAGTGTGGTGGTCTTGTATGAACAATCACCATATCTTTTTTTTGTGGAAAAGAACTTAATATCGGTTTCGGTCCCGCGGCAAAAGTGACGCCTTCACCATCAGAATACTGAACACCATTTTCCACAAATGTCTTTGCTATCGATGTAAATGAAGTCGAGGTTAGTGATAGTAACCCACAGGCTTTTACAACCTCTCTCCGCAGTTTATTCATTTTCATGCTAATTCATCTCCTACGCTAATTCACGGTTGCTATTTAAGCTTTGATAGATACTTCGAGAGGTCTTCAATTTCTTTAGATGACAGTTTTTTCGCGACGTTATACATCATCTCACCCTGATCGCCTTTTCTCGCTCCTGAGCGCCAGTTGTTGAACTGCTCAACCAGATACTCTGAAGACTGCCCTGCTAATCTAGGGAATGAAGCACTACCTTCTAGTTTCTCACCGTGACAAGTCGTACAAGCTGGAATGGCTCGTTTCCAGTCCCCCTGATAGACCATTCGCTCAGTCGGATCCTTTATCACACCATTTTCTGGAACCTCAGGGCGTTGGTTCTCTAGCTCTGGCAGAGTTAACGATGCATAGTACTTAGCAACCAACACTCTATCTTGAGCACTAAGATGCGTAACCATCCCTTTCATGGTCGCATTGTCTCTGTTTCCGTTATCAAACAGATGGATTTGATTATAAATGTACTCAAACTTCAGACCGGCTAAGTTAGGAGCACCTGGGACAACACTGTTACCGTCTTTACCATGACAACTGGTACACACTGACACGCTTGACGGTAGAGGCTGCTCGTTTCTAGACAGTAGATAACTATCGTCATCGTTGCTTGCGATCAGTATGTCTGCATCCGTCTGTAGCGACATAATGTAAGTAGTAAGAGACATAATCTGGTTGCGAGTCAATCTTTCACCAAAGTCTGGCATTTGGTTATCAATACCCTGAGCAATGTTCTTTCTAATGTCTTCTTTACTGCCGCCATGCAGCCATATGTCATCAGTTAGATTTGGAGCACCGACACCTTGATTTCCCTTCGCACCTTTACCATGACAAGAACTACAGTTGTTATCGAAGCTCTCGTTGACCACAAACTCGCTACTATTCAAGTTAAATACATAATCGGTAAGGGAATCGATTTCATCTTCCGTAAGCACATCATGCCATGCTGGCATACGCCCCTCTCGGCCACTATGAATCGTTGTATAGATATCCATCGGTGAGCCACCATACAACCAGTCATCATCTGATAGAACTGGGAAGTTATGTTGACCATCTCCCGATTGGCCATGACACGCACCACAGTTTTCGCCGAATAGCGCTTTACCGTTGCTCACGATATCTTCTTCAGCAATCAATGCTTCGAACACTTGCTTATCTGTTTTGCCAACGACCAAGCTATCTACTTTTGCATCCAGATTGACGGGAGAACCGACATACGCATCGTCTTTAGGTTGCCAGTTTAGAAAGCCTCCCCAAGTCGCAAGACCCGGAAATAGTAATACATAAACAATGGCACCAGCAAAGCCAAGAAAGTAGCCGATAAACAGAATTCTTGGTATCGGCGCATCTTTCTCGATAATTCCATCGAACTCTTCTAGCGTTTTGTCTTTATCTGCACTTTTACGTTTACGAAATTGCGCGTAAATAACCGCAATCATGATAAAGAAGAAGATAATCGACAAAATTGTTGATAACGTTTGACTCCATTCCATTACTGTAGCCCTCCAACGTCATTGTGCGTATCTACCCCTAAACTCATCAGATATGACACTAAAGCCTCTCCTTCCGTTTTACCTTTCACTTCATCTTTGGCCTTAGCTATCTGATTGTCGGTGTATGGTACACCCAGTTTTTTCATTGCTTCCATCGCCGCGACAACATGATCTGAATTCAACGGCTTCTCAAACAACCAAGGGTATTGCGGCATAATTGAGTTCGGTACTACTGACTGTGGGTTAATTAAGTGCTGCTTATGCCAGTCAGGTGTATACTTTAACCCAATATTGGTTAAGTCAGGTCCGGTGCGCTGAGAACTCCAAAGGAAAGTGAACTCATACACATCATCTTCCATTTTGTTTGGTCGACCATAACGCTTTCTTTCAGCTTCAATATTTCGAACCATTTGCGTATGACACGACACACACCCTTGAGCCATATATACATCACGTCCCGCGAGTTGCAGTGCCGCGTATGGTTGCGCTGTTGTTTTCTTAGCTAGTTCGTTGTTATAGAAGAAGCTCGGAAAAACCCATACAAAAAAGGAAAACATAACGACGATCGTTGTAATCGTAATGAACGCGAATAAAGATTTAGATATTGAATTTTCCATATCACTAAGCCTTTTGCTCTGTCAGTTCGATTTGAGGTCTTGATGTCATATATAGGTTGTACACCATTACCAACATCCCCAGAACATACAGTCCTCCACCGATTGTGCGGCCTAGCATGTAAGGCTTAATGAAATCCAACACTTGAGAGAACGTGTAAGCAAGCGAACCATAATCCGTAAGTGCTAACCACATACTTCCCTGACCAATTCCGCCAATCCACAAAGAGACGATGTAGAACAATACACCAAGGTGAGCTAATACAAAGTGAACTTTCACAAGACGGTAAGAAAACAGCTGTTTATTCAGTAGTTTTGGAATCATGTAGTACAAAGTGGCAATCACTGTCATACCAACCCAACCTAATGCACCAGAATGCACGTGGCCGATTACCCAACTCGTACTGTGCGCAATTTGGTTAAACCAACGAATTGCCATTAGTGGGCCTTCGAAAGTAGCCAATGCGTAGTAAATAATTGAAGACATGAAGAACCACACAATTGGGTTCGTTTTCCACGCTTCTTTATTCGATGTTGCAGTCATCCAAGCATTAAATGCGCCCGCCCATGATGGCAGCCACAGTAGCAACGACATGACAACCCCAACATTTTGAATCCATGACGGTACTGAGGTGTAGACAAGATGGTGAGTACCAGCCCAAGTATAAAAACCAATCAAACCCCAAAACGTAATTAGGGATAATCGGTAAGAGTAAATTGGTCTGTCTACGACTTTAGGAATGAAATAGTAATTGGTACCTACAAATACAGCTGTTAGAAGAAAACCTACCGCATTATGACCCCACCACCATTGAACAAGGGAGTCACTGACACCGGAGAATATAGAATAGGACTTAAATGCATATAAAGGCATTGCAAGGTTATTCATTACGAATATCAATGCAATAACGATAATAACTGCGCCACTAAACCAGTTTGATACAAATATGTGCTTACTCTTTCTTTGACCTAAAGTCGTAAAGAAAACTAGCGCAAAAATAAGCCAGAGAATGACTATCGCTATATCTAGCGGCCATTCCATTTCGGCATATTCTTTAGTAGAAGTATAACCCATTGATAGTGTTACAACACCAATAAGTAGAACTAGCTGCCATCCCCAAAATAAAACCCAAGTCAGCCCCTTATAGGCCAAATTAGCTGATGAAGACTTACAGAGAATGTAAAGAGATAACCCCATTAAGAAGTTACATACCATACCAAATATGACCACATTGGTATGAATAGGACGAATTTTACCAAAATTTAAGTACTCATTCGCGAAGTTGAGCTCCGGCGCGTATAGTTGAGCTGCCGCGACTAGGCCAACGAGCATACCAATGATCGCCCACCCCAAAGCAGCAAAAACAAAGAACCGAGTTATTTTTTCTTCTTCTTTGAAGTTCATAATATTTTCCCGAGAATCACTGTATCCGACATAATTTATAGATTGGTTTTAAAATGACTTTCCGATATCTTTACCCCATAAAATAGCTACAATTTAGTATAGAACAATTAGCCATTGGGCTTATCTCTTAATAGGTCATACCGTGATTTTACGTCAGCGAAGTCGACAGCCTTCGAAACATCACTAATTTTAACGTCGAGAAGAGCAGCGTTGTTGAAGGTTAGGTGTTTAGGCTTTGTTGTACTCAAGGAGAAAACTAAGCAGTCTGGTGAATAGTTTATGCTGATGGAAATGTGAGTGACCATAGTCAGTAAAGGTACTCAGGAATGTGAATGGTGAGCTGGATTATTCACCCAACCCCTATCACGAGTATCATTGCAGCTTCACTGCTCTGTTCTTATACTTATTGTAGTTTGTTTGCGAGTATACCTCATGACTTTAAAGAGTGCGCTAGAACGTGGGATGGTCAATCCCCTGTCGAGTACTATTGGTCGGCATATCATTTTATCTATGGTTATCTTGAGTGGTATTTTTACTCTTATTATTACATCGGTGCAAACGATCGGTGAGTATCGTTCGCAAGTTGACCATATCACTGAACGTCACAATGAGATTGGTGAAGTTCACACGGATTCTATCGCTTCTTCTATGTGGGCGTTCGACTTTATTTTGCTCCAAAAAAGGTTAGATAGCCTGACTAAACTCTCTAAGCTCGATTATATTGAAGTGCATTATGGTGATGATATTTTTACTGCCGGAAAACACTTAAATAGCAATGCAGTAGCGTCGGAATTTCCCATTATCTATAGAGATGTCGGGATTGGTGAGCAGATGATTGGCAAAGTACTTGTAAAGTCAGATATTGGGAAAGTGCAGGGTTATGTTGTTAACCAATTTATTTTAATAATGATAGCTAATGGAATTAAAACCTTGTTAGTTTGTTTTTTTGTTTTGATTTTATTCCACTACAACGTTAATCGACGATTAGTACAGATCACACATTATTTGAGGCAATTTAATCCGCGTCATCCTGGAAAACCACTTAAATTAGTGAAAAAGCGCTGGGTATTCGCTAAAAATAAAGACGAACTCGATTTGTTAGGTCAAGGCGTAAACAAGGTCCGAGATGACATTACATTACTGTATAACAATGTCAAACATGAAAAAGAACGTCTTTCAGATTTTTCTGTGGTTGCTTCCGATTGGCTCTGGGAAACGGATAACAGCGGAAATATTGTTTATTGCTCAGAATCGATGAAAGAAAATATGCAGCTCGACACGCTATCGAATAGTGAGTTGCCAACTTTTTCCCAACTTGTCGAATCCAAGTCTTTGCGTCAGTCCCTAGAAAGCGAACGTGACTTCCATCAATGTGAGGTGAGCTTAGAAATCAATGACAACACTTCATACTTGATGATGCAAGCTATTGCGAAATATGAAGGTGATAAATTTGTTGGCTATCGGGGGACAGCAATTGATATTTCTGCCCTCAAAATAGCACAAATCGAATTGGAGCAATTGAATCATAACTTGGAGAAGAAAGTTACCGATAGAACGAAGGCACTAGAAAAAAACATGGTGGAGCTTAAAGCAACACAAGATCAGCTGATAGAATCGGAAAAATTGGCTTCTTTGGGTGGATTGGTTGCAGGTGTTGCACATGAAGTCAACACACCATTGGGGATTGCGGTGACATCCGCATCAATTATCCAAGAGGCGATTCATTCACTTCAATTGGCATTTTCTGACCAGACGCTAACAAGTCAGCAGTTGTCTGAAATCATAGATAAGGTGCTAAATGGAGGCGAACTGCTACAAAGCAACTTAAACCGTGCATCTCAATTAGTTAAAGACTTTCGTCGTACCGCTGTTGATCAGACTACAGAGATTAAGACCAATTTTAATATAGCCGATATTCTTCGGTCTCTACTTTTAAATCTTGATTCAGAAATCAACAAACTTTCCGTAAAAGTGGAGGTCTATGTCGATGAAGATATTGTTATGAATAGCTACCCAGATTGCGTAACTCAAATTATTTCGAATTTAATATTAAATAGTTTAGCTCATGCATTTACGTCGCAACCAGTCCCAGAAATTTCTATAAATGTTTACGAACTGGAAGAATCAGTTGTGCTTGATTATAAAGATAACGGTTGTGGTGTTGATAAGGAAAGCCATAAGAAAATCTTTGAGCCGTTTTATACAAGTAACAGAGGTCAGGGAAACTCGGGGTTAGGGCTAAACTTTGTATTTAACATGATTAAGCAAAAACTAAAAGGGCAACTTGAGTTTAAGTCTAAGTTAGGTGAAGGAGTAAGCTTTACAGTGACCTTACCAAAGGTAACTCCTGACGCTGGAGATAAGGCGGCTGGAATTGAATATCATATCTAACATAGATATTTCGTAAGTTGAAGAGATTAGCTACAGGATGTCCAATGGGGATAACATTGGTTCTGTCGCAAACTTTAGAGTTTTAGGTTAAGGTCTGCTCAATTTCGATTTAACATTCTGGATCCTAATGTTTAAAGGTTGTCACTTTCCTTCTGAGATTATTCTCGAAACCGTTCGTTACTATCTTGCTTATAAGCTCAGCTATCGCGATATTGAAGAGATACAACTTGAGCGTGGAGTAGCCCGGTTACTTCATGCTGTGTTTGATAGAGATTTGCAATATCAAATACCTCAATAATATAGTGGAGCAGAGTCACCGTTGGGTGAAGCAGAAAACTCGGCAAGCCTTGGGTTGGAAATCCGTCGAGGGAGCGAAAGCTTCACTTCATGGCGGAGAGGTGTGGACCATGTTAAAACGGGGGCAGATCGAGGTGGAGGGCGAGAGCGCGGTAGAGCGATTTTACGCTCTCGCAAGATAGTTGCGTCTGGAGATTATTGCCTGCACGTCATGAATAAACTTTGCGACAGAACCGCTTAAAAAAGTGGGCTTTCATAACACATATTATCTTGATTACGATCAAGAACATTTGCGCGACAGCTTTCTTAAGAAAGTCTCCATGTTGGCCAAGTAGTAGAAGCCCCCTTATGTAAAGGGGCTTTTAATATCCACTTAATCTTCTTCTACTAAGGTTCCGTCATTTGAGTAATCTTCCACAGTTTCAGGTTTGCTCCGACCATTTAATGTGTGGAAACGTTTTCTACCTCGAGCAAGCTGAATATACTTAAGCCATACACGTTCGAGTTTAGACTTGGCTTTGGAGGGATTCTCTAACACTTTGATAAAGTGTTTTTCCTCTGCATTATCAGGCTCTATTAACCCTGTCTCTAACCCCTGCATAGTATCGCCATAAAGGGTTAGGATTTCTTCCTCAGCCAGCGTAAAATCGCCAGATTTGGCGAAACCACGTGGAAACTTTTCATTGTCAAAAAAACGTTTTTTGCCATGACGAAATAGAGTGTCAGACATATCAGGTCGCCTCTGTTACCATATTTAGTTGAACTAAAACGAAAAGTAGGCCTAAATTTCATAAAAGAAAAACAAAACCTTTTTATCGTATCCATTAAACACTTTTATTAAAGGTGTGAATCGGTTTATCTTGTAGAAATTATGTTGAACCCGTAAAGATGGTTGATTCCAATCGAGGTCTTTCATGGATGTTAAAGTTTTTAAGACATTTTTAGAATTGGCTAATGTGCGTCACTTTGGGCGTGCTGCAGAGAATTTGTACATTACTCAGGCAGCTGTTAGTGCACGTATCAAGCAACTTGAAAATTACTTTGATACACAGCTTTTCATTCGAAACAGAAACAATATCAAGTTAACGTCCTCTGGTGAACGTTTGGTAAGTTATGCTGAGGTTATGGTTGCGACGCTTCAGCAGGCTAAATTGGAGCTATCTCTTGAAAGCGGCAAAGCGCTTCAGTTAACTATGGGCGGGACGCCTAATGTGTGGGATGCATATTTGCAAAACTGTTTAAGTGTAGTGACTGATTCATTCGGTGGTTATGGCTTTATGGCTGAAGTGATGGGACGAGAGTCTCTTAATCGTAGCTTGCAAGAGCGAACCTTGGACATGGCCTTTGCATTCGATCAAATTAAGGCCGATGAACTTTACTGTAAGCGAGTGGCAGACATAGTCTTGGTGCTGGTGTCTACCGATGAACATCACATTGGTAGTGTTTTTGAAGACAAATACGTGTACGTCGACTGGGGAACCAAATTTGCTTCAGAACATGCGGGAAGACACCCTAAGATCCCAGCGCCGTACCTAAGAACATCGACGGCTCGTATTGCACTTGACTTTATCCTGGAAAAAGGGGGGAGTGCTTATTTACCCACTTCCCTCGTCGAGCCTTTTATTACCAGCGGACAGCTTTTTAAAGTTACTGGCGTTGACGATTGGAATCGGCCCATTTACCTGAGTTATCGCAAAGCAAGCTCGTCGATTGAAGCTATTGAGCAGGTCGAAGAGCTGGTGAGAGATATAGACCCCACGACGGCTTATTCATTGCAACAAATGGCAGATTTTCCTATGGATGAGTAAGCTGGCTCACATAGCTCATTTCTAGGGAGAGTTTGCTTTAAAACAGACTCTCCCTACTTCATTGAGATAAAATTTTAAAAACTCAATAGCCCATTAACTGCAATAGGTTTTCGGCCGTAGTAATGGCTTCTTTACGGTTAGCAATGGCAAGCTTTTGATATAGGTTACGGATATGAGTTTTGATCGTTGTTCCTGCAACATCGAGCTCATGGGCAATTTGCTCATTGCTAAATCCTGAATAGATTAACCCAAGCACCTGCCATTCGCGCTGAGTCAGTGGGCTGGTGCGTACTAGTTCAGGTACACTAGGATGATGGATTAACTTATCAACAAAATCTTCATCGAAATGCACAGAACGACTTCGTTGACTACTTGCTATCTCCTTGAGTAACTGTTTAGCACGGTGACACTCAAGATCGCTGAGCTCATTATTATTGATCAAATCATCTAAAACCGATCCAACTCGGGTTCCTTCAATAAGGAAGTTACCAAGAATTCCTGTCTGGTTAGTCAGCTCTAATGCTTGTTTTAGCAATAATTGTGCTCTTGTGTCATCGTTTTGAGCGGTTGCAAGGACAGTTTCAATAATTAAGTTACGATTGTTATCTGTCACCAAATGATAGGCATTTGCTTCCTGTTGTAAAAAGTTTAGGGTTTCTGAAGCTTGATCGAGCATACCTAAGTTTATTTGGGCTCGGGCAATGTTTCTCCATTGAAGCTGAGTGAAATGATTGCAAGCCTGTTCAGGCTGTGAGGTATTATCCAGCCAGCGCTGCATAGATGACATATCATCTCTCGCTTGCCAAAACAGAATCAGTGATAACGAGGCGTTAGCCATCCAGTCGACATGATAAGTAGATTGTTGGAGTAAATGTAGGATGTTATCGATGAACTTGTTGGCTTTATCGAGCTCGCCTCTAGCTATTGAGATGCGGGCAAGCATTGAATAGCAATGCAGATGCTTACTTGGGCTTGCGTCGCCAAGAACCCTAAGACCTTTGTAGGAGCACTCTTCGGCTTCATCGAGTCGATTCCAGCACCAGAATACTTGTGCTCGAAGGCGTAGGAGAAATTCGTGCATTGGTACCTGTTGTAATTGGTGTTCTTCTACCAATCTAAACGCATTCTCTTGTACTTCGAATGCGGCTTGCACATACCCCTGAGCAATGAGTATTTCGCTTTGTTGAAGCATCGCCCAAAGTGCTTGATGGTAAACTTGATACTGCCGAGCCAGTTTCTCTGTTTGTTGCATCATAGGCAGTGCTCGGCTTAGATGCCCTAACACATGGTTAACTTCACCTATTACAGAAGTAGCGACGATTCGGCTGCGATATTCATTGTTATCGAGTTGTCCAAGAGACAGTTCAGCGAGCTCTAACGCTTTCTCAGGTTCATTTTGATTAATGGCTACTTGGGCACGTAGGGCATTCAACTCTCCCAGTTGTTGAGTATTTAGAGATACATTGAGCGCTTTCATTTGTTCATCAGCTAGGGATAGCAAATGACCGACATCATTATATCTGTGTTGGCTTTGGGCGAGCCAAGCTTGAAGCATACATAACTTAGGTTGGCTGTATAGCTGTGTTTGAGACAGAGTATTCATTGCTTCTTCTAGTGTTTGAAGCTCTCCAGAGTTAAACATTTCCCAGCCATATTTGCACAGGATCTCTGCAGTGAGGTCTAGATTACCTGCCTTTTGAATGTGTTGGAGCGCTTGATGAGGTGATGACAGTTTTAACCATGCCTGCGCTGCGGTTTGATGTAGATCTTCAACTTGGTGAGGTATACGCGCTGCGCGTTCATGGGCAAGAAATTCAGCGAATAAATTGTGAAAGCGAAACCAGTTTTGTTCTCCTTCTAGTGGATGTATAAACAAACCATAACGATTGAGAGACTCGATAATATGTAAGGCATCTTTTCTTTGCGTAAGCTCGCTTGCTAAGACATCATTAAAATGGTCGAGAACCGAGCATTGTAACAAAAATTGGCGTGTGTCTGTATCAAGTTGCTCAAAGACTTCCTCAACCAAATAATCCCATAGATGGCTATGATTAAATTGTGAGTAGGACTCAAGTGACTGAGCTAGACTCTTGTGTTGACTCAGTGTTTGAAGTGCAATTAGCTGCATTGCTGATGGCCAACCTTCTACGTAGTCACGTATGTTACTCACGACAACATTATCGACATTCCCTGATATTCGAGCACTGAAAAAGCGGTTGGTTTCCTCATAGTCAAAAGCGAGAAACTCATGACCAATTTCTATCATCAAATCGCGAACTCTTAGATTTGCCGTGCCAATAGGTGGTGTCGATCGGCTGGTAACAACCAAAGTAAGGTTGTCGGGCATGTGTTTGATCAAAAATCGCAATGCTGCGTGGATTTCAGTGTTAGAAATGAGATGAAAATCATCAAGAACGAAATAACACTCTTGGTTACAATGGACAAGTTCAGAACAGACTTGGCTAAATAGCGAATCAAGAGAAGAGAACTGCCTCTTCTCGGCGAGTTTTTGTGAAACAGAGCAGGTGTTATGAGTTGCTTTATTTAACGCTTTTAGTAAATAGTTGACGAAGCGAAAGGCGTCGTTGTCGCTTTCATCAATGTTGTACCAGCCGACATGTGGCTTATCGATTAACCACTGTGAGGCCATTGTCGTCTTTCCGTATCCTGCGGGAGAGCGAAAAAGTATCAACTTGTAGCAGTGTGCGTTATGCAGCAAATCGAGAACTCGCGGTCGAGTAATCGCATGGTGTAAACGACCTGGGCGAGTTAGCTTAGAAGGAATCCACATCTTTTTTCCCCTGTGCTCTGATAATCATAACAAGGATGTATCTTTGGAGTTCGTCTGATAATGACATCGATGTTACTTGAGAACTTCGGAAGCCGTTATTGATCAGCAACCATACTTTTGCACATTTCACACTTTGAATTCATCTACGCCCTAAAATTGGGAGGTGAATCACCTATAAGAGGCTCTGTAGCTGTACCGAATGCCAAGAATTGCACCTATCTTGATGAAAGTTGCGCGGTCAAAGGAGATGTTTTGTGATCAGGTATGCATATAAATTAATTTGTTAAAATTTTGTCCCTTGGCGGCATTAAACAAAGATTATGGTTAAACACGTTGTGCGATGTGATCTTTATCACCGCCAGTTACTGTGGGCCTAGTGTATTTGGGAGTTAGATCACTGAGGTTAAGCGTAGTAAGACTCTACGCCCTACCTCCTCCTCCTAAAAGGCTTTGGAGTTAGGAGGATGTTGCCGTTATTGCGTCATTGCACGATATCGCTGAAATGGATTAACCCCGATAGATGAGAATTCTCCAATGAAACCTACTCAACAGAAAAGTTTTGATACGGCAGCATTTAAGCAAAGCGTTAAGAAACATTTAACGTCAACTTATGCTACGACAGAAGAAAGGGCCAGTAGCCGTTCTTGGTATTTAGCTATGGGAAGTGCGCTGGCTGAACTGACAACGTTTGATATGCTTCAAACTGAGCAAGATAGCAAGATTAACAACGCGAAAAGTGTTAATTATTTATCTCTTGAGTTTCTAATTGGTCGTTTGACGGGTAATAACTTAATTAGCCTTGGACTGTATGAGCAGGTGAGTCAGGCAATGACAGATCTGGGACAAAGCTTGACCGATCTTCTGGAAGAAGAGCGAGATCCATCATTGGGAAATGGAGGATTGGGCCGGTTGGCAGCTTGCTTTATGGATTCTTTGGCAGCGCAAGAATTTCCAACTGTTGGGTATGGCCTCCATTATGAATATGGCTTATTTAAGCAATCTTTTGTTGATGGACATCAACAGGAATCGCCTGATGCTTGGCGATGTGTTGAAGGTTACCCGTGGGAGATTGCTCGTCCTGAGCTTGCTCAAGAAATTGGTTTTTACGGTCACGTTGAGGTTTATCAAGAAGAGGGCAAAGAAAAGCGGCGCTGGATACCTGGTATGTCTGTAAAAGCTATGCCTTGGGACTTGCCAATTGTCGGTTACCAATCGGATACCGTTTATCCTTTGCGCTTGTGGGAATGTCGAGCAATTGCGCCTTTCTCACTGGCGAGCTTTAACAATGGTGATTATTTTGAAGCTCAGCATGCCCTGATTGATGCTGGGAATATTACCAAAGTCTTATATCCAAATGATAATCACGAGAAGGGAAAGACCTTACGCTTAATGCAGCAGTACTTCCACTCTGCGGCATCTGTGAGAGATATTTTACGTCGTCATGAAGAGGCAGGGCATACGCTAGCTTCTTTGCCCAAGTACGAAACCATTCAATTAAACGATACACACCCAACCATTGCTATTCCAGAATTGATGCGTATTCTCATTGACGAGAAAGGTCTAGGCTGGGATGAGGCTTGGGCCATAAGCTCTGAGACATTTGCTTATACTAACCACACCTTGCTGCCAGAAGCTTTGGAAACTTGGAGTGAGTCATTAATTGAGCGATTGCTTCCACGCCATATGGAAATTATTTACCACATTAACCATCTATTTTTGCAAGAGGTACGCCGAAAATGGCCCGGTGATGTAGCGAAGCAACAAAAGCTATCCATCATTGAAGAAGGCTTTCATCGTATGGTGAGAATGGCTAACTTAAGTGTTATTGGTTCTTATGCCGTAAATGGAGTAGCGGCCCTTCATTCCCAGTTGGTTAAGCGCGATTTGTTTCCTGAATTTGATGACTTGTACCCATCTAAGCTACAGAATGTGACTAATGGTATTACTCCACGTCGCTGGTTGAAGTTTTGTAACCCAGACTTGTCTGAACTTATCTCAAGTAGAATTGGCAATGAATGGCCAGCACACTTAGAGCAGCTTGAGCAAATCGCTCAGTATGCCGATGATGCTGAGTTCCAGCAGCAATTTATGGCGGTTAAGAAGCGCAATAAGCAGCGTCTTGCTGATTGGGTTAAAGAGCACCTGGATGTGGAACTCGACACCAAGGCTATTTTTGATGTGCAGATAAAGCGTTTACATGAGTACAAGCGTCAGCATTTAAACATGCTGCATATTTTGTCGCTATATCATAGATTACTCAATGATCCTGAGTTTGATATGGTCCCTCGTGTTGTCTTCTTTGCGGCCAAAGCGGCGCCTGGATATCATCTGGCCAAGGACATCATATTCGCTATTAATAAGATTGCCGCGAAGATAAATCATGATCCGAGAATTGGTAACAAGCTAAAGGTTGTATTTATTCCTGACTATCGAGTGAGTATTGCTGAGATCATCATCCCAGCAGCTGACGTATCGGAACAAATATCAACAGCAGGTAAGGAAGCGTCCGGCACTGGCAATATGAAGATGGCACTTAACGGTGCATTGACGATTGGCACTATGGATGGCGCGAACGTCGAGATTCGTGAAGAAGTAGGCGATGACAACATCTATATTTTTGGTCTCGATGTGAATGAAGTCGTCTCATTGAGAAGCAACGGATACAACCCATTCGATTATTACCATGCTGATCCCTTACTCAAAGCATCGTTGGATCTTCTTCTAGGAGACGAGTTTACATCAGGTGAACCGGACAGATTGCGCGCGACTTACGACAGTTTACTTGATGGCGGTGACCCCTACTTGTGTCTTGCTGATTTTGCGTCTTATGTGCAGGCGCATCAGGACATGGATAGGCAGTATAGAGACCAAAGCAGTTGGGCGAAAAAAGCGATACTCAATACGGCATTAGTCGGTAAGTTCAGCTCAGATCGCTCAATTCGAGATTACGTTAATAATATCTGGAAATTGGAAGCTATTGAGCGCTAGTAATACTCATCAAGCCAAGTCATTTATGGGCTTGGCTTTTACTTATCAACACTCAATACATGGAAGGTAGAGAGTTTTTCGGAGTTAGCGATGACACAAAAAAACGCATTAGAACAAGTCGCTGAAATGGCTAATATTGCCACTAGCTACGTCAGTGCATGGGGTCAAGAAACACAAGTTGAAGATCAGACTATTCGCGATTTATTGGCCTCTTTAGGTTACGACATAACCTCAGAGGAAAAGTTAATTCATTCGGCGGATAAAAAGCACAAACAAGAGGTTTTAAACCCAGTACTAGTTGTTCGTGATGGCGATCCTGTATATGTAAGCATGAATTTGGGAAGGAGTGCTCGTGAAAGTGAGTTTAGCTGGCGCCTTGAAACCGAGCAAGGCGCTGTATTAGAGGGGTATCTACAATCACAGATTGTGCGTGATGAGCGAAGTTCAGGAGGCCCTCTGGTCTTTGCATTACCCAGTGACCTAGAATGGGGCTATCACAAACTCACTATGACTCGTAAACGCCGTAAATCACCTTATACCATGACCTTGATTATTGCGCCTAGATCTTGTTACAAGCAAGAAGCTCTCAACAGCGGCAAAAAAATGTGGGGGCCAAGCGTACAGCTTTATACGCTTCGCTCTCAGCATAACTGGGGTATAGGTGACTTTGGGGACTTAAAACAGTTGGTATCTGATATTGGTTCAAGGGGAGGAGATTTTGTCGGTTTGAACCCTATTCATGCTCTGTTTCCTGCCAATCCAGAAGCCGCGAGTCCGTACAGTCCGTCTTCACGCCGCTGGCTAAACATCATGTATATAGACGTCAGCTCGGTGGCTGAGTTTTCGCTCTGTGTTGAGGCTCAGCAAAAAGTGGGTAGCGCAGACTTTCAACAGCGCTTGCACAAAGTACGAGATGCGCATTGGGTAAACTACACAGAAGTTGCGAATCTAAAGCTGAGTGTGCTTCCTTTACTTTACCGAGAGTTTAAAAAACGCCATCTAAATAAATGCACCAATAGAGCGGAGGCCTTTTTAGCATTTGCAGAGCAGGGTGGGGAAAGTTTGTTACACCAAGCTGCTTTTGATGCATTACATGCTGCTCTGCAAAGTGAAAATCAAACAATTTGGGGCTGGCCAGCCTTTTCGCAAGATCTTCAACATTTTGATAGCAAGGCAGTTGAAAATTTTATTGCTGACAATATCGACCAAGTACATATGTATATGTATCTACAGTGGGTTGCAGATATCCAAATTCAAGAGGCTCAGGCATTAGCCGAAGAAAAAGGGATGTCTATTGGTTTGTATCGAGATTTGGCTGTCGGGGTTGCAAATTCTGGAGCTGAAACTTGGGCTGACAATGGCAACTTGGTTATGGATGTCAGTATCGGCGCTCCGCCAGATGTATTAGGGCCTTTGGGACAAAACTGGGGATTGCCTCCCCTTAACCCACAGACTCTGCAAGCTACTGGCTATGATGCTTACATTAAGCTTTTACAAGCTAACATGAAGCATTGCGGCGCATTACGTATTGACCATGTGCTTGGCTTGCTGCGTTTGTGGTGGATCCCAACTGGAAAAAATGCCACTCAAGGCGCCTATATGTATTATCCCGTTGAGGATATGTTATCTATTCTTGCGCTTGAATCGCACCGTCATCAATGCAGTGTTATTGGTGAGGACTTAGGAACCGTTCCGAAAGGGATTGATAAACTCTTAAGTGAAGCTGGTGTTCATTCTTACAAAGTCTTTTTCTTTGAAACATCAGAGGAAGATGGTGGCTATATTTCACCCAAACACTATACGCAGCAGTCAATGGCTACACTATGTACCCATGATATGCCAACCCTACGGGGCTTCTGGCATTGCGATGATCTCAAAATGGGCCAAGAGCTGGGTTTATACCCCGATAAGAATCAGTTGGAGCGCTTATTTACCAACCGATTAAAAAGCAAGCAAGGAATTCTTGACTCTGTAGCATGGCATGGTTATTTACCTGAAGGGGTGGGCCGTGACGCTCAATATGTTCCTATGGACTCTTATCTCGCAGAAGGTCTTCAGCAACATGTCGCGGCGGGGTCTTCAGCACTGTTTAGTGTGCAACTTGAAGACTGGTTAGAAATGGATAAGCCAGTCAATATTCCAGGGACCACTGATGAGTACCCTAACTGGCGGCGCAAGCTCTCTATGAATCTTGATGAAATATTTGCCAAAGAAGGGGTGAATCGTATAGCCAGTAAGCTAACTAAAGAGCGCAGTAAAGCAGGTTAGTCTATCTAGGATCAAGTTTTATATAACAAGCTATTGGTGATAAAAGAGCCCGCATTTTAGAGCGGGCTTACGTGCATCTAATAAGGCATAGAGCCCGTTAAGTGCGTATTCATATAGGATGCTCTTGGCCAGAATAACTTGAGTTAATTGCCGACTAATTTAGGCTAGGGAGAGAATCGTTTGAAAACGATAATACAAGACAAAAATAACGCAATGCATGATCAGCTATCGAGTGCATCTTGCGCCGATCCATTTTCATTTTTGGGACCCTATCAAGCATCAAAACGTTGTGCGCTAAGAGTTTGGATGCCAGGTGCAGATAAAGTTGAATTAATTATTGAGGGCGAAAAACGTTTGGCCCTAGAACGAGAAGTGGACTCAGGGTTTGTGCTGCGTGAGAGCTGCGATTTAAGTCAAACTCATTATAAACTTGCTGTGACTTGGCAAGATGATGAATACATCTTTGATGACCCCTACCAATATCATGAGATATACGCTGACTATGAGGACTTACATACACCCAAACGTATGTATCATCACATGGGGGCTCAATTTGTTACTCTACAACGTGCTGGTAGGCGTATCCAAGGTGTACGGTTTCTTGTTTATGCACCTCATGCATCAGCGTGCAGTTTAGTCGGAGAGTTTAATCAATGGGATGGTCGCCGCACCCCAATGCAAAGGTTAGACTATGGTATGTGGGGCATTTTTATTCCTGGCTTACAAGAAAACGAAAAATACAAATTTGAACTTAAAGGTCCAGATGGTAGAGGTTTACCGCACAAAGCTGACCCTTGGGGGGCTTATGCGGAGCAATACCCATCCTTTGCCTCATTAACATACGATCACAGCCGATATAATTGGCAAGATTCACAGTGGCAGAGCCGCCCCGTTACTGCAAAAACCAAACAAGCTCTGTCTTTTTATGAGCTTCACTTGGGATCTTGGCGTCGAAAAGAAAACGGTGACTTTCTTACCTATCGTGAACTCGCCGAGCAGCTTATTCCTTACGTAAAAGATATGGGTTACAGCCATATAGAGTTAATGCCCGTATCTGAGCATCCATTTTATGGTTCTTGGGGCTATCAACCTGTGGGCTTGTTTGCGCCCACCAGCAGATTTGGTTCGCCAGATGACTTTAAGCATTTTGTCGATCAATGTCATTTAGCGGGAATTGGTGTTGTGATTGATTGGGTTCCCGCGCATTTTCCCTCCGATGACCATGGGTTGGCAAACTTTGATGGCACTCCTCTGTTTCATGATCCTGATCCTCGTCGTGGTTGGCACCAAGACTGGAATTCTTACATTTATGATTTAGGTCGTGAACATGTACGCCGTTTTCTTGTTGCTAACGCTTTGTATTGGTTTGAACAATTTCATATTGATGGAATTAGAGTTGATGCTGTAGCGTCAATGTTGTATTTGGATTACTCCCGCAGCCACGATGAGTGGATTCCCAACGTCGATGGAGGAAATGAAAACTACGACGCTATTGCAACGTTAAAGTGGATGAATGAAGAGGTTTATCTTCATTTTCCCAATGCAATGACGATCGCTGAAGAGTCAACGGCTTTCCCTGGAGTATCGACCCCAACGTTTCTTGGTGGGCTGGGTTTTGGGTTTAAGTGGAATATGGGGTGGATGCATGATTCGCTAACCTATATCAAAGAGGATCCTGTCCATCGTAAATACCATCATGACACTATTACTTTTCCTATGGTGTATGCACACAGTGAGAACTATGTACTGTCTTTATCTCATGATGAAGTTGTATATGGTAAAGGGGCAATTCATAGCAAAATGCCGGGAGATGAATGGCAGCAGACAGCAAATCTGAGAGCTTATTTAGGTTATATGTACGCGCAGCCGGGTAAAAAGCTTAATTTTATGGGCACAGAAATTGGCCAGACAGCGGAGTGGAACCATGAAGATCAATTGCAGTGGTTTTTACTTAAGTTTGAGCGTCATCAGGGTGTGCAATCTTTAGTCCGCGACTTAAATCAACTATACTCCTCTCAGCCCGCTCTGTATGAGCTTGATTGCGAACCTCGTGGTTTTGAATGGCGTTTACAAGATGCAGCACAAGCTTCTATTTTGGCGCATGAAAGGTTGAACTCTCATGAGCGTATTTTAGTGGTCACCAACTTTACGCCAGTGCCGCATGAAAACTTTCGACTTGGTGTCCCATTAGCTGGTGAATATCAATTGTTACTCAGTACAGACGATACTCGTTATGCAGGGAGTGGCTATTCAGTTCCTGACTCTATATTGACAGAGCCAGTTGAAAGCGAAGGCCATTCTCAGTCATTAAGAATGAAAATTCCGCCACTGGCGAGTGTGTTTTATAAGCTACAGTAGATTACTTTATCTAAGAAAAGTAAACGCCCACTAACTTTTGAGTTAGTGGGCGTTTTATATTGTGGTTAATTAAGCTTTAGTTTGTCACTTGGGTGTGTTTGGGAGTTTCTGCTGAATGCTTTCGACTCCAGCGATCGACGACCATAGAACCGATTAAATCACCCTGTACGTTAACGGCAGTTCTAAAGGTATCAAGCGGTCTTTCAATGATAAGAAGAATCGCGATTGCCTCAAGAGGAATCCCTGCGGCCAATAGGACTAACTGCATGCCAGACATCGACCCTGAGGGCATTCCCGGTGCCCCAACTGATGAAACCATCGCCATTAGGAAAATCATCACAATAGCGCCTGTTGAAAGATCAATACCAAAGAGCTGTGCTAGGAAAACGGCAGCAACACCTTCAAATAGGGCGGTGCCATCCATGTTCATTACTGCTCCCATAGGCAAGACTAGGCTGCTTGTGGAGTCAGATACTCCAAGCTTTTCTTTTGCGGTTTGTAAGCTAAGAGGCAGAGTTGCTGAACTTGAAGAGGTAGCGAGAGCCATGGACATAGGCGCTGAAATCGCTTTGAACAGCGGAATTGGCGATGTGCCTGTGGCCAGTTTTGCAATCACAGGCAGCACGATCAAACTGTGAATCATGGTCAGTCCAAAGACGAGCAAGCCAAACTCGAATAATTGGCTAAACAAGGTACTGTTAGACTCAATTGTTAGCTCGAAAACGATAGCAAAGACCGCAAATGGCGCTAAGCGAATAATACCTCTAACTAGGGTAGAAATGCTCTGATTGACACCTTTGACAACCTCAAAAACAGGATGAGAATTATCTAAAGTTGCCAGCAGTGCTATCGCAATAAGAATAGAAAAGGTGACGATGGCAAGTAGATTACCACCTGACAAGGCGGCAATTGGGTTCATGAGTGCCATAGAAAACAGCTTGTTTAAAATGCTTACCCCTTGAGCGGATGAATCATCAATTAGGGTTAAACTATCCGCGGCAGGAGGCGCAGAAGTCAGGGGAGTCCATTCAGGCATCATAAGCGCAGCGCCTAGGCCTATGCATATTGCAATGGTTGTCGTGATTAAGTAGTAGACAACAGCAACGGAGCCAACTTGTTTCAGTCTGACAAGGCTTCCGATATTGCTAATACCTTCGATTAAACTGAACATCACCATGATGCCGACAATGGCTTTTAGAAGACCCAAATAAACTAGCTTGATGAGGGATAGAGGTTCACTTAGTGCTAGCAAAGTTTGTTTTTCAAAGGGTAGTAACTGAGTTGTAGCCCAAGCAACGAATGCAGCAATAACAATTTGGGTAGTTAATGATTGTTTTAAAAAGGCTCCCATGCCTTGTTCCTTGTATCTATTTGAAAGAACGCCTTATGAAGAGACGAAGTCGAATAAGAGACGAAGGGTAAAATAAAATCCCTAGATTGGATAGTAGACTTTGGTTACATAACCAAAGATAAAGTTATAAGAAGTCGATAGATATTGTTTTGAAAAGACTCTTTAAGAGAACTATTTTTCATCTCGGCATTTTTCCCTATGGTTCACCATGATTTTTCTCAATTTCCCACCTTTATCCCTAATGCTAATGTCATATAGTAGGCTTAAAAGAAGAGGTGGCTTTTCCCATGTAACCTAGGGTTTTTAAGCACTTATCATTGTGTTCAAACTTATAGATTTTAACAAAAACAACATTATTAACGATGAAAAATAAAGTCGTTTCTATTAATTGTGAATTGTTGTTAATTGGTTGATTGGTTGCCGATCAACAATGTTTTTATAAAATTTAATTATGCCTATCGATCATGTTTTGTTAGTTTTATGGGTGTTATTTTGTGGTGTGAAATAACTCATTATTATATGTGATTGTATGGACATAAAACATAGATAGGTTATATATGAAATTCAATAAATTGAGTGTATTAGTCGGGGTCGCTTTGCTTCCATCATGGAACGTACTAGCGGATACAATAGAGCAAACATTAACTTTCTCTCCTGATAATTGTGCGCCAGGCTGGTATTGCCAGTATAAGGCCAGCCCTAGTGATCAAGGCGGTTTAGATACAAGTCAACTCAGCAGTTATGCAATGGAATTTAAGTCTATTCCACAAGTACCAGGCGTTAACGTCGGTGAATCTATATGGAGTAATGGGGCTTTCGTTGTATCTGGTGGGAATGCAGCTGGCCAAGAAATGCAGCAATGGCCAGAGTTTTCTGCCGATGTGGTTTTTGATGGAACGCCGAGCGGTGGAAGTGGCGGCGGAACTGAGGGTGGCACAGATGCCTTGCCCACTGAAAATGCCATTATCCATCACGTTACTTTCCCTTATGATGATGCACAGACAACCATTGATGTTTTTAACTTAAATACACCGTATGCAACTGATGTGGTTATTTCTAACTTGATTGCCGGTACTTTGTATTCTTACCTTGTTGAGAAAAAATACCCTGAAGTTAATTTCAATAAGGAGTACTTAGTCGGTTCAATTTTGTCACAATTATTACAAGAAGCGGGTCTATCGGATTCTAGAATCAATCCTGATTATTCTGCGGAGGCCAAAAAACAACCTATTCATGAGCCAAACTATGCGAGTTCACTATTGGCCGTAGGTCAAGGCGGTCCATACCAAATTAATGACTACAATAAGCGTCTACCAGATACGACAACCGCAGGCTCTTTAGGGCTAATAAACTATGACGCACTATATCAAGGTTTGGGTTATACCATTGATGATCAGGACAGTGGTGTGCAAGGTGAGAGAGTTGGCCCTGATTCCCTAGAAGATATTTATTTTGGCCCAATCGCTGCGACGTATTTCCAATTTAACGATATTAACCGCTTAGAAGTTTTGGCTGGTCAAAGCTGGTACCAGAACCAAGAAGCATGGAACACTTGTTTTAATACAGCACTTAAGGATGAGAGATTTACTAGCGATCCTAATGCCCTTCGTTTGACCGATTTCTTAATAAATGTCATTTACAATGCTGGCAGCTATAGTGTTGCATTTGGTGATTACCTTGATGTTTGTGTCGATGCTTATGGAGACGGAACAACTTTCGACTTTACTTCAGAGTTACCATATTTAAACAGCTATGATTTAGGCCCAGAAGAGTATAAACAAAAGATATCTGCTTCAGGAGAAGAGTGGTGGTACCGTTATCCTCGTCAAGTATCCTTCTATGCAGATCAGTTGTTTGGAGAGGACTTAGTTGCATCTGGCCTCAATATGACAAACAACCAGCAGTTCACAGTGGCTGATCTCGAGCCTGTGTTTGTCAAAGTATTTGCTCAACTATCCTATAAAACCCAGCAAGATCAGTTGCCAACTCTAATTGATGAAGCTACAGCACAGCAAGCATTTGCTCAAGCGGTAGAAACTGCTGGAGTCACTCTTGAGACTAGATACTCTTTGTCCGATGAATCTCAGCGCAGTGCTTTATTTGATTTCCTCTATCAAGCATTTGGACAGCTAGAGTCTCGTACAGCAGATCTCGGTGCGGTTAGTGGAGAGATCACAGGTGACGGTAATGGCGGTGACAATGGTAATGGTGGAATCACGCCTCCTCCTGTTGATGGCGCAGAGTGGAATGCATCAACAGAATACAGTGTTGAATGTACCACGGTTACATACCAAGGTCAGGAATATCAGAATCAATGGTGGACGCAAGGAGATACACCGGATCCTGCTGAAGGTGATACGTATAATAAAGTGTGGCGTTTCCCCGGCGCTGCCAGCAACATGTGTCCGTAAATGATACTTTTGCATCGCTTCTAAGCGAATCAAGATCGATGATAAACGCCATGAATTCCTATTCATGGCGTTTTTTTTTCAACTAAATTGTATTTAGGTGAAATTTTATTGGGTGTATTTCTATCTAGTTAACTAAGACGCTCATTGAAGACTTTGCTTTAGTCGGTATGTAGTGTGGTGGTTTTGGCAGGAAAGTCGAGGTTGAAATGGAGCTAGCAAATCAGATACAGGCTTGGTTATACGCTGGAAGCTCGTCTGTTTTCGCACTATTTATTGGCATCATTCTACTTTCTTATTTACTTGAAGATTTAGCTATCATTACAGCGGCTACCCTTGCAGTGCAAGAGGTAATGCCAATGGGCACCGCACTGTTTGCTATTTTTGTCGGTATCGCGACTGGCGATCTGGGTTTGTATTTTATGGGTAAAAGCGCTCAGCGAATTCGGTGGTTGCGTTATCGGATGTTTCAGTATCAGCGAGTTCGACTGATCAACAGGAAATTGCATCAGAATGCATTTGCAACCTTATTTATTGTTCGGTTTATTCCAGGACTACGTACCGTCGGCTTCACCCTAAGTGGTTTTATCGATATTCCTATTTTGCGCTTTTTAGTTGCGGTTATCAGTGCAACCTCACTTTGGACAATTCTGATTTTTGGCTCATTTTATCAGCTGGGGAATGTGGCTTGGCTCAAAGATAGTCACATTATCTGGGCACTGATACCAGTGGGGCTATGCTTAATGTGGATGCTAAACAAAATTATTACAACGACCTTATTAAGAGGCATGTATGACAACGTTCGATAATATTCAAATAATTCCACAAGGCAAAGTTAATGGTGGTATGCCAATACTTCCTGCCCCTAAACGGACTATTTCGCCCTTTGAGTTTCTGCCAGCCTGGTTTGTCTACGCACCTGTTGTGGCACAAAGTGCCATCTTAAGTCTTTATCACAGAGACTGGGCGCTGCCTCTGATTGTCAATCCAGCCATCAAACTGAGTGGTATGGTTGGAGAGTCGAAACATGACATTTTTGGTGCCGCTGGGGAGCTAACACGCCAATGGATTTTGCCCTTTATTACGATAGAGAAAACACAAGCTGATGCTGCGAAACAATTTATTACTATCAAAGATAAAATGCAGCAGCATGCATTGTGCTATCCACTGGTCGCTAAGCCCGATCTTGGTTGTCGAGGGGTAGGAGTGAAGTTAGTCAAAAATGACCAACAGCTGCGAGACTACATTGATCTTTTCCCCCAACAAGGGCGCTTTTTACTCCAAGAAAAATCTGGCTATCGGGCGGAAGCGGGGATTTTCTACGTACGTCAGCCTGAAGAAAAGCGCGGAAAAGTTATTTCGATTACTTTGAAATATTCTCCTTCTGTTTTGGGAGACGGTCAATCGACGCTCAAACGGTTGATTGAAAGCTGTCCAAGAGCAGGACAATTAAAGCATTTGTACCTCCCGCGTCATAAGGAACATCTGGGGCTTGTTATACCAAAAGGAGACGAATTTCAGTTGGCATTTGCTGGTAGTCACTCAAGAGGATGCATTTTCCGTAATGGCAATCAATTTATTACGCCAGAGCTTGAGCAGAAATTAGATCAGATATTGGGAGAGTTCACCGGTTTTAACTATGGTCGATTGGATGTGAAATTTAGAGATATTCATAAGCTAATGTCTGGAGAAGATTTCGATATCTTAGAAATTAATGGGGCCAGCAGTGAAGCTGCCCACATCTGGGATAGCGACACCTCCCTATCACACATTTTTGGCACTTTGCTTCAGCAGTATCGTTTGTTGTACCAAATTGGTTCGAAGCACAAAAAACAAGGTCATAAGACCCCTACCCTAGGCGCATTATTGCAGGCCTGGCGTGAGGAAAAACTGCTAACTCAACTCTACCCAATGACTGATTAATCGCACTGCTTGTAGGACATATTATGAAAAATATACCGACTGGCTCAGAAGAATTGAGTCAATCTATGCCTTCTCAAACCGTTATTGGGTGCCTTGAAACTCTCAATCAGGGGCTGGAGTTCTTAGAGAGACTTTCTCCAGAAGACTACACGTTTGTCGCTGCCCCACATATGACCAGCTCTATTGGAGAGCATTATCGCCATTGGCTCGATCTCTTCCATGCGATCCGTTTGGACTGCGATAAGATTGATTACAACGTCAGGCGACGTGGTCATCACGTTGAAAGAGAAATCAATACAGCTAAGCAGGAAATCAAACAGCTAATTGAATGGTTATTTGAGTTGCCTGCCAATCGCCTAGAACAGATCGTTATTGTCGAGACTGAAGTACTGTTATCTCAAACTTGTGCGCAAGAAGTTCAATCTTCTCTGGCCCGTGAATTGACCTTTGCTGCGCTCCATGCGACTCATCATTTTGCGATGATTAAAGTCATGGCCTCTTTAAAAGGCATCGCATCCGAGACTGATTTTGGGCTTGCCCCAGCGACAGTAACCTATCAGAGGGCACAGTAGATTATGTGTACACTATCTTGGATCTATCACAACCGTGATCATTATGAAGTGTATTTTAATCGCGATGAACAGCGGACTCGTCTTGCTGCAATTGAACCTCAGGATTTAATTCTTGATGATACTCATTGTTTGATGCCTATTGATTCTGTTGGCGGTGGAAGCTGGATATCCACCAATCAATATGGAGTGACTATTTGTTTACTCAATTACTATCAAGGGCAATCACCGCAGGGGATCCTTACAAGTAGAGGCTTGGTCGTCAAAGCTCTGGCAGGCAGTGACTCCAGTTTAGCGGTTAATGTACGACTATCAGAGATTGACTTATCTTCTTGTGCTCCTTTTACATTAGTTTCGTTTGATCTCAGCGGATCTAAGCAAGCGAATGGATGGACATGGGACGGTAAAGAGTTGCAACAATCTGTTGTGAATACTCCAGTGATATCTGCGTCTAAGCATTTCCGGGCTGCTCGTCGTTACAGAATCGAGTTATATGAAAGATTACGCCAGTCCAATGATAAACAACATCTCGGGGTTCTTTTTCACCTTAATCGCGATAAAGATTGCCCTCATCTCTCTCCTTTGATGTCGCGAGATGATGCCAGAACGGTCAGTTTTACTTCAGTATCGGTTTGTGCTGGCAAACAGGAAATGCACTACCAATCGATTGATGATACCGGCTGTATAGATTTTGAAATAATAAAGAAATGTTTAATGACTAATATGACAGAGCAAGGAGTTTTTAAATGAAGAAGTTATTGGCCCTTTTAGTGTTATTGATCAGTTGGCCTTCTTGGTCTGCGGACCAAATATCCACCGGTATCTTTAGTAATAAAGCGGTAAGTGGATACGACAGCGTAGCCTATTTTACTGAAGGAAAACCGGTTGAAGGAGACAGTAAATGGCAAGTCGAATATCAAGGTGCTGATTGGTACTTTTCTTCTCAGGAGAATTTAGACAAATTCAAAGCAGATCCTGAAGCTTACGCACCACAATATGGTGGTTACTGCGCTTGGGCGGTTTCGGCTAAGAATGATTTTGCTTCTTCAGACCCTGAGCAATGGGCGATTGTTGATGGCAAACTGTATCTTAATTACAACGAAGATGTAAAAAAACTTTGGGATAATGACCGCGCTGGTCATATTAAAAAAGCTGATGTTAACTGGCCAAATCTGATCAAATAAAAAGGATTTTGATGATGAAAATTTCTCCGGTAAAACATATTCCTTCTGCCTTTATCGCGTTTGTATTTATTCAATCGCTGTTCTTTAAATTTTCAGGCTCTTATGAGACTGACCATATCTTTGGTACCTTAGGTGAATGGTCAGGTATTGAGTGGTTTGGCGTTTATGGGGGATATCTAATTGGTTTTGCTGAATTGATTGCTTCAGTGCTGCTTTTTACCCGATTTCATGGTGTGGGAGGCGCAATGAGTGCAGGAATTATGACCGGAGCAATTTTCTTCCATCTCTTTACCCCTCTAGGAGTGGTAATGCCTGAATTTAATGCTACGGGTGAGATTGTCGGAGACGATGGTGGTTTGCTGTTCGGTATGGCCTGTATTGTATGGGCATGTGGTGTTTTCTTGTTTATCCGAGATGTTAAGACGGAAGGTTCATTCACTCGAAGTCTTCTAGTTAAAGGAGAGTAGTATGCAGAAAAGTCCTTTTCGATTGCCTCGTAAAACGCCTTTTGGCATTGGAGAAAGCGTGCTGGAGTGGGCGACTGGTTTGTCGACTTTAGATGCTTTGTATATGCAAGATGAGCTGCCTGAAGATAGTTTTGATTTCATGCATGAAGCACTCAATCGTATTGGAACGCAATATCGAATGGATTACGGCAGCTTGGACAGCATCCCTGAAGAGGGGCCATTGCTGATTGTTGCTAATCATCCATTTGGGGGCATTGAAGGGATTATTCTTGCGTCACTGATTTCAAAAGTACGTAAAGACGTTAAAGTATTGGCCAACGAGCTTCTAAAGCGAATTCCAGAATTGGATGACCTATTTATTGGCGTGGATGTGTTTGGTGGTAAGCAAGCACGGCTTACAAATAGCAAAGCGATTAAATCTGCGAATAAGCATTTGCAGAAAGGTGGAGTGCTCATTCTATTCCCCGCCGGTGAAGTGTCAGCTTGGCAGGCTCATGATAATAAGGTGACAGATAAAGCTTGGAGCAAATCGGTGGCCAAGTTTGTTAAGCATGCTCAAGCCACCACAGTTCCTATTTTTATTAACGGGAGAAACAGTAAGCTCTTTTATCAAGCGGGACGGATTCATCCACTATTGAGAACGGCTTTGCTAGGACGTGAGCTGCTAAATAAAGCAGGTCAAACCATTTCTGTGTCAGTGGGTAATCCTATTCCATTTTCAGAAATAAAGGGATTTGAAAAAGAGAGTGATATTACCCAATATCTGCGTCTCAATACCTACTTAATGGGTAGTATGGGCGGTAAATCAAACGCTACTGAATCGGTGTTGGATAGTGGCTTACCCATAGTAAACCCAGTGGAAACCGATGACTTACAAACAGAACTGAGTCAGATTGAGGAATACAAGCTTTTAGAGCAAGGTGACTTTGACGTTTATTGCGCTCCGACACCTTCTATTCCACATATGATGAAAGAGATAGGACGAGTGAGAGAGCTGAGTTTTCGTGAAGTAGGCGAGGGTAGTGGCTTAGCGTGTGATATCGACAATTACGATCCTAATTATCACCAACTGTTTGTTTGGCATAGAAAAAACAAGGATTTGGTGGGGGCTTATCGACTTGGGCTCGTTGATGAGTTAATGGCAAATGGTGGATTAGAACAGCTCTACTCAACGAGCTTATTTAACTATGATCTCGCTTTTTTACAAACATTGGGTCAATCGATTGAAGTTGGTCGCTCTGTTGTGGCGAAGCAATATCAGCGCAATATACATTCTCTACTGTTATTGTGGAAAGGCATTGCTAAGTTTGTTCAGCGTCACCCTAAATATACCCATTTGTTCGGCCCTGTGAGTATTAGTAATGATTATAGTCCGGTGGCTCGTCAGCTTATTGCTTCTGTGATGTCAGTGCATTATTACGATGAAGAAAAAGCTAAGTTAGTTTCTCCCACCACACCGCTTAGAGAAAGCGGGCAAGAATTCTGGCGTCCAGATATGTTGACTTCGCTAGCAGATTTACCTTTACTCTCTAAAGTAATAGAGCGCTTGGATCAAGGCATGGGAGTCCCCGTATTACTGAGACAATATCTTGGTTTACACGGTAAGTTAGTGTGCTTCAATGTTGATCCAGCCTTTAACTATGCCTTAGATGGCTTGATTGTAGTAGATCTCACTGCTGTACCAACCAACACATTAGGAAAATATATGGGGAGAGAAGAGGCAAAAGCCTATCACGCTCAGCATTTCGATACTGAATAGTGAGCAATTGCCATCTTTTAACTATATCAACTGTTTGAGCACTTTGATAACCCCATCTTCATGGTTACTGGGTGCTCTGAACTTGGCGGTCTTTTTGATGGTTTCGTGCGCATTATCCATCGCATAAGAGTAATAGCTTTCTTCCAGCATTTCTAAATCATTTAAATAGTCACCGAAACTCATCGTTTGTTGATGATTGAAACCTAACGTTTTTTGAAGGTGCTTGATGGCTGCACCTTTTGAAGCATCAATATTCATCACATCAAGCCATATCTTGGCGCTAACGACCACCTGATGAGAGTGGCCAAATTGTGTGTTCATTTTCGGAAAAACGTGTTCCTGCGTTCCGTTGAAATGACATATCGCGACTTTAATAAACTCATCTTCGACACTCAGTAGGTCATCAACGGTTTGACAGCGGTGATAATAATGAGAAATTTCCTCAAGTGCTTGGGGATCTTGAGTTTCAATATAGGCTGAGCGCTTACCACATAACACAATGTGCGCGTCTGCGATCTCTCGTGCCTGCGATATAATCGCTTTAATGGATTCGCTAGCAATGGTGCAGCAGTATAGTTCCTTATCTTGATACATTACCAGAGTGCCATTTTCTGCGATAAATATCATGCGATCTTTAATCGGTTCAAATGTATCTCTTAAGCTGTAGTATTGACGGCCAGAAGCAGCGGCAAATCTAATGTTTCTCTGCTCAAGTTGCTCAAAAACAGCAAAAAATTCTGGGTTAAGCTGACCGTTTTCGTCCAAGAGAGTCCCATCCATGTCGGAGGCAATAAATTTAATATCCGTGAGCGACATACAGTGTTTACCTAAAGTTTAAAAATCACCAAGCCTAAAGGGGAATCGGCTAAAGATAGGAAATAAACTACAGCAACCAGAGATAATCGCAAGTCTGTTAATAAAAGTGGGGTGTTTTTAGAGTTATTTAAATACGAAAGCGGATAAAATGCATTTCTAGATCAACATGGTGAAACATGATTATTTACAGCCACTCTAAGCCTTCATAAGGTGCAAGCTGTAAACTGATTAAGCGTGTATTTAGATTTCCACAATGGATCTCCAACTTATGATCATCGGGGTCTAGCAGGTAAACTGACTGTCCTTCGCTGTGATTGGTTTTCCATTGCCTGACATTGTGTTGTTCAAGTTTGTGGCAAAGTGTTGAAAAATTCTCGTCCTCGACGCTAAATGCGATGTGGCTATAATCTTGGCTTGGGCTGGGAGTATCACAAGACAAGCATAACCATAAGTCGCCAGCGCAAAGGTATGCACCCTTTGCCCACTTTACCCTACCTTGTAAACCAAGGACTTCAATATAAAACGCGAGAGATGTTTCTAAGTTGCTCACTGCGAGTGTGATATGATTAAGGCCTGAAATCATAGCCATTTCCTTAATATTAATTTTACTTTAGTTTTTCACAGCGAAAGAAAATAAAGTTTGGATGGCTAGTCAACCGTCGATAAGTGGACTCACACTTGGTTTGGATGCTCTCATCAGCACACCCCTCTGTGATTCTTGAAATGATCAATCCAGAGCGACTAATCGCTTCAGTAATTTCCATCAATGAGCGGCGATAAAACTTCACTTTTACTGGCATGCCTATGGTGTCCCAAGTCTCTTCAATCAATTCGCGCCTAAAGTAATTAGAAGAAGGGCTGGCCGAAAAGTCATTGAAAGGGTGGTGGGTAGAGAACACCATATAGCCACCAGGTTTTAACACTCGGTACACTTCTGAAAAAAGAGGTACTAGGTCCTCAACATAGTGAAGCACGAGAGGGCTTATGATGACATCGGCACTGCTGGAGGCTTCAATGGGCAAGCCTTGATTCAGATTTTGCACATAGGCGTTAACTTGAGGGCCAAATTTGTTCTTAACCAGATTGATCATATCTGACGAGGCATCAACACAGGTAAGTTTTTTAACTGACTGGCTGAGTATCCAGTTTGCATAAACACCCGAGCCGCAGCCCATGTCTAAAACGTCGGCTCCTTTTAAGTGGCTCAGTAATTCAATGGTGGAAGGACGCTCAAACATTGCATTGTAAATATTGTTTTGAATTGCTGCGTCGTACTGGTGAGCATGTTTGGTGTACATGTCGGACATGAAAAAACTCCTAATCCATCAAGAAGGGATTGATAATAAATGAAAAATAGGAGTTTCACTAGAGGCGCAGATTATCACATGTAATCCTGCGCCTAATCGATAGTTATATTATTTGTTGAGCGAATTAGCCTTTCTCAACAATACCTTCACCAGTGCGCCCGATAACGGCAGAGCCGATACCCATGATAGCGTTAACGCCTTGGACTGTTGCTGCCTGCATAGTTATTTGTCCTTGCTGCTGCGCTGTTGTAGCGTTGTGCGCTGCGTTAGATAAGGCATGCGAGGTAGACATCAGCAAGTTACCCATGGCCATTGCTGGGGTTTCTCCAACAACTTTTGTATTCACTTGGGTAACTGAATCAGTGATCTGTGGATTTACGATTGTTGCTGTTTCTGACATCGGTTAGGTCCTCTTAAATTAATAAATGACAGTTTGGAATTGGGCCAACTTGAGTAGAGTGTTGACCCTATGTTTTGGCTTGTTAATGATTAGCCTTTTTCAATGATCTCTTCGCTCGTGCGGCCTATAACTGCAGAGCCAACACTCATAAGAGAGTTTATGCCTTGAACTGTTGCTGCTTGCATGGTTATTTGACCTTGCTGCTGGGCTGTCGTTGCGTTGTGAGCTGAATTAGACAGAGCGTGTGATGTAGACATCAGCAAGTTGCCCATAGCCATTGCTGGTGTTTCCCCAACCACTTTCGTGTTTACTTGCGTGACGGAGTCTGTGATTTGTGCGTTTACTGTTGTTGCTGCTTCTGACATAAGATGTTTCCTTTATACAAATTTTGGTTTGTTGTGTTTGAAAGATGAAATTTACTGAATAGGCAATTAGCTTTGCTATACTGACAACTAACCCTTTTCAATGATGCCTTCGCTGGTGCGGCCAACAACTGCTGAGCCTACACTGATCATTGAATTTACGGCCTTGACCGTGGCAGCTTGCATCGTAACTTGTCCTTGCTGAAGTGCCGCTGTTGAGTTATACCCTGCATTACCGAGTGAATGAGATGAAGACATGAGAAGATTTCCCATCGCCATTGCTGGAGTATCTCCGACCACCTTAGTATTCACTTGAGTAACTGAATCGGTAATTTGTGCATTAACTTGGGTTGCTTCAGTTTCTGACATGATTTTGCTCCATTAACGAAATAAACAAGTTGAGATAAATGTGAGATCTAGTTGATATTTTCTTTTGCTCTCGTACCTAGCTCGGAGAAGTTGCTAATCGCTTGGTTCACTACTTCTCCTGCTTTATCAATACCTTCCAGATATTTTGGGTCTCCTGTCTCTATAAACTGTCCTAGTGCAACACCTATAGCTGTTGTGCCAATAGATGATAAATTTCTTAGGTTGTCAGTTGCATCAGATAGAGCCATTGCAGATGACTGTGCGATTGATTGTGTCGCTGTATTCTTTGCGCTTTCAATAGGCTTCGGTGGTTCATTCATGGTTACGGACCTTTAAAGTTAGGAAGTTACTTTTCTAAAATGGCTTCTGCTGCTTTTGAAATCGACGCTGACCCAATCGCATTAATGGCGTTAATGCCCTGTGTTGTGGCTGCTTGCATTAGCATTTGGCCTTGTTGTTGGGCTGCTGTGGCATTTTGATTGCTGTTACTAACTGCAGTGTTGGTTGCCATGATGAAGTTGCTCATGGCCATTGCCGGTGTCTCAGCAACCGTTTTTGTATTCGTTTGGGTAACAGAGTCGGTAATTTGTTCACATACTGAATCTGGCATAATCTTGCTCCACTTATTGATGAAAAATTAAAATATTTGAGTTAATTCTTTTTTGAGTAGATAGAAATCTTTCCACTCGTTATTGACAATCGCATAGTCTTTAAATAAGCCTATTCTTTGAAAGTTAAGTGAATTCAAAAGCTTCAATGACTTTTTATTATTGGTCATACAATATGCAGTAACATATTTAATCTTTTGATACTTAGCCATCCATTCTAAAATAATATCTATCGATGACTTTATTATTCCTCTACCTTGGTATGCCAAATCACTGGAATAGCTTATGTTGCAAGAATAATGTGGTTTTTTCTTTACATCATTGATATTAATTATTCCAACTATTTTACTGTCCACTTTTACTACGAATGAAAAGAACCTTGCTAAGTTATACTCTCTTATGATGGAAGAAATATACTTTTGCCAGTTTGATTGCATTTCAAGGTTATCATTACTCCTTGGTTCCCATTGAGTAAGATGCTTATTGTTTCTTTTGTAATAATCAGTGATGGGCTTGCTATCCGATACCGATAGTAGCGATATCGAATAGCTTTTGCCGTCAATGTTAAAAAAATCTTTAAACATAGTCCTAGCCTAATTTTGCTTTCGGATTGAATCTCTGAAATCACCTATGTTTGAACCTTCATACTTACGATATATTTTCCCAAAATGACTTAAATCATAAAACCCAACTTGAATAGCAACATTTGTTAATGTCACCCTTGGGTTATGAGTAATAATCTCTCTTGCCTTGTTAAGTCTAAGAATAAATAAAACTTTCTTAAACTTAGTGTTTAACTTAGTCCTAAATAGATAAGACAAATGAGAGGGGCTAACATATGCGGACTTTGCAACTTCTTCTAACGTTATATCATTTGATAAATTCTTGTATATATATGAGACTGCTAAATATAAGGAAGTATGATATTTCTTGAGATGTTCGATATCTTCCTCGCTACTCAATATATTTTTAAGTTGCTGTTCATCATCACAAGTCTCATCATACCCAATTGAATGAGTATTTTGTTCGATAGGAATATAAATATTGAAGAAGTCATCACTTAAGAATATATCAACTAAACCTTTCTTTACAGAGGTGTCATTGAAAGGAAAAATAAACTTTATCGACTTATCTTCTTTAATATTTCTAATGAATTTTAGTAGTTTGTCATAGTCCTCTTCGTCAAAGATCTCCAGACCATTTATGAATACAGTAATGTTTTCTTTTTTCTTTAGTAATGGTCTAATTTTATCAATAGTAGTTTTAACATTAGGGTCTCCATCAATTACAGAAAATTTACCGTAATCGTTATCACTATTGAGATGGAAATTTTCAACATGAAGCTTGATCAGATGCGCATTTCTACAATAGATACTTATCAACTTGTTTTTAGATTGTTGAGCCATATGAATATGTTTATTCAATATAGAGTTAGGGCAATTTTTCATTTCATTTATGATTCCGTTGTTTATCATGATCAACTCCGATGAAGTAACTTTGATAAAATTTTCACATTAATATTCACTAACTTATTGTCATTTTTGACTAACTTTAGGTAAATATTAGCTAATTATCCGTTTATTTGTTTTTTACTTATTAAACTAGATTGAAATAAATCCTTGGTCCCGGCCCACAAAACGTTGCATTTAATAAATGCCTATATCAAAGGCATAAATGAAGTCGTAGTTACTTAATTTTTGGGTTAAGACCACACTATTTGATTGTCATTTGGCTAATGAATAGTAAGGTTTTGATTTATATATATTTTAAAAGCCCATTTAATGAATGTAAAATAGGATCTAATAATAGGTTTAATGGGGATTTAACGTACTTTGTGTGGTAATTTGCTATAAGTATTTACCTTGTTTTAATAATCAAAGTCATTATGGTATATATATCCACTATCATCGAATAGAGTATCAATATTTTCGTAGACATTTAGGTAGTCATTGTCTATCGACCAATCTAGATCCTCTTTATCGCTAAATATTTTATTTTCTTCATTACTGAAATTATCACTCTCATGGTTACTTATTTTACATTCAGTATTTTCAGTATTTTTATGTATAAAATCATTCATTATAAATTACTCCAAATAGTTCTTTATTTATTCTACATTTTATTCTTTTTATTTATAGTAAAAATAATTCAATTTTATATTAAATATCAAGTATATCGTAATTATAAATCAGTAATTAATTACAAGATTGATTTTTTTAGCTGTGATTTAATTATCAAAACATCTATAAAGGAGTTTACTTCGTGAATAATAATATAAAGTTGACACAAATCGAGCTGTTGGGAGTTCCAGACCAAACGCAAGGAGTGGATGAAGGCTTAACCTTATCCATCCTTACTCAATGTGAGAGGTTTGAAGCGGAAACATTATGTAGAAACCTGCGAACAAATGGGTACCCTAAAGCTGAAGTTATTTATGACATCAAGAGAACAGGTTTTGAGTCGATGAATGCAGAGAGTTATGATAGTGATTACAAGCCCCATAAGATAAAAACTTGTATTGATAACTTAACTCGTGGCGTTGAGATTTTTGTTGTTGATCGAAATCTCGGTTTTGACCAGGATCTACCTGTTTTCGATAGTGAAGATGATAGTAAGCTAAACTTTACCAAACTCGGTAAAGAAACTAGCTGGATTTTATCGTCCGATGAGCTTGTAATTGGAGAGGGCTACAGAACTTGTCCTGAAACTATTACGTATAAAAAAATGTGTCCAAATGATCATCGTGTAAGGACATTGAGTTACTGTAAGAACGACAACAACGCTATCATTACTTCTATTCTAACAGCTGCATATATTACTAGGTTTAATCCCCCAGCCTTAAGAGATGCAATGTATGAGGAACCTCTTCCTGAAGAACATGCAAAAACAGAACTCGCAAACCTAGTTCTTCACTTCAAAGCTAAATCTCAAAATTCGATCACTCGCGATATACAAGATTTTGACTTTAGCTGATAGCTTCCTCGAAGCCTGAATGGCTACACAATATAAGTCAGACAGGCTTCTCTCATCAAACTAATCTCATCTTCTATAACCTAGGTTTCCATGAGTTTATGCTCTATGAACATCTAATTGGTAACCTTGGTTATAAACTAAATCTGTTTATATATTAGTACTTAAGCATATCCTATTAATTTTACAAACAACTAATACTATCCGCAATCATACGTAATAATTGTATTTAAACTTGCTACTATTTTCCCCTAATAATTATAAAAAATATATCTTTAAACTTAGGACTTTAATTTTATTGTTTTGTATATGTTTTTGATTGATTTTGACTATCCGGACTGAACTAAAAAGAACTAATATTACTGCAACAAGGAGAGAGAAAGAATATAGTTTGATTTACAATGGAAAATGATAAAGGTATTTATATAGGAAAAAATATACTACTCTTAATTTCTTTATCTTTAAACTTTTTTCTCATGGCTATGATCTACCTAATCGATGATGAAAAAAATATTAATAACTTAGATTGGTTTCATTTTTCAATTTTAGATAAAGATGAAAGTATTTCTAATGTTGAAGGTATGAGTCGAGGGATCAGAAACAATAATCCTTTAAATATAAGATACTCACCAAGTAATAAATGGTTGGGTGAGGTAGAAAAGAAGCATGACTATGATTTTGAAGAGTTTATTAGTATTGAATATGGCTTTAGAGCAGCCTATAAAACACTTATGACTTATAGGGATAAACATAATATAAAAACTATAGAAAGAATAATATTTAGGTTCTCACCGCCTAACGAAAATGATACCGAAAATATAATTAAAAAATTATCAATCATGAGTGGGATACCTAGAGATAAAATTATTGAAAACGATGAGTATCCAATAATTATTAAGAACATGGCAATTATAGAGTCTGGGAATTCTTTTCCCATGAAGATAATTAAAAAAAGTATTTCAATTAAATGATTTTAATTTCTACCGAGATTAATTATTCATTAAATAATCTCCACTAAGGTGGTAGCCAAATGAGGGTATGACAATGTCAGGCAATGTTTCAGCTGTAAATGCTCTAACTACAGACTCTGTTACACAAGTAAATACGAAAGTAGTTGGTGAGACACCAGCTATGGCGATGAGTAACTTACTAATGTCAACGTCGCATGCGTTGAGTAATACAGCGCATAACGCGACCTCTTCTCAGCATCAAAGCCGAATAGTGATGCAAGGTACGACAGTCCAAGGGGTAAATACCTTGGCAAATGTTGGGTCACTACTTTTAGGTCGAGTTAGAGAGGCGAGTATTAGAAAGAGATAAAGCATAGAGCAAGCGAATAATCATCTTAATCAAAGGAGGTAGCACACAATGTCTGAGGCAATAGCAGCTGTTAATGCTCAGATGACGGACTCTGTCACACAGGTAAATACACAAGTGATTGGAGATGCGCCAGCTATGGCTATGGGAAACCTTTTAGTATCAACGTCACATGCGTTAAGTACTGGATCTCATAACGCCACCGCGTCGCAGCAGCAGGGTCAAATGACAATGCATGCGGCAACAGTTCAGGGAGTGAATGCTCTGATAAGTGTTGGCTCTTCTGTTATTGGAAGAACTGGCGAAGAAATTATCGAAAAGTAATTAACAACTTTATCGAAATAACACAACACCATTAAATCAAATAGGAAACAGACTATGTCAGAAGTAGCAACTACGGTAAATCCACAAATCACTGATTCAGTTACTCAGGTAAATACTAAAGTCGTTGGCGAAACTCCAGCGATGGCAATGGGTAACTTGCTCATTTCTACTTCACACGCTCTCAGCACAGGGGCGCATAATGCGACTTCTGCTCAGCAGCAAGGCCAAATCACTATGCACGCAGCGACGGTACAAGGTATTAACTCTCTAATGAGCGTTGGCTCTGCCGTTATTGGTCGTACTAGTGAAGAGATCATCGAGAAGAAGTAATAGCCAATTCACAACAGATAACTATCTAATTAATTAAGTTAAAAAAGGAAATAAATCATGTCAGAAGCAGCAACCACTGTAAACCCACAAATCACTGATTCAGTTACTCAAGTTAACACTAAAGTAGTTGGTGAAACTCCAGCAATGGCTATGGGTAACCTTCTTGTCTCAACTTCTCACGCTCTAAGTACTGGCGCACACAATGCGACATCAGCACAGCAGCAAGGTCAAATCACTATGCATGCAGCAACAGTACAAGGTGTTAACTCTCTAATGAGCGTAGGCTCTGCAGTTATTGGCCGTACAAGCGAAGAAATCATCGAGAAGAAATAATCGTCATTTATCTTAGTAAAAACAACTTAACTAATTAAGGAGACTACTTATGTCAGAAGCAGCAGCTGCGGTAAACGCACAAATTACAGACTCTGTAACTCAAGTAAACACTAAAGTTGTCGGTGAGACTCCAGCAATGGCTATGGGTAACTTGCTGATGTCTACTTCGCACGCACTGTCTAATGCAGCACACAATGCAACGTCAGCACAGCAGCAAGGACAAATAACTATGCAGGCAGCAACAGTACAAGGTGTTAACTCACTGATGAGTGTCGGTTCTGCAGTTATTGGTCGCTCGAGCGAAGAAGTTATTGAAAGAGGCTAAATTCTACAGAATAGCCGCATTTGGTTGACGTTTTAGCAACGTCAACCGAATCCAAATTGTCATTCATTAATTTAAGAGGAACTAACCGATGTCAGAGACAGCAACAACCGTAAATCCACAAATCACTGATTCAGTCACTCAAGTGAATACCAAAGTAGTTGGTGAAACACCAGCAATGGCAATGGGTAACCTATTGGTTTCTACTTCCCACGCTTTAAGCACTGGTGCTCACAATGCGACTTCTGCTCAGCAGCAAGGCCAAGTCACTATGCAGGCAGCGACGGTCCAAGGTATTAACTCACTAATGAGTGTTTGCTCTGCTGCGATTGGTCGTACAGGCGAAGAAATCATCGAGAAAGGCTAATAATTAGCATACTAAAAAATTAAATACTTAATAAGAGAGGAAAAATATTATGTCAGAAACAGCAACCCAAGTGAATGGACAAGTAACAGACTCAGTAACTCAGGTGAACACTAAAGTGGTTGGTGAAACACCAGCAATGGCGATGGGTAACTTACTAATCTCGACTTCTCATGCTCTAAGTACTGGTGCTCATAATGTAACGTCAGCTCAGCAGCAAGGTCAAATCACTATGCATGCTGCGACTATACAAGGGTTTAATGCACTAATGTCTGTAGGTGGTTCAATTGTAGGTCGTACTGCTGAAGGAATCATTGAGAAAGGTTAATTAAGCGGAGTAAATAAACAGAGTATCTGTTTATTAATTAAAAATATAGCCATTATAAATAATGGCTATATTATTATGATGAAATAAGGTAGTAACATGTATATTAGATGGTTGGACTTAATAATTTTGTGTTGGCTTTTACTTTTAACCGTCCCTCATATATCTAGAATGGTAGGGTAAATTTATGTAAGTGAGGAATATGGATATAAGAGAATTAATAATATCTGATATAAGAAAGCTACTCTGGTTTGTATTTGATAGCGAAATTCTTACTCTAGAAAAAAAAGAAGATCTAAATATTGATCTTGCAGAAATAGAGAATATCGATAACTTAGAAGTGGATGACCTTTTTTCATTGAGAGATAAGCTACTAGCGCTTACAAAAGATCATTCAATGGAGCAAATATCTGATAAGTATTATATGGCTTCCGTAGAGTCTCATAAGTTATTGAGTTTGTTCTTGAGAGTGTTCCTTATATTGTTAATGTCATTCATATTAACATTGGTTTATTTACATCATAAAGATATTATTTCCGTTACAATTGATGAAGAAAATATTATTAGTTTTACCTATACTAAAGGTTACTACTTATTTAAAGAGTATATAAATCCTTATATATTTGCATTGATGTCAGTACTGTTGCGTATAGTCTTTCTTTTAAACGGATGTATCATGACTTATAACAGTGCAAAAATAAAGAGAAATAAATATATAATTTACTCTGTTGTATGGCCACCTATTGTTGTTCTAATGTCTAAATCTATAAGTCTAGAAAGTGTTCCAGTTCAATTCTTGTGTATAATATTAGGCTGGGGAGTAGAAACATTTATTAAAACAATAGAAAAGTCAGCAGTAATTTTTGAAAAGCAGGTATCAAAAAAAATACTAAGCATATTAAATATAATTAATGGATTTTCTGGGAAATGATGCAGAGTTGTAGCTCAAGGAAATGAGCTACTATATTGTACTAAAAAGGGCTTTATCTTAATGCAAGCCTACAATGTAGTGCGATAAGACTATAGTTGTATTCATGTAGTGTTACACTATCCAACTAGAGTCATTGGCAGTTGAGTACTCTAGTCGGATTGACATCTAGGGGAAAAATGCGAACATCTATATTAGCGAGTCTGGGGTTTTATCCAGTTTGGATTCAATAAAGAGACTAGTTCATGATCTTCCCATTGTTTGTTGATGAGTAAGTAGTCTTTGGCAAAGCCTTCAAATTTGAACCCTAATCGTTCGAGTACTGCTTTACTTTTGTTATTCTTTGGCATGAAGTAAGCTGATATCCGATGTAAGTTCTGAACTTTAAACATATAGTTAATAGCAGCAGTTAATGCTTTGGTCATGATCCCTTTTCCTTGAGCTTTCTCACTTAGTGAGTAACCTAAGCTGCAAGAATGAAAAGGAAAACGAAAAATATTACTGAAAGATATACTACCAATCATCTCAGAGGATTGGCGATCTATAATTATGAAATAGACTAATGATCCATTTCGGTTCAGCTCATCAAACTTACACAGGATTTGATACCAACCTTGTACAGTGAAAAAATTATTATCACGCTCTGGCTCCCATTTTTCTAAATGGTCTTTATTATTTTTATAATAATTAGTTATAGTTTCAACATCTGAAATCTGTGCAGTTCTTATTATAATATCATCTTCAGTTAAGCTGACATTATGAAGAAAGTTTAGTTGTGTCATTGCTACCTACCTTAAAAATAGTAAATTAGAATGCTTCTATATATTTAATATCAATGGTGAATGTTTAATGCTATATGACTAGCCGTATAATTTTTATCTCACTTCCTTATGGCTAAATTTGGTAACCATCATATTAAGTAGCAACATCACTCTATAACAGAGACAAATAACTTAACTTTTAGTAAATAATGATTATTAAATTGATTAAGCATATAGTGATATAATAAATCTGACTTGCATGATAACTACTTATAAACGCTGTTTATGCATTTATAGACGGATGTGTGTGGTGACTGAAGGCATGAATAAAAATGAAAAAACTATGACTCTCTAGTCTGTTTAGATTTATTCATTTTTGGATCAGCCTTTATGCTACAAGGGGAGAAGCCTATTTATCTCTTTGAAAAATATTGTTTATTGTCGCACATAGCAAATTATTCAATGCGGAAAATCTTTGGAAGATATTTTTATATATTTTTGAAATTTTATAAGCCTTCTATTCTTTTTACCTAAAAAATAAATTAGGTTAATTATAATTATTATAAGAAAATCAGTGAGTAAGGATAATGAGTAGAAAGCTAAAGGCTTGTTTCAGGGCATATCGTTGCTTTCATAAAGCAATAGAGAAAACAGGGTATTTATCACTATCGTCTATTGTAGAAAGTCAATACTATTACCCAAGAGATTACCCACTGCAACCCAAAAGGAATGATGTGTTGTTGGAGACGGATATGAACAATTATGTACCCATGGGAAAAAGGGAGAAAGGTATTTTGGTCTCACGGTTCAAGAAAACTTAGCTAGATATTTTTAGCAGTAGGTTAGTCGAGTTGAGCCATATCTGATAGATTAGCTAGAACCTAGAAAATCCTTTTTAGCTTTTGTCAATGGAGTTTGAGGCGTGTTATCAAGCATTTCGAGCCTGGATAGCATCCGTGACAAGGACTCTAGCTGTCGAGATTTACTCATCTGTTTATAGGTATCTATGACTTTCTCGAGTAGAAGGAAAACGTCTTTTTCCAGCTGTATGTCTGTTTTAGGAGCCGATTTATACTTGTATATTATCTTTTTTGTTCTTCCGTTGGGGTATCTATACTTACGGCTATGAACTCTATATGTACCATTTTTACTCTCTTCCATTTTTAACCTTTATTGATAAATTAGAAAATAAGGAATCGCTTCTTTGGCTTATTTACTCGTGATGTTTCAGCGTTTTTCTGACGACATTCGATAGATAAAGACACTATTTTTTCATAATTTTCAATCGCATTTGCTATCAATTGATTCGATTCTGCGATAGTCGTTAAGCATGTGACTTTGTCGCCTCCCTCCAGCAGTTTTGCCATAGCGACGCCAGAAGCAGTGTTACATATATCGGTGACATTACGAATATTGTCGACAGCATCTTGAATAGCTATCGATGTTGCTTGATCGATGTAGTTATTCTGTTCATCGGCCATCAGGCTTATGCGCTATTCAAGATGCCCAGTAGTGCTATGAACGTGAAAAGAATCCAGCTAATCCACTTTTTTTCTTTTTCTCTCTTTCACGTTGTGCGCTAATACCGAACTCTTCACTAGAACCAGCCTTTTGAGAAGAAGCTTGAGGGATGGCAAGTAATCGTGCACATGCATTGGTTACTGATGCAGAAGTCGTCACTTGAGATTGCTGCTGGTTTGCCACTAAGTTATGCATAGTCAAGCCAATAGTTTCAGATAAGGTTGTTTCTGCTATCGATGTAGGTTGGTCAGAGAACTTCTGTAATGTAGTGTAATCTTGATCAGACATATGCTTTCCTTTACTGATACAAATGTGTATGAATAGAGAGATATGTTAACCAATTTGATAATATTAGTTTATTATAAAATAGCCATCATTAGGTAATATCTGGTTAACATCCTATCTTTTAAATCTAGACTAATTATCTTTTTTATATATTTATAATGCCTTTCCTATTCATTTATTTAATGATGAATTAACTTTTACATGCAAATTGAAAAAAACTTATGTTTATTTCATCACTTAATGATATTGTAACTAATCTATAGAGTATTATACGGACTATGAATAGTGCAAGGAAACCTGTACTACTCTTTATAAAATAGGTTTCATTGTTAGAGATTGCTGGGCAAAGTTTTATGGTTAACGCTAGTTTTTATTGGATAAGTAGCAGCAGAGTTCTATGACGAAGTATAAGTATTTACAAAGAGTATATGAAAGAAGAATTATTAATGCTAGTTCAATATCTGAACTTATTGTTAGAAGAAGATATTATGGTGGATTTAATAGTAATTCTCTATCCATTCGGGTAGATAATGGTTATTTAACTTTGAGAAAATACAATATTCCTGATGGAGATAAGAGAAAATAGAACACTTTAAAATATTTATTAACTATCATTTTTACCACAATTTATAATAATGCCTGTTTTTTATTTATAGTTGGCATTTTTAAACTATCCATTATTTCATGGCTTTTGATATTGTTATATAAATCCTAAGTGAATAATACATCTTATACATGTGGATGAAAATATAGTATGAAAATAGCATGAAATAGCCCCTCTTGTGTGAAACGTAATAATTTATCATATAAAAAACTATATTTTCATCTTCATGTATATGAGGAGCCTAAATGTCTGTTTTTGATTTTTTTCTATCTTATCTTTATTTCCTAAAGTATATAGCTATATTTTTAATTATATTTATTTTTTTATTTGGAGTTGATGATCTATTCATCGATTTAATGTATTGGAAAAAGGTATTATTAGGAATTAATTCAAAAAAAAATAGAGAAAAAAATGTAAAGACCGACATAGAACAAAGTTATATGGCAATAATGATACCTGCTTGGCAGGAGGATGGTGTGATTGAGAAAATGGTATCTCTTCTAGCATCTTCCTGTAAGTACGATAATTTTCATATCTTTGTTGGTACATATCCAAATGATCTGGCGACTACGGCTTGTATAAAAAAAGTATGCACTGAATATAAAAATGTGCACAATGTTATCTGTGAAAAACCGGGACCTACAAGTAAAGCAGATTGCTTGAATAATATATTTAACTACATCTTGTTCGAAGAAAGTAGAAAAGGAATAAAATTTTCAGGCTTTATTTTGCATGACTCCGAAGATGTTACTCACTCTTATGAACTTTCCTTGTTTAATGCTTATCTGCCAGAATATGACTTAATACAAATTCCTGTCTATCCATACGTAAGAAAGTGGTATCAATTTACGTCTTCACATTATATAGATGAATTCTCTGAATTACATGAAAAAGATCTCTTAGTTCGAATGTCTATGACGGGTCACGTTCCTAGCGCTGGAGTGGGCACTTGCTTGAGTCGAAGAGCATTGTTGAGGCTGGCTCGTTCAGGCGGAGGAAAGCCTTTTGATTGTCGATCGTTAACCGAAGATTACGATATTAGTGTGAGGTTAAAACAGTGGGGGATGAACGAAATATTCGTCCGTTCTGTGGCCCAAAATATCAGCTTTAAAAGCTCTGATGATAGTGATAACCCGAGTCTTGTTTGTGTTAGAGAGTTCTTCCCTAGCTCTTTTAATGCCGCAGTTAGACAGAAAAGTCGCTGGATCATCGGCATAGTATTTCAAGGTTGGAAAAATATCGGGTGGACGAACAATTGGAAAATGAACTACTTTCTTTGGCGAGATAGACGTTGTGTTTTATCAAATACTGTTTCATTTTTGTCTATGGTAGTATTTCTTCAGATAGCATGTATATCCATTTATCAAGTTATTTTTAAAGATAGTTATTTCTTTTTGTCAATATTTGATGATTATTTTCTATTCGCATATATAAGTTATGCAAATATTTTGTTTTTTATAAACAGACTTATACACCGCTTTATATTTGTACGAAGGTTTTATGGATTACTAAGCGCGTTTATTTCTATTCCTAGGACAGTTTGGAGTAACATTATTAATTTCTTCTCAAATATTAGGGCATTATATCTTGTTGTTTCCAAAGATAACATAATGAAAATATCATGGGACAAAACTAAACATGACTTTCCTGATATTAAAAATTCATAAATAAAGAAGGAAAATAATCATGAGGAAAATACGCCTAATTAAAGTCATTATAATAGTTATCTCATTGTTTACTACTCCAGTTTTGGATGCAGTAAAGGACAGCACCACGTTTTTAGCTTCGTCTTTAAGTGAATCTACTCACTTTCGTACTTTTCCTTATTTGAACAGGGCTTTTTCTTTTGAGCGTAGCCAGAGATTTGTGGAAGCCATCACTGAAGTGAAAAGAGCTTTGAATATAGCTCCCAACTACCAACCTTTTTTACATTACCTATTTAAGTTGCAGCTAAAGGCAAAAGCGTACACAGAAGCAGAGGAAACATTAGAGGCATTGCCGGAGCAAGATACAGTAAAGTTGCTTACGAGCTTAAGAAGTGAAATGTCAGTTCAGCAGTTGCACCTAGCTAACGTTGAATTTGTTGCCTTACTGGGTGATTTACCGCCTCAAGCCAAGCGGCAGGTATACTTATATCGTCTTTACTGGTTAGCAGATAATTCTGAGTCAGTGGCACTGGATTGGAGTATCTCCCAAGCTTCTGATATTAAGCCAGATCAAGCTATTCTTTATGAGGCTGAAGTCTGGCTAAAGCGTGAAAACTACTCGAAAGTTATCGATACCATGTCTCAGATCAGACGTAGGAGAGTGCTGTCTGACAGAGAGCAATATATCCTCGGCCTTGCATTAATTAAAAGTAACAAGATCAAAGAGACGAGAGCGCTTCTGACGGGATCCGATCATGCGGAAACAAAGCTTCTGCTCACTCGGCAATTGATCCTCGATTTGATTGATGATCAAGAATATGAGCAAGCTTTGTACTGGTATAAATGGTTGGAACAATATTATGGCTTATCTTCAGATGACTATGAGCGTGCATTCCAACTTGCCATAAGTCTCGGCAACTGGCCGCTCGCCCGTACGTATCAAAAAAAGAGATCTAATGCTTCTTGCACTGAAAGCGCATTGATCAGTGCAAGACTAGGCAACCGTGAGTTAGCCAAGCAGCAATTGTCATCTTGTTCTTCATTTGAATCACCTAAGCTATGGCTGAGTTTAGCGGAAGAGTTAAACCTATCCTTCATGATTGAATCCGCATCTTTTAATGATTCGGGACTTCTTCACAGGCAAAAGATAGTGGTTGCATGGAATAGGTACCATCAGGGAGAATATCAAAAGGTAATAGATATCTTGTCGTCTACTGCTTACCTTTCTTTGAGCAGCATGAGGCTTCTGGCATTGGCATATGAAAAAAATGATCAATTCAATCATTCAATGCTTGAGTGGGAAGCAGTTTATCGTCGCTCTAACAGGCAGTCTGACCTTCAAAGCTTATTAGAAGCAATGAAAAAAGCGCTTACTGAGGTTGAGTTAATCAGACAATACGAGAAGTTGTTATCCGTCAGTTCTCTGCCTTCCAAAGTTAGGCTAGAAATTGCTGAGCAACTACTCACGCTGTATTCAAAGCACCCCAGAAAATTTGCCCCGGAGATTGCTCTGCAGTTGAAGAACCTAGATATCGCTTCATTTGATAACGCATTGCTTTGGCAGCAATATAATGGGTGTAACCTTGCCAAACAAGCGTTCTCAAACCCTCAAACCTCATTTGCTTGGCAAGTCCTCGGGTATTGCAGCTACCCTGCTAATGTTGATAGAGCGTTAGAATACACCGACAATGCCTTGTTGATGCAGAAGTCATTTTCAGCGCGCTTGGCTATTGTAGGGACGAAAGCTCAGATGCTTTATCAGCAGCAGCGTTACCAAGAGGTACTTAACGTATTGCTATCCGAATGGCAGCACATACAATCACCTTATGTTCGGCTTTTAGTTGCAAGCTCTTATTACCAATTAAAACAGTATGAAAAAGCCAGATTTTGGTGGGCTGAAAGTGATGACCAAGATATCTTAGACTGGTGGTTGCTCGGTATAGATATCTATTTAGCCAAAAAGGATTTCACTTCCGCCGAAAGCAACCTTGACATGGTAGAAAACAAATTCGAATCGGATCGTCAGATTGTTTCTCGATATATTGGGCTGTATAAATTACAAGGAAGCAAGCAAAAGCTGACTGATTACCTTTCCTACCAACATAAACTTTATCCTCAGGATGTTTATATCGCTACTGAACTGGCTTATGCCTACTTCTTAAATCGTCCTAAAGACTCAGTTCGATTGTTTGAATCTGTTATCCCGCAGTTAAATGGTCAAGATAAAATATCAGCGCGTCACCAATTAGCTCAAGCCTACAAAAATATTGGCTGTGGTGACAAAGCGCAATATGAATATAAAGCGCTTATTGACCAGCTCACTACTATGCCTGAAAAAGATACTCGACTTCTTGACCAGCTGCGTGCTGAGAATCGTGCCGTGACTTCAGCTTGGCAATTCTCTTTCAGTGGAGAGTCCGGAAACAGTAGTCCGTTTCAGGGGCTATTTGATGACCCCGATAGTGAGGGGTTTTATCAAGTCAGTGCGAGCTATGGTTTTGAAAGCCTTCCTTCGCTAGCCGGGCAAGTGAGTGTATTGAGCTCCGGATCTTGGGATTCTACTGGAGTTGATTTGGGACTGAAATGGAGGCCTCTGCAACGGTTTGACATGACATTTTCTTCCGGTGTTCGCCATTATTTAGGCGAAGATTCCTATACTAGCACTTACATTAGAGTGAACGGGGATGTATTTTCGGGCTTAGGTTGGGACAAAACTTGGCGAGGGGTTCAACAAGTAAGCTGGTCAAACAGTTTGTACTTTGATGCGTTTTATCAGTTTTACGATCAAAGGTCATTGTTGTACACCAGAGGTGAATCTGGGCCTGTATGGGGAGTAAGCCAGAATTACCACCAACGTTTACGTGTGTATGGATTGCTACAAGCGAGCGCTGACATTGTCGATGCACAAAGTGATAACCAAGTGAAAACCGGTGCCGGTGTGGGTTGGTTAGCTTCTTTTAACAATGATAAATATACTGGTTATTCTAATGAGACAGAAATTTCATTGGAGTGGCAAAAATACCTCAGCGATAGTGAAAAAAATGCAGTTATTTTACGATTTAACCTCTCATACTAAGGGTATCGTTCATCACCTTTACCTATCAATTTATTGAAATAAAAGCTTCAGTGTTCATTATCTGTTCTTATTGTAAGATATAAGCCATTGTAGGTTTTACATTTTTAATATACAAAAATAATAATTAAGTCTAGTATATTTGTGATGGTTATTAACTTTACTGGCTTCGTTCATTAATATTTACTGAATGTGAAAGTAAATATAAGAATTATTTTTCTTGCTTTAATTTATAAAAATATTTAAAGCTATGATTTAAAATGATTTTTTATTTTAAAAGTTGGATGGAAAAAGTCTTACAAAAATAATAGTGTTATGCGGATTGTTTGACAGCTTAAGAATGAGATATATTTCAAATGCGTTAATTTCATGTAAAATATTTGTTTAATTAAGGTTTGGTTATCTAATCATTTTCATTCTAATAAAGTGTTTAGGTACTTGTGCTAAACCTTAGTTCTAGACTCATTCTTAAGTTTTGCTTATATAGCGCTACTTATTTTTACAAGATGCGGATATCACATTTGGTGCTCATTTAAAAGCCGACAGGTTGTCTCGTTAATACCCATTAAGCGAGAAAATGATTTGCCGACTCTTGTAGTGCTTTGCCATTAGAGCAATGTGCTACGTCCAATATATTAAGTGTGGGTTGTCTATTTGACCTTCACTTTTCATTAGAACAAAAAATATGAAAAAAATATTATTATCTTCTATTCTCGCTGCTTCTTTTTCTACGGGAGCAACAGACGCAACATTTACCCAATACGATCATCATCAGACTATGCGTGACAAAGCGAGCCTGTGGGTTGATTGGGACGCACAAGAGCATGCATTAAGCGCTGTTGAAGCACTTAATGTTGCAAAGAGAAAGCATGGCACCGAATATATGTCTAGCTTGTTTATGACTCGTTTAGGAGAGGTTGCCAATCAATCGTTTAATACCGATGGACTTTCGAGTCTAGAAGTGGGGATCATTAGTGAAGCAGCAACTCTGTTTGTTATGTCCCAAGCTCCGGATATGCCGCACCACGAGCTATTCCCGTCTGAATATATGTTGCAAACGTTTTTAGCAAACTTGGCAACTGAACTTGAAGTACTCTACCCAATGGCTGAAGACGAAGCCATGTATCTGCAAAGATATTATGAGCATGATCCACTTGGGTTGTCACTGTTCTCGATCGCTTTAAACATAAGTTTAGAGCGTTATGGAGAAGCCGATCTCGTCAGAAGGTTAGCCGATAAAACCAATAGTCGATACTCTGACTCTCTTCGTCAATTTTTGATCGCTAACTTTTCAGCAGGAGGTCAATTTAGAGATAGATTAGAGTTGGTTTTACTCGAAGAATTAAAGCAGTTTTCGGCCAATTGGAAGCCATCATACGATGAGTTTTCTCAGCCACTAAACGGGCTTCACCCATATGCACGAGTTGGTGCTATGATGCAAAGCACGCTTTTGAGCCGATGGTCATCCCTACGACAAGATGAACGTGAAACATTAACAGATTGGCATGTGCAGGTCTCTAAATTGCCTAGCCATAAATACGGCTACTCTATGGTTGGAGAGGCAGTGGTGAACCACTTTCGTCAGCATAAGCAGCAAGAACATCATAGTCGCTGGAACTTTCCGACCTTCGCCGCTATCACTTTAGTTACACTCGTTGCACCCGAATTATTGGGTGAACTTGCACTTGGTGAAGCTGCTCAAACCTTACTTTTCTCCCGAACTATGTTTACTGGCGCAAGAGTAGCTGACGCTGTTTACACCGACGAGTTTGTTGAACTCGCGACGCTACAAACAGCAAGACCTGGTGCTGTATTGCCGCAAAGCCAAGCCTTGTCTATCAGTAAAATAAGTAGTTCAGCGTCAATAGGCTCGGAAGTGGAGCCAGGTCTTCATCACTACCTTGGGACCGATGCCATCGAGGGAACTGACTATGTGGCAAATGTTCAAGGTAGTTGGCAAAGGGTCAGGCGTTTTCCTTTCACTGATGATTACGCTTTATTCGGTGGAATGGGTTCGCTAGGTATACACAAAGTGACTCGTACAGGCGCTGCAGGTTGGTTGTTAAACCAAACTGCTAATAGTCTTAACAACTGGGTATCGTCCGGAGACTTTAGGCACGTACTGCTTCTTGGAAAAGGACAACCAGAATCTCTATTTCGACATTATGGTGAGAATGTGAAGAGTCGTTATGGCATCCCTTCAAGAAACATGGCCAGTGATGGTGATCTTGTATCCCACCTGCTAAATGGTATGTTTCCTCAGGCTAGCTCAAGTCAACTATCCTCATTAACGTTTAATCATCGTTTGGATGTGGTTGCTCATGGTAATCCTTACGGTCCCATTTGCAGTAATCAAAGCGGATTGGAGACATCGCTTTCACCAACTGAGCTTGCAAAGAAATTGTTTGATCTCGGTTTACGTGAAGTTGGGGTTTTAAAGGTTCAGTCTTGTAATGTAGGAGGGGGGTTCTATTTAACTAAGCTTGAACAAGCGTTGAAAAAAACAGGTATAAATGTTGGATTTCTCGCTGCGCCTAAAGGCTATTTAGTTCAGTTACCAAGACTACCCAGAGCGGTATTTTCACCTTTCCCAAACTTCAGGTCAGATCGTTATGAAGTAATTTCAACTGGCCTGCATCAGGGCTTCCCCGGTACTCGCTACCACTAAATAACGCTGCAATCGATGCAGGTATATCAAAGTGTTTTACTCACAACATGAGTAGAACACTTTCTCTATATTCCCAAGTGGCCGGTTTATATTATCCAAGAACACTTCATTTTTAAAATATTATCAGTATGCCGAAATTGTGATTAAGATGTGGTTTATCGCCTTGTCTTTCTGTATATATAACAGCACAATCGGCAAAAAATGTTTCGGGAGATAAGATGGAACTTGAAGATATCCGTCGTGAGTACAGTAAGGGCGGTTTGCGAAGAAAAGATTTAAAGCAAAACCCTATCGATCAATTTAATTTTTGGTTACAGCAAGCCATTGATGCGGGTTTAACGGACCCTACTGCCATGACAGTAGCGACGGTTGACGAACAGGGTCAACCATTTCAGCGCATTGTCTTACTAAAACATGTCGATGACGAGGGATTTGTTTTTTACACCAACTTAGGCAGTCGTAAGGCTCAGCAAATAGAAGGTAATTCTAGGGTAAGCTTACATTTTCCATGGCATACGCTAGAGCGTCAAGTGCATGTCACTGGCTGTGCTGAGAAACTGAGTATGAAAGACAATATAAAATACTTTTCTTCAAGACCGAAGGAAAGTCAGCTAGCGGCTATTGCCAGTAAACAAAGCAGCCGTATATCTACCCGAGGAGTACTCGAAGGCAAGTTCCTTGAGCTGAAGCAGAAGTTTGCTAATGGCGAAATACCAGTGCCGAGCTTTTGGGGTGGCTTTAGGGTAAAGGTTGAGTCTATTGAATTCTGGCAAGGAGGCGATCACCGTCTTCACGACAGGTTTTTATTCTCTAAACAAGAAAAAGCCTGGCAGATAGATAGACTTGCTCCTTAGTATATTATTAAAAAACGCCGCTAAATGCGGCGTTTTTTAATTCTAGATAAGTCTGTAGGTTAGTTTATTTCACGTAATACCCGAAAGCCCACATAATTTGCCGCAGATGAGTCAGATAGAGAAAGCTGCTCATGAGCAGCGGCCATTTCCGGAGAAAAGTTCCAAGCCCCACCTTTAAGGATACCGCGAGCGTCATTGGTCCATTGCCAAACGTTTCCGACGGTATCGTAAATACCTAGCTTGTTGGGCTTGAAAGCCATGACTGGAGAAGTACTCTTGTTTGACCATGGTGTGCCTCCCCAACCTGTATTAGCCTGACTTGGAGCAAAATGATCGCCCCACCAATAATTGGATTCAGATCCTGCTCTAGCCGCTATTTCCCATTCATCTTCACTTGGCAGCCTGTAGCTATGATTGGTTTTCCTACTTAGCCATTGCGCGTAAGCTTGTGCGTCGTTCTTACTTACGCAAACCACTGGAGAGTTAGCCGCTTGTTTGAAACCTGGGTTGCGCCAATATCCTTTTGAAATAGGCGTGACTTCGCCTTTTACGATAGCGGTACAGGTATTTTTCAGCTCAGCATCGGTTTGATAATTCGTTGAGTTAACAAAGGTTTCAAATTGCTTCACAGTGACAGGAGTGGTACCAAAACCGAAAGGTTGTTTGATTTTCAACTGCTTGGAGCCATGTTCACCAAGCATATACTGACCAGGCAGAATGGTAGAAACTTCTGGACCTTGATGACCCGAACCAAGAGAATCGGCAAACTTATCTCCTTCACGCAGCGGGTTTGCCGTTTCAACTAACACGGCGCGAAGGTTGTGATCTCTGTTAATGGACAATTCTTTGTTGAAGTCTTGGTAACCCTCTTTCCTAATTGAAATAGAGTGTTGTCCTACAGGCAACATAATTTCTACAGGAGTGCTGCCATAGTTAACCCCATCGATTGTGACTTTATCATCGTATAAGTTTGAGCGAACGTTCAAGGTCACCCAAGCGATTTCTTGGTTGGTGACAGAGCTACCCTTGTCATCAGTACTATCGGGTTCGAAACAGTATTTCTTGTTGATGCCAAGTAGGGTACATGCGGCGCTTTGTGTTGGCCTAGCTTGCATTTCGACATCCATGAGGCTTCGATAGCGTATACCATCATAAAAACCCGACTCTTTGGCTTTAGAGCGCAATACGTGAATATTAAAAGGGATTTTGTGAGCGTTGAGTTCAATTTCTTTTGATTCGCTAGTGTTAGCGATGAGCTCAGATTGAAACTGTTTTACTGCTTTTTGTAGAGCAAGATCTCGAGTTTGGCGGTCACACTCTGCAATGGTCATGTTCGCCTGACAGCGATTAGTGAAACTTACAGACAGAGAATGAGATTCTGTCAGCTCACTTTGCAGGCGTTTAGCTCGGGCGCGCAATTTGTTTTGTTCCAAGGAGTCAATACCTTGGGAAATCGCCTCTAATTCATTGCTGGCTAAACTGAGTTGATGTTCAAGTTCTTGCAGTATCTGTTCTTCAAACAAACGCTGTTGCTGATTTTGTTTAACGGCCGACCAAGCGTCCTGATAGGCTTTCTGACTTGCCGCAAGGTCCACGGTTGGGTCGTCAATCATGCGGGCATAATTCGCCTCAAGCTGTTCTTTGGCTTGCTTAAATTTGTCATCCAGAGCTTTAGCCGATTTGGTCAGCTGATCGACAGACTGTTTCTGACTGTCAAATTGCGCTTGTTTGTCATCACGGCGCTCTGTTGCCGATTTTAGTTCTTCATGTTTGTCGAATAGCTTCTGATCGATTTTTACGATAGGGTCGCGCGCTTCCTCAGCTGCAATACCAGCAGAGACAAAGTAAGGTGACAAAGCAAGAAGGAAGGTTGGTAAACCAGTTCGCATTATTATTTCTACAATTCTTTTTAATCTTATGGAGTTATTCTAAACGAAAACGCCACTTTTTCGTAAGTTATTCCCTTATAACTTACGACAAAATGGCGTTTTTGGTCAATGTTGTACTGCTTCCTTCTACTCAAAAAGAGAAGCGCGTTAAATATCTGAATTTGGGCGTAACTTAACCCAGACAGTATCATTGCCATTAATAGCAATCATACGGTTATATGTCTGGTAACCATCTTTAGAGACAGTAAACTGATGTTTTCCTTTGGGTAAAACCACTTCTATTGGTGTACTACCGTAATTGACGCCATTGATTGTTACTCGATCTTCGTACTGATCCGAGCGAACAGTAATGTTTGCCCAGCTTTGCTGTGTGGTTGTTTTTTCTTTTTTGGCAACACTGGCACTATTGAGACAATAACGTGAGGATACATTGAGTAGCTTACAGGCAGCCGAGGCTTCTGGCCGAGCCTGAAGCTGGGCTTGCATTTCAGTGTAATAACTATTGCTGCCTTCAAAACCTGAACGGATAATTTGGCTCTCTTGAACAAAGACATTCAGCTGGACGCCTTTGATGTTCTGTTTAGCGATATTGGCTTCGGTCAAGCTGTCGAGAAGTTTTGTCTTAAACGTATTAACAGCACGCTGTTTAGTGAGGTATTTACCTTGATTAGTACATTCACCTAGAGTCATGGTAGCCGAGCAGGTTGTTTTGAATGTGGTGTTCAACACATCACTTTCTCGCAGCTCTGCATCAAGACGTTTGACGCGCGCTTCAACTTTCTGCTCTTTGAGATAAGATAATTCAGAATTAATCCTAGAACGCTTTTGCTTGATCTGGGACAAGCGCATCTCTTGCTCAGTAATGTTTTGCTCTTGTTCAAGTATCTGCGTTTGATTCTTCTTTACCGAAGCCCAAGCCTCTTGGTACTCTTGTTGAAAAGAAAGTAAGTCTACGTCTGGATCATCTAAAAGGCGGTTATACTGTTTGTCCAGCGCTGATTTGGCGCGATTCCGTTTAGCGTTTAGCTCATTTTCTTCACGTTGAAACCTACTTAGCTCTGCCCTAAGGGTTTGCAACCGTGATGATTCAGCGTCGAATTCAGAACCAAGCTCCTGTAACTCACTTTGTTTGTTTTCCAATTTACTATCGATAGTTGCGACAGGATCGGCAGAGTCCACCATTTCCGCAAAAATCGAAGTTGATGCCCATAGTGGGCTTAGCGCAATTAAAAGCGCTGGGATGCGACGTATTATCATATTTCCCTGCAACAATTAACGTTTATTGACCAACGTAAAAATCCAAAAAAAGACAAACTCATGACAGTCCTTGTGTTCCTGCCTCTTCCAAGTTTACTTCAACCCTGCATCTTTCTCTTGTAAAAAGATTAACCGACTTTATGCAGATTACCCTAATTTAACGTATATAAAACTTGGATGCTATCTATCATTTTGAGTTGATTGGGGAAATATGCAAGTGAAGAATGGGTATCTGCAAAAAGAAAGTTGCTAGAAGTGACATAAACCGTAATTTATGTGCACTTGATCATTCTTCCGAAGCTAGTTACGCATCGCTTTTCGGCAGTCTTTTCTGATTGTAGTTGGTCCAAAATGGATCGATATATTTCGAATTAAGTCGGTTTTGTTATAACATGCCATCCTAATGCAATCTGAGGTCAAAACTGTCTCATGAGCTGTTTCAAATCTCGGCCTATTGTTGGCGAACTAAATAAATCTGTGTCTCCCAAACCAGCGGAGCTTGTTACCTTACCCTCACACATGGACTGCCATGATCATAGCTATACCCAAATTGTGATTGGGTTAAAAGGGCAAGCTGAGTTTGAGGTTAGCGGCTTTGGGAACATGGTTGGTCCAGGACAAGGCTGTGTGGTGACCTCTGGTTCAGGTCATGCTTTTGGTGGGGTTGTCGAGCAGTCCGATATTTTAGTGCTTAATATGCCATTTCCAAGCGCTGAAGACCCACTGATGTTGCAAAAACTCAATGAGCTGAATCGAGGTGAAACCTACTTTCAGCTCGATAGCCAAATTCAAAAGCTCATCTATATGTTGGTGAATGAAATGCAATCAAGGCCAGAGGACCTTCTCCTCAGCCGAGCTTGTAGTGACACTCTGATCGCCTTATTGCAAAGGCATATGTCAAAATTCTCAACACCTTACAAAGAATCTCGTTTCGACCTTGACGCCATTGATCGTTACATCGAACAACACTTAAGCCAGAAAATCTCAGTCGCTCAGCTAGCAGGTAGTGTTTTTTTAGGGGAGAGTCAGTTTCATAGTTTGTTCAAGGCGCAAATTGGAATAACACCTCATCAGTACGTATTAGGTAAACGAGTTGACATGGCAAAGTCTTTGATCAAAAGAGGCAACTTGACCTTAGGTCAGGTGGCCGACTTAACAGGTTTTTCTAATCAAAGCACATTTAGCCATACCTTTTTTCGTTTGCAAGGCGTATCGCCATCCCAATACAAGAAACAATTTAGTTAAATAAGCAACAGCAGACGTATATTATTTTGTCTATTTAGATGTGATTGTGTTTTCGTTTTGTTAATAGGCGGAGTTTTCAGCAAAAAACTCGGAGTTTTTGACAAGTAATCCTCTCCCGCTCAAAATACACTGCAAACCATTGTAATAACTCTGATGAATTTATCAGGCTTGAGATTGAGGAAAACGCATGTTTACTGCAACTGATGTGTTGAATGCCGAGTTTGTTGAGCAGCCGCTAAATAAACTTTGGTCGCTGATCTCGCCACTTTACATGGTGGACGAATCCCAATGGCTTGAACAACTGTTGCCGCTCGCGACTCCGACAGCGGACGAAAAAGCGCAGATGTCGACCAAAACGACAGAGCTCATTGAAGCTATCCGTGCAGATAAAAAATCGATTCAAATGATCGATGCTTTACTGCTGGAATACAGTTTGGATACCCAAGAAGGCATATTACTTATGTGTCTTGCCGAAGCTTTGATGCGCATTCCTGATGCAGCGACAGCGGATGCCTTGATCCGTGACAAACTCAGTGTCGCAGACTGGAAGTCCCATTTAAAAAGTTCAGATTCGGTTTTTGTCAATGCGTCGACATGGGGCCTTATGTTGACAGGCAAAGTTGTTGGTTTGTCTGAATCTGAAGCGCGCAGCCCAGTGTCGGCGGTGAATCGTCTTGTTAATAAAATGTCTGAGCCTGTTATTCGTAAAGCCATGCACCAAGCGATGAAGGTGATGGGGCATCAGTTTGTTCTTGGTCGCTCTATCGCTGAAGCGCAAAAGAATGGCCGTAGCATGCGTGATAAAGGGTTTACCTACTCTTATGACATGTTAGGTGAAGCCGCACTGACCACAGCGGATGCGGATAAATATTTTAATGATTACTTGATGGCAATTGAAGCGGTAGGTCGTGATAGATACGGTATAGAGACAAGCCCAGCTCCGTCTGTTTCGATTAAACTGTCTGCTTTGCATCCCCGCTATGAAGTGGCCAATGAAGAGCGAGTGCTGACTGAACTTGCCGATACACTCATGCAATTGCTGCGTAAGGCTGTTGAATTGGATGTGGCCATCACGATTGATGCTGAAGAAGCGGATCGCTTGGAACTATCGCTAAAGCTGTTCGAAAAAGTGTATCGAAGTGATGTTGTGAAAGGCTGGGGTAAATTTGGCCTTGTGATTCAAGCCTATTCTAAACGTGCTCTTCCAGTATTGGTCTGGATCAACGGTTTAGCTCGAGAGCAGGGCGATCTTATTCCACTGCGTCTTGTTAAGGGAGCGTATTGGGATAGTGAGATCAAATGGTCGCAACAGGCGGGTTATGATAACTACCCAGTCTACACACGAAAAGAAGCCACAGACGTTGCCTATTTAGCTTGTGCTCGTTTCTTATTGTCTGACAATGTACGAGGCAATATCTTCCCGCAGTTTGCCAGCCATAACGCTCAAACGGTTACTTCTATCGCAGTGATGGCAGAGCATAAAAACTATGAGTTCCAGCGTTTGCATGGGATGGGTGATTCTCTTTATCACCATGTTATGGAAACACACCAACAGCCAGTGCGCATATACGCACCTGTTGGCAGCCATAAGGATTTATTGCCATATTTGGTTCGTCGTCTGCTTGAGAATGGGGCAAACAGCTCGTTTGTCCATCGTTTAGTAGATGCGCGTTGTCCAGTTGAAACTCTTACTCAGCATCCGGTCGATATGCTGGAGGCATTTGAGACACTGAATAATACCAATATTCCATTGCCGCCGAAGATATTCTCAGAGCGTTCAAACTCTTACGGTGTAAATATTGATATTGACTCCGAGGCCAAGCCGTTTGAACAGCAAGTAGAGAGCTTTCTAGACAAACAATGGTTAGCCGGGCCGATAATTAACGGTCACGCATTCACTGAAAGCATGATCAAGGATGATGTTACTGTTGAGAAAGTGACAGCACCTTATGACAGGCGCATAGAAGTTGGTCAGGTGGCTTTCTCAACCCTTGATCATGTTTCCGCAGCAATTGAAAGCGCACAATCGGCCTTTAACGATTGGCAAGCAACTGCGCCAGCTCAAAGAGCGCAAGCGTTAGAAAAGTTAGCAGATTTGCTTGAAACGCACCTTGCTGAGTTGGTTGCTTTGTGTCATCAAGAAGCTGGTAAAACAATACATGACAGTATTGATGAAGTGCGTGAAGCGGTTGATTTCTGTCGTTACTACGCCAAACAAATAGATAACTTGGGCCAAGTTGAGATTCAAGGCTTTGATGCTAAGACGCGGAAAGCCGTGCGTGACGGACGCGGTGTCTTTGTGTGTATTAGTCCTTGGAATTTCCCGCTAGCGATATTCTTGGGTCAAATTACAGCAGCACTGGTTGCAGGTAATACGGTAGTAGCAAAACCTGCTGAGCAAACCAGCTTGATTGCAGCTCGCGCTGTCGAACTTATGATTGAAGCAGGCTTCCCTAACGGCACTATTCAGCTGTTACCGGGGCGCGGAGCTGATATTGGGGCAGCATTGACTTCTCACCTTGCGATTGCTGGTGTTGCCTTTACAGGTTCAACCTTAACGGCCCAGCGTATCAACCGCACACTTGCACAGCGTGATACTGCGCCAGTGCCATTTATTGCTGAAACAGGTGGCCAGAACGCCATGATCGTTGACAGTACAGCGCTTCCTGAGCAAGTGGTGCGGGATGTGATTCGTTCAGCGTTTGCTTCTGCTGGGCAGCGTTGTAGTGCACTTAGGGTGTTGTATGTTCAGGAAGACATTGCAGACAGAATCATTTCATTGATTCAAGGTGCGATGCAAGAGTTAAAAGTAGGCTTGCCTTTCGAGCATTCAACCGATGTTGGACCTGTGATTGATGCTAACGCCAAGAATAAACTGCTCAAGCACATCGAGCGTATGACGGCGACTCAGCAAAAAGTCGCTGGACTGGAGCTTAATGAATTACATCAACACGGCGATTTCGTTGCACCTTGCGCGTTTGAAATTGATGATATTGCTTGTCTCGATGAAGAGCAGTTCGGACCAATTTTGCATATTGTCCGTTTTAAAGCGAGTCAACTACACCAAGTGGTTGAGCGAATTAATGGCACTGGCTTTGGCCTCACTATGGGAATTCACAGCCGTAATGAGACCACGTATCGCTGGATTGAAAAGCATGCTCGAGTGGGGAACTGTTACATCAACCGTGATCAGGTTGGTGCTGTCGTTGGCGTTCAACCATTTGGTGGGCAAGGTCTGTCAGGTACAGGTCCTAAAGCCGGAGGGCCACACTATTTATTCCGATTCACTCAGACATCATTTTCTTAATCGGTAAGCAAGGAGAAAAATTATGGTTCATCAAGTTACTCGTTTTTCCGATGCTTATGCAGCATGGGAAAATTGGAATCTCACCAGCTTTGAGATAAGAAGTGAGTATGTACTTGGGTTTAAGCAAGCATTGCAGGGTGTTGAGCCTGCTTTGGCTGCCGTTATTGACTACCATTACCAACATTCAGCGCAGCTGTTGTCCAAAACCCATGAAATGCCTGGTCCAACGGGTGAGACGAATGAGTTGTATACCGCTGGCCGAGGTGTTGCTCTGATCATTCAGGATCACGTATCTCAATCAGCGCAGCAGGCAGCGATCGCTCAACTTACTTGTGCGCTTCTTGCTGGTAATAGTGTTATTGTGTGCAGTGATGATATTGATTTGATCAAAGCCCTAGAAACGACAGCAAAAAGTGCGTCTTTACCAATAAATCTATTACAATTCGCCTCTCTTGACGCTTACCATCAGTTACTTGAATCTGATGTGAGAAGCGTTGGGTATATAGGCAATCAAGAGGTTGAGCGAAATATCAACCGCCAATTAGCGAAACGCACAGGTGCTATTGTAGGCCTAGTTTCAGAAACGGATGTTGAGTTGATTCCAGTCGCTCACGATCCACATTTATCGCTGCGCTTTATCACAGAGCGTACGAGAACAATAAATATAACTGCTGTGGGTGGCAACGCAACCTTGTTGGAACTTGGGAGCGAAACCCACTAACCCTTTCTCCGAGAGCCCTCACTCAGTGTGCGTGAGGGCGTTCATGGAAGGCGATTTTTTTATGAGGACAAACACATGGAAAATAGCTTTGCTATTACGACCACGTTTATTGCGTATCTAATTTTGATGATGGCAATAGGCGTCATTGCATACCTACGAACGAAAAACTCAACGGATTACTTTTTAGGCGGTCGCTCTCTTGGGCCTTGGCCTGCTGCACTTTCTGCGGGTGCATCGGATATGAGTGGTTGGCTTTTGCTCGGTCTACCAGGTTACGCGTATGCCGCTGGTATTGAAGCATTATGGCTTGCTGGTGGTCTGCTTGCGGGTACTTGGCTAAACTGGCTTATCAGTGCTAAAAGACTGCGTACTTACAGCATCACGACAGATGCTTTAACCTTGCCAGAATTCCTTTCTCGTCGTTTTAACGATACATCTAAACTTATCCAAGTTATCTCTGCATTCTTTATCTTGCTATTCTTTCTTTTCTACACCAGCTCAGGCTTAGTGGCTGGAGGAAAACTGTTTGAAACCGTATTTGGGTTGAACTATAGCACCGCCGTTATTATTGGTACTGTATGTGTTGTGTCATATACACTGTTCGGTGGATTTTTAGCGGTATCTTGGACTGACTTAGTCCAAGGTCTTCTGATGTCTGCGGCACTGTTGATTGTGCCTATTGCGGCGATGGAAGGTGGTCTTGGTCAGCTAAATAGCGATTTGTCGAATATCAACCCTGAGCTGCTTACGCTGTGGAATGATACTAAAGGCGAGCCACTATCTGCTATTGCGATCATCTCTTTGGTTGCATGGGGCTTAGGCTACTTTGGCCAGCCGCACATTCTTGCTCGTTTTAAAGCCGCGCGCAGTAATAAGGATCTAACGACAGCACGTCGCATTGCGGTTGTGTGGACAGCGCTTTCTATGGTTGGTGCTATGTTAGTCGGTCTAGTTGGTCTTATCTATGTGACTAATTCTGGGGTATCGATAGATGATGGAGAGAAAATCTTCATGTTGTTGGTTAACTCCATCTTCCATCCTGTCGTTGCTGGTGTGCTGTTAGCGGCAATACTTGCAGCAATCATGAGTACAGCCGATTCGCAATTATTGGTGTCTTCTTCAGCATTAGCAGAGGACTTCTATAAGCAATTGATTAAGAAAGATGCAAGTTCAGAAGAGATTGTGATGGTAGGCCGTATTGCAGTGGTAGCAATCTCAATTGTTGCTCTTATTTTAGCTCTAACGCCAGACAGCTCAGTACTAGGTTTAGTATCTTATGCTTGGGCTGGTTTTGGTGCTGCTTTTGGTCCTGCGCTTATTCTTAGCCTTTACTGGCCGCGCATGAACCGCAATGGTGCACTGGCTGGTATCGTTATCGGCGGCGTGACTATTGTAGTGTGGAAACAACTATCAGGCGGTTGGTTTGATGTTTACGAGATTGTTCCTGGGATCATCTTATCAACGATTGCCATTGTTGTGGTCAGCTTAATGACGGCAGAGCCAGAAGAATCAGTGAAAGCTCAGCATGAGAAGTTCAAGCAACAACTGGTTGAGTTGGACTAATTAACTATATAAGCCCCGAAACTTCGGGGCTTTTTTCTATCTGGCTACCGGTATGAGCATCCTCGCTCCATATTCATTAGTGGGTTTGCTCTTGGGCTAGTTTTTTGCTTCCACGTTCTTCTAATACATCCAAAAAGGCTTGGAAGCCTTGTGGCTCGACAAAGGGATTACTTTGCCGTGATTCTTTAGCGTGGCGCTCAAAAATCTGTGCCAAATGCGGGTGACTGGCGAGGTTAACTTCCACTTGAGGTTCGGTTTTAGATAAAGATCGAATCCTTTTCACACTATCCACATACTGCTGCGCCAGTTCCAATCCGGTGAAATTGGTCCCATTACCGCCAACAATAAATGCCTTATGAGTCTCACCTTGATGAGTAACGTTAAATTCAATCGATAAAGCACCTCTAGTGTGTCCGGGCGTTGAATAGAATCTAAATTGTTTATTACCAACGACTAAGGTGTCGCCATCATTGGCAAATGTAGTTACTTTCGGTGCTAGGAAGCGATTGTCTCCTCTGGAGTTTTTGGCGGTGAATTTAGCTAAGCGAAAATCAATGCTCGACATAACAACCTGTGTATCAAAATGTCTTTGGATATATTCGGCGCCGCCGACATGATCTGAATGACCATGAGTAATTATGATGTAGCGAAGATGTTTGGGATTGAAGCCTAGCGTCTCTATATTGTTTGGGATCCAGCGCCCATAAGGACTGTCAAGCGTATCAATCAGAACAAGCCCCTCGGAAGTAGGGATAAGATAAGATGAAACCCACTTATCACCCACGTAGTATAAATCGTCAAACATTTTAAAGGGCTCAACATATCCGTTCTGGTCTGTTTTTTCCGGAATGGTTTCTGGTTGCTCGCTAGAAAATGCATTCAACGATAAAAATAGTAATAGAAGTGCGGTGGGTTTCATGGCCAGCCTTAAATCTTATTCCTGGTTAAGTGAGTCTATTCAATACCATATTGCGCAAAAATAAGCTGACTAATATCTGCGACAACTTGATTAATTTCTGGCAAGGTGGAGAGCGACGAGTTAGCAATAAAAATTCCGATAAACAACGGCTTTCGGTCTGACTTCCATACCATCGCGGTAAGAGCTCTTGAACCCTTAACCCCGCCACCTGATCTGTCCGCTATTAACCACCCTTGAGGTAATACAGAGCGTGCCAGTGAGTCAGAGATCATATTATTAGTCATCCAAAACTGTAATTGTGTTTTACTACCAGTGCTAAGGACATCACCTGTCAGTAATCGTTTGATGGTTTGAGTGATGGCGATAGGAGTGGTGGTATCATTTTCTGCTCCTTTTTCAACGTAATTTAACTCTGGTTCATAGCGATCCAAACGCGTTTTTTGATCGCCAATCTCCCTTAAAAACGCCGTTAAGCCACTCGGCCCACCAATTTGCTGAAGGGCTAGGTTAGCGGCGTAGTTATCACTCATCAACATGGTAGCGGCGCAAACGCTTTGCAAAGACATTTTACTACCAACAAAGTTTTCGGTAATCGGATTCCAGTTGACTAATCCAGACTCTGGCACATCAATCTTTTGGCTGAGTGTGAGCTTTTTCTGCTCCACATCATAGAGCAACTTTGCACAAGCTAATGTTTTAAACGAACTCATCATAGGAAATCTTTGGTTTCCGTTATAGCTCCATTGGTTATGCGATTGAGTGTCGATGACGGCAACACCGACTTGCCCTTTGATCTCTTGCTCTATTTTCGAGAGCGATTGTTCAAGACTGGCTGATACTGCATGGACTGATACTAGGGCTAGTAAGGAGCATAGAATATGTTTTTTCATTATTGTCTTTTCACTGTAATAGGAAGGAAGAATACTAAGCTTGTTACTCGAGAGCGACAACACACCAATTCTGAGCTTAGACCCAAGAAATTCTTGGCCTAAAATTGGAGTTTGCCCTTGAGCTGACAAAGCTAAACCCGTTAGAATCTTTGGCCTTTCCATTACCTTAAGACCGTTATGAACTTGAGTCAGCTACCGCTAAACTCGTTACGCGCCTTTTACGTATCGGCCAAGCATCAAAGCTTTACCAGAGCAGCCGATGAGTTGTGTGTGACACAAACGGCGGTGAGTCAGCAAGTTAAAGGGCTGGAGAGTCGGTTGGGAACCACGCTGTTCAATCGAATGCCAAGGGGAATAGCTCTCACAGTCGAGGGCCTGCGACTTTTTCCCGTGGTGGAGAAAGTATTTTCAGAGCTTACGGTTAGCCTAGAAAACCTATGCCTTGGCGTCAGTCGTGAGCCGCTAAATTTGGGGGTTGTAGGAACCTTTGCTCTTCATTGGTTACTGCCAAAGCTTGATAGCTTCTATTGCCAGCACCCTGAAATTGAGTTAAGGATTTCAACCAATAACAATGTTGCAGATGCGTTTTCTGAAGGTTTGGACTACATCGTACGATTTGGCCGAGGCCATTGGCATGGCAGTGTCGCCAAGCTTTTATTTGATACTCCCTTTACCGTTTTGTGTCATCCATCCATTGCTAGTCAGCTGAGAAATCCTCAAGATATTCTAAAGTATACCTTGCTTAGATCTTACGATATTCAAGAATGGGATCAATGGCTAGTTAAGGCTGGCGTAAAGGCTAAGGTTCATTATTCCAATAGTATTACCTTTGATTCTACCGCCCTTATGGTGGACGCCGCGGCGCAAGGTTTTGGTGTTGCGTTGGCTTCTCCTTTGATGTTTGCAAGCAAACTAAAAGAGAAGAAAATCATGCAGCCATTTGATGTCTTTCTTCACAAGGGAGGGTATTGGCTCACCCGTTTAGACTCTAAACCAGAAACATACTCTCAGCTGATGTTTAAATCTTGGCTTGAAGTGCAGATCGAGTCGCAGGATTTTAAATAAAAAATTATCAACATAATTAAAATTGATAATTTTAAATTATCATGGCAGGTTCTTATACTGCTCCTACTGAAACAAAATATTCACTTTATGAGCGATTAGGAGCTTGTTATGAAAATGAATCACCTTGGTATTATGGTTGGCGATATGACGAAAGCGGTGGGGTTTTATACTCAGGCGATGGGTCTTCGAGTTGTGATGAACAACACCAAAGTTATCGAAGAGCGAGAGTCTGCTATCGGGCGTATGTGCATCGCTGTGTTTGGTGAAGGGTTTGCAGGCTTTAATAATGCGCGAGATCAGGGTGTCGAATAACACCTAAATCCTTGAGCAGAGAGTTTAACGATGAATCTATCTTTGGACATGTGGGCACGACTAAAGCGAGATGCGCTTCGCCGATCTTTTGGCTAGAGAAATACTTAGGTTCAGGCTTTTTTGTCACTAAGCCAATGTCGATAGTGCCTTGCTTTACTTGCTCAAAAATGCGCTCGTTTGGCGTGGCTTCTAGTTCAATAGATAAACCCGGATAGCTCGCTTGCAAGTCCAGTAAAGGAGAATAGAGCAGCCAAGCTAATGTGCCTGAGCAACCTAGACTGCACCGTCCTTTAAAAGCCTCATCTTGACCCAAATTTTGTAAAAGTTTCGCTTCATTGGCAAAGTAATCAAGTGCTTAGTGGTAAACTTTTTGCCCGTGTAGGGTTATCTCAAACTGCTTATTAAAGCGCTTTATTAGCGGATATCCGCAGACATTTTCTAGCTTGTTGATATATGCTGAGTGACACCGGGCTGAGTCATATGAAGCGTTTCAGCCGTTCTGGTAAAATGCCCTACTTTAACTAGGGTTTTAAAGGTGTTTAGCCAAACGGGATTAAGCATAGATAGAAACCAAAAATTATCAACAAATTCGATTTTGATAAGTTCTCATTATACAGGTAAATCTGTATCTCATAAGAGCAAAATGTCAAACCCAAAGCCAAAACACTTCTTAGTTTGTACTCTAAATAAAACTTCCGCGTTGTTTTATTGAAAAATCATGCAATATTACAGGTTTCACTGAAAATTTTCTTATATTGAGACCTAAATATCATTTTCTTCTTTGTCACAATATTGAAATAAAGTTTGACATCTAATGTTTAGCGTATAAATGGTTAATCTAAATAGATATATCATTGCAGACGCATATCTAGCCATTTCTAGATATGCTATGTTGGATATGTCAATAATCTATATGTGTAATTATAATCTATATGTATATTTTTATCTTTTAATTCAATGCTTTGTGTTCTCATGATTTTTGTTTTTACGGAATGTAAACATGATGGCCTGATTTTCCAATTAACGATTATAACTACTTGAGATTTGAAAATACGTATTTATTTGTTTAGAGTACAAAGTGTTTGTGCGCTTGTGCACCTAGCAAAGGATAAATCATATGACTCCCATACTGGAAGTTAAGGGACTCTACAAAGTATTTGGAGATAATACTGAACGCGCATTTACCATGCTGAATGACGGTTTAGATAAGGAGCAAGTCTTTGAAAGGACGGGGCTCACGATTGGAGTAAATGACGTATCTCTGTCAATTAATCAAGGTGAGATCTTTGTAATTATGGGGCTTTCGGGCTCTGGCAAGTCTACCTTGGTTCGTTTACTAAACCGCCTGATTGAGCCGACGAAAGGAAGTGTGTATTTCAAAGGTGATGACATTTCACATATTTCTGAACAAGCGCTCAGAGCCGTACGCCGGAAAAATATCTCCATGGTTTTTCAAAGCTTTGCGCTTATGCCTCATATGACGACCCTTGAAAACGCGGCATTTGGTTTAGAGCTTGCTGGTGTTGGACTTGATGCTAGAAAGAAACTCGCGTTCGAGGCATTAGAAAGGGTTGGCTTGGAAGCCTATTGTGAGTCATTTCCTGATGAATTGTCCGGAGGTATGAAACAGCGTGTGGGATTAGCCCGTGCATTAGCCTGTGATCCGGATATTCTGCTGATGGATGAAGCCTTTTCTGCCCTTGATCCATTAATAAGATCTGAAATGCAAGATGAGCTGATACGTCTGCAAAATGATGATAAACGTACAGTCGTCTTCATTTCTCATGACCTTGATGAAGCGATGCGTATTGGCGATCGTATCGCCATTATGCAGGATGGAGGGGTTGTTCAAGTCGGAACACCGGATGAAATTCTGCAAAAACCCGCGAATGATTATGTAGCCGCGTTTTTTAGAGGTGTTAACTTAGCGTCTGCGCTAACCGCCAGAGATATTGCTAAAAAAGCACCTGCAGCGGTGTTCAAAAAATCAGAACATGATGGTCCAGCTTCAGCGTTGCAATTACTCGTTGATAGTGACAGGGAGTTTGGGATTATTGTTGATAAGGGAAATCACTATTCTGGTATTGTTTCATTAGATTCACTCCAATTGGCAAACAAAGAAAATCGCTCTCTGGTGAGTGCCGAACTTGATGATTCAGTTACCCTTAAACCAGAACAACCCATAAATAGTATTCTGGGGTCCGTTGCTGGCGTTCCTTACGCAGTCCCTGTCGTTGACGATAGAGGTAATTACTATGGTGTGATTAGTAAGTCTCGATTACTGCAAGTATTAGACAAGGAGTAGAACTATGTCATCCACGCAAAACACGACGGATCCATGGGGTGCAAGTCAATCTGAAAAGTCTATTGAATGGCTAAATACTGGCGTTGTTGAAGAGAAACATTTTGACCTATTGAATCCTTTTGAAGATTCTTTTTTACCCCTAGATAATTGGGTTGAGTCGGGTTTGGACTGGCTTGTAGCCCATGGCAGACCAGTATTTCAAGCTATCCGTGTGCCCATCGACTTTATTTTAACTTCATTCGAAGCCGCACTTGTTTCTACACCTGCGCCGATAATGTTATTAATTTTGTCATTGCTTGCTTGGCAGTTTTCTAATCTTCGACTTGGCATAATGACGTTTATCTCATTGATATTTATAGGCTTGATTGGTATTTGGTCTCAGTCGATGACAACGCTAGCCTTGGTTATGACCTCTGTATTTTTCTGTTTATTGATAGGTTTGCCTGTCGGTATCTGGCTCGCTAGGAGTGATACAGCGGCTAAATTTGTTAGGCCGATATTGGATGCTATGCAAACGACGCCAGCGTTTGTTTACCTTGTTCCTATTGTCATGCTATTTGGCATTGGTAACGTGCCTGGAGTCGTTGTGACGATCATTTTTGCCCTTCCTCCTGTGATTAGATTAACCATTTTGGGCATACAACAAGTGCCAGAAGAGCTCATTGAGGCTGGGCATTCATTTGGTGCGAGTAAAAAACAGATGTTGTATCGCATCCAATTACCTCTCGCCCTACCGACCATCATGGCTGGGGTAAATCAGACGCTAATGCTCTCACTTTCCATGGTAGTCATAGCTTCAATGATTGCAGTTGGCGGTTTGGGGCAAATGGTCTTAAGAGGAATTGGGCGATTGGATATGGGACTGGCTGCTGTTGGAGGGCTAGGTATTGTAATTCTTGCGATCTTATTAGACCGAATAACCCAAGAGTTAGGAAACAATGCGGGAGACACTAAAACGCGTTGGTACCAATCTGGCCCAATTTCTATTGTCTTACGCTTTGTTAAACAAACGAAAACTACCAGAGCATCTCTAGAGGAGAATTACAAATGAACCTTTCATGGACGAAGTTACTGAAAGTAAGTGCTTTATTTACATTGTTACATCCTGTTTATGTATCGGCAGATAGCCTTCCTGGTGAAGGCGTGACAGTTCAGCCATTGCAATCTACGGTGGCCGAAGAAACTTTCCAAACTTTAATTGTAAATCGTGCTCTTGAAGAGCTTGGGTACCAAGTCAAAGAAACTAAGGAAGTGGATTATAACGTTGGTTATACTTCTATCGCGAAGGGCGATGCGACGTTTCTTGCTGTTGGTTGGTTTCCACTTCATGCTGATAAATACACAATGGCAGGTGGTGACGAAAAGTTTTATCGACAAGGTAATTACATCAGTGGTGCAGCACAGGGGTATTTGATCGATAAAAAGACGGCAGAAAAATATGGCATAACTAATATTGGGCAACTGAAGGATCCTAAATTAGCCAGCCTTTTTGATGCTAACGGTGATGGTAAAGCTGATCTAACCGGTTGTAATCCTGGTTGGGGCTGTGAAATGGTTATTGAAAAGCAGATCACTGCATTCGGACTGAAAGATACGGTTACTCACAACCAAGGTAACTATGCGGCGATTATTGCCGACACTATATCCCGCTATAAAAAAGGCGATCCTGTTCTGTATTATACCTGGACTCCATACTGGGTGAGTGGGGTTCTTGTACCAAGAAAAGATGTTGTTTGGCTTGAAGTCCCGTTTTCTGCGTTGCCCGGTGAGCGTGAAAATGTTGATACCACGTTGCCGAATGGTAAAAACTATGGGTTTGAAATGAACTCGATGCGTATTGTGGCCAATAAGGCCTTCACAGATAAGAATCCTGCAGCCGCTAAGCTTTTTGAAATCATTAAGTTAGATATTAATGATGTCAGTGCTCAAAACATGATGATGAGTCAAGGGAAAAATAGTTCAGCCGATATTGAATCTCATGTTAATGGTTGGATAAAGGCCAATCGTTCACAATTTGATGCATGGATTTCAGAGGCCAAAAAAGCAGCGTTGTAATTCATAATAGAGTTGACTGCTTGGTGTGGACCATTTAGTTGGGGGCTCCAAGTAGTCTAGCTTTGTCCAGCCTATAACTCTGTTTATGGAACATAATGTGAATAGCTCATTTCATCAAAACATTTAGTGCCGCGTGTAACAATAATCGCCAATTTTCATAGGCTAGGTATAGTTATATAGATTATTATCTTTGCCATGATCTTTTACCTAAAGGCAGTAAATGAGCTTAGATAGAATCGATCGAGAGATCTTGCGTATCTTAAACCTCAAGGGTCGACTTCCTGTTGTGGAACTGGCTAAGTCGGTCAATTTGACGACCTCCCCTTGCTCAGACCGTGTAAAACGCCTAGAAAAAGAAGGCTATATAAAAGGCTATCACGCAGAGCTGAACCCAGAGAAACTTGGATTAGACGTTCAGGTGTTTATTCATATTCGCCTTGATCAGACGAGCTTTTCGATTTTTGATAAGTTTGCCAAAGCGGTTGAAGACATGCCAGAAATAGAGGAATGTTACTCTCTGTCTGGTGATTTCGACACCATGATTAAAGTTCGTGTCAAAGATATGAAAGCGTATCAGGATTTTATGTCGAGCAAGCTTGGTTCACTACCTGGTGTGATTCAAACCCGCAGCGAAGTGGTAATTGAAGAGCATAAAACCAGCTTCGGCATCAACGCCGATTTGATCATGACGTTATAAAAAAGGGAAGTATTGTTTCCCTTTTTAATGCTTGATATTAGGCAATAAACGAAGACGCGATGCCAATCAGGCCGCCAAACACACCGCCCCAAACTACAAGCCACCCTAGGTGCTGCTTAATCATTTTCTGCACGATTTCTTTAACCAGTTTTGGCGTTAATTCATTAAGTCTTTGATCAATGATATTTTCAATGTTGGCTTGAATTTCTTCCATCATTGCGGGCGATTCTAATTGATCTTTGAGCGCTTCTTTTACGGCATCACTTTGGCTGATCTCAACCACAGCTTGCTGCATTTTTTCGACAAATGGTGCTTTTAGTGGCTGGAGTGCTTCAGTGCCGCCGAACATGGCCAAGGCACCGCCAAACGAAGAGTTGGCAATCACGCTAACTAAAGAGTCAAAAGTTGGGTTAAAGTCGACTTTTTCCAGAATCGGCTCTAGTTTTAGGCTTTTACCTCCCGACATTTCTTTATTAAGAAAACGGTCGATGTTTTGCTCGGTAAAAAACTGCTCCATCATGAGGTTTTTGATTGCGGCTTTAAATTCCTCGAATCTGGCTGGAATAACGCCTGAACCGTACAGGCCTGGGACTTTTTCAAACAGCATGTGGATGGCTAGCCAGTTGGTAATAGCGCCGGAGAAAGCGAATAACCCTGCATAGTAAGCAATCGAATTGTCTGTTTGGTAGCCGGCCGCTAACAAAGCCAGTGCGAGTAGATTAGTCAGTAAGCTTTTGTTCATCTTCTATAAAATATTGATTGAATATCGATGTTGCGAGTATATACCAAGTCGCTGCTTAGATTGAATATGGGTATGGTGTAAAGTATCGTCTAGAGCATATTCCAACTGGTCGCTGTGTGAATATTTAGCGAGTAATTCATTATTTAAATGGGAAACTTATACTTAAATTAATCACAGTTTTAAACACAGCGTAAAGCATTTCATTGATACCTAGACCCACAAGTATATTATTCAACTCGCTTTATAGTATGGGGTCGTAAAATCATACTATTTAAATCGAATCAGCCATTTTTATGTGGTGAAGTGATTATTTTTCGTCAATTTGTGAGGTTGAAATGAATGAATTAGCAGTAGAAAAGAGCGATCACTTAACGAAGAGGAAGCGCTACAAAACAGAGGTTTCTCGCGTTTTTCCCTGTGAAAGGCGTAGTAATTTTCATCAATTAGAGAGCTGTTTTCTTGGTATTAGCCTAAGTAATCATCACTTCACCCCATTAAAGCTTGAAGCTGTCCTAAAGTGGATATCTAAACGATTTGACTCTTGCAGCTTATTGGTCGGTGACAGTATTCATCGCTTAAATCTTGCTCGTCAGTCCTCTGACTCTGAACAAGAGTGTTTAGAGCAAGCTTTGGCTATGGGGCGAGAGTATATTGAACAGGCAGAGGAAATCATTAGCAGGCTTAATTTGCCAACCAGCTTTCAGTTTGTTCGATGTTCAGAAGTCCAAAGAACGGATTTATATAAAGACTATTACCAGAGCTTAAAAGAACTTTACAATACAGATTTGGATTTTAGAAACTCAGTTATTTCATCTGCTATTCAGTTTCAGAAAGTCGAACCTAAATCGTTTGAGCAAGCAGAAGAATGTCCGCAGATACAAAGCTCTATTCAGTACTTTTTAGAGGAGTTTGCGATATTTGCATGCTTATATGATCAGAATTTACCCGTTATGTTATACCCAGGGGCATTTACTATTCTTGATGAAGTAGTCGGCGGTCAACACCCAGAAGCTCCCTCTGCTCTGCGTGAGCTAATAATAGTATCTCTAAGATTTAAAAGCCTTGGTTCTATGGTATAGATTGAAGCATTACTATTACTTGATTATTGAGGCATTTTAGCAGAGTTAATCACTCAATTGCCTATTTGCTTTGAATGTTTGTTTTGTACGCTCCATCGTAGGTTTGATTAGTTATCTTGTGTGTATCTAAATAATGATACTCATAAGGATAACTATAGTGCCCAATGACCCCCAAATCCTTCCGCCCCATCTACTCATAGGGGCGTCTTATGCTTCTGATCCGACTCCTCTGGTGTTTTCAGGTTTAGGTCTTTCTTCTGTTGAGGAAGGCCGTGAAGATAATGAGGTGGTGCAAGATCTTGAATCACTGTCTTTGTCTATATATTCGAACGGCGAAAGTAAAAATGACACTCTACTAGCTACTCACCGAGCACGCCGAGATACCAGCGAACTTTCAGGCCGTATAATGGGGCTTTCTGAGCAAGAGTTTTCTGCAGCAATTCATGCACCTGAGTTGAAGTTTGCATCTTCTATTCATAGCGAAAAATACACAATGCAAGAGGGAGAGTTTAGGGACAATTTTTATCGAAATGAACTTAGCTTAAATCAATATTATCAGAGAGTTGAGCAGGTTATTAGTTTTGAAGTTGCTCGAATGGAAAATGACAAGACATTTTCAAGCAGTGGCGAATATTTGTGTCAACTCTATGCCATATTAACTGCGCTTTGTTCCAGCAATCAAGAGTGTGAGGGTGATGAGCTTTGGCAACTGAAAAAAGTAAATGCAGTTGTTGCGGATAAGCTGGTTGAACTCACTGACTCTCAGGATTTAATTGCGAGTATCCAAGTGTCTCGCCCTAGCTTGACAAGTGATCTCATTCTACCTGCTAAAGATGCCTTTACATCGATCAACCAAACGGTCTTCAAATCAGCAATAGAGACGGATAGAGCAACACTGCGCAAGCAGTATGGGGATCAAGTAAGAGAATTTAAACGTAAACTTTCTCGCCAATTAAAGAAAATTAACAAGCTGAAAGCTAAACGCAGTGAAAAAGGCAGCTTATCGACACAGGAGCGAGCACGACTTGAGAAATTAAGAGACATAAGAAGATTGGTAAGCCAGCAGCTAAGAGAGAAACAAAAACACAAGACTCTCGCTTCCGTGTACATCAAGGCAATGCTTCGAATCCAAAGAGTCGTAAAGGAAAATGGATTTAGAAATACTTTTCGACGCCTAGCGGTTGAAGAGAGAAGAGTTGAACGCGGAGTGTCACCTAACATAGGAATGAATGCACTTCGTGTTCGCCAATATGCGTTGTATGAGTACTTTAAATGGATAGAGTCTAACCTCACACCACCTGTAGGAGTGTCTCAACGAGAGTTTGAGCAATTAACTAAGATTCGTCTTTTACCATTTAGCCGTAGTTTTGATGAAAAGCAGCTTGAATCAAAAGTGTTGGCTTGGCTAAAGTCGGATGAAGGCGCTAACCGCATCTCAACTTCTATTGGCAAGGCTACAAGGGAGTATGCAGGCCGCCTCTACATTGCAGACAATAAGGTATATCAAGACTACCTTCTATATGATGTTATCCATGTAGATGATTTGCCCAATAAAGTGGAGCGCTTGATTCAAGTCGAGGTAAATCGTCTAGGTAACGATCAAACGTTTCCCAGAGTTGCTGACTTTTTATGTCAAGTTAACATCATGCTATCAGTTTTGTGTAATAACAATACGGGTATTAATGCTGAACTTTATGAGGGATTAATTCAGGCCAAAACACGGGTAATGATTAGAGTTTTTGAGTTGTCAGTATCCGGAATTAATGATTTTCCAATACCTCTATCAGTTGATGGAATGGCAAACATCCAGAAAAAGTTAGACGAGTTAACAGTAGAGTGTTCTCCTTCTCTGTGGCCGAATGAAACAGAGCTCATTGGTTATGTGGAGCAAGACTATCACGATCTAGTTTCTTGCCTAAGACTGTTAAACTCATCAGAAACCATAAATCAGATAAAAGAGTACAAAACCACTAATAATTATAAAGATATTGTCTTTACTAGTAAGCTTGCTGAGACTTTATCTAGCAAAGATGAAGAGATTCGCCTTCTTGAGCCACTTATCTATCACCTATTGATAAATGAAGGTTTAACGCATTTTAATCTAGAGAAAATGTTTGATGTGTTTTACACAGATAGAGAAAGTCATAACCCTTTTAGAGATCTGGTAAATCAGCCAAAACCAGAATCATATAGAACATTTTCAGACTTTATAAAATACAGCCAGTCGACTAGTAGAGAAGAGTACAATAATCAGTTCTATGACTACCAAGAAAATGGCAGTAGTGAATTTGATGCGAGCCAAATATCAGCATTAGTATTAGCAAATAACGGTTTGAGCATTGAAGAAATAGTAGAACCGCCAAAGACGCTGAAGTCATTTGTTATTATGGGACGATCATTAGGTGAATATGGTGATGGTCGAGGCGGGACAATTCGACCAGAATCCAATCCTTGTCAATACATACCGGGAAGATGCCTTGTTATGCAGTTGTCTTCGGGAAGATATCTTTTATTCTCGAATTTTTTTGGTGAGCCTAAATCGAAAGTGGTAGAAGAAGAGGAGTTATCTCGATTTATGGGTTCGATAGAAAAATCGGGACTATCATCGTTTGAAAAAGCATGGTTGATGCCAGAAGAGGCACCAAGGCACTTCAAAAGATACACGGGGCTATTTTGTGATTGGGCGGCAAAAAACTTTGTTTCACTGCTTTATGATGGCGATACCAATCCATTTAAGCATGCAGTACATCCTTTTTATACACTGGTAAAAGATACACATGCTAAGCCAATAGAAATAGGTTCGATCGTGTCAGATACCTTGCCATGCGGTATAAAAGAAGCGCTCGATACATTAGCGATTGACTTTCAGGCAGCCTTTGATGATACCCATGGATTCCACAAATTTATCAAGGCGATAGTGCCTTTTTATGAAACCATTTATAACAGAACGACAGACAGAAGATACACGGCTGACAGCGGAACGATTTTACTCGATTTATTGTCCATCATGCCGTTATTTAGCGCCGCAGGTAAAGTTGGCCAATTGACCGCCACACTGAGTAAACAAGGTATGCGAGCACTTATATCTGGAATGGCAAAAGGTTTAACAGGCGGACGCTTGCTTAGATATGTGGCTCGAGGAATGAGCGCTAAAGTATTGGCGAGCTCTCAGAAAAGTGCGGTTATTATGGCCGCTGCTTTGTATGAAGCTTTGGTCCCTCTTCCTTTACCGACAAGGCCAGCCATTGCAAAAGTGTCTGCATTCTTTAAATTTAAGACTGGTGGAAAAACGGGCTGGGTGAACGGCAAGTTTGGCTATTTCTTAGGTAACCCCAATCCGCCGAGGTTACCTGATGGGATTATGCCTCCAGTAGGAGGCGCGCCTATACCGCCGCCTCCGCCTGTTGAGAGGTTACCTGCGCCGCCACTAGTACCTCGGCCACCTTCAATACCGAACCGACTGCCTCCATTACCGAGTCAAGGAGTACCGACAAGAACAAGATTTAGCTTAGCCACAACTTTTAATAAACCTATTGAAAATGATGCATGGTTTGCAGAAATGTATGCAAAAGGTGATAGAAACTGGGTACGATTGACAGATAGTATTCTGGAAAGGAGGCCCGCGAAAAGTACAGCGGGTACCTTCGAAACCCACTACAAAAATTTCGTTAAAGTAGATCAGAAATCAGAGCCACCGGTGAATGTGAAGGCGTTTATTGAAGGGGAGACAGAACACTTCAAAATAGGCGCTAAGCAGACACCCGAAGGAGAATTACCAAAAGCTGCTTATGATTTGTATGTATCCAAAGATGGAAAATCAATCACAACGTCATCATCTTATAAAAGTGATGATTATAGTAAAACACTTACTTATGCTGACATTATGTACAACGCGTACTTAGCAGCAAAAGTCGATCCTAAAAATTTAACAATGTCGATTCAAGCGAGCATCCAAAATGGTGGTACACAACAGGTGATTGACGCTATCGGAGGTAGGGTCGCGCGTGCGAACGGAATAAGAGTAACGCTTGAAAGTAATCCAGAGGCATTTAAAACACTTTTAGCGACAGATAATGTAAAAGCAACCGTGTTTATGTTGACAGACTATGGGGAAAGCTTTGGGTATAAAACAATAAAAAGTATTGATATTAAAGGCTCAGCCTATTTGGTCATTAATATTGAATAGCCACCTAGGTTACCTTTAGTTGAAGTTCCACAAGTATCATCGGCCGCAAAATAGCGGCCTTTACACTGTAAACTCAGTGGTTATTTCAGACGGAGCGCGAGCGCTGAAGCTATATTTCGTGCTGTTATTTCAATGTTTGATTTTGCTTCTTTTAACGCGGTGGAAAGGTCAGTCGCACCAAGGACAACACTATAAACCGCATCGATACCGTGTTTGTGCACCACATGACAGTCCTTAGACACGCTTCCGGCAATACCAATAACGGGTAGCTGATACTGTTTAGCAATCCTAGCTACGCCAATTGGTGTTTTACCATAAATGGTTTGGCTGTCGATACGCCCTTCACCTGTGATCACCAGAGTGGCGTCTTTGACTTCTTGTTCAAGCTTTACAAAGTCCGTCACAATATTGATTCCAGCGCGCAACTTTGCATTCAATAGACCAAGCAGCGCCGCACCTAGCCCACCTGCTGCACCAGCTCCCGCTTGGTTGATGACTTCTATACCAGTCGTTTGACGAATCACATCAGCGAAGTGGGCAAGGTTTATGTCAAGTTGCTCCGCCATTTCTGGTGTGGCGCCTTTTTGTGGGCCAAAAACATGGGATGCGCCTTTAGGGCCGCATAACGGATTGTCAACATCACAGGCAACTTCCAGTGTTACATCTGCTAAACGTTTGTCCAAGCCGGATAGATCGATTCTTGCTAGTTCAGATAGAGCATCACCTCCATATCCCAAGTCTGAGCCTGATTTATCATAGAAACGAGCGCCGAGTGCTTGTGCCATGCCCATGCCACCATCATTGGTTGCACTGCCACCAATACCGAGAATGATATGTGTGACACCTGAATCTAACGCTTGCTTAATTAGCTCACCAGTGCCAAATGTGGTGGTAAGCATAGGGTTACGTTTGGCTGGCTCCACGAGGTGAAGGCCAGATGCTGCAGCCATCTCAATTACAGCGGTAGAACCCTCACCTAATAATCCATAGAAACCTTCAACAATTTCGCCCAATGGACCTGTAACCTTAGCGGTTAAAATACTTCCATTCGTTGCATCCACTAGTGATTGCACTGTGCCTTCACCGCCATCAGCCATTGGTAACTTAATGTAATTTGCTTCTGGAATAACCTTTTTAAAGCCCAGTTCAATCGCAGTGGCAACTTCCATTGCGGTTAAACTTTCTTTGTAAGAATCAGGTGCGATGACAATTTTCATTTTCTATCCTCAAACTAAGGTTAACATGCATCTAAGCAGCGCTGGGTTTTAAACAAACCAACCAAACACACCAAATATCATTGTTGAGACAAAAGCGATCATGAGACCGACGACAGACTCGTAGGGAATGAGCTTTAGGCGTTCTTTAATATCCATATGAAGTGCGCCGCCAGTGGCATGGAAAAAACTGCCGTGAGGCATATGATCAAGTACAGTTGCACCTGAATGAATCATAGCCGCCCCAGCCAAAGCGGGTACACCTAGATGTAAAATGGTTTCACTAAATACAGAGGAGGCTACAGCTGTGCCAGCCGTGGTGGATGCGGTTGCTAATGACATCATCGCACCTGAAATTGGAGCAAGGAGAAAAGAAGGTAAACCTGAAGCCGTGAGCACTTCAATCAAACCATCTTTTAGTCCTGAGTGAGCGATAATGCCAGCTAAGGTGCCTGTGCCAAGCAGCATTACCGCGACAGGGGCCATTCGGCTAAGCCCTGAAATGGCGAAATGGTTGCTATCGGCAAAGCGTCCCATGACAAGCGCGCCAAGCAGTCCACCTAGAGGCAAGGCAATGAGTGGATCAATATTAATATTCGCAATAGGGCGTAGTGATAAAAGGACGATAGCAACCAAAGGGGCCACGATAGCAAGTTTAAAACTGGGGATGCGAGAATGGTCGATATCGATCACTTCAGTGGCTTCGACCTTTGAGCCTTTATTGACTAATTTTTTTGCAATCAGGTAGGCCAGCGCCAAGCCAAACAAACCAGGAATAATACCTGCCGCCATTACTGATGTAAGGGGGACGTCAAAGGCATCTGCTGCTGCAATGGCATTGGGATTAGGAGACATGACATTACCTGCTTTACCACCACCGACCATGGCCAATAAGATAGCGGTTTTTGATAGATCGGCGCGGCGAGCGATGGCAAGTGCAATCGGAGAGACGGTAATAACCGCTACATCGACAAACACTCCTACAGCAGTGAGAATCATGGTCGCGACTGCCAAAGCTAGTAGAGCGCGCGTTTCACCAACTTTTTTGACTATGGTTTCTGCAATTGAGGTTGCTGCGCCTGATTCAATCAGTACACCCGCGAGCACACCAGCTGCTAGTATGCGCAGTACTGCCGTAACAATGCCTTGCGCGCCGCCAATCATCAAACCGACAGTTTCTGTGAGAGAGACCCCACCAACAACACCACCGATGAGGGCACCGATGATCATTCCATATGCAGGCGGGACTTTCTTCAGTATAAGGGTAATGGCGACAACCAAAGCGGTCAATGCGCCAAGAGTAGTGACTTCTATCATATTATTTTTATTCTCGCTTATTGATGAAACTGAACGCAGACTAGTCGCTGAATGAGAATAAATCTTTAGGCAAAATGACAATATTTTCTGTTGTTAATGATATTTATTTGTGCAAATATACAATTAATGTGGAGGATTTACATACACTTTAAAGCCAAATAAAGTTGAGTTTTCTCATCTATGTTATTGATTTTAAGTCTAGTTATGTGTTCTATCTTATCTAATCTGTATCTTAATGTGTTACGGTGGATATGGAGTTCTGCACAAGTTTGAGCAAGATCGCAATTCTGTGCAAAAAATACAATCAAAGTTTTTATCAAGATGCCTTTAGCATCTTCTTGTTTTAATAGATGGATAGGTTGGCTGACTTGTGCTTTACGCCATTCATCTTGCATCAAACCATCAATAAGCACCGATAGTTTATGATCTTGATAAAAAAGGATAGCTTGCTTGTTACTACTACAAGATAAGGTAGCCTTCGCTGTTTCATAAGAGCGAGACAGACCAACCAAACCGGGAAAATAGTCTCCGATGGCAATTTGAATTGAAAAGTCGGTCTCTTGACTGATTCGTTTGAGCAGGCGTTTGACTCGCTTATTCTCTTCTGTTTTGCTCCATGATTGGTTCACGACAGTGATGGGTTTAAGTACCACCACTTCATTTTGCGATACTGAAACAATACCGACTATGTTATCTCGTTCAGGGTATTCCAGTAGATGGACCAGCTTTTGTAGCTGCTCTAGTGTTAAAGGTTGCCCTTGTTTTGGTATCACCTTGATAGCTGCAGCTACCCTTGGTTGAGACAGATCTAGGTCCAATCGTTCCGCTATCGATAGCAATTGCGTTTCATTTAATGTCGAGCCTTGAATAAGCTGCAATAGGAGTTCTTCTCGATGACGCTTATTCCACTGAATCTGAGCCATTAAATCTGCTTGCTCGACAATCAACTCTGCGGTCATTTTGACCATTTCTCCAAAGCGGCGCACCTCGTCAGGGTTGCCCGAAATGCCGACCACACCAATGACCTTGTCTTGATGTAAAATGGGCAAATTAATGCCTTGTTTTACCCCCATTAAAGTCTTTGCAGTCTCATCACTGATTTCGACAACACGATTATCATGGATTGCCAATAGAGCACCGTCATGGAGTTTGTTTAATCGGCTTGGATCGCTCGAGCCAATGATGTGTCCATGTTCATCCATGACGTTAACGGGGTACTGAATGATTTTGGTCGCACGCTCAACAATTTGTTTTGCGATTAAAGAATTTAACTGCATGTTCGAAGGATCTTTCGCTCAGGCTTATCAACAGGGCTAACATAGCATAACGACCATTAGGATTAATACGACCAAAGCTTATATTGTTAGGGATATAATTCCATAATATCGAGATCTAGACCCACGGAAGAACGCCAACCAAATGATGCGTCTCTAGCTACTTTGATCGGCTCAACATAATGCCATAAGCTGGTATGAAGGTCGGGCTGGAATATCCCATACCCTGCATCTAGCGTTGTGCGTAGTATTTCATTTGATTTATCTTCGCCAAAAATAACGCTAGCTCCACCTTCTATGTTACAGCGATCTAGGACATAAGCCGACACTAGGTAATCACTGCCATCTTGGTGTATACCTTCTGGAGAATTTGTTCCATCGCTGTTCTTGTCACAGACAATACAGGTGTGATGAACCGTGATGTTTAACATCTTTATTTTAGGGTTACTGTGCACCGCTCTTTTGATGTTGGACTCGATAAAGCGCACAAGGTCATCGTTAAAATACTGCTGAGGTAATTCTGTAAATACTCGTGGTAAGCTTCTGAAATCGATTTTTTCGCTATGTTCAATCTCTGCCAATGCTTGCCCAAATGGTTTGGTTTTAACCCTCTGTAAGCCAGTTATATTGCCGTCAACTATGGTTGCGATGGCACTGCTGATAAATCTTTTTCTGGAGGGTTTTATCATTTCTATGGAGTGTTTAACCTCCTCTAAGTCAACGCTAGAGCTTAACTTTTTAACAAGCTCATCGACGGACAAAATACCAAGGTAAAACTCGTGTTTGTCACCAACAGTGAGCATTGACGAGCCAAATAAATCTTCTTGGTTGGTTATCCACTCTAATTGGCATTGTCTGTGTAAGTATTTGTCCCAAGGAGCTTCTTGGAACACTTTTAAATAACTTTCTTTGAGTAAGCCTGAACACGATTTTTCTGAGAAGACCTCGATTGGACCGTTTGAAATAGTCAAAATGATTAATCCCTTTATCAAGTTTAAGTCTGTGGATGACAAATTTTTGCCATTGTATTCACCTAAAGGCTTAAGACTACTTTTCTTGTTATTTTTACTTGTTTAGGAGATGAAAGTGTGAATTTTTCTAGCAAAATTATGTGCATAGAGTGTAATTGAGCAATCACTTCCTATTTAGCCTAAGGGGAATTGTTATAGGGGATAAATCATCTAGAGTTCTTCTAATTTAGACCGTACTTCTCTTTCAATTTTTCAACAAATGAAGAATTTCTTTCCAAGAACTCATCAAACTCTTTGATGATATCTGTATGTTTCACCGTTGATAGAAAGTAATCACCATTGATGTGTGGGAGAGAGGAATCAAAGGCAATGATTTCATCATCGATCCCAAGTGATCTCATGGTATAGCTTGCTATGGCAACATTAAAATATACACCTTCAACATCGCCTCTATTGAGGAAAATACTGATGAGAGTTTTAATGTTATTGAACTCTTTGACCTTGATTGCTCCTTGGTTCACCTCATTAATGACCGCATAAGGAGTAAAGCCTCTTACTATGCCTAAAGTTTTGAGTTTGGTTTGACCAAGTTTGTCGGCGGAAACCATGATGCCATCGGTATAGCTCAATGCTGATTGACTGTATGTTATATCGGTGCCTTGTTTAAAATCGCTTGCCCAGTTAGGGTTGTCAGGAAATTTTAAATCTATTTCATCTTCAACAAGTTCATGAAAAAGACGAACAATGGGTAGTGGCCGATATGTTATGTTGTGATTGTATTCTTTTGCAAAATGGTCAAGCAGCTCTCTTGCATAGCCAGCATACTCACCAGACTTAATCGAAGAGATAGGATGATAATCAATATTTTCCACACCGATTATTAGATTCTTTCCATATGATACTTGACTGAATATCAAAATGAATACGCTGAGTATTAGTGCCTTCATTGCAAAGCCTGTTTTGTTGTCTGCGACAAAATTATTTTCTAGGTAATAGTTTAGGCAATAATTTGCGGTGTTATGTCGTTAAGGGCAAGTATATGAGTTTTATCAAAGATTTTTTAGCATCTCTATGAGGTTTTAGAAGTATGCAGAATAACTTTGTTTGATGTATAAATATACAGAACAGTAGGTTAGGGCTAGAGTTGCTATTCTAGAGGGTGTTAGTCAATTCGATACCACTAAATCAAGTTGTTGCATTTCTATACGGTCTAGCTTGCCTTATATATGCGAGCCAGTTGACTCGCATATTCGCTATCGTTTGTGAGCTATATGGTTAAGCTGGTAGTGTTGTTTCTTTATTCTTATCCTTTTCTAGAGAGTTCTCGGCCTTCGAGTCTTTATCGGAATACCTTTTGACTCCTCCCTTCCATGTTTCTAAAACACAGATATTTCGCATACCGGTAACACGAGACGCTTTCTCATCGAGTGGGTTTTTGGCGAGTAATACCAAGTCAGCACATTTCCCAACCTCGAGTGAGCCGACCCATTGTTCAGCATGACAATGCCAAGCAGCATCGATAGTTACAGATTTCAAAGCTTCAAGTCGTGAAATTCTTTCACTCACATTTAATATTTCTCTATTTGGATCAGCTTCCATTACGCGACCAATAGCCTGTTCCATCATACGTAATGGTCCAATTGGTGAGACACTATAATCGCTGTGAAGACTAATACGCATACCGTGCTTATGAATAGCTGAATGACAGCGATCCAAGTGTTCTGCTCTCGTTTGACCAAGGATCGTATTTTGGAATACTTCTCCCCAATAGCCAACATGTCCTATAAGAAAACTCGGCGATAAATTAAGGTTTTGCATGTCGGAGAGGTTTTTATCGCTTAATAGAGACGCATGTTCGATTCGATTTCTAGTGTTTTCATATTTTGATGCATGTTCTTTAGCGTATTCAAAAGCGGCAATGGTTCGTTCAATGGCATGAGTGCCATTAGCATGAATCATAAGTGACCAGTCGTTAACTATAGCTTCGGTTACTAGCCTGCTAAACTCCAGTGGATAGCCGTAGTTAAAAATACCAGTGTTGGTTTGTTCATTTAACTTTTTCTCTTTCAGTTGAGCGAATTCAACATAATTTTCATCGCACTGGTAAGGTGTAAATTGATAGCCAGTTAAACCTTGATTTGAGCCGTCGGATACGACCTTGATAAATGGCAGGTTAAAATTTTCGTTTCCACTTCCGGTAGCGCAATAGTACGGTTCAATCTTGTCTCTAAAATCTTTAAGTGATTCGGCAAGCAATGCGCCAGATATCCTCACAGGGCAATGCTCAGTTGCAATTGATTTTAAGTATTCTGGTTGGTTCGTTAACGAAGGGTGGCCTGCAGTCTCTGAACCGGTTGTATCTGAGCTAGGGACTGCGGGTAATACAGCCGCATCCAGCATATAAGTTACACCTCTGCTACTTGCCGTCTTGAAAAAATGTTCAATACTCTTGTGGAAATTACTTGCAAAGTACTTTTTCTGAGTAGGAGGCATCTTCTCCATTATAGCTACAATAACAGGTAGAATTTGGTCGCTTTCTTTAAGTATACCGTCAGCGCTAATATTAAATCCTAGTACTTTCTTATCGAGTTTATTGATAGCGGTTTGGTTGAGATAGGCAAGGTGCATGGAAGCATTCATGATAAAGATAGGGTAATCGTTACCACACTTCGCTTTTTCTAATATTTTGGCATTAAAGGCTTTGTTTTCATCAGTAAATAAAGAAGGATCTAAGTCTTTGCCCATTACCCACCAATTTTCAGTTTTTTGGTTTTTGTCAAGGAAGGGGAAGCCTTTTGGTTCGAGTGAATCTACAACAACTTTCTGCGTGTATTTTTGTTTGAGAACTTGGCCGTTAAATGGACCAAGATCAATCATTAAGTTGAATATTGCTGACGGAATTATGTGCAAATGTGGTTCAATAAGGCCTGGCATTAAAATATTTCCATCACGGACCCATTGCTCTTCGATGCTGGTTGAGGAAAAGAGCGTCCCCATTACCTTCTTAACCTCTTCATAGCTGCCTACAGCTTTAATTTTTGCTCCACTATCTTCATTCTCACACCCTATACCAATAGCTTCGACATAGTCTTCAATGCCATCTTTTAACGTAAGAATGCTTCCATCACGTATTTGAAGGTTTGGGTCCACTCTGAAAATTCTTGGTTTTGCTTTCAAGGGGTGGCTGTTCAAGAAGTGTTCTGAAGGAGTATCGTTGTCGGATGGTATTAGGTATTGCCATATAGGGTTGCAGCATGAGCAATTCAGGCCTTTTTCATGATGATGCATGGTACAATTGTGCGTTTGGCTAACTTGAGATTTTGGTGTCGACATAAATCCGATTCCTAATCGATAGGTTAAAGTATTTGGGCCAGTAATACAGTCGTTAATAGTAAAATTATTTTTACCAGCTTAGCAGTGAGTGCATTGATGCACCTGTATTAATCTAGGTTGCTTATTTCAGGCACGTGTCCTGAACCATCATTTATGTGATAGGTCTCCAATAATCTTATGGATGATTGATAAGGCCTGGTATGAAACCCATTTTATTCACGCTTTTTATTGCTTTGTTTGCTACCTCTGTAAATGGCAAGCTTATCATTAACACTGAAGAGTACGCGCCTCTTAGCTACACAGAAAATGGAATTTTGAAGGGAATTGCTACTGAGCAGGTTGAAGCAATATTCAGTCTTGCAGACATAGATTATGAAATGCGAGTCTTTCCATGGGCTAGGTCGTACAACAAAGCGTTAACTGAAGCCAATACCTGTGTATTCACTACATCACACACGCCTGAAAGGAGCCACCTTTTTAAGTGGGTTGAACCCCTGTCTTTAAATATGTCGATCCTAGTAAAATCGAAACAAAGCAGCGTGAGCGTTCGCACTATTGATGAGGCAATGAAATATCGAATTGGGATCCAAAATGAGGATGTGGCAGGTGCCTACCTGAAAGATAAAGGTTTTATTAGTCTAGATAGTGCGGCCAATGTAGACCAATCGATTCTTAAGTTACTTGCAGGAAGAGTTGATATGGTGGCTTTAGCTGAGTCCCGTTATCTGGCAATGGTTGATCAAGGTCAACCGATAGAGAAAGTGATTGATATTTTTGCACTTAAGATGGGTCTTGCCTGTAATCGACAAGTGGAGGACGCAACAATAGAGAAACTCCAAAAGGCTTTGGACAAACTTATCCAAGAAGGTATGCAGGACAAAATAAACACCAAATACAAAAATTCCTGACATCTATTGGCCTCTAATGTTTTAATCTGCATTTAAAGCCACAATCAAGGAAATGATAGATGTCAGGTATTACGGATCTAGACCAACTACTTTTATCAATGCAACCTAAGCTGAGCGATGGTGAATTTGTTTTTTGCACTGTAAAAGATGACCTTCAAAATTATACTAAGGTCAAGCCCCTCGCTAGTTTTATCGAAGCAGAAGGCTTAACACTTGTGCTTGAAAAAGACATGGCCGAAAAGTCGGGTATAGACTTTGAAGGTATTTATCGCCAAATAACATTAACCGTGCATTCGAGCTTAGAAGCGGTTGGCCTGACCGCAGCAGTGTCGACCAAGTTAGCATCAAAAGGCATCAGCGCAAATGTTATCGCTGCCTATTATCACGACCACATTTTTGTTCCAGCAAGTAAAGCAAATGCTGCCCTTGCGGCATTGATGGAGCTTAGTCAGAACTAGATATAAAACTGAGCCATACACTTAATGTTATAAATGATTAATTTATTATATTATCAACATATTAGGCATTGATTGTTTTATATTAAAACGCTTTACAATATTGTCATTTGAATATAATTTTCATCAGTGGATATGTTACATATTCTGTTCAGAGTGTAGCTGTATCATTTTTAATGGAAATTAAATTTTAATATGAAGTTTCAGTTTTATTATAATCAAGAGTTTGGTAGAGAAAACTTTACTTACCTAAACATGGAAGATGAAACATTTCTTGCCGAGAAGGATCAATTAATAAAGGCTGGATTTGAAGTTGATGGTGATGTGATACTTGCGCAATCGAGTGAAGAAGCCGTCGAAAAATACAAATCTAATTTTATTCATGTCATACAAGAGTACTCAAACTCACATCCTGAAAGTGCTATAGCTAACTTTTTCATCGAAGTGTATAAATCCATTTTTAAAAAAAAGAAGAAGTCCAATTAACCCATTAATACTTGGTTAAATATTAGGCCCAATAAGTATTTAAGGCTTGGGCCTATACTAACCTTGTTTAGGCTTTGAGCTTTACCGCAGTTCCAAACACCATAAGTTCTGATGCTCCGTCAGTAATCGCACTGGTTGTAAATCGAATCCCGACCACAGCATCTGCATTTAACTTAGCCGCGTCTTGAACGAGACGCTCAATAGCGATTTCACGCGCTTCAGTTAACATTTCGGTGTAGCCTTTCAGCTCACCACCGACAATGCCTTTAAGTCCGGCCATAATGTCTCGTCCAACGTGTTTGGATTGGACAATATTGCCATTCACAATGCCTAGCACGGTTTCAATCTCTCTGCCCGGAATCGTTTCTGTGGTTGTGTAGATCATTGACTAGCCTTTAATAATGTAGTGTTGTAATTCGCAGAGTGACGATTTTGAACAGCATTCAAACTATTCATTTATCATTCTTACACCAACTGCTTTTTGGCAAGAGTTATCAGCATAATTATATATGGATACTTTAGCCCCAGAAGTAAGGGCTGCCAATAGCATTGAGTAAGTACGATTATGTATGTCGGATGTGGCTGCCTCAGAGTGTGGGAAATAGATAAGATTGTCCCCCATTAATGATACACAAGCTCCACTGCCACCTCTCACTATGGCTGTGAATGTATCGGTATTTCCAGAAGTGCTTTCGACAGCGATAACTTTTGTTTGTTCAGCAATCCAACCTGCATACGCAGATGTCGATAACATAAAAATTAGTAGTGATAAATATTTGATCATTTATATAAGCCTAATCGAGTAAATGGTCTGAATATGCGAATAAATATAAAATTTTTATATTTTGAATTAAATATATAACCATTTTCCCTAATTCAGTACTAAAAAGGTGATAAGTGGCTATTTATTCGCTACGATCACCAACATCTTTGTCGCTCCTTTTGGGAATTGATAATTGACTTTCTCAAGCCAGACATTTACGCCGCAAGTGATGCCCTAATTTTTTCCTCGTAGAGGTCGAGCATTTCGTAGCGCTTGCGATACATTTTTCGCTTTGTCCGGTTTAGATCGTCTAAATCTCGGCGAATACTCTCTATCGGTAGTTTAAATTGATAGGGGCTTTGTTTGATGCCACTCATTTCGCTACAGAATGCGTCATAGTCAAACATCATTTTTTTGCGTTGTCTTCTACTTCTGTAATCAGACGCATTATAGACATGACCTTTGTTGGTGACACAATAGGCGTTCGATAAACCAAAGTGGCGAGCAAACATTATGGTCAGTTCAACAATAAGCGCTTTGGTTTGTCAGAGGCTTACGACAAAGTTATACATAAGCGATAAGTTTGCTTTGTATCACTAATATGCCCGCGAATGCATTTTGATAATCTATTTGAATGTTATGAACTATAAAACTTGTTTCAAATTATAATGTTATGATATAACATTTCATTCGATAGTAATTTTTGAATAGTATTAAAAATGAAAAAGGCAATATATAAGTGCATTCTGCTTGTTACTCTCTTGTTAGGCCTAAACCTACCAGCTATGGCCAAAATCGAGGTTGAAGATGTGCTGGGTCGGCATATCACTTTGGAAGCGCCTGCTGAGCGCATATTCTTAGGTTTTTATTTCGAAGACTATCTGGCTATTGCAGGTCCAGATGCATACAAGAAAGTGGCTATTTTCCCTCGTCATTCTTGGAAAGACTATCGTCAGTCACAGTGGCAAACGTATCGTGACATCATTCCTGAAATTGAAACCATTACTGATTCTGGATCCATTTACACCGGAACCTTCGATTTCGAGTCGCTCCTCACTACTAAACCAGATGTCGCCTTGCTGGCAGCATGGCAATACGATGCCTTGGGTGACAAGGTCGCTTTGCTTGAAAAAAGCGGTATTAAAGTCGTTGTCGTTGATTTTAATGCACAAACTTTAGAGCGACATTTAAAAAGTGCGAGAGTGATAGGCAAAGTCATGGGAACTGAAGGGCGGGCAGAAGCCATTGCTCAAGACTATGAACAAACCGTTAATGATGTGCAAAGACGAGTGGCTAAGTATCTGAGTCAACATCCACAAAGACGAGTTTATGTGGAAATTGGTACAGGTGGAGCTGCGGAGTATGGTAAGTCTTATGCGAATGCGATGTGGGGAAACTTGCTTAACATCGCAGGGGCCAACAACATTGCCAATGGTAAAATTGATGGTTCTGCACACCTGACCCCCGAATATGTGCTCAGCCAAGACCCTGAAGTTATCTTCATTTCCGGTGCGCATTGGGCTAAACATAATGGCAGTGCTTTGCTAGGTTTTGGTACCAAAGCAGAAGATGCGCAAGCTACCTATCATCCGTATCTTGAGAGAGCTGGCTGGGAGCACATCACCGCCGTCAAGCAAGGTCATGTATATGGTATGTATCACTCTGGTACTCGGACTATCTATGACCATATATTTCTTGAGTTTCTCGCTAAATCTATCTATCCAGAGGCGTTTAAGGACGTGGATCCTATGGCACATCACCGAGCTTTTTTTGAGCAATACATGCCGCAAAAACTCTCTGGAACATTCATGATCAAGGTGGATAGTTAAGTCATGCTAGGAAATGTGCAATCCAGTGCTCATTCTCATGAGATGAATTTAAATAAGGGCGGGGTTTACAGAAAAATCCAGCAAAGGCGATACCGCGCTTTGTTGATTACTTTTATCGCGCTTTGTATTTCTATTTTTTTGGATATTTGTACGGGAGCGTCTTGGATAAGTTTAGACAGTGTGGCTGATGCTTTACTTGGCGGCCCACAAGGGAATACGCTGTCGACCACTATAGTGTGGCATTTGCGCCTTCCCGTCACGCTTACCTGTTTGGTGGTAGGTGCTTCGCTGGGGCTGGCGGGAGGTTTAATGCAAACCTTGCTCGCCAATCCGCTGGCAAGCCCCTACACCTTGGGGATTTCTGCTGCTGCTGGCTTTGGTGCCGCGACGGCCTTGCTCACTGGGTTTTCTCTCTTTGGTCTTGCTTGGCTTGGGGTGCCTATCACTGCTTTTATTGCTTCAGCAATCGCAAGCTTAGTGATTTATTTTATCGGCCGCTCCCAGAATATGGACGCTAAAATCCTCATTCTAGCTGGGATTGTGGTGCTGTTTTTCTTTCAGGCTTTGCAGTCTTTAGTCCAATATCTAGCATCACCAGAAGTTCTTCAACAAATCGTGTTCTGGCTATTTGGGAGTTTGTTGAAAGCCTCTTGGTTATCGTTTGCAGTGGCTGGTGTGATCCTCATTATTGGTCTGCTGTTTTCTCTTCCCAGAGTATGGGCGTTGACGGCCTTATCTTCAGGAGAGGAACGTGCACAGGCGCTTGGTGTTAATACCCGAAAGCTCAGATTGGAAATGTTTTTACTCTGCTCGCTACTGACTGCCGGCGCTGTGTCTTTTGTTGGTACGATTGGTTTTGTTGGTTTGGTTGCTCCACATCTTGCGCGCCTTTTAGTCGGTGAAGACCAGCGCCTTTACTTGCCTTTGTCGACATTAATGGGTGCCTTATTGCTTTGTGTATCTTCCTTGGTCGGTAAAGTGCTCATTCCTGGCACAATTATTCCAATAGGTATTATCACCTCTTTAGTTGGAGTGCCGTTTCTTCTTTATTTGTTACTTAAACGTCGGGGTGGGCTATGAAGCGTCTGTCGCTCAAAGATGTTGCGGTTAAAATAGGTGGAAAATCAATACTGACACCGATAAACGCGACATTCAAATCAGGTGAGTTCTCTGCCATTCTTGGCCCTAATGGCGCAGGGAAAACCACTTTATTAAAGACAATGATGGGATTAATTCCCAGCCAAGGGAGTTTGGGTGCATTTCTAGACGATGGTCAAAGCATTCCACGCAATCGATATGCTTACTTGTGCCAACTCAATAAATCTTCCAGCCAGCTTACTGTGATTGAAGTGGTGTTGCTGGGCTTGGTTCATTCGCTAAATTGGCGCATTACTCCAGAGCAGGAACACACCGCCGAATCTATTTTGAGAGATCTTGGTTTGCTTCATCTTGCCGCTCGTACCTTTTCTCATTTAAGTGGTGGTCAGCAGCAATTGGTCTCAATGGCTCAGGCATTAGTTGGTCGTCCATCCGTTTTACTGTTAGACGAGCCGACCAGTGCGTTAGACCTAAAACACCAGGTACAAGTGCTGGCGCTAGCAAAAGATTACACGCATGAACATCAATGCATCACCATAGCGGTATTACATGATCTTTCTATGGCTGCACGCTATTGCGATCATTTGCTGTTGCTTGATCAAGGTAAAGTTCAAAAAGCAGGATCACCAAGCGATGTACTTGATCAGCAGCTGCTTAGCCACGTGTATCAAGTTGATGTGGATGTTGGTCAGTGTAATAAAGGGCATCTCCACATAACGCCGCATTGTCTCTAGCTCAACAATATAAGAAGAAAATACACAAGGACTACTTATGCCGATGACCTATCGCCATTATGAATTGTTAGTGGCTATCTCGACATTTGAATCTCAGATAGAAACACTGACCCAATACAGCGTAGAGAGCTGTGACTGCTTTGCATTACTGCAAAAAAAGCTTGATGAGCTTTGTGCTTGGATCATGACAGAATCGATACAAGACTTAAGTGATGAGCTTAAACGTCATCCTGAACACGATAGACAACTGAAACGCTTGCGTGAAACCTCGATTCGGGCCCTATGTGTGCTAGAAAAGCACCAGTCTAAATGCGCTAAGTCTCATCAATTGGATATCACCGATTACTTAAACCAGCTGTCCAACACTGTACACATTGAGCTCGATAGTGCCAGTGTGACACCAGACTCTAGAGTTTTGTTTATCGGTTCAGGATCATATCCATTGTCTGCGTTTACCATAGCAAAGCTGACTGGCGCGGCTGTACACGGCGTTGATATTGATGAGCACGCAGTGAGTATGGCTAACGACCTTGATCATGATGCACTGCCAACCAGCTTTGGCTGTCAGGACCTGCTCACTGAGTTTAATGATTTTAAGCCGACTCATATATTGGTTGCTTCGTTGGTCGAGCATAAATGGGAGATATTGAACCGCTTGAAGCCCTTTCTAACTCCTTCTCATCGCGTGTTGGTACGCTTTGGTAATGGAATTAAGTCTGCATTTAACTATCCCTTCAATCCAGAGTTGATGGAAGGGTGGGAGACGCGTCGTCTCGAGAACTTAACGGCCATTTACGATACTGTCATAATGGAGAGAGCCTAATATGACTCATCAAATAGGGCGATTATTAATTGTTGGAGCAGGCCCTGCGGCTATCCAAACCGCGACATTACTTCGACCACACTGCTCACATCTTGGTATGGTCAGCCGTCGATCCTCCCATTGGCAAGCTCGCGTTGACAGGTTAACCCATGGGGACTGCGTTCAAGTTGATGCAGCGAAAGAAAACTTGTCTTGCTTGGCAAAGTCAGCCTGCATTGACTCGGTATACCCAGATCTGGATCTTGTTGACGGTGATTGGGAGTGCATCGTTATTGCGACTCCCGCGTATGCTCTAGTTTCGGTGTTAAATGGGTTACCCATAGAAAGTCTGACACGAGTGAAGGAAGTCGTGCTGCTTTCATCCTGGTTTGGGGGTCATCAAATCACCCAAGGTTTCTTTGCCCAGCAAGGGATAACACCCAACGTAGTGGTCTTTTCTAATTACTTTGCAGCAACGAAATTTGAACCCAAAGAACACACGCTGCGAGTGATCACAAAAGCAGTCAAAAAACGTGTCTATGCCCATGTTAGCCAAAACGAACATGGTATATTCTCACTGTTTAAAGAAGCATTGAATTTAGTTAATACTCAAATTCAGACACTGAAAAGTGGATTCAGTGTTGAGGGGCGTAATATTACGCTTTACGTTCATTCTGCATTGTTTATTAACCCCTTTTCACTTGATCATATTTTTGCTGAGACGGGGGATAAGAAGTACATGTACAAATTATTCCCAGAAGGGCCGATCACGCCATTGGCAATGCAAACCATGGTGTCCTTGTGGCGAGATGTGTCTGCTCTGATTGAAAAGCTCGGTGGCCAATCATTTAACTTATTACAGTTTTTAAACGATGATAACTATCCCGTTCGTGAGCAAAGTTTGTCTCGTGATCAAATTGATACCTTTACGGACTGCACGCCTATAGAACAAGAATATCGCCTTTATGTTCGTTATAGCGCGATCTTAATTGATCCTTTTTCTACTCCAGATAAGGATGGACGGTATTTTGATTTCTCCGCGGTACCTTTTGCCAAAGGTGATCTTGAAAAAGCATACTGGCCTAGAATCCCAAGTGAAGACTTACAAGCACTGTATTGGCTGCAATCACTGTCGAGTTATTGCGGTATTGATTGTACGTCGATTAATCAAGTGCTGGGTGTTTTTGAGCAATGGTTACTTGAGCGAGGGCTCGAAAACCCATTTAACCAATCCAATCAAGACCAAGCGAGTCATGGTCTCGCATGGCTGCCTTCTGATCTAGGAGTGAATCATGAATAAAGGTGTGGCGCTTGCCATTTTCTCCGCTTTCGTTTTTAGCGTGATGAACGCGCTAATTAAAGCAGCCAGTTTAACCATCCCCAGTGCAGAAATTGTGTTTTTCCGCAGTGCTATTGGCAGTGTATTAGTGCTCGGTTTAATGTGGCAGGCCAAGGTGACTTTGTCGAGCACAGGTGTACCACTGTTGGTGCTGAGAGGTTTATTTGGCGCTTTCTATCTGTTGGCTTTTGTCTATACGATCGCCCATATTCCATTGGCTGATGCTGCCATTTTGGCGTATTTGTCGCCCTTTTTTGTGATTGTCTTATCGCACTTTGTATTAGGGGAGCGTTTACCCGCTAAAGCGAAATTCTTGCTTCCTGTGGTGCTTGCAGGGGTTGGGCTAGTCACGAACCCATTTGATTATCAGTCGTTTAACATTTATGCGCTTGCTGGGGTCGCCAGTGCTTTGTTTGCGGCAGGTGCATCGATCACAATTCGACACTTAAGCAAGCGACACCACACCTATGAGATTGTTTTTTATTTCTTGATGACCGCCATGTTGGTATCTGGTTATCTGATGAAAGATGATTTTGTCATGCCTCAGGGAGCGACTTGGCTCTACCTTATCGCCATTGGAGTTGTATCGCTTATCGGACAAATCTTTTTGACCAAGGCGTTTACTCATGAGAATGCTGCGGTAGTGGCAGGTACACGTTACATAGGGTTGGTATTTAATGTGTTGTGGGGCGTTATCTTTTGGCAGGAAATCCCAAGTTGGATGACAGTCTTGGGGGGATGCATGATAGTCGTCGCCTGTATTGCTTTGTCTTGGAAAAAGACCAAGGAGCCGAGTAACACGCCCGCAGATGCGGCTGATAAACCACTTCGTACCAGCTAATGAACATAGAGTGATACCTTGTTAAACAAGGCAGGAATGGGTTGTAGAAAAAGGAGTTGATATGTATATGAGTTTCACCGTTAGGATGAAAAAGTGGACCAAAGCTTTTAGATGGCTATCCATGCATACAAGGCGAAGGTTCTGCCGGCGTTTTATGCTAGGGAGTTTAGCGAGCTTATCGCTATTGAGTGTCTCTCTTCCTCTTCAGGCTCATCCTCATTCTTGGGTTAATATGAAAACTCATATCGAAGGTGAAAATGGTGTGGTCAGCGGCCTTAAAATGGAGTGGACGTTTGATTCAATGACGTCAGCCTATTTGCTTGATGGTGAAGATATGTCGCCTGAAAACGCGCAAAGCACTTTAGATAAGCTGGCCAAAACCGTGGTAAAGAATATGCTAAGCCAACACTACTTTACCTACTTTTATGATGGCGAGGAGCCAATCAAATATCACCCGGCCACTGACCAAAAATTTGAGCGCGATAAATCTAAGTTAAAACTCAGTTTCGCGCTACCACTGGCTAAGCCTCAACCGGTAACCAGAGATACGCTGCGCTTGCTGGTCTTTGATTCCAGTTATTATGTTGATATGGCTTGGCGCTCTAAATCTGATGTTGTTCTGTCTAAAGGGCTGGCGCAGCAATGCCAATTCGATCTGGTTGAACCTCATCCTACTTCTCAGCAAATGATGTATGCCATGTCGTTACCTGAAGATGCTGACCCGGATAATACCCTTGGTCAGCTATTTACCCAGATGGTCAAAATGCAATGTGCGGTTGTAGCTAGCTAATAGATCTATTGTCTCTTTCATTTCTCAAGGCGTGATTATTTACGTTGAAAATAATAAGGTTTAGTAGGATGAAACTAAGTCGAACCATGAAAACAAGTTGGTTAATTGCGGTTATTTCTTTATTGGTGCTTATTATCGGCGCTTATCAGGTGTGGCTTATTTGGCCTTCTCTAGTCTTGTCGGCCATTGAATGGCAAAGAGAAGTTAATGCTGAGCTGGCAGATTTACTTTATAGCGCGCAAAGCGAGCCATTGGTGTCAGGTGGGTATTTGGTCGGATTCAGTTTTCTTTATGGAATGCTTCATTCGCTTGGGCCTGGTCATGGTAAGGTGATTGTTTCTACCTATTTAGCCACGCATCCTGCGAAAGTAAGGGCGAGTTTGATGCTGACCATTATTTCAGCCATATGCCAAGCCTTGGTGGCCATCTTATTGGTGAGCGTCTTAATTTGGGGCTTTAATGCGTCAATGCGAGTGGTGAATGAAAAGGCCGCTACCTTTGTTGCGCTTAGCTTTGTTTTGGTTGTGGTGCTTGGTCTTCTGATTTGTTGGAAAGCGAGCAAGCAGATTTACCGAGCTATTCGAGTGCCTAAGCTGAAGGTGAAAACCTTGACGCCAATCACCGCCTCACCAATGATGTCGATGAATGCCCCTAGTTCGTTATTGATGCCCCAGAGTGCTGTGCATGCTGCAGACCACTCACACGATGAATGTGGCTGCGGACATCAGCACGTGGCAGGTGCTGATGAAATTAATCAGGCATCGACCTTGAGAGAATACGTTGGGATTGTTGCAAGCATAGGGATTAGACCATGTACCGGTGCTATCATGGCGCTGTTGTTTGCCAATATGGTAGGCACCTATTGGTTGGGCGTGATGAGTGCACTTGCCATGGCTGGTGGAACCGCTCTGACAACCTCAATTATTGCCATCTTAACCTTGACCAGTAAGAAAATAGTCAAACGTTACCTTGCTGCAACCAGCAGTGACAAAACGGCGCCATGGCAACTCGCTGGCTATTATGTGCAGCTTTTTGGTGGCTTACTCCTTATCGCCATTGGCTTATTATTGTTCAGCAGCCAAGATACAGGTATGTCACAGGTGTTCTAGCAAGCGAAGCATTAGAGCAACAAAGAACCAAACCTACCTTGAATTGTCGCCCCCAATTGGGGGCGATTGTCGTTAAGGGGTCATAGGAAGGCTTCGCGCCATTGTTTGTTATCTCTTGAGTTAATTAATTTCTTTTGGATGAAAGCTTCGTTTACCCGCAGTTATCGAGTGGGCGTTGTAAGCAGTTTAGGATAATATATCCGAGTCATATTTTTCCATATCTATACAGCGGTATTACCGCAGCGCTTGCTTCTATGCATTCCCCCAACTAGTACCCGGCTCCAAAGGAACCTTACTCGATACAAGGTCGATATCCTAAAGTTGGAATGCATGTATAAATAAGTCATTGTTATATAAGCATTATCATTATAAGTCAATACATATGCATGTATGATGTGTGCAAATAAATCAGCATGTTAAGGATATGTATAAGTGAAGTTGCTAAGTAAACTTATTTTTTCAACTGCCATTGTCACATTACTTGCTATTTCATCGGTGAGTTTTGCTGGGCTTAAATATAACAAAGGATATTACACCAAAGCTGAAATTAAGGACTTAATAGAAAAACTCGACAACCCTTTCACCAAAGAAAGTGTTGATGAGTATTACCAACTTATGTCAAAGCTTCAGCCTTCATCAATGCAGCAGCAATATGCTTTATCGTATGAATCTATTGATGCCCTTAATTATTATCAACAAAATGGCTATCAAGCTATTCGGCGAGCAATACTTAATGGAGAAAATACTGAAGAAATAACCCCCATTATTGAGCATATTGATTCAGCGTTTGAGCAAGGAATTAAATTTACCGGTGAAACCTATCGTGGTGAGTCGTTAATAAAAGCCTACAGTGACGGTTTAATTAAAGTGGGTGATGTTGTTAGTCCTAGCACTTTTCTCTCGACCTCTGTGTCTGCAAGATCAACTGAGGGCTTTTACGGAGGTCAGAGATCAATGTTTGAACTTCGCAATGGAGAAGCGTCGATCATTATGCCTGAGATGAGAACGGATGAATTGGAAGTCTTAATTAATCGAGACACATTCTTTGAAGTGACAGCCATCGATATCAACCCTGATATAGGAACGAATAATGTGATCTACAGAGAAATAGCGGCAAGTGAGGTAGGAGATAGGCCTATTAAAGATATGCACACCGGAGAAAATATATCAGCAGTTGAAGCTTGTGAATTCTAATCATTTTTCGAACAAAACCAAACTGTCACCTTTTCAGTAAATCTAAGAATAATCAACAATATGAAGTTAAAAAATATAATACTATTTTGTGCCATGCTATCAGCCAACGCATTGGCTGCCGGATTTTGTACTATTGGCGATGAGTTTAATATTCTCGATAAAGAGGCCTTTAATCGCTTGAGTGAGAAAAATTATACTTCATTTAGTGAAGGTATAACGCCGGAAGATTTATTTCCTAATGCACCAAACCATTTTTCAGCCGAACCAACTGACTTAAGCGAAGCAAAATACCTATATAACAATACCTCCTCTTTGCTTGAAGTTGGCCCAGAAAGCTCTGTTGCTCTAGAAGCTGAAGAAGCCTCACGTCTGTTATCTTCTATTGGTCGCACTGCCTCTAAAGTGGGTGGGGCTGCACTTGAGGTTTTAGGGCCAATAGGAGATGCAGTTGCTGTTGGCCTATGGGCTCGTAATGTTGCTGATGCTTTTGAGGATGAGTCAAGAACATCCTACGACCGTTTTGCTACTGTTATGGAACTGGTCGATTGGTTTGGTGTTCTTAAGCTGCCTCAGCGCAGTATTGACCGTCATATTATGGTTAATCGTTGGAATAATATGGCTGCGGGGGATCACTACAGCTTCAAAATCCATGACGATATCGTTACTCGACAAGATTTAAGAGACAAAAAACACTGGGCATCTTTAGCTGCTAATCAGCATAAAACCATAGAAACGATCGTCAAAAGTTATGCGTCTGATGTTGCTTTAAAATATCAAGCTTATTATCAAGAATCGGTAAAGGCTCAAACCCTTCTTTCAAATAAGTTGATCACCGCGGTCGATCAAGAGCTGAATAAAACCTTGTATTTTAAGTTAGGCATCAATAAAGACGGAAATCGGTTGTTTTCATCCGATATCAGAAGTGTTTGCCAGTCTGAAGTCAATGCGGTTTACGCGCTTTATTCTCAGCAAAGAAGTAATAGTCTTTCACCTTCCACTCGCCAAGCCATTAATGCCTTATCAGCGCTCAAGCACTGCCAAAATTCAGTGCTTGAACAAGCGATTACAAAACTTGACCGACTGCGCAGTAGTGATTTAAGTGGTTTGGATCGCAACGCGCTAAGAAAACTTTATTTACGGACACTAAACGCCAAGAAGAAAATTGCTGAAACGGCCGATAATCATGTTCGTATTATCAGCACTAAGCTGCAGAGTCTGATGAGAAGCGAAGGATTGCAGTTAATCGATAAATTATTTGATGCAGGGGCAATCACAAACACCAATGATTTTTTCAAAGAACAAGCAAGCCGATACGCTGTCGATGAAATGGCAAGAAGCCTGCTTTACCGACCTGCTACAGCGAGAGAACTCTCTTCTAAGGTTTTAGTGTTACAAGACAGCTATGAGTACTGTTCTCGTTTGGGCATTTTAGGGGGCGATCCTAACTTTCGTGGTTGTGTAGAATACACTCAAGTTCCAGCAGAAACTCGCCGTTTTGACCCATCACAAGACGAAGTTGTGCGTGAAATACAAGTGCCAGAGCGAGAGTACTATTACCAGCTATTCAATGAAACACTATACACACTAATACAAAATGGTTGGAATCCTGAAACTGAAGAGCAGTGGCTAGAGCAGCAGATATTGTCTTATTCTGAGCATCAGCGGAACATCAAACAAAATGAGACGAGCAAGGCCGAAGTATATCGTTGGTTGTTTGACTCACGCCAGCAGCTTGGTAGTGACTGTATTGGTGAGCAATCCTGTGCGGGATGGAGCGCATCGTACTTGGCCAAAGAAAATCTATCTCGATCCAGTTCCCTTGATGATATTGCGCGTTGGCTAGCCAGCTATTCAGGTCGTAGCCTATATGTTCACCGTAAACGAGTCGAAAAGCTTGATGAGTTGATTGAGCCTGCGTTAGAAAATGAGTGGAAAGCCACACAGGGCAGTCAATTATACAGTTATGTTTATCCGAACAGTTTTGATATAGAGAAATATGCCCCATTTATCGCATCAGCGTTAAAAAACTCAACTCTGGATGTGACGAATTTGTCAGGCAATACTCTTCCACTGGCGAAAGGCATAGTAAAATCTCATATGGCGGAGGCACTGGACTTAAGTAAACAAAACGGAGCAGATTGGCTGCATGCTCAATTAGGTGACTTCCAGCGTTATATGGCAATCCTTCACTCGCAACGCTCAAGTCTTGGCCGCCATGTTTCTGCAATGCAGGATAATACACCTGTGTTGTTTGCCGAAATGTTGCCTGCTCATATTTTAAGATATCTAGTGTCTGATTTGATCCCAGATAGCTATGATGCCAGATTGTTTGGCGCCATTGACGCACTTTATGACCCTTCTTCAGAGCTGGGGCAAAAAATTACAACACTTGTGAGTATGAGTCGAATGTTTAATGACGTGTCTAATAGCGGTTGTGAGTCCAATTTCATCGCATGGAAAGAGGCGTTACTGTCTATTTCCAAAGATCCTTCTTTATATTGGCTATCACCCATTTCAACTTGGTTAAATAATGTGACTTATCAAAAACTCACCAATCAGTCCATTGTTGAATGGGGAATCATGAAACAAAACGACTTAGGGCAGGATATCCATTGTAGCATGCTCTAAATAGGCTTTAAGTGTGAAATAATGTAACTAGAAGATATGGTGAGCTCACCATATCTTCTTTTTTTATCTTTTGCGGTCCGAGGATTGTGGCATATTTAAATACGCGAGGATCAAATTCGAATTTTCCATGCTGGCTTAAAATGTCGTTCATCGCCTTCACATCAGTTGTGCAGCAAATTGCTCTAGAGCAATGGTAATTTCACCTTCTGTTAGTGCCCCGAAGCCAAATCGTATGTGTGCTGGTGATATTGCCTCTGCATTGGGAAACAGTTTGCTGCCTGATAAAACGGGTAAGTTTGATAAAATATCTTCTGGTTTATCCTCACTAAAGGAGGTTAGTAGTTGTGAAATATCAATCCAGAGTGCCAACCCACCTTGCGGTAGGTGAAACGACACCTTATCGTTGAAAATGCGCTGCAATTCACTTGCGGCATGATCTCGACGAGCTTGGTATATTTTACGAACTTTACGAATGTGTTTTTTGACATCGCCTGATTGCATCAGGTCCGCGACTGCGAGCTCAGTTACTGTATTGCCCTGTCTATCGATCAGAGTCACCTCCTCAGCAACACGATTGATGAATGTTGGGCTCGACACCATGTATCCAAGCCTTAAGCCTGGGGCAAACACTTTAGATAAAGAACCAATATGAATTACGTTTTCACTGTTTGGAAGTGTGGCTAGCGGCGGAATGGGGCGACTATCATAGTGAAACTCGTGATCATAATCGTCTTCCAATATAGCAAATCCATGGCGTTTGGAGAGCTGCAAGAGTTTAAGGCGCCTATCCATGGATAAACTGACGGTTGTGGGATATTGGTGATGTGGCGTTGTATAAACGCCTACCACTTGATAAGACGATAAAATCTTTTCCAAGTCTTCAATATCAAGGCCTTGCTCATCTTGCCGACATCGAACAACGCTAAATCCATTGGATTCAAACGCAGTCACTGCCGGTGAGTAAGAAAGATGTTCGACTACCATTACACCTTTCTTAGGGTCCATAACCTTTGATGAGAGGTAAATCGCCATTTGGCTGCCACGGACAACGCAAATTTGGTCTGTGGTGACATTCATAAACCTGTCCATATTGAGCATATGTTGGAGTGACTGACGCAAAGCATCAGTGCCCCTAGGATCACCATAACCCAAATAAGGCTGTCTGCTCGTTTGTACTATTGCTCGGCGAAAAGCACGTGACAGCAGTTCATATGGGATCAGCCTAGTATCAGGCACTCCGTCATTAATAGAGCGGGTCTCTATCACATGATTGGGTAAACGCAGCTTCGATTCGAACGAGTTTCCAGTGGAACAAGCTTTTTGTGCCTGACTTACTAACTCTTGGTTTTCACACGACAAAGACAGCTCGGGCAGTATATCTGCCACATAGGTTCCACGACGTGGTTTGGAAACCAACCATCCTTGAGACTCCAGCTCCTCATAGACTTGTTGAACCGTTTTACGGTTGATCCCCAACTGAAGCGCTAAGGTTCTAGATCCCGGCATCATGTGACCAGAAGCCAAACGCCCAGAGCAAATGTCTTCTGCGATCTGATTGCTCAAGCTTGTGTGAATGGACTCCCCGCTTTTTCGTGAAAGCCAAATTTTAGTTTGCCAAGGACGTAACAAATACACCTCCATCTGGACCAGTAAGGAAATAAAAGCTGGCTGTTATTAAGGGTCCAGTAAGCCAGTATTATGAGAGTGAAGTTTAGGAGACGCAATAGCCTTGGGAGGTAAGATAATGAAAACTGACACATTCAGTAAAGAGACCCTAATGGAAATGGCCAAGAGCAGCATGAATGCCACTATTCCTGATCTCAATTTAACCGACAGGCAAAAGCTTGCATTAACCTGCCGGATTTTATTCACTAAGGGGCATGATTCAGGGCTTGCAGGGCAAATCACCTGCCGCTCAGATAAACCTGATACCTTCATTACCCAGAGGTTTGGTTTAGGGTTTGATGAAATCACCGCCGATAATCTTCTCGAAGTAGACCAAGATCTAGAGCCTCTGGATAAGCAAGGTATGGCCAATCCAGCTAATCGATTTCACACATGGGTATACAAAGAACACCCCGAAGTGAATTGCATCATTCACACCCACCCAACCTATGTCGCCGCGCTTTCCATGCTTAGAGTTCCGTTAACCATATCTCATATGGATACCTGTGGTCTGTACAATGATTGTGCCTTCCTTGGCGATTGGCCCGGGGTTCCAGTAGGTAATGAAGAAGGAATCCTTATTTCGAATGCGCTGGGAAACAACCGAGCCATTTTACTCTCTCATCATGGTCAGCTGGTGACAGGAAAAACCATTGAAGAAGCATGCAACCTCGCCATTTTGATTGAGCGAGCTGCAAAGCTGCAATTGCTCGCGATGGCAGCTGGACAGATCCAACCCATTCCCCCAGCACTCGCTAATGAAGCTCACGATTGGGTCTCCACGGATAAACGAAACAAAGTGAATTTTGCTTATTACGTAAGGCAAGTACTGAAAACCCACCCCGACTGTATATAAGGACAATAACGTGAAACTATCTGGTATTATTTCTTACCCAATTACCCCATTTAGCGCCGATGAACGTAGCATTAATTTTGATGTACTTGGTGAAACGCTGGAGCGTCTTCTTCAAAATGGCAGCGACGCTATCGCGCCACTGGGTAGCACTGGAGAAAGTGCTTATTTAAGCTTAGAAGAATGGCGTCAAGTTGCTGACTTTACGGTGAAAACTGTCTCAGGCCGAGTGCCAGTAATTGTGGGCATTTCAGAATTAACTACCCTACAGGCGATCAGCAAAGCAAGGTATGCGCAGTCAATCGGCGCCGATGCCGTGATGATCATCCCCGTTTCATATTGGAAGTTGACGCAAAAAGAAATTTTTAATTATTACCAAGAGATATCTGAATCTATCAGCCTTCCTATTATGGTATACAATAATCCCGCAACCAGCGGCATTGATATGTCTCCTGAATTGTTAGTTCAGATGTTTAATGAAATAGACAATGTCACCATGGTGAAAGAGAGCAGCGGAGATATTCAGCGGATGCACAAGTTGTATGCTCTGAGCTCTGGCAAGCTACCTTTCTTTAATGGCAGTAACCCTCTGGCCTTGGAGGCTCTTTGTGCAGGTGCATCAGGCTGGTGTACCGCTGCTCCTAACCTGATTGGTAAAAAGCCCAAAGCACTTTACCAAAGTGTTGCTGCAGGTCAGCTTGATGAGGCAAGAGAGATCTTTTATCAGCAGCTCCCCATGTTGAACTTTATTGTCTCTGGTGGCATACCTAAAGCCATAAAAGCAGGATTGGTGCTAAAAGGTATCGCTGCTGGCCTGCCTCGCCGTCCTTTGAGAGGTGCTACGGTTGAAGAAATCACCTTGTTGCAATCTCTTATGGATAGCCAAAGTCAGGGTGTTGAAGAGGCTTTAATCTCATCATATCAGACGATTTAGGGCAGGGTATCCACTGTAAACCTCCAAAGTTAAGCTCATATAGTCTTACTATACTGGACCAAATGAGCTTAACTTGTAATCAATGGATAGGGTTAAGTATTGACCTTATAGGAGAGGTCTTGTACTTCGTCGCCTTTACCTTAACCAACATCAAAAATTCCGCTAATCTACTTGACCTGTCTACCGCTTTACACTTCATACTCTCTCTAGATTAAACACAATTGGGTTGTATTTTACATGTATCTAATATCAGAACTGGCAGCAAAGGTGGGGGTATCTCGCACCACTTTGCTTTATTACGAAAGACTGGGGTTAGTGACGGGGCAGCGCCTTGATAATGGATACCGTTATTACAGTGAAGGTGATCTTCAGCGATTGATTCTTATTCAGCAGCTGCAAACTGCAGGCCTCTCACTCAAAGAGTGTCAAGAATGTTTGCAAGCGAAGTTGGATAAAAGCTTGTTGGAGAGTCGATTAAATCAGCTCAATGAGGAGATTGAGAAAAAGCAGCATGCTCGTGAGTTACTGATGGCATTGCTTGGTAAAGGTTCACAAAGAGAGTTACATCAATCTCTCGGTAAAAATGCGCCTAACGCTTATCTCAATTGGTTACATGTACAGGGCTACAGTGAGAAAGAAGCCCTCAGATTAAAATGGTTATCAAAAGATATGAACCAACACGATACTTATATGCAAGATTTTATGACGGTGTTTGAAACATTAGAGCGATGGGGCCCAGGTAGCACACAGGATTCTTTAAAAGCCCTGACTTTGATATCGCCAGAGTCAATATCCCAAGTGCTTGAAATAGGCTTTGGTAAGGGGCTATCGACCATACTTCTTGCCGAGAATAGTACAGCGCATATTACGGCCGTCGATAACGAACCTATGGCCATTGAACATCTTCATCAAAGAATACAAAGTTTAAATCTTGCGCAACGGATCTCTCCAGTTTGTGCATCAATGACGGAGTTGCCATTTAAAGAGAAAAGCTTTGATGCTATTTGGGCCGAAAGCTGCGTGTACATTATGGGTATGGAAAACGCTCTAAAGCAGTGGAAACCGTTACTAAAAGATAAAGGTATGTTGATGGTGAGTGATTTGGTGTGGCTGACAGATACCCCAGATGAAGACGCCATGAAATTTTGGCTGGCAGACTACCCTGATATTAGCTCGATACCTGAGCGGCTCAAGCTTTTTAAGCAGCAGGGCTATGAGGTGGTGGAGCATTTTTCACTAGATGTTGAAGCATGGAAAAACTACTGGCTGCCTCTCCAGCAAAGAATGGAAGGGTTGAAACCCAGTATGCCGGATTCTCAAGCCATCGCAGATATCGAGAAAGAGATTTCAATATATGAGCAAAGTGCTGCTAAAGACTTCACCTATCAATACTTTGTACTTAGGAAAAACGGCTAGCCCGTGCCGCTCGAATAAGTGAGTTATTGTGATTAATAAGGTATGCCCCATTAATTGGGGCAGCAATACCGCTAAGCTCAGAAATACAAATCGCTTGATAGTGCCGATCTAGAATGCTTTTGCCCCATTACTATTTAGTGCTTCTAATCATTCACATCCTGTGCCCTACTAAAAGTTATCCATTCTTCTAATAGTGTTCGTTGCTAATCCCTGTGTTGTATCACGGGAGGGGGAGGATAATTCGACCTTCCACTCAGCGTTCTACAAACATTCTATGTTTACGCCTAGGCGGTAAAGCTATTAGATACCTTGAATTTTCCAGATATTTTTAGCCTGTTTAGCTAAATAATTTTGTCTAGAGTCGATCGTGTTGGGGCCCCACTCATTGAAATGCTCTGGTATTGCTTTAGTCAGTGATACAGAGCTACCTTTAAAGGCCTCAGACTTCTCTTCAAAACATTTTGTTCCAATCTCTCGATTGATAGAAGCCTCTAATATAATCATATTTGCTAATCGATACGCATATTGAAGGTGTAAAGCATCGCTAAAATTGGGCCAATTCTCTTTTGGATTTTGCGGGAGTATATGCTCAATATTAAAAACTTTCGTTTCTAGATCAATAGACTGACCTGATACGCTTTCCTCTAATTTCTTAAGTATATACTGCACGACTTTTTGGTTTCTGCTGTTTGTCGTTTTAAGCTGCTTGTTCTTGAATGCAGAAACAAATTGCTGATCATCTGGGTAGATCTCTCTCAATTCACTGAAGATAGATTGCAAATCTGTCAGGTCTTTATTTTCAATTTTTATAGCAACAGAGCTATACAAACCTTCTTGATCTTGGGGAGGAAGGTTGCAGATAATATTGTATCTAAATGAAATCACAGATATAGCATTAAGTATTTTTGTAAAAGTGTCCCTTTCGGTTTTGTAAAATGCACGATATGCAGACATCAACATTGCCATAGGTTGTTTGACACTGTATAGATTAAGTTGCTTAAGCGAGTCCCTTTCACTTGAGTTCCATGTTGAACTCTGAGGGTCTCTTAGATCAGCATATATTTCTGCGTTGTATTCCAAATCATTCAACAGTGCAAATGCTTTGGTGTTCGAGTCAACTGACTTTTTAATAGTTTTGAAAAGATCCTTTTTACGTACAATTTTATTTTTACTATTCCAAAAGACTCTTAAAAGTTCGGGGAAGCTCTCACTATTTAGCAGTCCTGTGATTCGTTCCCATTTATCTTCTAAATCTTTGATTATTTCTAAATGTGTATCTTCTCCACTAATAACTGAAAAGATGTAGTTTTTTAAGAGATCAGTTGAAGAAAGTCTAACGCCACGTGCATTCAGTGTTTCAAACACTTTAAAAGCATTTAGTTCATTCGTAACGCTAATCACTGTAAAAAAAAGTTTATCCACAAGAGAGTCGATAAATGCAGTTACCTTCTCTCCACTATCTTGTTCGAATCCAAATCTAGCTTCAATTTTACTGACATACCAAAGATAAGCTTTTCTCAAAAGGTGTTCAGAGGGCTTTAAATTTCTAGCAGGTAAATGACTTGCATTAGTTGCTAGATAAGATTGGTAATAGTTGTTGTTCTGATTATTAAGAGTCAGTTTCGACCGAACTCTCAGACTAATTGGATCTTTATAGCCGATGTAACTACTGCGGAGTACTTTCTCACGTTCCCGATTGTTTTCAGCATCAATGTCTTTAGCTATCAATTTTTCTAGGTGTAACAAAGAAGAAAGCACAATTATGCTAATTGTAGTGATACGCTGTTGACCGTCGATCACTGAACTGATTTTTTGATCGTCTCCGCTTTGTAAGACGAGATAACCCATATAATGCTCATCTTCGCCATCATCACTATACATAGCGATAATATCTAACCAAAGCTCTTCCCAGTTCTCTTCCGTCCACGAATAGTCTCTCTGAAACGGAGGAATAGAGTATGTAACATTGTGTCCAACCAACTGCCTAAAGTTTTCATTTGCTGTGCTTAAATTCATCTTTAACCTTCAGATTTTCAATTGATGCATACGATCAATCACTTGGAATTGACATTGGTCTATTTATACCAGATTAAATCGAAAAAATGGTAAAGAAGTTACATATTCAATTTGCTTCATTTCTATGGCTCTGTCGTCTTGCTCCTTTGATATTGGACATAAAGTTAACTACTTTCCATACCCATAGTTATCCATTAGTTGCTAATTTAGGGGAGCCACTGACAAACTTTTGTCCATCTTAGAGTCAGTCAGACTTGCCTGACTCGCCATTGCCCCGAAATCATTCAGAGTAAATACTCATTCATATCTTGTTAACGAGACTTCTACCCTATGACAAGTTATCCGAAGTAAGCATTTGGTTATCGTGACTACATATTATGAGCTATATACCGTCTAGCTGTAGAGCAAGTTACACGACTATATTAGTGTCTTGAGGTACATTCGAATATGAATTAGCTCTGCCACTACACTATGGGTATTTACCCCGTAGCTTTTCTTGGATGAAATCTACAAAGCAACGTATTTTCAAGGGTATATGGCGGCTATGGGGATAAATCGCGTTAATTGGAACCGTGTCACTCGAAAAATCATTCAATACTTGAACCAGTTCGCCACTTTCCAAATAACGGTCCATCATCCATATAGGCAGTTGAGTAATACCTAGCCCAGCCAGTGCCATTTCTAAATTGGTTTCACCACTATTACTGCGGACAGAGCCATGAACTGGTATCGAAACCTCTTGGTTATCTTCGATAAAATGCCAATTGTTTAACGAGCGATTGAAAGTGTAAACGATACAGTTGTGAGATTTCAGATCGCTTGGCCTAGTTGGAGTATCATGCTTTGCCAGATAATCTGGTGAGGCAACCAATTGTAAGGGGTTACGAAATAAAGGCCTTGCGATTAGTGATGAATCTTCCAGTTTCTTAGCACGAATGGCGATATCAATGCCTTCCGCAACCAGATCGATATGGCGCTCATCAATGACCAAGTCCACCTCTATCTCAGGATACTCATTTAGAAATTCAGCAATAAGCGGAGCTAATAACATTCGCGCTATTGGGGCGGGTGCAGCAATGCGCAGTGTTCCCTTCGGTGTACTGACTTGTGAACGCACATTTGCTTCAACCTCATCGATTTCCTGCAAAATACTCACACAGTGCCCGAAATACTCATGACCTGCTTGCGTTAGAGACAACTCTCGGCTCGTTCGTGTTATCAACTTGACACCTAATTTATCCTCTAGAGCTGATATTTTTTTGCTGACAGTTGCCTGAGAAGTATTTTGTTCTCTTGCTGCTGCCGAGAAACTGCCTGTTTGTATTACGCGTAGAAACACACGCATCGCGCCAATTTGATCCATAATGCATTCGATTTAGGAATAGATGGTGTTCATTTTAGCTATCTTCTATAGCTAATCAAGCGGGAGTAATATTTGCTGCATCAACCAGACAAGCAATAGAAGAGATAAATAATGAAAGCTACTCATACTAAACAAGCAATTCGTGAAGCAATGGATCACCTAATTGACCGCGCAACTAACTTTGATATCGAAGCGCTAGATACTATCTATCACGAAGACTTTCATACCACGCTGATTATGCCTGACAGCACAGTACAAACGTTTAATAAAATTGAGTTTAAGGCGCACTTTGCTAAGCAAGCAGAAGAGGGAAAAACCCAGCTAAACACATGGGCTGAATGGCATGATTACCACATTTTAGGTGATTCAGCTGTGTGTGTATTAAGTCGCAAGCACAGTGGAATGAATGGCGAAGAAATGAAATTGCTTTGCAACATTGAACTGCGATTTGAAGATGGACGTTGGCAAGTTCTACGCGAGCAAATCTTCCTTCGTCCACTTACTGAAGCTTAATCACCGAAAATCGAAGATTATCATGAACAATAAAGTTGTCATCATTACAGGCGGAAGCAACGGAATAGGTAAAGCTGCCGCGTTAGAGCTTGCTCAATTAGGGGCGAATGTCTTGATTACAGGGCGCAGGGCAGAGTGATCTGCTCCAGCCAGACTGGAAACTTCATTAAGCGACATTTTGCTTAATGAAGTTAACTGTTCTTAGATACCCAAGAACAGTTACATGGACTCTCTCTATTATCGACAATAGCTCCCGCGAACAGCAGTGTAGTGACTGAGTCAATTTGGCCAATTGAATAGAAGTTTGCAATACCTGAAGTTATTCATGAATTGCTAATTTAGTAAAACCACTGGCATGTTCCTGTCCAGAACCGTTACAATCAGCACTTTCCACCTTGCAATCAATCGAGTCAGTTTGCTCTTTGCTAGTCAAAATATCCACCCAGAAAGAGGTGGCATTGTTGATACTAGCTTATATGGTGTAGCAGTTACTTTTTACAACTCAAGTGAAAAGGCAGAACTAATAACGCGATGACAAGGCCATAAAATAGAGGTAATAGTGCAACGCTCAAGCCTACAAATAATGCCTCTGAATCAGAATAAGCATTGCCTAAAGTTTGGATCACGCCAATAACCACACCCAAGATACTACTGACAATGGCCGTAAATAAAGCGCAACTCAGTGCTGTGGTACGTGACTTTTGATAACCTACAGCCGTAGCAAATAAAGTTGGTACCACGACAATAAGCAGACTGGTTAAATCGATAAATTGAACAGGGTCGCCTAAAGATGCTACCTCGTTAACAACCAGTACCGTCGCGATGACAAAACTAATATGTATTAGCCATTTGATCATGTTTACCACCAATAACCGAACATGATTGAATTTGGATCTCGCGGTAACTTAAGCATTGACTCTTTGTCTTGCATGTAACGTCGCACAAAGTTGCGCTGCTTTGCTCCAGCAGATGAAAGAAGAGAATTCGACGACATAAAACCTCAAAATATTTGTCGTTTTAAAAATGAAATAAATCTCAATATATCAGATGATTAAACTAGGAATAGAGGCTCACTTACATTAATTATAAGATTGTTTTCATAATTGAGGGGTTAAGCCCAACTTTCTATACTTAACGTTATGTTTATTATTTAGGTGCCAGTAGTAATAGAACTAGTTTTGTTTATTGCTTCTGGAACCAAGAAGAGAAAAAGACCTTCTCGTTTTTCTATCAGCGAAGTGATGACGATTGTTATCCCGCTTCATCACATCCGGTTATTAATATTTCAAATCTTAATCTCCACTCCTCTGTAGCAATATCTTGGCATAAAGCGATGTTTAGTACGTTTATACACGATTTAAGCTCAAATTTCCGCGCTTTTGGTAAGTGAAAGGTGCAAATATAGAAAGTGAACACCTGACAGAAGATCACACTCATATGCTCTTCAGTATCCCTACTTTGGGATTATAAAATACTGTTTGGTGCATGAAAGGAATTAGATGCTATATCGAAAGCCAGACACACCAAGCGGAAAAGAGCGAAGTTCAGGGACAAACGGCTACTTTTTCTGAATAGGTGGTAAATCAAGAGAACATACATTGCCCCGAGACTGTGTAGTGACACTGGATCTTTGTCGTATGAGCCTTGGACTTTCCCTAGGCTAATTTTCTATACGTTTTGAGGGAGAAATATGTATATTAATGAACAGAGCACACCCCTAGTTAGTCACAGAAGCTATCCGGATTATCACCCAAGGGTACGATTAGATAAAGCAAGCTTATTAGGCGTCGTTGAAGAGCACAGCGATCTTTATAGAGTGGCATTGGGCAGAATAAATCGTTTACAGCCAAGGCCGTTTCCCACTCATAGATTTAATGAAAAAGAACCACAGTCGGTTATACGTCAGCTCGCTGCAATCGCTAATACCCTTTATCTTGTTAGCGTTGAAGTAGATAAGTTTGATCATAAGGGCACTATGGCGCCCCCAAGCCCAAAAAACGATTATGTGTATTTTGTAGAGCTTAGGAACTTTATTGGTATCGCAATACAAAACTTGAATAGTCGCCTATACCAATACAGCAGTGAATATAGTGCATATGTGAGATATATTCTTAGAAATGATGGTAGAGATAAGATTTTATACAATATATATCTTTCGGCGCTGCGCTTTATTATTTATCAAGCATCACAAGATACGTCACTTTCTTTGCAGCAGAGAAGGGAAGCAACCAGCAGCCTGACATTTTTTTCAGGTGGACCTCAGGCTAGGTTAATGCAGGGTCGCCAAGTTAATACGTTTGCACTGCCCGAAGCAAGAGGGCGAAATTCTGGACTATGGTTCGACATTGAATCGGCGACGCCCTACAACTTTTACGAATACCGGCGGAGATTACCTACTACCAAAGGTGGGCCATATACCATAGATCTATTGGCTTCTAACATGCTCAATGCGCTGAGAGAGTCAGAGAGAAGGCGGCCTTCCAATGACTTAGATGCCTACATTCATTACCTGACCTATTTGGCAGAGCAGGGGAAAAAAGTTGACATCGGGGTTAAAGCAGAGCCTGTACCTTATAAGCTGCAAGTGACGTTTGCCGATAGTGATTTTGCACAGTACTTACGCAGTTTCAGTAATCCAATTGCAAAGCTTGCCTCTTTTTCGTCTTTGGTTCGCAGCAATCAACGTGGTGATTCAATCTTTGAAGCGGAGCAATCGGCGGCTCAGGCAAGTACTAAAGGAGCGGTTGCTGATCAAGTCATGACTGGGCTACTGCAGCTTTTACCCGGAGGTCAACGCCTCGCAGGTCTTCAGCAATTGGCGGGCCAGATTGCTGACAGCATTGAAAGCGGAGCGCCACCAGATATGCCGATTGATCCGAGAATATTTGCCGGTGGCCCATCACCATCGGCTACGGGTAGAGAAAGTGGAAGTACAGCTAGTGGAACAAGGCCCGCCTATCGCCCAACAGCGGGGAGTGAGAGTGGAGTAGGAAGCCGGCCCAACAACGAAAATATGGGGGATGGTGCGGTATCTCTGCCAGATACATTAACTGAAGGGAGAGCAGAGGAAGTAGTGTCAGAGCCGGAAACCTTTACTTTGAATGTGTTTGGCGAGGGTAATGGTGAAGAGACAATGGCTCCGGTAATTGAAGATGAAAGTCTGCAGGGAGGAGCGACATCTGAAGCAGAAGAATCGGGGTATGGTATTGATAGAGATGAGAGAGTCCCTCAAACGGTGGAGGAGTATCGTAGCGCAGTTAGAAATATTAACTTTAGGGAAAACTTTAACCAAAAGTTAATGAAATTTTCAGAGAAATTTGATCAATTTTATTCACACACAAAAGATAACGGCATATTGCAATTCGTTGATAAAGAAGAGCTTATTGATAAATTTTTTGAGGATAGTTTATTATCTTCAGAGCCTCCCTACCCAACAAGGGAAGCCGCTAAAACATATATAGAAACAACAAAGTCTCTCGGCTTTACTTCACAGAACCTCCCGGGGAATCCTATTTATGCCTTCGATGGTCCAGGTGGAGAACATTTTGCGCGCCATGAAGTCATGCATCTGCTATCTGCTGAAGGAGGTATGACAGCTATAGCCAATACCTCACCAAACTTAAATGAGGCACTAACCGAGGTAATGACGAGAATAGTTGAGGATGTCTTAGTACTCAATGATGAGGCAACCCTAAGTGCTAGAGAAAACGCTTATCCAGCCTTAGCTGAACTTGTTTTAGGTGTCGTTAACAGTGATGAGAATATCATGGTAGGATTGTTTGAGGGGTATATCAAAGATCGAGGTTTAGATGAGCTAGTGGAGCCGATGGTAACTCGATGGCGTGAGCGCTCAGAGCGTGATCAAATACAAAAAAGAACCCATAGATACCCAGCCAGAAATCAAAATCAGCTAATGACAAGGCTATTCACCGATTTGGCTGGAAATTTAGGAGGTGCCACTTCTTTAGAGCAAGCTTCTGAGGATCTTGGTACGAAAAGTCAGATTGATAAAATGAAAAGCTATCTTGGTTTCTAACCCGTTTTAGGGCTCTGTTGCAAAGTGAATGTTTCGCCAACTTTCACTTAACGCTCTGAACCTTAATGTTCAAAGGTTGGTGATTGATGGCTAGAAATTAAAACTTAAAAATTTCAGTAAAGAGGCAGGTAAATTCTCCATACCACCTTGAGAATTTTTGATTCTCCATCGATTTTGTCTTTGGGTGCCTGTCCTGAATCAGTTCTCAGCTTCAAATTTCGCTTACCAGTTGTAAAGAAGCTTGTCTGTGACACCCAAAGGTTCAGTCGCCTTTGAAACGTTGTAGCCTTGTTCAGGAATCAAGGCTACCGTTTCTCGACGAAACTCATCGGTATAACTTCTGTTTTTTCGTTTTGTCATAGTCACCTCCATAGTAGGACTATATTCCTTTATTAAAGTATCCTGTTGGATACAAGCAGATCAATATTTGGAGTTTCTAAATATCAGACAAATGTAGTAAAGCTTTGCGCATTTATGCTAGATGGTATGTTGGGTGAAAATCTGATAAGATATTATTTTTCAGATGGTTATTCGTGTGCACTTTCACTATTCTAAAGAGAACAACGCACATGCGTACGAGTAAAATGATATAAGTATAAAGTTTAATATAGGCAAAATATGAAATGTAAACTGTTCTTTTATTCAATATCGCTAAGCTCTTTGTGCTTAACATTCGGGGCTAATGCAGCTGTTACTTGTGAAGGGAAAGTAAACGAGATACAAACACTTAGCTCGGGAATCGTAAGGTTAGTGAGTGAGAGTGGGGTTCCAATGAGAGCGTATTTATGCAATATAAACGGAAATTGGGGGAACATTTCATCAGATACATGCAAGGCGTGGGTTAGTTCAGCTCATATTGCGTTAACTACAACAAAGCCAATAGCGATAACCTATTATGACACCATGTCGTCATGCGAAAGTCTACCAGTCAATTCAGATTCATTATTCCCTAGTTTGGTATCACTAAAGCAATAAAATTGTTATAGCTGGCGACTATCGCTAGTACTTAGCTGCATTTTCAGCAAGGAGTTGTGAGAGTCCCGAACTAATTCCTATCCAATTCCTTATCGACCTATCAATATGACTTGAAAATAAATGGCGACAGCAGCTGTCCAGTTTGTCGCCATTATTTTACTTGGTTAATAGGATTTAAAACCCATGATTATGCGATTTTTGCGTCTGCGGCCTCTTCACCAATAAAGCCACCGGTTTGATGCGCCCAGAGCTGAGCGTAAATGCCTTCGCTTTGGATTAGCTCACTGTGTGTGCCTTGTTCGATGACTTGACCTTTATCGAGCACGATCAGGCGATCCATGGCCGCGATGGTGGATAACCTATGTGCGATCGCGATAACGGTTTTACCTTGCATCAACTCATTTAGGCTTTCTTGAATCGCCGCTTCCACCTCTGAATCGAGCGCTGATGTCGCCTCATCTAGGATAAGAATAGGAGCATCTTTGAGTAATACTCGGGAAATCGCAATACGCTGCCTTTGTCCGCCCGACAGTTTGACTCCGCGCTCACCAACTTGAGCGTCATAGCCATCGTTGCCAAACGGGTCGTTAAGCGTTTCTATAAACTCATGGGCGTGAGCCTGCTTGGTGGCTTTGAGCAAATCCTCTTCCGTCGCATCTGGATTCCCATACAAAATGTTGTCACGAATTGAGCGATGAAGCAGTGAGGTATCTTGAGTCACCATGCCTATGTTGCTGCGCAGTGAATCTTGGGTTACATCAGAGATGATTTGATTATCGATTTTAATACAGCCACTCTCTACATCGTGAAAGCGTAGCAGCAAGTTAACTAAGGTCGACTTACCGGCACCTGAGCGGCCAACTAGTCCGACTTTTTCACCCGGTTTGATCTTGAGGTTGAGATCGCTGATCACGCCTTTGTTTTCATCTCCATAATGAAAACTAACGTTATCGAATTCAATCGATCCTTGATTGACCTGTAGCGGCTTAGCTTGCTCTTTATCTTTGATATCAATGGGCTTTGAGAGTGTTTTCATCCCATCAACTACAGTGCCCATGTTTTCAAATAAAGCACCGACTTCCCACATGATCCACATTGACATGCCGTTAATGCGCAGCGCCAGCGCAATCGCAATCGCGATGGCTCCTATGCTAATTGAGCTATCCATCCAAAGTACAATGGAAAGGGAGGCAACAGAAAAGACCAACAAATAGTTGGATATTTCTACTGCGACATCAAATCCTGTCACTAATCTCATTTGACGATACACAGTATCAAGAAAGCCTTGCATGCCTTTTTCTGCGTATTCGGTTTCGCGTTTACTGTGAGAGAAGAGTTTAACGGTTGCAATATTGGTGTAGCTGTCAACAATGCGACCTGTCATGGTGGATCGTGCATCGGCTTGCTCTGAGGCTACGCCTTTGAGTTTAGGTACAAAATGGATTTGGATACCGATATAACAAGCCAGCCAGACCAACATTGGGATCATCAAACGCCAATCGGCTTGAGCTAACAAGACCACGATAGCGGTAAAGTAAACCGAGACATAAACGAACACATTCATCGACTTCATCACGGTTTCACGAACGGCAAGCGATGTTTGCATCACTTTAGTTGCAACGCGTCCGGCAAAATCATCTTGATAGAAGTTGAGACTTTGCTTGAGTAGATAACGGTGAGCAAGCCAGCGAATCGACATTGGGTAATTGCCGAGCAGAGTTTGATGAATAATAAGAGAATAAGCGGTTACTAAAATAGGCATGACAATGAGTATAAGACCGCCATACAGTATTAGCTCAGTTTTATTGTCTTGCCAAAACGTATCAGGGCTGCTGTGCGTTAACCAATCAACCAAATTGCCCATAGCGCCAAAAAGGGAGACTTCTGCAATGGCGATGATCATAGCCATTAGAGACATGATAATCAGCGGGCGCTCAAAGCCTCGGGTATAATAGCGGCAAAATGCCCAAATCCCATAGGGTGGCTGCGTAGGTTCTTCGTTAGGAAAGGGCTTTGTGAAGCCTTCGAATTTTTTAAACATAACTAGCCTTCAAATACACGACGTTGAAAAGCCATCGATACCAATAGCGTATTGTATCAATGGTATACTGTTACTATTTGAAATGTAACCACCTAACAACTTTTTGTTATCGGAATGTTTGCATAATATCCATCCAAAAATCTTTAACTCCGTACTTTTCAGTAAACTTTATGGTATTTGATGAAATTTTCAGGAATATTTCTGGTTCTATAACATAAAGTGGAGTGATTTCAGTGATTGTTATTTTAACAATATGTCTACAATTCTCCCAAGTGAGTGAGAAACAATGAGTCTATTGCAATGTTAAAACAACAACCAAAACAACAAAAAGCCGTTTCTACAGTGCAAAACGCCAATTGTGTGGTAATGGTTCCGCCTAAAGAGTTTGCATTCAATGCCGAAACTGCACTTGATAATGAGTTCCAGCACCAAGTTAGTCAAACAACAGAACAAGTACGTGAGCTGGCCATGCGAGAGTTTCGTGTAATGGCCGATCAGCTTCGTGGTGCTGGCGTCCAAGTGATTGAATTTGACTATCCGTTAGGGCAAATTGAAACGCCTGATGCGGTATTCCCAAACAACTGGTTTAGCACGACCTCTGACGGCGCTCTGTACACTTTTCCTATGGCGTGTCAAAACCGCCAACAAGAAGTGAGACCGGACGCTTTATGTGCCGCTCTAGAAAACTCTGGTCGCAAAGTGAAGTCGCAAGACTCTTTAGTGGACTATCTAGATCAGGATGCTCATCTAGAGAGCACGGGCGTAATGGTGATTGATCATCTCAACAAAACCATTTATGCGGCGCTCTCACAGCGCTGCGATCGTGAAGTGTTAGAAGATTACGCTGAGCGCATTGGCTATGAGCGTGTTGTCTCTTTCCAAACTGCACTTCCATCAGGAAAGCCGATTTATCATACCAATGTAATGATGGCTATTGGTGAGCACTTCTGTGTGATTTGCGATGAAGTGATCCCTGAGTTTGAACGTCGCTTCGTAATTAAATCACTGGCCAAAGATAAGCAAGTCATTTCAATCAGCCTTGAGCAGATGAATCAATTTTGCGGCAATATTTTAGAATTGGAAACCGATGCCGGCGATAAAGTCATCGCTATGTCTCAGTCTGCTTATGATGCTTTTTCGCCTGCGCAGCGTGCTCAATTGTCTAGCCACGCTAAACTGATGCCATTTAATGTTAAGACAATAGAATCTATTGGTGGTGGCAGCGTGCGTTGCATGTTAGGTGAGGTTTTTCTACAAAAGTGCTAGTCCATTCCAATACTTATTAACTGTGGTGTGGAGAGGCATTGCGCCTCTCCAGTGTTTTTACATAAGTGTGCCTAGCTACCGACTGGCATCGCGAAAAGTTCAATTATTTCAGCAATGGTTAATCGAGCAGCTAGCTTAAAAATCCCAAGATAGGTTTATTGAATAAGTCCCGCTTCTTTATAGTACTTAAGAGCGCCAGGGTGAAGTGGGGCAGTTAAGCCGCTTTTTATCATTTCTTCTTTTTTTAGGTGAGCAAAGGCTGGATGCAGTTTTTTGAAGTTATTAAAATTTTCAAACACTGACTTGACGATGTGATAAATCACTTCTTCTGATACTGCAGTCGATGAGACAAATGTGGCACCAACGCCGAAAGTGTTTACATCATCCGGGTTACCTTTGTACGTCCCACCTGGCACAGTTGCGTTTCTATAGTAGCTTGCCTCGGCGATTAACTGATCAATTTCTGGGCCCGAGACTTCGATGATATCACTATCACATGAGGTAGTGGCCTCTTGAATCGCGGCACTAGGATGACCAACGACGTAGATCATTGCATCAAGCTTGCCATCACATAATGCTTTGGATTGTTCGGATGCTTTGAGTTCCGAGGCAAGCTTAAAGTCTTCAGTACTCCAATCGTATCGCTCCATTAATACATCCATAGTTCCGCGTTGACCTGAGCCAGGGTTACCGATGTTGACCCGTTTTCCTTTTAAGTCTTCAAAGGTTTTTATTCCCGAGTCTTTGCGTGCCACTACGGTAAAAGGTTCGGGGTGGGCAGAGAAAACAGAGCGAAGCTCTTTAAATGGCCCCGCATCAGCAAATTTACTGGTGCCGTTATAGCCATGGTATTGCCAGTCAGATTGAACAACACCCATTTCGAGCTCTCCTGCTCTTATGGTATTAACATTATAGATAGAGCCTCCTGTGGATACGACGGAGCATCGAATTCCGTGGGCTGCTTTAGTTTTATTGACGAGTCTGCAAATGGCACCACCAGTGGGATAATACACACCCGTTACACCACCTGTACCAATAGTGACATAGTTATCTTTTGCCAATACAGAAAAAGGGCTTGTGAAAAGAATGAGAGTAACAAGTGCTGAGAAGATGCCTTTAAGTGATGCCATAGTCATTCCTTTTGTCGCATGGTTGCTACTAAACTAAAGTCTAGCCATTTGTTAGCGCTCGTCGAAAACTATATGCATCATGGTAGTTAATATTCAATAAATTGTCCGATTCCTTGAGGTGTCTCACTTGCTGAGCATTATCAGCTGCTGGTTTTCCGTCTGGAGTAAGATGATTATTTTCAAAGCCTACCCGAACGTCTAGACCTTGTTTTAGTGCATGGGTTAAACACTGATGTTCATGTTTGCCAAAGGCGCATACTGCAATACGAATACCATATTGATGAAGAGCAGAAATGTGCAAATCGTCCAACTCTTTAGGGCTTGGGTTTCCCTGAGTTTGATATCGTCCTAGTACAACTAAGGCGTGTTGGTTTTGGCTCGGTAAAACATCATCGTTGAGCAGTTGTAGATACCTTGATATATCGGGTTGTTCATGCAAGATAATTTGGCTGATAATGCCTTGCTCTGCTACCCAGTGGAAAAAAGCTCGGCAGTCACTTAGGTTAGCAACCTCTGGGACTAACTCACGCAATGCGAATGAAGCGGCCTCTGGTTTAACGGCTCTTATTAGCTGTTTTTGTTGCTCAGGCGAATATAGGCCAACCGATTCAGTGGTTAATTGGATTATTATAGAATCCCCCACGGTGTGTTTGACATGCTCATAGAGGCGTTGATTGAGTGTGACATCAAGGCTATGGCGCCCGCTGTCGTCACGGCAATGGAGATGAACCATCGCAGCTCCAGCGTCTCGGCACGCGATCACTTCTCTAATGATTTCTGTTTCTGTTAGTGGAATATTCGGGTGATCCTGCTTGGTTTTGCGAGCGCCATTGGGTGCGACAATAATGGCGCGCTGAGTATGTTTATCATTATCTGAAGACATTAGATCCATCCTTTTGATACCTCATCGATAGTGGTTTTTAACTTACTAACTATTTCTTCGATATGCCCATCTTGAAGGATAAATGGAGGCGCAAGTAAAATATGGTGTCCGTTCTTGCCATCAATCGTGCCAGCCATTGGATAGCACATTAAACCATTTTGCATCGCATGCGCTTTTATCATGTTATGAGCTTGGGTGCTGCTAGGAAGGGGAGCTTTGGTTGTTTTGTCTTTGACCAACTCGATACCCAGAAACAATCCCTTACCACGTATGTCTCCTATGTTGGGCAAAGGGCCTAGTTGTTCCACAAAGGCTTGCTTTAGTTTACCTCCGAAGTGATTGACAGCATCGATCAGTTGTTCGTCTATTATTGTGTCAATGGTTGCTAGCGCGCATGCACAGGCAGTTGGATGCGCCATATAGGTATGGCCGTGTTGGAAAAAACCGCTGCCACTGGCGATTGAATGGTAGACTTTGTCATTGGCTACTGTGGCACCAATAGGTTGGTAACCTGCGCCTAATCCTTTTGCGATACAGACTAAATCTGGCTCAATGTCTTCAAGTTCAAAGGCGAATAGACTTCCGCTTCGACCAATGCCACACATGACTTCATCCAAAATGAGCAAAACATCATGAGTGTCACAAATCTCGCGTATACGTTTAAAATATCCTTTCGTTGCGGGCACTGCTCCTGATGTCGCGCCAACGACAGGCTCGGCAATAAATGCCATCACGTTTTCGGCTCCGAGTTCAAGGATCTTTTCTTCGAGCTGATTGGCTGCGCGTATCGAGTAATCATCTTCTGTTTCATCATTGTTTTGGTATCGATATGCGTAGCATGGGTCAATGTGATGAGCACTAGAGAGCAGAGGTTTAAATGGCTCACGTCGCCACTGATTGCCCCCAACGCTCAGTGCCCCTAGTGTATTTCCATGATAGCTTTGTCTGCGGGCAATAAACTCGGTTTTGCTCGGTTTTCCTTGTTCAACGAAATGCTGCCGAGCCATCTTTAAAGCGGCTTCTACGGCTTCGGAGCCTCCGCTGACAAAATAGGCTCGATTAAATTGCTTGGGCATTAATGAGCAAAGTCTGGTGGCCAGTTTCTCACTTGGCTGATTAGTGAAAAAGCCAGTGTGAGCATAGGCTATCTGATTGACTTGTTTGATAATCGCCTGCTTAATCGCAGCGTGATTGTGGCCAAGGTTTGATACTGCTGCGCCGCCACAAGCATCAAGGTAAGATTTCCCATTCTTGTCGAAAAGATACATACCTTCGCCGTGACTGATGGTCGGCAAAATCTGGTGGCAATGTCGATGAAATACGTTGGACATATCAGGACTCCGAAAGATTCGATACTTTAATCCTGTCCAACAATACGCAGTTACGCAACTGACAAAAAGTTGAGCTTTATGAGTTTTTGGAATAGTTGCAGATAAAATTGAAACAGCCAAACGGCTGCCTCTGGAATACTCACGAGTAGTTTAAAAGTGATTATTCGCTTTCTGAGTGAGCAGCGAACTTTTCTAGGGCCAAAACTAATACTATGGCGCTGAGCATGAGTATTACTGCAACGGTTAGTTGCGCAGGCTGCGATGTAATCGCTTCAAAATCAAATGGAGAAAGATTACGTTCAAGTAATGGTACTTGTTCACCGCTAGAGTTTGTTCTCCAACTGAGCGTTTCTTTCCAAGGCCATATCTTTGGTAATGTCCCCAACATTAAACCCGTTAAGAAAGTCAGAGTAAGATCTCGCACATGCTTGAGTAACCAAGTTAGGACATGTGACAGACTCAGTAGGCCGATAACACAACCACAGGCGAAGAGTGCTAGAGGTGTTATATCTATGGATTTGACGGCGCCCAATATAGGAGCGTACATCCCAATAAGAAGGAGGATAAAGCTTCCAGATATTCCCGGTAGTATCATGGCACTGATCGCAATAGCGCCTGCGAGCACGATGTTAGCGCTGGTTGGGTCAAGTTGTAGTGGCTGAAGTATGGTGATGCTATAAGCGAAAATAACACCGAGTAACAGTGCGATCATACGACTCAGACTTCTTTTTTCTATCTGCTTGAGCATATGAAAAACAGAAACCAGAATAAGGCCGAAAAAGAATGACCACAAGGGGATCGGATGTGTTTCCAGTAACCAAGAAATCAGCTTAGCAAGCGTCGCAATGCTCGTGAGAATGCCGGAAAAGAGTGCGATAAGAAAAAGACCGTTGATGTGCTCGAAAGCGTCTTTTATCCCATCATGTTTTATTACGCTGATGAGCTGTGGGTTAATACGTCTAATGCTTTCCAATAATGTGTCGTATATCCCTGTTATGAAAGCTATGGTTCCACCAGAGACTCCTGGGACCACATCAGCAGCCCCCATTGCTAATCCTTTTAAAAACGTTGATAGATATTTCATTGTTTAGAGCAAGTTAGTTTTGATTTCAAGATTATAACGACAATGGGAATTAAACAGTACCAAATTATACCTAGAGCATAAATTGATAAGATACTGGTTTACTATCAATTTGCACTTGTCTTGCAATTTGCAACTTGCAATTTGCAAAAAAGAGGCGTTTAATTGCTTAAAATCTGAACCAACATATCGTTTTTAAGGCTTTAAATGTTGGTACATAAAATGCATAATACTTAACGACCCTTATTAAGCCGAGGGTCACCTAGCCAACTGACGTTGTTAGTGAATAATATTGTTCACAAAATATAGATGCCAATCGCGATTATTGCGGTTGGCTTTTTTTTTTACTTTTTCTTTTCTGTCAGTTTACACCGCTAAAAGAGACAAATTTATAGCCACTCCTCGACAAGTATCTCCAGTTACATCCATAATGGCAGTTTCGTTTTTAGATTAAATTATCAATCATACGGTTTCTGAATATCACTACTTACATGGATAGATTTCAAGCTTGGCTTTCTAAACTACGACTTTGTGGTTTAATCTGAATATTAACCGCCAAATGAAAAGAAACACCATTACGTTGCCTAGTAAGGGAAGAGGGGTAACAGACAATAAAGAGGTTTTATGAATCAAGTCATTTCTGTTGGGCCACTAGAATCCTTTCTAATCGCTATATGTGTCTTATTTCTAGGTCATTTTATCAACTCAAAGCTTCCTATCTTGACTAGGTTTAATATCCCTGAACCTATTGTCGGTGGACTTGTGGTGGCATTTGTTATCACAATGATGCACTTTGAGGGTATAGACCTAGAGTTTTCATTGCCATTACAAAACACTTTTATGCTGATGTTCTTCAGTACTGTAGGGCTTGCGGCAAACTATACGCAGCTGATAAAAGGCGGCGCTAAGGTGTTTATTTTCCTCACGGTCGCGTCAGTCTACATTATCATTCAAAATGCTGTTGGTATCTCTTTGGCAACGGCGCTTGGTCTTGATCCTTTGATGGGCCTAATCGCAGGTTCAATCACCTTATCTGGTGGTCACGGTACTGGCGCTGCATGGTCACAAACGTTTACAGAGACATACGGGTTAAGTAATACATTGGAAATCGCCATGGCATCGGCAACCTTTGGTTTGATCGTTGGAGGTATTATAGGTAGCCCAGTTGCGCAAAAGTTGATTAACAAGAATGGGTTTGAGTCCGATTATGGCAAAGGGGGCAACACCCATGAAAAGTTTCCAGAGCTTGTGACTTACAACGAGTATGAAGAAGATAAAGTCACTTCAAAAAAGGTGATTGAGATCTTATTTGTTTTGCTGATTTGTGTGACTGGTGCTAAGTATCTTGAGCAATGGGTGACGAGCTTGGAAGTCAGTTGGCTTATGATCCCTGATTTTGTTTATGCCTTGTTTATCGGTGTGTTTATTACTAATGCAATGGAAATCACCAAAGTACACAGAGTGGATGCGGAAACAGTTGATATTCTCGGTACTGTGTCGCTTTCGTTATTCCTTGCAATGGCTCTCATGAGTTTGAAGCTGTGGAATATATTCGATCTCGCGATTCCATTTCTTGTCATCTTATCTGTTCAGTCAGTAGTTCTAGGCCTTTTTGCCTACTTTGTGACCTTTAAGGTCATGGGCTCTAACTATGATGCTGCCGTTATGTCAGGTGGTCATTGTGGGTTTGGCTTAGGTGCGACCCCTACGGCTGTGATGAATATGGGATCACTGGTCAATAAATATGGTCCTTCACCTCAAGCCTTTATGGTTGTCCCTATTGTCGGCGCTTTCTTTATTGATATTGTCAATCTGATCATTCTTCAGGGCTATATCTCTTTTATACGCTAATTTAAGCGGCAATAAGCCCAATCTACTGAGTAGTCTGGGCTTATTATACTGGGTTAGTGGTCTAAGTAGAGATAGTTTTGCCAGCTTTTCATTCTTATCAGAACTTTGCGCATAATGGATACATGAGTGAACTGATTTGAATACACTGCAACTTCGACAGCCGTTCCCATAGGGAGATGATAACTGGATAAATCATCGGTAATTTCTAGCGTAACAAAAACACGTCCATTGGTACGCAGTGCTTCAGTACCCAATAGAGATCCACGTGCTTGAAATTGGCTTTCGCCGATTGCGGGCAGTACATCAACAACTCGTCCCTTAAAAACCTTGCCAGGAATTGCTCTAAAGAGAAACTCTGCTTCATAGCCCGGTTGCAGACGCTGAAGCGAGTTTTGCCTGAATGCCGCAGCATATAGAGTTTCTTCTGTGTGTACGAATGTCATCACAGGAGCGAGAGGTAAAGGTACCGCCATCACGCCGGGACGAAGAGCGAGTTGAGTGGCGAAGCCATCGGTTGGTGCTTTCACGACGGTTTGCTCTAAATCGAACTCCGCTTGGCGCAATTCTGCAAGTGACTGAGCGACCCTAGTATTCTCACCACCTATTTCAGAATTAAGGGCTATTTTAGCTTGGCTCACTCGTGCTTGAGATACGTCGACCGCGGCCTCAGAGGCTTTGTAGGCTTGGCGACGACTGTCCAGATCTTGCTCAGTAAACGCGCCTTTGTCATAGCCACGTTGGTAACGAGAAAATTCTCGCTGCGCTTTGTCTCTATCTGCGATGGACTGAGTCAATGCTGCTTGAGCTTCGAGTACATCAGATTGAAGGCTAAGTGCGCTTTGGCTGGCTTCTTTTATTTTTGCCTTTAATCTATCAACTTCTGCTTCGAAAGGGGTGGGATCGATAACAAACAGTACATCCCCTTTTTTTAAAGGCTCATTGGCTTCTACAGGAACATCAATAACTCTCCCTCGCACCCCAGATACAATTGGGGTTGTAGAAAATACCTGATTTCCTATTTGGGTAAATGGATGGTTGTAGTTCATGAGTAAGATTAAAGTGCCAACCAGAGTGACACCGCCAAGGACAGCGGTTGGGACGGTCCATTTATTGAGCGGAATGTTAAAAATTTTAAAAATAGCAATACATAAAGCGGCATAGGTCAGAATAAGGAGTAAATCCATTATTGTTTCTCCTCGTTGTTGTCTGTGCTCGCAACGGATGATTGCTCAACTGGGGAGGTCATAGTATCAATTTGTTGTTGTAAGCGATTGAGCTGTTCACTGAGGAGATCCATCCTGTGATGTATATCGTGTTGTTCTTCTTCCAGCCTTTGGAAACCCCAACCTCGTTCTTTGCGCCATAAGGTTGCCCAAATCCAAAGAAATGGCCAGATAGCATGTAGGGTAAATAAACTCACCCAACCTGCGTAATGTATGGCGTCTTGATGAGGATGTTGCCTTTCCTTAGCGATTTCATAAGGTATATCGTGAATGATTATTATGGCGTAGAATATAACTAGCGCGACAAAGATCAGTAGACCTAGTGCGAAGTAATCCAAAAACATAAATATGCTCCCTTCTTAATGACGTGCAGCCACTATTAATTATGATTTAAACAGATATTTTTGTATGAATAATGAATGTGTAATTTTTAGGTTTACTTTCCCTTTTTTGAAAATTGAGAAGTTTGCGATTCCACTAAGATGGCATAATGGCGTTCCACAAAGGATATTTTTAACCATAAGCGTTTAGTCTAAAACGTTAAGAATAGTAAATAAGTACTAGGTTGGATTAGCAAGAGTATTTTTCTGATTTTCTATGGCTTGTTTGAACAACTTGTCGAAGTTTGTAAAACGTATCGTTTTAGAAGTTGAGATTTGATATTAAAGATTGCTCGCCACGCAGTCTCCGCTTAGATTGAGAAAAAGAATGCCAGTTAATCTTGAGGAGTGAGTTCTATGACAGTAGTTCTCTTAGTGTTAATGGGGATTGAGTTAGATTAAGGCTTTGTGCTGCCGTCATCCCATCTTTACCTTGGTAGCATAAGTTATGCCAGGCTCTGAATATATCCAGCAGGGGCAGTAGTCCCCCAGGTCTTAGCTTACGCCTAGGCTCGTCAATGAAATCCTCAAATAAGGTTTGAAACCTGTTTTGATAGAAAACAGTTTGGCGGATACTGGCTTTTTGTAACCAGTGTTGTGGATCACTATTGTCCCCAGCGAGATAACAGATACCTTTGGACGTTCCATTATCATTTGCAATCGCCCAGCGGTCACGCCACCACCCCATATGTAAAATATCAATCTTATCTACGTCGTTATTATTGTCCCAGCTACTGTCCTCTTCAACGTAGAGGAGATCAATACTTTGATTTTGAATCCTAGGTAAACCTATGCTCAAAGCTGCGGACCTCAAAACAGGGTCTTGAGGCAAATAAAGTGTGACTCGTCGTTCGTTATTGCATTGTGCAAAGACATGTAGGAAGTGTGCGTATGATGTGTAAGGCGGCCTTATGAGAGCACCTTTAGTCGGGTAATGGAAATGGCTGAGATTGCCCAAAGGGTCTTCGACATTACTACGCGCGAGTATCGCTTGATATTTATGATCAATTCTCTCTTTTAGTAGTGAAGCGTTCGAGAATGACGGGGTGTATTCCTCCAATGAATAGTCACGGCAAATAAGACGAGAGTTAGGTTGGTAGGGATCATGATAAGCTTTGCCTTGTGGGTCTTCATCGCCCGAGTAATTCACGTGTTGGCAGAGGATATAACCTGTTTTCGCATCCCCAGTAACAAACCAAAGTACCCCATTATTACTTTTGGGCTGCAATGGCAGGTAGGAAGAAGCCAGTTCGTATTGCGCAGCGTGATTGACCCACCGCGCGTCGAACATTGCCAGTTTACGTCGACATCGACTGGCAATATGATCTAGGTGATCGTAGAAAGTCTTAGGGTTAATCTCCAGCTTACGGCATATTTCGCGTACGGAGTATCCGGTAAATAGCAGTCCCAATAGAGTCTCTTGGAAAACCAGCTTATTATTTGTGCCAGACCATTTGTCCACAAAGGTTGATTGGCATAGTTTGCAGCGATAACGTTGGCGGTCGCCACTGTAGCCAAACGCATGGTATACGTGTTTGTTGGTGTGTACGGAAAGGCCAAAATTTTCGCAATGGTTATTTCGGCAAGCAGGTAAGCCGTCACTATGAAGAAGTCTTAAACGCTGAAGCTCGTTTAAGACTTCTTGATTGTTAAGTAAGGGGGGGAAAGCGCCACATTCCCGACAAACCATCGTAGGTCGCTTCGGGTTTGCATGTTGCACCATGTACCTATGCGCATCACTTTGCCCAAAATTTTCACACGCCAATGTTTTACAAAAGTTGAGTTGTAACCCTTCCGCTTCCTTCGGCAGTTTACCAGATTGCACTATCTCCCCCTCGGGATTATCAGGGCTACCAAAGCGGCCCTTGGTAGCAAAATATGGTTAATTAAATATTGATGGCGGTTTCCAGAGCAACTTTCATCATGTCGTTGAAAGAATCCTGGCGCTCTTCTGAGCTGAGCTTTTCACCACGGGTAATATGGTCAGAAACGGTCAGAATGGTGAGTGCTTTTGCTCCGTGGTCGGCAGCTACACCATAAATGCCAGCTGCTTCCATATCAACTCCCAAGATGCCAAGTTTTTCCATTTTTTCAAAAATATCAGACTCTGGAGTATAAAAAAGGTCAGAAGAGAAAACGTTACCAACTTTGACAGATACATTTTGCGCTCGAGCTTGTTTCACCGCTTCTTCTAACAGACCAAAATCGGCAATGGCAGCAAAATCATGATCATTGAATCGTATACGGTTTACCTTGGAGTCGGTTGATGCGCCCATACCAATGACTATGTCCATCAGATTGACATCATCTCTTACAGCGCCGCAGCTACCAATACGAATTATGTTCTTCACACCATACTCAGCAATAAGTTCATGTACATAGATGCTGCATGATGGGATCCCCATGCCGTGGCCCATAACAGAAATACGATGTCCTTTATATGAACCCGTGTAACCAAACATGTTGCGTACATCACAAACTTGTTTGGCATCCTCAAGGAAATTGTCTGCAATATATTTTGCACGCAATGGATCGCCTGGCATCAAAACGGTTTGTGCGAAATCACCTGGTTGAGCATTAATATGTGGGGTTGCCATAGTTGTCACTCCGAATGATTAATGATTCTAACTACTGATCACTAATTGTGTTGATTTAGAAAAATCGGTAGCCAGATACTAGCTAGATGTGAGGCCGATCCATGAGATGTGAATCACAAAAGTTGGTCTTGTTGTTATTGTTAATTGCATTGGTAACTTTTTGTGTTGAAAGAGTTAAAGCGATCGTTTTGCAAGAAAAGACAGCATTTCATCTGAACCAAATACTCCGCATTTACGTAATACAGACTACTTATACAAATTTAAATCTTGTACAAATAAATAAATCTATGCTATTTCTTATACAAGATATTTTTTTGTATACCTTGGTGAGGAATCAGAAGATGACAAATGCAATCAAAGTAGGTATCAGTTCATGTGTATTAGGAGAAAATGTTCGTTTCGACTCCGGACATAAGATCAGTAAGTTTGTGACCAAAGAACTCGCGCCATATTTCGAATTCGTCTCTGTATGCCCCGAGGTAGGAATGGGTATGCCTGTTCCGCGACCTACCATTCGCTTGGTTTCAAACGACGAACGCATTGCACTCGTAGAGACAAAAAATCCTGAGAATGAACACACAGCCAAAATGCTCGATTACTCTGAACAAAAAGTGGCTGAGCTTAAGACTCAGGATCTGTGCGGCTATATTGTATGCGCAAAATCGCCCACTTGCGGTATGGAGCGAGTCAAGATTTATCGTAAAGGCGGGTCTGAAAGCATTGGTGTGGGGTTGTTTACTCAGGAATTAATGAAGCAAATGCCTTGGTTGCCTGTAGAAGAAGACGGACGCTTAAATGATCCCGTTCTCAAAGAGAACTTCATTGCACGCATCTTCGTGCTAAGAGATTTTTATGATTCAATGGGAGATGAGCCTACGGCTGGAAAACTGGTTGCTTTTCACTCTCGTTACAAGCTCACTCTGATGGCACATCACCCTCAATCATATAAAGAACTTGGTCGTCTCGTTGCCAACATCAAAGATTATGATCCACAGACTTTTTACCAACTGTACCGAGAGGGTCTAATGAAAGCGGTCGCTAACAGAGCGAGCCGTAAAAACAACACTAACGTACTAATGCATTTACAGGGCTACTTCAAGCGATCATTAAATAAACAGCAAAAAGCTGAGTTGTGTGGAGTGATTGAGGAGTATCGTCAGGGCACTTTGCCTCTCTTAGCGCCGATAACCTTAATTAAGCATTATTTAACGACTTACCCAGATGAATACTTACTTGAGCAAAAATTTTTGCAACCCCATCCCCAAGAGATGAGGCTGAGATACGGATTGTAGAATGAAGAAATACGCGATAAGAGAAATTTCTGAAATGACAGGTGTAAAACCAGTCACCTTAAGGGCTTGGCAAAGAAGATATAGCTTGATTGAGCCAGAGAGAACGCCTAAAGGTCACAGACTGTACACACAAGAACACATTGACTTAATTGATAAAATTCAGAGCTGGCTCAATAAAGGCGTGTCAATTGGTAAGGTCAAAGCCCTGTTAGAAGCGAGGAACGGTGGACCTTATGACGCTGATGACAATGTGAGTCAATTGGATGATGTAGAGTCTGTACTGGAAGCTTTGGCAAGTCTAAACAAGGGTAAAGCTGAAACACTGATTAATTCGGTCGTTAAAGAGTACCCCCTAAATGTTGTCGACAAGCAATTTATTCAACCTGTTCAACAAGCCTTTGCCTCGATTCGTCCATCTTTGCGAGCCCTGCAATATGGTCTGTTTTACTCAATAATGGTCAATAAGTTAAACGCGATTATTGATTCGGAAAACAAAGCGAGTCGCTTTGGACGCGCATTGCTCATAAGCACTGTTGGCAATACAGACATAGGCTCACGCCTTATGGCACTAACACTGGTTGAGCAAGGGTACAATGTTACTCTGTTAGATGAAGTCGAAGATTTTTCGGGGCTCGCCATTCATCCTGCCATAGAAAGTTTTGCTGTTATCGGTATCTACAGTGCGAAAGCCATCAATGAGCCTCAGCTCACGGCCATAAACCAGCTGGAGGAACAATTTTCAGGCAAAGTGGTGGTCTCTGAACTGATACAACAATTGCGGTGCGAAAAATGAAACTAGTTTGGTTAAGGCGAGATTTACGAGTTGATGATAACACCGCATTGTGCGAAGCGCTTAGTCACGGCGAACCTGTGGCTTGCGTTTATCTTGCTACGCCAGAGACATGGGAAAACCATGGCCTAGCGCCTATGCAAGCGGATTTAATCTTTCGCAGGCTCGAGCAGCTTTATGAAGAACTGGCAGAGCTCAATATTCAACTTTTGTATGACGAAGTCGCTCAGTATTCTGACTGCGCGGAGCGAATAACTGAAGTGGCTACTAGCCTTGGCGCAAATACTGTCTTTGTAAATCGACAATACGAAGTGGATGAGTGTCAACGAGATGACCTACTTGCTAGTCAGCTGTCGGCAAACGGCATTGGCTTTCGCTTGTGTGACGACAAATGCATTTTCGCTCCCGGCAGTGTAGTCAACAAGCAAGGAAGTTACTTCAAAGTCTTTACTCCGTTCAAGAAAGCTTATCTTACTAAACTCGAATCACATTCTTTTGAGGTCAAAAAAGCCCCTAAAGCTGTTAAGGCTGATTTACCAGAGACAATCCAACATTTATGCTTTCACCCATCGGTTACCTTCAGTTATTCAAGGGAAGAGAGCAGTGTTTGGGTCGCTGATAGTCAGTCAATTATCGCGCAGCTAAGAGATTTTACCGCGACTCGAAGTGATCTTTATGACCGTCAGCGAGACTTTCCCTCTATGCAAGGGACGAGTAAATTATCACCCTACCTAGCCATTGGTGCTTTATCAGTTCGCCAATGTATGGCGAGGCTAATGTACGGTCAAACCTTACCGCTCAGTTCTGGACGTGAAGTGTGGCAAAGTGAATTGATCTGGCGAGAGTTCTATCAGCATCTGATTTATTTTGAAGCTAAACTCAGTAAGGGACGCAGCTTTCTTGATTGGGGTGACGGCTTAAAGTGGGACAACAACAGTCAATGGATTGAAGCGTGGAAAACAGGACAAACAGGTTATCCGATAGTAGATGCAGCGATGCGACAATTGAACCAAACAGGTTGGATGCATAATCGTCTGAGGATGATTGTAGCAAGTTTCTTGATCAAAGACCTTCACATTGATTGGCGCATCGGTGAGCGCTACTTTATGAAGCGTCTTATTGATGGTGATTACGCAGCCAACAACGGAGGTTGGCAATGGTGTGCCTCGACAGGCTGTGATGGCCAGCCTTATTTCAGAATCTTTAATCCCGTAACGCAGAGCGAACGCTTTGATCCATCAGGCGCTTTTATACGCCAGTGGGTACCTGAGCTTGTTGGAGTGCCAGACAAATATATTCACAAGCCCTGGGCGTGGTCAGATGTAAGAAACCTGTCATATCCTGATCCAATAGTTGATCATAAGGTCGAGAGAGAAGTAACCTTAGTCCTCTATAAGGAAGCTAAGGACGTTTAACATGCTGCGCATACTTCTCCCCATTTTATGTTGTTTCAGCTTATCAGTGCTTGCCGCCACGTATCAATTGCCGCAAGAGGGAAGCAACATTGTTGGGCGTACGCAGTACCATAAAGTGACGCAAGGCGAAAGCTTAGCTGATATTGCCAAGCGTTATGATGTCGGTTTTTTATCACTCATGGCAGCAAATAAGGGGGTGGACCCGTTCCTTCCTGCTGAAAACTATGTGTTAACCATCCCAACTCGTATCATACTGCCCGATGTGCCAAGAAAAGGCATTGTGATTAATCTCGCAGAACTCCGTTTGTACTACTTTCAACCTGATAAAAACTTGGTCCATATCTTCCCCGTCGGTATTGGCCGTATTGGCAGGGATACGCCAGAAATGGAAACCAGTATTAGTCAGAAAAAGCGCAATCCTACTTGGAAACCGCCAAAGTCGATTCGAAAAGAATACCGAGAGAAGGGTATCGATCTACCAACAATTGTACCTGCTGGCCCCGATAATCCACTTGGAAACTACGCAATGCGATTGGCTTATGGTATCGGAGAGTATCTGATACACGGTACAAACAAAGACTTCGGTATCGGGCTTAGGGTGAGCTCGGGTTGTATTCGTATGGACCCAAAGGATATTGATTGGTTATTCCCCAAGGTCAATCTAGGCGAAAAAGTGCGGGTAATCAATGAACCGATTAAAGTGGCATTGGAACCAGATCGGAGTGTGTTTGTTGAAGCGCATGAACCACTAACACGCAGTGATGGCAGTAAAAAAGCTCTGGTCTTGCCGGAAGAGCTGCGCTGGTGGTTGGATGAATTTGACCTATCAGATGCGAAGGCTAAAGCCGTTATCCTTGCCCAAAATGGTGTGCCTGTTGAAGTAGTATCGCCTGATTTTATGGATTGAGACTTAGTGTTGAAGCCATAACTTAGCCTTTAAAAAAACAGAAAGGGCCTATATTAGCAGGCCCTTTGTAATCGAATCGCTTACTTTTGGACAGAAACGAGCTAGATTCTTTGCTCTAGCTCGTATCACTTGGATTAGGAAAAGTATGGTCAGATTCAGTAGGAACTAAGAGTTGTTAGCAACTTTATAGAGCCTTAGCATTAATCACTATAGGACCAGCAAATGTAAAACCTAGGTTGAACGAAAGCCTATCACCCGTCAGTAAGGCATCCCATAGCAGCTCGGTATTATTATTTTTGTGCATGAATATTTCAGTGCCACATCTATCTAGTTTTACAAATCCAGAATCTCTTGAGATTCTTAAAATAATACCTTCAATTACACTATATTTCGAACGTTCAAGATCATATTCATAATCTCTTACTTCATGTTTTGAATCATAAGATACTTTAGCACCCCTGAGATTCATAAATGTTTTTTTTGCCTTTCTCTTTAACTCTTCATCCCCCGATGTGTACGCAAACCTAGCAAACCAAAACTTAGCAATATAGTTTCTGTCTTCAGGAGAAAATGCCCTTTGATAATAATATAGTAAATCCGACTCTTTATAGTCTGTATGATACCTAATTAACTCTGCATAGTTGAAATTAATGTCTTTATTATTTCGTCTTCTTTCTAGTGCTTTTTCAAGAACTATTTTTGCTTTGTCTATGACTTTGTTACGTATATGTAACTCTGAAAGTCTAATTGCAATAAATGGTTCTTTATCACTGTCTTCGAAGGCTTGCTCTAGATTCTTAATTACATTAGGGGTGTCGTTACATATATCCGCAAATTTTGACTCAAGCATCGAAATATGACTATCATTCGGAAACTTCTGTTTAACAACAGATATATATTTCTGAATATCCCTTATCGTGTCACGGAATGTTTTGTCATTAATATCATCATCACCTAGGCTATCAGTAAAATCATCTATCAGTAATTCCAATCGTGTTACAGATGTATGACTAGATTGCCCCCATGTTCTTTCTATTTCATCTAGATAGTGCCTAGATTCAGCTCTATATTTCCTTCGCTCATGCTCATCCTCAGTAGATTTTGCTTTATCTCTCCAAATAATCGATAAAGTATGAATAATTGAGCTGTCATAGTGTGCAATATCTTTGGCTATTTTAAGGTATTCAATAGCTTTTTCTAAGTTTCCGTTAGGCCTTAATCTTTCATAATTAGCCATCTGCTGAAGAATATATGGGTCATCTCCAAGGTTATCTTGTGCGTACTCATAGATTGCTCTGACATCTTCAAGAGTATTAAATAGTTCATCTAGAGACTTGGCTTTTACCATACCCCTGAAAATATATTTATCTGTCTGATAAGAGGTATTTAGCTTTCTTATTATTGATATGTATTCTTGATATCTATCTGAGCTGTCGATCAACGCTCTATTGAAAACGATCTCTGCAATTTCTGAATGTCTAGCTGTATAGAAGTAATCTCCATTTTTGTCTTGTCTAACTACAACTACTTTTTCCAAAGGTCTATGGAGGGTGTCATTAAACTTATCAAAACAAATGCCATGAATACGTGATATTAAGCCAGCTCTAACAGGTAGCCTTAATCTATTCATTGTGCAAATCGTTAGGTATATTTTTTTTGCTTCAATGGGGAAGATATTATTATATTCATTATGTATTATATCCTCAAAAGACTCACCCATTGTAGCCTCGTGAAGTGCCACTAAAAGCTGCCTTCCATGTATTTCTTTAAACTCTTCGCAGCGTTTTTCAAAAGTTTTATGAATTAAATTAGGACCTAGGCAATTGTTATCCTCCAAAGACTTGACAAGCTCCCTTATTTCAAACTCTGACAAGTACCTTATTTCATGGGTTTTCGTTACAATAGAATCTAAATCATCGCATTTCATATTCCATTCATTATATCTTTCGGCAGTTATAATGGTTATTGCAGCGTTGGTTTTTATAAGTTTATTGAATACTCTGTTTATTTCTATGGAGTTTAGTGCCGCATTATCCCAAAATATAAAAAGCCTTTCATTTGTATTCTCACATAATTCATGTAGAGCATCTATATCAATAAATGAAATGTCTCTGACCCAAAGCGTGATTCCTACACTAGAAAGCCTAGCTTCCCAAGCTAATTGTCTAAGCAATACGGTCTTTCCTGAACCTGCTTCACCTTTGATGCAAAACAATTCAGTATTATACTCCCTTTCTGAATCAGGACTCTCGAGGATTTCTCTAACTAACTCGTCAAAAACACTTCTCTTTATTGCAAGTCCTTCGGCAATAGGATACCAGCCTAAATCAACCCCAGAATAAAAGTCTTCTGCGTGTGAAAGTTCATAAGGTAACTCACTATATAGATAATCCACTTGTTCAGATAGAAGTTTTATTACTAAGCTACTAGGATTACTATCGTTTATATATTTTAACTTTATTGGGTGAGTAGTATTAGATTTTATATAACCCAAGACTTTTTGCTCGGCTGATATTTTTTCATCTAATTCACGTAGAAAACTCTCGAATGTAATATCAATGGCCGTAATTTTTTTTCTTGCCCAAAGGTCAATTTCAGCCTGTTTTACATTTGGCTTAAGAAGATAGTGCCTCATACCGTTGGATGCTTCTTTTTCCAAACTACTTAAGACACTTCTTATATTAGAGTCTTGCAAGCTATGCCCAACAAATACAATCGTATATTCGTATGCTAGTTCATACAAGTGGTTAAACAGTCTTTTTCTAGAGGATAAACTATCATTATATTGTTCAACTGTAAGTATTAGGGGTATGTTATTATCTCTAGTTCGACTTATACATCCATGTAGCTTAATCAATGGGATTAGCTCAGAGTCTTTTCTAGTTATATCTAAACTATCATCGTTAGATAGGATAGGGATTATTCTTTTGGGTGTTTTCTTCGAATCCTTGTAAACAGTCTCGACAAGGTGGTCATAATTGGTTGTGAAAATAGCACGCCAGTTAAAGTCACATATTAAAGAGTGGAATTCAGCTGGGATCAATTCACTAAAATATTCTTTGATATAATCTTGAAGTTCATGTAGAGAGTGGCTAGACTCAGCTAGGTCTGACACATGAGCTAAACTTTCGGATTTAAACTCACCATCCAAAAATTGATCGCAGATCAAGTCTCTCAAATCATTACCTAATGGTATATTTTTACAATCTGGTAGTTTTGCCCCGTATAAAGCTCCAGAACCCAAGAAAAGAACAACCTTTCCTTCTTTTATTCTCTCAATCAAAGTCTGATTTACTGGCATTTTAATGACTCAATTCCATTTATGTTTCATGTAGCATATTACTTTTGATATGCGCACTCATCAGATGATAGTGCGGACTGTGATCACATCACGATTATTCAACTCAAAGAGACGAAACGAGGTTAGCTTTTTCATTAGTACAGATATGGCAAACCTTGAGTTATCAGGCAGGAACGAGTTATGAATCTAACTTGTCTTGGGGCAAAATCTTGTTAGAGAAAAAGTATTGAAAAGTTCTTTAATGTTTACACTAAAAACAAAAGTGGCGACATTTATACTATCGCCACTTTATAGCCATTCGAACACAAGTTGTCATTCTTAATTATTGAAAAACAACAACTTATTTTATACTTCAGACTTATTTAGTATAAGACTGGGCAATGTTGTCGATGCGCTCGTTAGCACGTGCAGCTTCTTCACGAGCTGACATTGACTCAGATTTAAGAGCCTGTACATCCTGGCTTAGCTGGCTAACCTGATTGCTTAGCTCGTCAATTTTAGCTGAAGATGCATCGTCTGGGCCTGAAGCACAACCTGCGAGAAAAAGCACAGAAGAGGCCGCAGCTGCGATCAACATTTTGTTCATAGAAGAACTCCTTGCATGTAAAGTATCAAAAATACGTCCTATACTTTTACTCTCATATAGTGACGGTTACTAAAGTGTAGACTCTATTCTGCCTATCAAAAAGCAGGATAAAGTCAAAAAAACCCAAGATTTTAAGCAATTATCGAATTAATTGATACATGTCTCACGGCTAGTGAGTGTAAATGTCAATGTGCTAACTATATTGAGCGTCAAAACCAGAATCACAGGGATAATTTTCTGTGATCTCTATCCACTCCGGCGCTTTCAGGGTATCATGTCGCGTTTTTTAAAATTTCCGTGTTTGGTTTGAGAATAGAACAAGACGCAGACACACTTATAACTTGGAGAATACTTTGCACTTTAAAGAGTTAGGGCTAGACAACCGCTTATTAAAAAATCTTAAGCACTTTGACTTTAAGCAGGCGACAGACATTCAGCAGCAGGCGATTCCGGTATCGATTGCTGGCAAAGACTTACTGGCTTCCTCGAAAACGGGGTCAGGGAAGACGCTTGCTTTTGTGTTGCCTATGCTGCATAAATCTCTAAAGAACAAAGCATTTTCTGCCAAAGACCCTCGTGGAGTTATCTTAGCTCCGACCCGAGAATTGGCCAAACAAGTCTACGGCGAGCTACGCTCTATGTTGGGTGGTCTTTCTTATGAAGCTACCCTTATCGTTGGTGGTGAGAACTTCAACGATCAGGTGAAAGCCTTGCGTCGTTACCCTAAGTTTATTGTCGCGACTCCGGGACGCTTGGCTGACCATCTTGAGCACCGTTCCTTATATCTTGATGGACTGGAAACTTTGGTGTTGGATGAAGCGGACCGCATGTTGGATTTGGGTTTTGCACCTGAGCTGCGCCGTATTCACAATGCTGCCAAGCATCGCCGTCGTCAAACTTTGATGTTCTCTGCAACGCTCGATCACGCTGAAGTCAATGAAATCGCATTTGAAATGTTGAATGCACCAAAGCGAATAGCGATAGGTGTATCGAATGAGCAGCATAAGGATATCACTCAAACATTCTACCTCTGTGATCACCTTGATCATAAAGAAGCGATTTTAGAGCGTATTCTTGATGATGCCCAATATAAGCAGCTGATTATATTCACGGCAACTCGGGTGGATACAGAGCGTCTAACTGAAAAGCTTAATGCGAAAAAACTCAAAGCCATTGCTCTAAGCGGTAACCTCAATCAGACTCAACGCAACACCATCATGAGTCAGTTTGAACGGGCGGTGTTTAAAATTCTAGTGACGACCGATGTTGCTTCTCGCGGTCTAGATATTGCCAATGTTACCCACGTAGTCAACTTTGACATGCCAAAGCATACCGAAGAATATGTACACCGTGTGGGCCGCACAGGTAGAGCTGGCAATAAAGGTGATGCCTTGTCCTTAGTTGGCCCTAAGGATTGGGATAGCTTCAAACGTGTTGAGGCTTATTTGCAACAAGACATTACTTTTTCTGAGCTAGAAGGCTTAAAAGGCAAGTTTAAAGGTATAAAACCAAAGAAAGCGGATTACCGCGGTAAGAAAAAAGTGGTCAAGAAGTCCAAACCAGTAGCGAAAAAAGCCAGCAAGAAGCCAGCACAACGTGATAAAGGTTTCTACCAAAATGTTGCTGTGGGTGATTCAGTGTTTATTCCTAAAAAGAAAGTCGCACCAACAGACGATGATTAAAGTGAATCAACTGACTCAAACAGTTCTAGTATCCAGCTCTATTTTTTCCAGTGGTCATAACTAGAGTTGGTATTGAGTAAAACTATCAGTCAGTCGTGGCATGATGTATAAGTAAGTGCTCGAATTTCTCATTCCCTCTGAGTGGTTCAAGATCTTGTTCATCTGCTAGTAAATCACGAATAGACGGGCTTGCATCAATCGCTCGTTCCAAGTCTTCAATGGCAAGTTCTTCTATTCCTAAACGCGAATATGCACAAGCACGCTGATATAAAGCTGGCCCGTTTGTATTGTCAAGTTCCAATACTCTGTTGCACAAGCTCAGCGCCCAGTTGTATTCTTTGATTTCCATCGCTGCGTCAGCTTTGTATGTAAGAGCTTCTAAGTCTCCAGGACGAATCAAAAGTATTTCGTCATAAATATCGATACGTTGTTCTGGCGTTTGCGAGCTTTGGGCGCGTAGCCACAAATTATGAATTTCATTTATTTTTTCGATCTCTTTGTTATTCTCGCTGATGATCCGTGTTTTACGCTTGAGATCTCTCTCCAAGGCAAAAAATTTCTTCTCGTATTCTAACGCTATTTTTTCTAGTCGTTTGTCCGCCATTTCCTTTGTGTTGTGTTTGAAATCACGTAAAGATTGCCAACCCACAAATGCAATTAAGGAAGCGATACCAGCAATAATATAGAAGAAGTAAGTAACGGTTACGTTTGCGTAGTTGAGTGACTTATCTGCGACTTTAAGCTCTCTATCGGTAATTTCCACTATCATTCGTCGTTCCAAATCTTGTTGCTCTGTGCGCAGTGCTTTGAGTTCATTGAGAATATAGCGTTCCATCAATGGTCTATCTAACAGATCTGATTGTGAATACTTTTCTTCTGATGCCAAGCAGGGGAGAGCGAGAAATGTGGAGATGAGTAAACAGATCATTAAGCGCATGTAACATCCTTTGCGTGAGAATTAGAGGCAAATACTAACACCTTAGCAAATTCACATATGCTTTAGCAAAGTCTTGCAAGATTCCCTTTATTATTATCACTTAACCTTTTGTTTCATAGTGTTTTCTGCAATTAAATGCGAATGGGGTTTTAGGGTTTTCCAAGGCTAAATGTTTTAATCAATTGGATGTATTAAACTGATGAGATTTGTTAATCCTTATTATATTTGGTGTCAACTCATTTATTGATAATAATAATTATTTCATTTTTGTTTGTTAATGTTTTAAACATGCTCAAGTTTTGAAATTTTTATGCACTAAAAAGCGCCTTGTTATCACGTTTTATCGTTAAGTGTGTGAATTATTTTCCTTAATTTATTTATAACAAATATGAAACATTATTGGTTTAAATTTTAACCAGAAATTCAATTTTGAGGAAGATAACATGAGTTTTAAGCTGTGGAATATTTTGCTCGCTTCGTTTGTCGTTATGCCAGTGATGGCCGACACCGATGTATACCTAACCAATAACTCAGCCCAGCCATTGACTGTACAAGTCAGCCATGATGGTTCAGATTTACTTGAATATGGCGATGAATGGCAGCAGCATACGGAAACCTTGGGGCCATGGGAAACGAAAGCGGTGTTAAGCTTTAATCGCTGGGAGGGAGTTAAGTCAGGCCAAACATACAGATTTAACACAGTCATCTCGAACCCTTTGGGGGAAAGTGTCGAGCTAAACCAAGTAATGACTGGGCATTGGTATAATTCCTCAATCCAATATGGTTTATCTTCATCTGACGTAGATCTCTCCCTGCAAGATGATAGGGATCTGCACCGCTTCACTACGACTGCATTCGGTCAGCGCCCCACTGAGCTAAGCTTCAAATCAGCCAATACCGCTCGATATGACGACCTTTATTATACGATTACTCCAGCCAAAGTGGGTGAGACAGTTGAACCAGATGAGAATGTTCTTAAGCTCATGACCTACAACATATGGGCACTGCCTGTAATGGCCTCTCATATTGGCGATCGCTACGACATAATTCCCGAGCATGTTTCTGGCTATGATGTTTTGGCTTTGCAGGAAGTGTTTGCCAATGGCCGAGGAGCTTTTCTGCGCGAACTAGCAAAGGAATACCCTTATCATACTGAAATGTTGAATAAAAAAGGGGCCAACATACATGACGGCGGGGTGATTATTGTTAGTCGATATCCGATTGTGAATCAGGCGCAATATGTATTTCCTGACTGTGCTGGAACCGACTGTTTTGCCGACAAAGGTGTTAACTATGCCGAGATCATAAAAGGCGGTAGAGCTTATCATGTGTTTGCGACACACACGGCCTCTTCCGATACGGATAAAGCCAGAGATTATAGACAGCGCCAGTTTAAGCAGATGCGAGCATTGGCTCAGTCACTGGAAATACCCAGTCATGAAACTGTGGTGTACAGCGGTGACTTTAATGTCAACAAATTGAAATTCCCAGATGACTACCAGAGCATGATGACCAACCTAAGTGTGCAAGAACCAGATTACTCTGGATACACAGAGTCAACCTTTGATCCGCGTATCAACGACTTTTCTGGTAAAGCACTCTCAGGTGGTGAGCATGTAGAATACTTGGATTATGTCATGGTCAGTGATGAGTACGGAGAGAGCAGGCGTAATAACAATCGTGTTGACATCCCTCGTACCACAGACGAAAGGCTTTGGAAGCACTACAACCTTTCTGACCACTTTCCGGTGAGCGCAGTGATTGAGTAATGAACTATCGTGCTATTTTATTTGTGCTCGCTGTGGTGGCGAGCATCTACCTTTGGCCACAGGAAGAAAGGTTGGTTGATTCGACAGGTGACAAGCCATCGCAAGAGGTTGGTAAAACCTCTCAACGTGTAGCTAAGCCTTTAGCCAGTCACGAGTCCAAACTAGTGATCGCCCCAGTGAAGAAAATGGAAATTGATCGCTCAAGAGCGCAACTCAACCAAAGCCAAGGACGAGAACTGGTCAATGCGATAGAGCAATTTTGGTCAGATTGTCTCGGTAAAGGAGATTGCTTGTCTCAACTTGCCGCTCTCAAGTCGAAACTATCGAATTCGCGGTATCAATTGCTGGCCAACTATAACCATTTTAACAACGAGTGGCAGAGCGTTTGGCAAGAGTCTGAGTTGAACCATTTTGCTTTGCTTTCAGACAAAGTGGCAGAGTTTAAGCGGATAGCGACTATGGTTTGGGGAGAGCACGCCACATTAGTCTTTGCCGATGAATTTGCTCTCTACGATTTTAGCCTTGAACAAGATAGCCTGTCAGAGTCTTTAGCAGCAGACTTTCTAAACGCCTATCAAGCGTTATTGATAAAATGGCGAGAAAAAGAGGCGGTGTTAACTCTAGAGACCGATAGCGAAAAATACGAAAAAGGGGTCAGCCTGATCCCGAGTTCCTATCCACCAGATAAAGTGCGAGAGATAAAAAGTCAGCTCGCGAGGCAATATTTAACTGAGAAAGAGATTGCTTCGATCGCATCGAGAGAGCAGCAAGTCGTTCAGCAAAATGCCCATATTGGTCAATACCAAGATAAGCTTGCCGTTCTACACCAATCCTTAGAAACTCAAAGGCAGTCTACCAGTTTGTCAGACAGTGAATGGCAAACTTATGTTGAGAAAAGTGTCAGTAAATTTCGTAGAGATTATTTTTCATATCAATAGATTAAAATAAATTCACTACTGTTAATCACCTATTTTCGTTATGGATGCTCATCCATACTTATGAACTTTTGTAAAGTTAGAGTATTTACTCCTCATTCCTGTCACTAGGAAAAGTCGCTGTAAAGCATGTAATAGGTACTTTACATTCCGGTGACTTGAGTCACTAAGTTATTCTTTTAGTTGATAATACTATTCTTTGCATATTGATTGACTTATTAATTTTAAAATTCCAAGTGCTCTGAGACTGAATTTTGAACAATTTGTTCATTAAGTGATCTCTATCTGAAAAATAGAACAAAAATCGATCGTTTTTGTTCCACTTATTGATGGAGCTGATAGGTTGGACCGTGTAGGGCAACGCTCTATTAGGGATAAAAATTCAAATAAGGATCATTTTTATGAGACCAAACCTACCTATCAGCTTGATGCTTGCGACAACCATAGTTGGCTTTCCGTTGAACGCACAAACTGTAAACACAACAGATGCACAATCAATCTCAGAAGAAATTGCACAGCAAAAAAAAGCGCTTGCGATGCAAATCAGCGCTCGCTACTTTGATTTAGAAAAATCAATCAAGTCAAAAATTACAGAAGAGAATCTGGCCACGGATTTGGACTCTATTGAAGTTAGTAAAGACTTCAAACAGGACATGCAGCAGGCCGACTACCAATACCGCCAAACAAAAGGCATTGCTCAATATACTGATTCAGTGATGGAGCTTAGGATTGCTGATGCATCAATGGTCAAAGACTGGCAGGAAGGAGAAAGTCCACTGTTTGCATTTGAGCCATCAGGGGATGACTCAAACTGGCAGTATGTAGAAGCTTATGATGTATACGGACAAGTACATCAATTAGATGTTTACCAAATGCCAGATGTCCCTGTCCTCGTTGTTGACAGCAATAGCGCTAAAGAACTTCGTGCAGGTCTAATGGCAATGCGAGCAGAGATGAATCGCATGGGCCAAGATTCTAATTTGATCACCAATGACAGCCCTAAACTACCTTCAAAAACCAAACAAGGTATTAAGCGTTCGGCGCAGCTTAGTGATGTAGAGCCACTTAATACCACTCAGTTAACCAAAATTCGTCTTAGCGACGACGAAGAGCCATGGATTTCAGGCAAGGCCGAAGTATACGCCATTATCACTGGTGTTGATCCAAGCCGTGTAGAGCCTGAAATTGACCTAGTCGATATGCCTTATTTAGATTACGACGGCAAAGATTACTACCCAAGCCAAACCATGATTTTCTGGCCACGCTATCGTTGGGGTGCTGTTGATATGATTTTGATGGAGCAAGACGATGGAACTGACTACAAAGAGCTAGCGAAAATTTTGGTCAAAGCAGCGGAAGATATTTTGAAAATGATCCCTGACCCAGAAATTCAAGGCTACGCTATCATAGCTCAAATCACCAACAGAATACTCGATGTGATTCCAGATGGTGTGCTAACTAACGACGACGATTATCTCGACTCTTACTATACCATTATGCAAAATACCCCTTATGTCGAGCGTCCAGGAGCGGGAGGCAATGTTGTGGCAACCTTCAAACCAGTGACAATCTCTCCAACCGAATAACAGCAATAATCAAAAAAGCAGCACATAGGGTAATATGTGCTGCTTTTTTATTTTATGTAGTCGTATTACATTCGTATCGAGCAGAATCAAAAGAGCATAGCTCTTTTATCATGACCATCCATTAAGACTTCCTCTCTTTTTAAAACACTCTAAGCTCAATAATATGAAAAGTAGCATAAATCTATAGGGTTATGATTAAATTACTATTGATTGTTTACATTTTAAATGGCGTTTAATATCCGAGATAGCCCCTTAACGAAAAATCAGCGATCCTAGTTAAAATTAGATCTGTGTCTAATTTTTAAAATAAATGACTCAAATATTTCTCTATCAGGAAAATGTCAAAATCAAATTCACTACTCATATGGTGAATTTGATCGGTCAATACTTCTTTTTTTAGAATAACGGCTGAAATATCACTGCTCAGTATTGCTGTTATATGGTTATTTTACCTTGTTGTCATTATTCAAACTGAAAATATAATTTTTGAACTTTTGGTCAACGTCAAGTCGGTATGATGCTGAGTTTTAACCCTTTTAAAAAGTCTCTTTTTATAATACTTACTCTACTCCTAATAAGTTCATGTGGCGGCGGTGGTGGTGATTCTGCCCCTAGCACCAGAGCCCAAGGTACGATTACCGGTGTGGTTTTTGATGCGCCTGTGTCAGGAGCCACGGTGGAAATCTTTGAGTACAAAAATGGTTCTTTAGGGCGCAAGTTGGGTAGTGATATAACCTCAGCATCTGGCCATTATTCGATTGATATTGAATCAGCCTCTATGCCTCTCTATATATCAGCAAAGGGGGGAGGGTATGAGGATCCTTTCTCTCACAATGCTGTTTATGGCAGCAAAGGTAAACCTGTCTATTTGGCGAGCGTGACTAATTACAGTGAGGGCAGCACCCAACAGGTTATGGTGACGCCGCTGACGTATCTAGTGACAGGATTGACCGAATATAGAATTAAGCAAGGTCGAGCAGCTAACAGTACTATTACATCCTCTGTAAAAGATGTTAGCGAATTATACGGCTTTGATGTCAACACGACCCAGCCAGTAGATCTTACATTAAATGTGACATCTAATGTCACCAATGGGCATAAATATGGAGCAGTGCTGGCGGCATACTCGTCATACGCTTGGGAGTTTTTAAAGCCTAATTCTGATGAAGGCAAAGACACCTATACCTCTTTGCATCTTGCAGATCTCGGGTATCAAGATATTACTTTTGATGGAAAGCTCAATGGTCTAAAGCGCGACGAAGGTGGGCAGTTCTCAGATGATGTTGAGTTTGGTAGCAAAGCAACGCTTGATGCAGACTTCTACACACATATTATTGCCCAACACATTATGTCTGCGGTCAGTAACCCCGAAATTAATAGAACAACAGGGTATCAGGACTTTGCTGATTTTATTAAAAGTCCAAGTTTTGACCAATATAAAGCCTTGGCTGATGAGCTAAGCAAGGTAAATGGTTCAAATGAAAACCCAGATGAAATCTTTCCACAGCGTTATAACCCTGGTGAGCAGCCACCTAGTATTGATGATACGCCGCCAACGGTAGATTACCCGAAAGAGGGCGATGTTCTTGCTGGTCAGGATATTATTGCTTTAAACCTAGCGGATAATGTGGGATTAGCGTCAGCTAGGGTTGTGGTTGCATATAAAGAAGACAAGCTATTTGATTCATGGACGGAGTTAGGCTGTCCATTTGGACAAGAAAATGCTCAGCTAAACTGCTGGGTTGACGATAGCAACTTTACTGTGGGTAAACGTGAAGCAAGTCTTACTGTTCATCTCAATACTGAGGTGCTAGGGGATGGCAATACCAATAGTGACTCTGATGCCAAGCTATTGGTTTATGTCTCTGACATTATAAATCAGAGTGAAGAAGAGGTTAGCGTTGATATTAAATGGGATAACTCTGCCCCAGTTATTGTGGTTACGTCTGCAGAATCTGTAAACAGTCTGCCAACTGACTATTTACTTACTGGTTATGTTAAAAAAGATCCTCAATTACTCGAAGATAGGTCTGTATGGATTGCTTTATCGTCTGGCGAGTATAGTAAATATTCTTGTTCTAACTATCCAAGTGGCTCTGCAATATGGTGTGGATTTTCTTATACAGAATCGGGGCTTAACTTTGACCAAAGTGTTGCTTTTTCGATTCGCGCCAAAGATATATATGGAAACCAAGCTACTAAAGAGTTTATTTTGTATCAGGACGTAATGGCTCCAAAAGTAAGTTTAACTTACCCTGACGCTCAATTTAATTTCCAAAGACTTGAGGGAGAATCTTTCCCGAGTATATACGAATCGAGTACCTACACCAAAGAAAATGTTGAGGATGCAACTAAATACTTGCTGATTGACTATGACTATGCTTCGAAAGGTGCGAGACAAGTATTTTCTGATTTAGACTTAACCAAACTTGAGAACCCAGATGTTTTCCAGAGAAACTCATTACCTTATGTAACTTTGACAATTTCAGATGAAAATGGCACTTCTGCTGATAATTTAAAGGTGACCGTTGAGTATTACTCGAAAAGGAGAGGTGAAGCTGAATTTATTCTTCGTGGTACAAGGGTACAAACAGCAAGTGAAGTAACAGCCGATAATGTTTACTTTCCGTTTAATTTAAACAAAGGTAACGATTCGTTTTTACCCTCTATGACTCTTTACATCCCTTTTTCTAGAGATGCTTTTAAAGATGAATTTGCCAAAGCTTTGTCTAGTGATATCCAAAAGCTACGAATAACGGTAGAAGATGCTGCAGGCAATCTCAGTTACAACAAAGAAGCAACGGGCGGTAATCAAGGCACATTAATAGAGGCATTTTTTAGGTCGACCTTTGACAAACCAGTTGTAACCGTTGTGTCACCCTTTAGTAACGCAAGGGTAGTACTGGCAGGGTTAAATGCTTCTACAGGTGCCTTTAATTTAATAAAAACCTGTGATGCAGCCCTTGGTGATGAAGGTAAAGATATTGTTAAATGTCTCTTAACTCGTGAACAAGAGCGGGAGTTTTATAAAGTGTACTTGGATGACTTTTCAGCATCTGGTGAACCACACTATTTTCAGTGGAGCAAAGATATCAAAACCCTAGTTGATCTTAGCTATGAGGTTCTTGGTGATGATATTGATGGTGACAAAGTACCAGTACATAGTTTTAGTGCCTACTTTGTGCCAAACAAAGATACCACAATTTATATCACTGAGTTTGCCAGCTACCATGCAGGTTTGTTTGACAGTCAATGGGATGAATTAGAGGACGGTGATAAAACGGCCGCCAAGGCCAAAGAGATTCTTTCTCAAGTTAATAGTGCATTGGTCACTCAATCAGACTCTATGTTGGGGTTTGATCCTGTTCTTACACCATATGCTTCCACCAAGGAACTCGACGAAGAAGGAGTTCCGGCAAAATTAGCATCCAAGCACATCTACCGTTTTCTTTTGGAAGGTTTAACGGAACTAGCGAATGCGAACTACGCTACCAGTGTTGATTATGCGAAAGCCTTTTATCGCGATCTTTCTAAGGATGGTAAGGCCGACGGTCAGGGCAGTATTTATGATGACCAAGGGAATGAATCAACAGGCCAGATAATCCTCGGTGATTCAGGCAAGGCGTTAGGTCCAGATACCTACCGTAAAGATCTTGCAGAGGCTTATTATGGGGTTGCCACGTCTTATGATGTTGAACGCAAAGACGCGCTCAATCAGGCTGATCATTTCGCCAAAGCGAACCCCATATATGCCGATGACAATGTATTTAATCAAGAAGGTAGCAGTATAGATAACACCCCACCTAGTATTTCGGTTCAACCAAATGAACAGCAGTCAGACGGCGCGTTTTTTGGTGATGGTTCGACTTACACTATATCAGGAAAGATAGAGTCAAAGGTCACTATTACCGATGATAAAACAACAGTAAAAATAAATGAAGGGGACTTCACTGTCTTCTGGGTAGATCCACAAGGCACAGAACATGAAGCTACGGACACTAAATTTGAGCGTAGCGATGATTCGACGGAATATACGGAGACTTATAACTTTGTTATCAACTCCAAGAGTGATAAGTACCATGAAGCAAAACAATTTAATATTGTTGTTAAAGCACAAGATAGTATAGGGAATTTCGATTCCCAAACCTTTGTGTATTTGGTTGATAATCAAATACCAGTAATTAAACGTGTAACTGTCGATCCTGAATTTCCTGTGGTGGATACAGAAGCTGAATTTACTGTCGAGTTTGAGGAACCAGTGACGTTAGAGCCGGGTACTGTCAAAATCGGTGGAGCTGAGATAAGTTTTGAAAACCCCCAAGAATACAGAACTGTATGGCAATCTTCCGCTCGTGTATCGGTTGAAGCAAACAAAGAGTCCACGCAGTTGACTATCGACTCGTCATATTTCGACCGGGTTAGAAATCAAGGTACTGAGGGTTATGAGCAAACAATTTTTGTTGAGCCTTTGATCACTATAGATAATGTTACAGAAAATAATGAGGTAAACGCTGAAGAAGACGATGTGGAACATGTAGTGATCAGCGGCACAACCAAAGGTTTCAAACGAACAGCGCTGTTAACCGTTGATCTTGTCTCACATAAGGAAGGTCGTGAAGGTACTGATAAAGTGTCTGGTCTGAAGGTTAATCTTGATTCTAATGGGCGATGGGAAACCGATCCGATCAATATGTCTACATGGGAGTATTCTGAATTTACCGTCACTGTCAGCGGAAAGTACGCCGAAGGCGAGCGTAGTGTTGTAGCAACCAAAGAAGCTCTATATGACGACAAGATCAAACCAGAGGTGGTTGGTACCCTAATCTCATATGATGGGGAGGAATTTGAAAACGTCTTGGTTGATGATAAAAGTGCTAAGGTTACGCTGACATTCAATGAACGCGTGACGATACCTACGGCATATTTGAATGGGCAGGCTATTTCATTTGAAGAGACCGATTTTTCTAAAGTGTGGGTAGGTACAACAGAGCCGCTAATGCTGCCAAGTGGTCGTGCTACAGCCCCTCTCATAGTTGTTGAAAGAACTTACCAAGATACCCGTCCACAAGGCAATTTTGGTGAAGGATATACTACAGATATTCCATTAAAGCCTGTGATTACGCTGAACGACATGGGTGGTAGTATCAACGCCTCTGATGCGACGGAGTTTATCGTCTCAGGCACCTCCAAAGGGTTTCAGACCGGAGCAGAGCTGGAGGTGTTGGTCGAAAATGATGCCAATAATGGGCAGGATTACCATCAAACAATCCAAGTTAACCAGAATGGCGATTGGCAAACTAAACCACATGATATCTCGGACTGGTATCAAGGCACGATTACCATTACGGTGACGGGTAAAAATAGTGCAGGTCAGGAGACTGAACTGAGCAGAGATGTAGTTTTTCGAGACAACAAGAAACCCACGGTGACGGGGGTAACGGAAGTGACACCGAGTGCTCCTCAGGATGGTCAGCTGGTGAGTTTGAAGGTGCATTTTAGTGAGCCGGTGAAGGAGTTGGATGGAAGCTTTGCGGGCGTATCCATGAGGTTTAGTAAAGCTTCAACCGATGAGGCGGCGTCAGTGTGGCAAGGGGTGACAACCGGCCCCATCACGGTTGGAGCGGGTAATGCGATAGCCGAGCTTGTATTGAGCCAATTTAAGGATGTGTCGAACAACAATGTTGAGAGCGAATATCGTCAATCGTACACGGTGATGCCGGAGATAAGTATTTCTGACGTGAGTGGTGATAACCGAGTTGAGACTACCGAGCTTGCGGATGTGTTGATCGCGGGCGGCACAACAGGGTTTGCGTCGACAGGTGAGAGTGTGACTTTACAGGTGATGCGTGGGGCAACCGAGCTCATTAACGAGCGGGTAAGCGTCAACGGTGACGGCAGTTGGGGGTATCATGCGAATTTAAGCGGCGAAGAGATTGGTGATCTGACGATTAGAGTGAACGGCAGTAACCGAAGTGGCGATCCCTCGAGTGTGGCCGCAGAGGAAGCCACTTCATCTTTTACGATTATTGATTTGGTTCGTCCCACGGTGACGGGGGTAACGGAAGTGACACCGAGTGCTCCTCAGGATGGTCAGCTGGTGAGTTTGAAGGTGCATTTTAGTGAGCCGGTGAAGGAGTTGGATGGAAGCTTTGCGGGCGTATCCATGAGGTTCAGTAAAGCTTCAACCGATGAGGCGGCGTCAGTGTGGCAAGGGGTGACAACCGGCCCCATCACGGTTGGAGCGGGTAATGCGATAGCCGAGCTTGTATTGAGCCAATTTAAGGATGTGTCGAACAACAATGTTGAGAGCGAATATCGTCAATCGTACACGGTGATGCCGGAGATAAGTATTTCTGACGTGAGTGGTGATAACCGAGTTGAGACTACCGAGCTTGCGGATGTGTTGATCGCGGGCGGCACAACAGGGTTTGCGTCGACAGGTGAGAGTGTGACTTTACAGGTGATGCGTGGGGCAACCGAGCTCATTAACGAGCGGGTAAGCGTCAACGGTGACGGCAGTTGGGGGTATCATGCGAATTTAAGCGGCGAAGAGATTGGTGATCTGACGATTAGAGTGAACGGCAGTAACCGAAGTGGCGATCCCTCGAGTGTGGCCGCAGAGGAAGCCACTTCATCTTTTACGATTATTGATTTGGTTCGTCCCACGGTGACGGGGGTAACGGAAGTGACACCGAGTGCTCCTCAGGATGGTCAGCTGGTGAGTTTGAAGGTGCATTTTAGTGAGCCGGTGAAGGAGTTGGATGGAAGCTTTGCGGGCGTATCCATGAGGTTTAGTAAAGCTTCAACCGATGAGGCGGCGTCAGTGTGGCAAGGGGTGACAACCGGCCCCATCACGGTTGGAGCGGGTAATGCGATAGCCGAGCTTGTATTGAGCCAATTTAAGGATGTGTCGAACAACAATGTTGAGAGCGAATATCGTCAATCGTACACGGTGATGCCGGAGATAAGTATTTCTGACGTGAGTGGTGATAACCGAGTTGAGACTACCGAGCTTGCGGATGTGTTGATCGCGGGCGGCACAACAGGGTTTGCGTCGACAGGTGAGAGTGTGACTTTACAGGTGATGCGTGGGGCAACCGAGCTCATTAACGAGCGGGTAAGCGTCAACGGTGACGGCAGTTGGGGGTATCATGCGAATTTAAGCGGCGAAGAGATTGGTGATCTGACGATTAGAGTGAACGGCAGTAACCGAAGTGGCGATCCCTCGAGTGTGGCCGCAGAGGAAGCCACTTCATCTTTTACGATTATTGATTTGGTTCGTCCCACGGTGACGGGGGTAACGGAAGTGACACCGAGTGCTCCTCAGGATGGTCAGCTGGTGAGTTTGACGGTGCATTTTAGTGAGCCGGTGAAGGCGTTGGATGGAAGCTTTGCGGGCGTATCCATGACGTTCAGTAAAACGTCACCCGATGAGGCGGCGTCAGTGTGGCAAGGGGTGACAACCGGCCCCATCACGGTTGGAGCGGGTAATGCGATAGCCGAGCTTGTGTTGAGCCAATTTAAGGATGTGTCGAACAACAATGTTGAGAGCGAATATCGTCAATCGTACACGGTGATGCCGGAGATAAGTATTTCTGACGTGAGTGGTGATAACCGAGTTGAGACTACCGAGCTTGCGGATGTGTTGATCGCGGGCGGCACAACAGGGTTTGCGTCGACAGGTGAGAGCGTGACTTTACAGGTGATGCGTGGGGCAACCGAGCTCATTAACGAGCGGGTAAGCGTCAACGGTGACGGCAGTTGGGGGTATCATGCGAATTTAAGCGGCGAAGAGATTGGTGATCTGACGATTAGAGTGAACGGCAGTAACCGAAGTGGCGATCCCTCGAGTGTGGCCGCAGAGGAAGCCACTTCATCTTTTACGATTATTGATTTGGTTCGTCCCACGGTGACGGGGGTAACGGAAGTGACACCGAGTGCTCTTCAGGATGGTCAGCTGGTGAGTTTGACGGTGCATTTCAGTGAGCCGGTGAAGGCGTTGGTGGGAAGCTTTGCGGGCGTATCCATGACGTTCAGTAAAACGTCACCCGATGAGGCGGCGTCAGAGTGGCAAGGCGTAACAAATGGCCCCATCAGGGTCGGAGCGGGCAATGCGATAGCCGAGCTTGTGTTGAGCCAATTTAAGGATGTGTCGAACAACAATGTTGAGAGCGAATATCGTCAATCGTACACGGTGATGCCGGAGATAAGTATTTCTGACGTGAGTGGTGATAACCGAGTTGAGACTACCGAGCTTGCGGATGTGTTGATCGCGGGCGGCACAACAGGGTTTGCGTCGACAGGTGAGAGTGTGACTTTACAGGTGATGCGTGGGGCAACCGAGCTCATTAACGAGCGGGTAAGCGTCAACGGTGACGGCAGTTGGGGGTATCATGCGAATTTAAGCGGCGAAGAGATTGGTGATCTGACGATTAAAGTGAACGGCAGTAACCGAAGTGGCAATCCCTCGAGCGTGGCCGCAGAAGAAGCCACTTCATCTTTTACGATTATTGATTTGGTTCGTCCCACGGTGACGGGGGTAACGGAAGTGACACCGAGTGCTCTTCAGGATGGTCAGCTGGTGAGTTTGACGGTGCATTTTAGTGAGCCGGTGAAGGCGTTGGATGGAAGCTTTGCGGGCGTATCCATGACGTTCAGTAAAACGTCACCCGATGAGGCGGCGTCAGAGTGGCAAGGCGTAACAAATGGCCCCATCAGGGTCGGAGCGGGCAATGCGATAGCCGAGCTTGTGTTGAGCCAATTTAAGGATGTGTCGAACAACAATGTTGAGAGCGAATATCGTCAATCGTACACGGTGATGCCGGAGATAAGTATTTCTGACGTGAGTGGTGATAACCGAGTTGAGACTACCGAGCTTGCGGATGTGTTGATCGCGGGCGGCACAACAGGGTTTGCGTCGACAGGTGAGAGTGTGACTTTACAGGTGATGCGTGGGGCAACCGAGCTCATTAACGAGCGGGTAAGCGTCAACGGTGACGGCAGTTGGGGGTATCATGCGAATTTAAGCGGCGAAGAGATTGGTGATCTGACGATTAGAGTGAACGGCAGTAACCGAAGTGGCGATCCCTCGAGCGTGGCCGCAGAGGAAGCCACTTCATCTTTTACGATTATTGATTTGGTTCGTCCCACGGTGACGGGGGTAACGGAAGTGACACCGAGTGCTCCTCAGGATGGTCAGCTGGTGAGTTTGAAGGTGCATTTTAGTGAGCCGGTGAAGGCGTTGGTGGGAAGCTTTGCGGGCGTATCCATGAGGTTCAGTAAAACGTCACCCGATGAGGCGGCGTCAGTGTGGCAAGGGGTGACAACCGGCCCCATCACGGTTGGAGCGGGTAATGCGATAGCCGAGCTTGTATTGAGCCAATTTAAGGATGTGTCGAACAACAATGTTGAGAGCGAATATCGTCAATCGTACACGGTGATGCCGGAGATAAGTATTTCTGACGTGAGTGGTGATAACCGAGTTGAGACTACCGAGCTTGCGGATGTGTTGTTCGCGGGCGGCACAACAGGGTTTGCGTCGACAGGTGAGAGCGTGACTTTACAGGTGATGCGTGGGGCAACCGAGCTCATTAACGAGCGGGTAAGCGTCAACGGTGACGGCAGTTGGGGGTATCATGCGAATTTAAGCGGCGAAGAGATTGGTGATCTGACGATTAGAGTGAACGGCAGTAACCGAAGTGGCGATCCCTCGAGTGTGGCCGCAGAGGAAGCCACTTCATCTTTTACGATTATTGATTTGGTTCGTCCCACGGTGACGGGGGTAACGGAAGTGACACCGAGTGCTCTTCAGGATGGTCAGCTGGTGAGTTTGACGGTGCATTTCAGTGAGCCGGTGAAGGCGTTGGTGGGAAGCTTTGCGGGCGTATCCATGACGTTCAGTAAAACGTCACCCGATGAGGCGGCGTCAGAGTGGCAAGGCGTAACAAATGGCCCCATCAGGGTCGGAGCGGGCAATGCGATAGCCGAGCTTGTGTTGAGCCAATTTAAGGATGTGTCGAACAACAATGTTGAGAGCGAATATCGTCAATCGTACACGGTGATGCCGGAGATAAGTATTTCTGACGTGAGTGGTGATAACCGAGTTGAGACTACCGAGCTTGCGGATGTGTTGATCGCGGGCGGCACAACAGGGTTTGCGTCGACAGGTGAGAGTGTGACTTTACAGGTGATGCGTGGGGCAACCGAGCTCATTAACGAGCGGGTAAGCGTCAACGGTGACGGCAGTTGGGGGTATCATGCGAATTTAAGCGGCGAAGAGATTGGTGATCTGACGATTAAAGTGAACGGCAGTAACCGAAGTGGCAATCCCTCGAGCGTGGCCGCAGAAGAAGCCACTTCATCTTTTACGATTATTGATTTGGTTCGTCCCACGGTGACGGGGGTAACGGAAGTGACACCGAGTGCTCTTCAGGATGGTCAGCTGGTGAGTTTGACGGTGCATTTTAGTGAGCCGGTGAAGGCGTTGGATGGAAGCTTTGCGGGCGTATCCATGACGTTCAGTAAAACGTCACCCGATGAGGCGGCGTCAGAGTGGCAAGGCGTAACAAATGGCCCCATCAGGGTCGGAGCGGGCAATGCGATAGCCGAGCTTGTGTTGAGCCAATTTAAGGATGTGTCGAACAATGGTGTTGAGCATGAATATCGTCAATCGTACACGGTGATGCCGGAGATAAGTATTTCTGACGTGAGTGGTGATAACCGCGTTGAGACCACCGAGCTTGCGGATGTGTTGATCGCGGGGGGCACAACAGGGTTTGCGTCGACGGGTGAAAGCGTGACTTTACAGGTGATGCGTGGGGCAACCGAGCTGATTAACGAGCGGTTAAGCGTCAACGGTGACGGCAGTTGGGGGTATCATGCGAATTTAAGCGGCGAAGAGATTGGTGATCTGACGATTAGAGTGAACGGCAGTAACCGAAGTGGCGATCCCTCGAGTGTGGCCGCAGAGGAAGCCACTTCATCTTTTACGATTATTGATTTGGTTCGTCCCACGGTGACGGGGGTAACGGAAGTGACACCGAGTGCTCCTCAGGATGGTCAGCTGGTGAGTTTGAAGGTGCATTTTAGTGAGCCGGTGAAGGAGTTGGATGGAAGCTTTGCGGGCGTATCCATGACGTTCAGTAAAGCTTCAACCGATGAGGCGGCGTCAGTGTGGCAAGGGGTGACAACCGGCCCCATCACGGTTGGAGCGGGTAATGCGATAGCCGAGCTTGTATTGAGCCAATTTAAGGATGTGTCGAACAACAATGTTGAGAGCGAATATCGTCAATCGTACACGGTGATGCCGGAGATAAGTATTTCTGACGTGAGTGGTGATAACCGAGTTGAGACTACCGAGCTTGCGGATGTGTTGTTCGCGGGCGGCACAACAGGGTTTGCGTCGACAGGTGAGAGCGTGACTTTACAGGTGATGCGTGGGGCAACCGAGCTCATTAACGAGCGGGTAAGCGTCAACGGTGACGGCAGTTGGGGGTATCATGCGAATTTAAGCGGCGAAGAGATTGGTGATCTGACGATTAGAGTGAACGGCAGTAACCGAAGTGGCGATCCCTCGAGTGTGGCCGCAGAGGAAGCCACTTCATCTTTTACGATTATTGATTTGGTTCGTCCCACGGTGACGGGGGTAACGGAAGTGACACCGAGTGCTCTTCAGGATGGTCAGCTGGTGAGTTTGACGGTGCATTTCAGTGAGCCGGTGAAGGCGTTGGTGGGAAGCTTTGCGGGCGTATCCATGACGTTCAGTAAAACGTCACCCGATGAGGCGGCGTCAGAGTGGCAAGGCGTAACAAATGGCCCCATCAGGGTCGGAGCGGGCAATGCGATAGCCGAGCTTGTGTTGAGCCAATTTAAGGATGTGTCGAACAATGGTGTTGAGCATGAATATCGTCAATCGTACACGGTGATGCCGGAGATAAGTATTTCTGACGTGAGTGGTGATAACCGCGTTGAGACCACCGAGCTTGCGGATGTGTTGATCGCGGGGGGCACAACAGGGTTTGCGTCGACGGGTGAAAGCGTGACTTTACAGGTGATGCGTGGGGCAACCGAGCTGATTAACGAGCGGTTAAGCGTCAACGGTGACGGCAGTTGGGGGTATCATGCGAATTTAAGCGGCGAAGAGATTGGTGATCTGACGATTAAAGTGAACGGCAGTAACCGAAGTGGCAATCCCTCGAGCGTGGCCGCAGAAGAAGCCACTTCATCTTTTACAATTATTGATGTGGTGGCGCCCATAGTTAGTGAAGGAATGTCTCTTTAATCTCAATTCCTGACAAAAGGCAAAGTTAAACACCATCACCATTGAATAATTAGCAATGAATAAGGCTTGATGGAGATGCTAAGTATGTCCATCAAGCCCTAATACCCACTCTTTGTGACTTTACTTCTCGTTTTAGCACTCTATAGCTATGGAAGTGTAAAATATAACCTATGTCACGGTTTTTAAATTTTTATTTTATAAACTCCACACCTGGTATTGAGATAGATAAGATCCTTAGGACTTTGCATGAACAAAACATTGATTTCGCTGTTACTCACTGGTGCATTGGCATTCGGTGCGTCAGCACCTGCAACCGCAGATTTAGAGCACGCTGTACAGGCTTCTGCCCAATACACGGATCTGGTCACAAAACGTGAGGTCGTCGATAAGCTGTTAAATGATGCGGTAAGCGCATTTAAGTCGCCTGCACGAGTCTCTCATGCTGGTTTTACGGCAAAAATGCCAAGTAATATGGAAATAGTGACTGATCGCCTTTTGCAAGCATATCAACTTGAACCTTATCGAACGGATCTGCTGATTTCGGCTGCGAATGCGCAGATTTATAACAAGAACGTTGATCGAGCGATCGAATTGTTCGAACAAGCTTTATCTGTCGCACCTGATGATATTGATTTGCACGCGTATCTCGCCGTGTGGCAAAAATTTAACGGTAATGAAGCAGAGTCTCAAAAGCATAGGCAGGCTCTGGCCAAACTCAATGCTGGGAAAGCGCAAGATTTAACCCGCATATTCCAAACCATCGATCGCGTGGTTGCTACTCCGCTAAAAGAGAAAGCAGATAAGGGTGCTCTTGATAAAAATGGCGCGATTGTCACTCTGGGTTATGCGCTTAACCCTGATGGCTCTATGCACTCCATTTTAATTGAACGGCTTGAGACAACGTTAAAGCTTGCGCAAGCGAACCCGAAAGCACTGATCGTACTGACAGGAGGCGTGCCGCAAAACCACAAAACGGAAGGCAAACTGATGGCCGATTGGCTAATAGCCAAAGGAGTGAGTGCGGATCGCATTATTGAAGAGAACTACGCTACTAGTACGGTCGGTAATGCGTTGTTTAGTAGTTATGCTCTTGCAAGACACAAGATAAAACACGCGACAATCATCAGTTCTGCCAGCCATGTTCGTCGTGGGCAGGTACTGTTTGAAATTGCCAGTTGGCAAACGGGTCCTAGCGGCATTACCTTTGATACGCTTGCGTACCCAGACAAACCACTTAAAGAGTTAAAACAAATCAGTAAGGGTGAGCTGCTGGGTATTTATCGTGATGCGCTGCGTACCTATGGTATGTGGAGCTATCGATCTTACCCGCTTGAATCAAGATAAACACTATGGGTGAGCGTCATTAATGGCTCACCCTTGTTCGAAGAGACTTGGTTTGAGAACGAGCATTTTTGGACTTTAACCGCTTTTCATTTGCCGCCCTGCTTGGTTTTTTTGGGCGGCGTTTTTTCTGCACTTGGACTGCGCTACGGATTATCTGTGCCAGCCGCTCCAGAGCGTCCTCTCTGTTTTGCTCCTGAGTTCGAAATTGCTGCGCTTTTATCGTGAGAATGCCTTGTTTCGAAATTCGAGAGTCACTGAGTGCCATCAACCCCTGCTTGTAAATGTCTGGGAGTGAGGAGTGAATGATGTCGAACTGGAGATGTATTGCTGAGGAAACCTTGATGTTTAGCGATTTCAAAGTATGCCAGACGGTGTTTTCTGATGATGGGGATGCTTTATCGGTGGAGCATGTTGGTTGACCTATCCATAAAATTGATGGTTGGGATGAATGTTATTATTGATGTTGTCGATAAATCAGATTTTGGATAGATCTCCCCTACGTGATGGCTTCGCCACGCCTACTCAGTGCCTCATTGACGAGCGGCTGTCGGCCTATCCCAGCATGGAAAACGGCAACGTGCAGTCGGCAACCACACAGAATGCACTCAAAGGGATCCACTCTTAAAAAACGTTTGATCATCTGACCGTATCGAATAGGGGAAGCAGGCTCTGGGTGGCGCGCCATACCTAGAGCACTGCGTACTGTCGGTAACACCTCTCCCACGACACGATTGGCGAGAAAACCAAAATAGCGGATCATGCGAAAACCATGCTCAGGGATGTGTTGCAAAAACCGTCTTATAAGCTCTATTTGGCTCACATTCTCGGTTTCGTATCGACCTGTATGGTGATCAAGGTAGCGAAAGGACAGGGTTGATTCTCCACGATAATGCGCCAATCTGGCCCCTGATATGGGAGGACGTTTAAGATAGCGGCCGAGATAGTTAATGGTCGCTCTGGGATGTTGAGTTTTCTTAGCGAAATGGACATGCCAGAAGCGTTGTCTCTGGGTGTTGATAAAGCGTCTAAATTCATCGTAATCACGACAGGACTGCTCCGAATTTTCCATTTCAATCGTGTCATACTGTGATAACAGGAAGTCACAGAGTTGGTTTCTCCAACGCTTTTCTACCTTTTGATGACAATAGCTGAGCGCTTTCCAGTCTCCATCGGTGTTTATTCCGCCTAGCGTCACGGATGCATGAACATGAGGATGCCAGGTTAGGCGTCGACCAAAGGTATGAAGCGCACAGAAAATACCGATTTTTAACCCTTTCTGTTTTGCTGCATAAAGAAGGTTGTCCACCGCGAGTTGAGAGAGCTTATCGAGCCAATGTCGATTCAAAAGGAATAAGGGCCAAAAGACGTCAGGCATGGTGAACGTCATGTGCATCCAAGGGCAGTGAGGAAGTCGATTCACCTGCTGAGCTATCCAGTTGTCGGTGGATTTTTTACCACAACAGGAGCAAGCGCGACTCGAACACGTAAACCAAATATCTTTACCATGTGGGCAAGACTCATTCTCACACTCCACTCTTTTCCCGCCGAGCAGTGACATACCACAGGCTAACATTTTTGTGACTTCCGCGACTTCCACGTCTCGCAGGCTAGGGTCATTCTCGAACATTGTCGTTCAGGCTTTGTTGTACTCAAAAAGGAATTTGATAGGCCTAGGTTGATAAGGTTGGTTGACAGAAGTGCGAGTAGCCATGGGTAGTAAAGGTTATCGGAGCATCATCATAGCAAATGGAGAGCCTGATTATACGCCTAAACCTATCACGTACCCAATTACAGCGTAGCTGCTATGTTCGTGTCGGGTTAGGGTGGCTCATAAAGGCTCTACTATGTTGCGTGATATATCGTAAGCTGGCGGTAAACCCCGTTTAACTGAAAAGTGGCACCGACTAAAAATAGTGAGCGTTTTAGGGGTAATGACCAGGTAACTGCGATAACCGCCAACTTTTAAGCTAGATAATATCCTGTGTTTCTGGTGATGCAGGTGCATTGATAATTATTTACCTAAGGCCCACACTAACTGAATCGTATATTACATTATTACCATTGGCATCAATGTCAGCTTTGAAAATAATGCTATCATATTCACCAGCATCGTTATTAGCAGTCCAAGTATAAATAGTGCTGCATTCAGATGAGGTGCAATTAAGATCTACCACTATAGTAGCTCCCGTGATTTCATTGATAAAATTAACCTTAAGCAATGCATTACTAATTGAACCTGTATTGTTGTCTGTATCTATATTAGCTGACAGATAGATCCGATCCCCAGGGGTTAAACCATCCAAAGTTGAACCTAGATTATTCGCTCCGAAAAATTTGTTAAGCAATCCTATCGTAATACCTGTCGGGCTAGAAATCGATGGGTATGCAAGCTCTGTAGAGTTTGTCAGAGATGTATATCTTGCCCCCGTAGAATCACCAAACCATTTCAAATCTTCGGCCTCAATTGTGAAGTCCGAATTATTTACCAATACCAATGCTTCATCTCTAAAATTTCCGCTTACTCCTTCTGATTCTATGGTAGAGCTTCCCTGAGATAGTGCCGTGACCGTTCCATCATCGATGGTTGCAATTGCCATATTGCTACTCGACCAGAGTAGAGAAGAACTACCCGTTACATCTATGGTGGCACCATTAGAAAGAGTTACAACAGGTTTAAAAACAGCTTTGCTCCCAACGGGCAACTCAACAGTTTCGGGTAGTATTTGAAAGTTCGTTATGGTGGCATTGAGTACATTAATAGTTGAAGTATCAGAGATACTTACCCCATTGGCTGTGGCTGTAGCTGTGGCTGTGGCTAACCCGATACTAACACCTGTTACCTCAGCATTATTGTCAATGGAAGCAATTGAGTTATCAGAACTTTTCCAATGTACAGCTCGATGGTTTGTTACATTTAAATATTCCCCCCCTGAAAAAGTTGCAAACGCCTCAAGCTGTTGACTTAGACCTACGGGTAACTCAGTTGATTCTGGTTCAATGTCTAGACCAGTTACAGTTGAAGCGGTCACTGTAAGGACAGAGCTGTCAGAATAAACTTCACCCTTATATGTACCGCTGACCGTTATTTTTGACGTACCGACTTGAATACCTGATGCACGGCCATCATTATCGACAGTAGCAATACTTTCATTTTCGCTATTCCATTTTAATATCGATGTATCAGTTATTTCTACGATACTTCCATCCAATAATATAGCTTGAGTAGCAAAAAGCACATCAAATCCTACTGGGACAACCGCTGGTTTAGGTGTGATTCTAATTGAACTAAGGTTGGATGGAAGCTCATCCGAGTAAAGTAAGCCTTCATCTTCGCCACCACACCCAGCTAATACTGAAAAAAACAAAAAGGAAAAAAGTATTTTATTCATTATAATTCACTCTTTTTTGAGAAATAAGTACTCAATTTCTACCCTGCGATTCATAGCTCTACCTTGAGGTGTCTTGTTATCTGCAATTGGATTTTTTTCACCACGGCCAATAACTTTCAAACTTTCGGGTTCTATGCCCTGCTGAATTATATACTGTGAAACTGATTGCGCTCTTTTGAGTGAAAGTGCTTCATTATAGGATTCATTACCTGAGCTGTCTGCATGACCGATAATAGTTATTTTATAGGCAGCCAACGATTTTATATCGTTAATAGAACGTATTAGGTTTTCATCGTGAGTGACAGTGAATGAATCAGATGTGAAGTGGATAGTTTCTTTGCCAAAAGCTTCTCGTGTTACAGGTTCTACCTTATAAGATGGACCTGCTAGGTGGTTAGAATCTTGAAAATGGTACGCAATACCAATCGATGCGATATGCGAATCTGCATATAATGTTGTCGCACCTCCTATAGCATCCAAAAATTGATATTGTCCTCGTAGTGACCATTGTCGAGATAGTCTGTACTCCCATCCCATTGATATAACCGGCGTCAAATACTCATTTTTGGGATTAGAATTTGTCCACTCAATATTCTTATCTATACTTTGGAGCGCTACTCCCAACCCTGCATAAATACTCCAATGTTGGAACAGAGGGTAATGAAACTTTGTTGATAATTCTATACCGTAAATTTGGGCACTAATATTACCAAAACTGTAAGTAGCATTAGGTTCTCCATAATCTAAAATCTCAGATTCAACCGAAAGCCACGGGTTCAACATATAACCTGTATATATAGCCATACCCTTGCTAGTATCATTACACTCAAGATTGTTTTCACCGCAAGCACCTTGAAAGTTTGCTAGTAAAAATCGTCCTCCAATGAATATATTATTATCATCTAACTGTGTTTGAGACTGAGTTGATATTGGGAAAGCTGTTACAATAGTGGCTAGGAATAACCAAACTCTCATAAAACTATCTCTGATATACGAGTTGTTTTCCGAAATTAGCGCCCATTGATGATTGGTCATATGTATTCTTCTCTCGAAAGATTAGCAATTCCATTCTATGACACTTTGTTGTTCGAATGGCTCTCCATTACCTGAAATTCATGTTCTGTCAATAAATTTGAAGCGTTAAATTGCAAATAACCCAATAGCCCTACTGCAAATAAAGCACGATTAGTTAAATCTGATGTCCGTATTAGCACTATTTAGCTCTGAAATCACGACCCCGATCAAACTAGGTCAAAAATCGTGTTTCGTATCACATTTTAAAATGCCTGAATTAGGTGCGGAATCACGGATACAGATGAGTTTTGGTACATTTTAAGGATGAATTTCGTGTTAATTGGATACGCTCGAGTCTCCACCTAATCTCAAAACCTTGATTTGCAAGTCAGTGCACTTAAAAAAGCAGGTTGTGAAAAAATTTTTACTGATATTGCCAGTGGCGCTAAAACAACAAGGTATCGGTGATGAGAAAATGCGATTTCGGCCTCATCCAATTCGTGACTGTCTCGAATGTTCAGGCGGTTGATCAGTGTGTGAGATTGGGGGTAGCAGTAGTGGTCTTGGCTAGCGCCGTATTTATCCTGCATATTGACGTTTTAGTTCAGTCAATGTGCGACGCTTTTTACTGACGGCCAACCCTTCGTAAGACACGCTGATCTCAAAGTTTCTGGCTTTGGTCGTGAATTTTCGAGTCTTATTCGTACTGCTTGGCGTCGTTTCATGTGGCTGCGCATTGCGCGCATTTACCCGGTTCACCTTGTCACCACGCTTGCACTGGTGCCAATTTTTTTGCTCGCCAGTACTCTATTAAATTATCACTCCCCAGCCGATGCCTTCTCACTACCTAAGCTTTTGTTTAGTATGAGCCTAACCAATGGATTTGGTGTTGAGAATTCAGTCGGCTGGAACGCTCCTTCATGGTCAGTAAGTAGTGAGTTATTTGCCTATTTGTGTTTTCCATTTTTGGCGGCATTACTTTTTAGAGCCTCTCTGTCTACGTTGCAATGCTTTGCAATCATGGCAGCTGTATTTGCTTTAACGATAAGCTTGGGCTGGGGATTAACCGATAGGCAAAGTTATTTTGCGGGTTGGCAGTTTGTTCTGCTGCGAGTATTGAGTGAATTTCTGGTTGGCATGTTGATTTTTAGGCTATACCAAATTACCAAAGTCACGACTTTGCTACCAATGGCCGTCGTGGCACTGTCTATCATAGCGTTCATGGCTTTATTTAACACCCATAGCCGCTGGGATTGGGTAATGATTATGGCGTTTGGTTTGGTTTTATTTTCTTTAACCGATAACAGTCATTTTGCTAGCCGTTGGCTATCTGGTTCGGTAGCAGTTTACTTAGGCAAGATTTCATACTCGGTTTATTTATGCCATGGCGTCGTATTTATGGTGCTAAACAGTGCGTTTGGTCGACTTTTGCCTGATTGGTCAGGTGCCGCACTATTAGTTCCAATTGCCGCGTATGTTGGTGTATCGATACTTGCTGCTCATATCACCTATACATTCATTGAGGTGCCCGCGCAAGCTTGGCTCAAACAGAGAATTAAAAGGGAACATCGAGCCGATTTAAGAACATAATAAATTTAGAAATATATTTATTTTAATGTGGTTGGATTTATATTTTATTTATTACATTAAACTCTATATTGCCTTATTTGTATTTAAATTTTGATTCATTATAGACAATTATCACATAAAACTATTTTACTCTTATTTGTTTTAATTAATTCTTGAAACTAATAATCTAATAATTGATATTGCTGCTTGAAAAAAGGAGCAATCAATGAATAAAAATAACCTACTAGCAATATTATTTATTTCTGTGCCGTCTGTTGCTGATACACTATCTATTGTGCCAGAGATAAAAAGTGGCTTACCAGCTGTGATGAATGAGCCTGTTCTATACCAAGCACCTCAGTTTGATTATTTCAATTTGGCGGATGGCTATCTTGAGCAGCGAGCCGAAGCCATTGCTAAGTTGCCAATGGCTTTGTCGGATATCGAGCGGGTCTGTATCCAAACGTCATACAGTGGTATCGATCACAGTGGTATCGATCCTTCTTCTTCAGATCAATCCGGAATTTTGATTTATACCTATGCCGAAGATAATAGCGGCAATAAGATTCACAATACCACTATTGGTGATAGAGTTAATTTAGAAACAGTTTCAAAGCACTGTATCGATGAATCTAATTGGGTTTATGACAATTGGTTGGCCGACAAAAGCATGACGTTTACTCCATATAGCTCATCATCGGCGCTAATAACCGATGTGCGAGTTATTATTGATGGGGAATTATCGTTATCTCAGGTACCCACAGAGTTTACTGAGCAATATTATGATTTTATAACCAAAGTAGGCTTTGACCAATCTGCGAACTTTTATCATCCTGATGATATCAGTGGCTTAAAAGATGTTCTGGTATCAGGTCTTGAACATAATGATTCAAGTATAAAGTTTATAAAAAATATGGCATTTGGTAACACTGTGTCCAAGGAAGATATTGTGTTAATGTCAGGCCTTGATTTTATGAATCAGTTTCTTTCTATTTTAGGTCAGGCATCAGGCAGTAACACGGCTAACTTGGAATCTTTTAAAGTCATTAATGTGTTTGACCATAATGATAAGAAATACGTTAATGTTGAAAAACAGGAAAGACTATTTGGCAAGCGGATTACCAGAAATGAAGTCGTTATTTTAAAAAAATACAGCAGTCAATGGCTACTTGAATTGCCAGAAAGTTTGAAAAACATGTTAGATAATTAGACATATATGGTGATGGGCATAAGATCTGTCACCAGCATTTTTAGATGGCCTAGTTAATATTTTTTCGACCATGGGATAGTCATTGCACCAATTTATAAATTTCAATATTTGGAAAATGTTGAGTTATATAAATTTCGGTATGATATCAGAAAATAATTTTAAATTACTTGTGGTTATATTGAACTTATGGAGAGGTGGATATTAATTAATCCTTCAGTAATAAGCATGTATTCTCACCGTTCATTCACAGAATACAACATTAGGTTATAAAGACGGTTGTAATTTGAGCAATAAAACGGCATTAAAACAGTGTCCAAACAGATGTAAAGGAATACATATGTCGTTGTCCTATGATGATACTCAAAGACTCAGAGATTTATACAAAGTCTGCGTAGAGAGCCAGCACCAAATGCTTGGTTATCCTGTTGCTACAGATTACGACTATCGGGATTTATGGTCTTTTTTTCAGTTTTCCATAAATAACGTAGGTGACTGGGCAGAGCCTTCTAATTACCCGATGAATACCTTTGAATTCGAACAAGATGCGGTCGAATATTTTTGTCGCTTGTACCACACCACCTTGGATGAGGCGTGGGGTTACGTGACCAATGGTGGTACCGAAGGCAATATGTATGGTTGTTATCTTGCTAGAGAGAGATTTCCATCGGGAATGGTGTATTTTTCACAGGAAACTCATTACTCAGTAATGAAGATCGTTCGTTTTTTGAATATTGACTATCAGGTCGTGGCGTCAGACTCTCGGGGCGAAATGGATTACGATGCGTTGGAATGTTTACTCAAAGAAAACATAGATAAATCACCAATCATATTTGCCAACATAGGCACCACTATGCTGGGTGCCATTGATGACTTACAGCAAATTCAGCGTCGTTTGGAAAAAGTTGGCTTTGACCGCGAACAATACTACATCCATGCGGATGCCGCATGTCATGGCATGATAGTTCCTTACCTTGATAATCCTCCTATGTTCTCATTTAAACATGGCATTGATTCTATCTCAGTGTCAGGTCATAAAATGTTGGGTTCACCTATCCCTTGCGGTATGGTTTTAGCGCTAAAGAAACATACTGATAAACTGAGTCACCAGATAGAATATATTGCCGCGCCAGATAAAACCTTATCAGGCTCAAGAAATGGTTTAACGCCTCTGTTTCTATGGAAGTTTATTCGTAGCACTAGTGAGCAGAGCAAAAAGCAGCGAGTAGCGGATTGTTTGCAGCTGGCTCAAGAGGTAGTTATCAAGTTGAATCAACATGGGATTTCAGCGTGGCGTCATGACAACTCACCGATTGTTGTGTTTCCTAAACCTTCGGAACAATTATGGCGCAAGTACCATTTAGCGGTGGCCAAAAATACAGCACATATCATCATTGCAGGTCAAACCACAGCCAACCCTAATCGATTACATCAAGTGTTGGATGAACTGATTGAAGAGCATAGAACTTTAACGACAGAGAAGTGTGCTGGAGAACCAGTCATGGCCTAAAGACGATGCGGTGGGTTGGTTGGTAGAAAAACTTATTCCCAAGAGTAAGTTTTTCTTTTGTTAGGCTTACGCTTTTTTTCCATGTGAGTGATGCAAAGGTAATCTTCTCGAAAGCTACTGTCTTCTCGCATGAGTTTGGGGATAAATAAGCGAACTTTAGTCCCGGCAACAACAATAGTTTTAGTCCCCATCACCGCAATATCCCCACGATACAATTTCACACCTTTCACCGTTTTGTTCGAGTCGGTTGAGCTTATAGGGTAACCAAATATCGTAAAGGCTTTATCATTAACGGTGACGGTTTCATTGAACGTAATTTCAACGTACTCTTCTTCAGATTGAATAATATTTTCTAGCTCTCGTACTTTTTCCTCTACAGAGGTTGAGAACACCCACTGATTGAGAATCGGTTCCCACTTGCCACCTAGTTTAAGACACTTTTTGTAGATGAAATGATTTTTTCGCCCACTACTTAGCATACAAATATCGATGTTATCTTGCTCGCCTACGGGTAAGGTGAGTTTGAAAATTGCTTCGTTTGAATAGTACTTATACTTATTGGAGACCTCTTCGACATGCAGTGTTATTTCTCCAAGCGGCAGCTCACGGCTGTAGTCATCGTTAATGATTTTACAATGAGACTTGCCTATCGAGGCGAGAAAAAAGTCTTTTTCTTTCTTTAAAATATTAAACGTTCTCATTGCCGCCGTTGGTTTCCCTTAGAATTTGCTCCATTAAAGCTTGCTGTTCGCGATCAATCTTATTTTTGTCGATAGCATGTATTGGTTGGCTACTTTCTTGATTTGTGTTCCAACTCTGTTCGGTTTGAGAGCACTCACCATGGCGAAGTTTATCTATGCGCGAGAGAATATGACCTACATTCCCAGTCGGTTTGAGGCCTTGAGTCATGCGACGTTGTATTTCAAGATCGGTTTGAGTGGGTTCAACTTTTAGAACATTTTGTTCTACATTTTTTTCTTTTTGATCCAATGTAAGATCAAGATTATTCTGCACTTCTTGATAAGCGTTTATATAAAGTAGCTTGAATTCTTCAGCGAGATTTTTTTCAGATAGCGACCTTAGATAGCTCGTCTTACGGTTAAAAATGTACTTTTCTACTCGAGTAACAGGCTCTCTTTTGATCAAGATTCTATGCCTCGCCTCTAAAACCTCAGTATGGAGTGGTAAGTCTTTTAGCATGGAAAGTAAGGCAAGTGCAGGGGGCCACTCTTTACCAGCAAGTAATCGCTCACGTAAATGATGAACGATTCTTTCTACATCCTCTGTAGACAGTTGTGAAGCAAACGCAGCAAATTCATCATCAGGCTCAGAGCCATACATATGAGTAAACTGGGTGGAGAAGTTTTCCTGCATTTTGCCGAAAAACGCCATAATATGTTTGCGCTGTTCTACCGTATAAGGGCGCAGAACATCCTTAAGGCCTTGATTAAACTCTCCGGTTACCTGTGTCGACAATGGGCTGACAGGAGTTGCAGGGCTTGAAGGGAGCTTGGTTGAGCTGGTTTTTTTGATGCTAGTGTTTGAAGCCTGTGCGGGCTTACTATGACCTTGTTTCTGCCAATCAGAAGCGATCTCATTGATGTTTTTCATTGCTTACCTAATCGTCAAAGTCGAAGTTAAAATTCGCCATCTTTTTCTTGAAGGCCTGATTAGGAGACATTTTGCTTGTATTGGGTTTGTTTTTGAACCCTTTATTTTGCCCATAGCTTTTTTCTGAATGTAAATGAGCATGCAGGCGGCTGTTAATATCGTCTTGGCTCATTAATGGCTGGCCTAAAGCCTTAAGTTTATCAACGAAACTCGCCCATACGCTAGTTTGATTAGCAAAACCAGACCTAAACATGATCACTTCTGCCCAAGCTTCAATAACCTTGGGCGACAGATCCATGATGTTAATGGTTTTTGTGCCAGAATCTGAACCCTGTAATGGTTTAACTTGTGTTTTGTGGAATTGAGGGACTTTGGCAATCGGTTCTGAAGTCGCGTATACGGGAATCGAATGTTGGCTACCGACATTGATTTTACATTTGATGCTACCTTGTTTGCGAGTCTGGGCTTTGCTGAGTGAAATAATAGTTTGTTCAAGCGCTAATTTTCCAAGTACGTGATCAATACTGGATTCCGATCCATTCGTCATGGCTTGCAGTTCATCCATGGTAGTAATGACGGCACCACTGCGATCAGATAGCTCTGCCAGGGCGAGCAGAACAAGCTTTTCCTCCATGGTAACGCAGGAATGAGACCAAGCTCGTTCGATAAACTTTGAAGACATATGCACAATCCAGATACTACAGGCTAATAACCAAATTATACGATTTGCTATGGCGAACACCAACATTTGATCGCGATATTGACGATTATCTGCAGAGCAAGGTGATTCTTTAGCTAACTGGTACTCGTTGTTTGACCGCTTATTAGTCATTATAACTTCAAATTTTTTGAATAAGTAGGTAGACAATACAAGGTTAACTTTCTCACTAGTGGATATAAACTCTAATTATCACAAGGGAGGGACTTTGTTATGAATTATCGAAGAGAGATTGTGAAAATTATTCGCTTACGGCCAACTTCAGATGGTGATGGAGTCAAAATAAGTCGTGTTACAGGATTTGATAACCCACAGTTTTCCCCATTTTTAATGCTAGATGAGCTTAAATCCGATAACCGAAACGACTACATTGGCGGTTTTCCGCCTCACCCTCATCGTGGAATTGAAACCTTAACTTATATGCTTAAAGGTCACTTCCAGCATAAAGATCATATGGGTAACACTGGTGAGCTGCGTGCTGGAGGAGCCCAGTGGATGGCATCTGGCAAAGGAGTGATTCATAGTGAAATGCCAATTATGGAAGAAAGTGATCTTCATGGTTTTCAAATTTGGATCAATCAACCAGCGGCGGATAAAGTAAAACCAGCACAATATAGAGACTTTCAATCCGACACGATTACAGAATATGACAACAATGATTTGGGGCTTGTTCGAGTGCTTGCAGGTCAAGTGTCGGTAAACGATATTGCACTCAGTGGACCTCTGAACGAGACGGGTGTGCCTTTGTCTGTTACTGACTGGCAATCACAGCCAAATCAAAGTTTAAATATGACGACAACGAATACGTCCAATCTCGTTCTGTATGTTTATCGAGGTCAGATAAATGTGCATAATCAAGCCGTTCAGCAGGGTGAATTAGCGATATTCTCCCAAGGTCAGCTCATAGAATTATCTGCACAAACTGCGAGTGGCGTGTTAGTGCTTCAAGGCGAACCCATTGACGAACCTATAGTTCATTATGGTCCCTTTGTTATGAACAGTATGCAAGAAATTGAGCAAGCCATCTCGGATTACAACAGCGGCGAGTTTGAAACCTATTGAGTGTCCTAGCTAAGTGGGTCGGTTTGACCTAGTCTTTGTATATTGGCACTGCTGTTTGGTGCTTAAAACGCAAAAAGAGAATAATCCACTGTCATTCACTTTTTGTTTTGCCATGTGTGAAGACACATGGTTTTTTTTGCTTGGTTCCCCAATCTTAGCTCGACATTTTACTCAGAGGTCACTTTTGTCACTTTTGTTTGGCTGCTCAGCATTGGCCTGTGATTGACGTTTGGCGAGAAAGCGCTTGGCTGCATTTTCAAGTCGTTCAAGTTGGTGTGCTTGGGAAGCATGAATATAGTGGTAAACATTTTCTCTAGATACGATTGGGCTGGATATTTTGATTTCAGGATAGGTGTCTTTGACTAACTGATAGCTAGGTAGGGGGGCAAGCCACAGATCCGCTCTTCCTTTTGTTAACATAAGTGCTGCCTGTTCCTCCGAATGAATCAGATGCAGTTTTTTATAATGTTTTAAAGCATCAACGTAGCGAGCTCCGTGAAGCGCGACGACCGTTTCATCTTTTGCATCCTCTAAGCTATTAATATATCTATCACCTCTAGAAAGAAAATAAACATCAAATGAACCTAGCGGGACATCGACTTTTATAATATTGGGATTTTTATCAAGCCCAGAAATTCTTAGGCCTAGTGCGTCGTATTGTCCAGAAACCACAGATTGAATAGCGCGTTCGTTAGGTAGATAGATGAATTCAAAATCAATATTAGCTTCTTTATAAATTTCGGAAATGGGTAGTTCTGCTCTTAGCTTATAGTTTGGATTTTTAGCCAAGGCTTTATGACCTTCGCCTATCGCTATCCTAATAACTTTGTCAGTTCCACTAGAAGTGTTAATCCACATCATAGAGATAAGAATAAGCAGCGTTTTAGGCAATAGTGAAGCCAAGCTATTTCGTTTCATTAGACATACCATGAGAGATTTGCTCTCTATAGTTTAGCTGTGATTTCGGATGCTACTTAATCAAATTCATAAGTTTTCAGGGTAAGTTCAGCTTATGTCAGGGCTAGGGTTCTCGTGTTTTACTGGCTTTAAAGCTATGAAAATAAAACAAAAAAATACAGTGTTCTTTATTTCACAATGATTCATTAGCTCTAGGTGTGATCGGCACATAGCATATGCCCAAGGTTTAATTACCACCTATAAGTTGTTTAAGAGGAAGTATAATGCCGGATCTAATGATTGAACAGATTCAACCGTCTGTTCTGGAAGATACCTTCAATAATATAGGCGAAGGCTTTCAGGAGATTCTGGATAATCTTGATCAAATTAATGCAAGTCAAGAGGCCATTACGGTTCAGGATACGTTCGCATTACAGCAGTCTGTATTTCACTACAGTCTTTATCAAGAAACCGTAACCAAGATTGCGTCAAAATCGGCTAATGCAATCAATGAAGTGATGAAGGCGCAGTGATGAAGAAGTTTTACTTATTGATATTGCTTATTTTAGCTGGGTGTGGTGAGCAAGGTGCTAGCCAGATTGCCAGTTTTGAATCGGCTGATGTTGCCAACAAAGTGATAGTGCTTTTAGCCCAACATCAGGTGCCCGCTACTTTATCTTCCGAAAAAGAGAACTTTCATATTCACGTAGATAAGTCTGATGAGGCAAAAGCGAGAGAGCTATTGACCCAGTTTAATTTCTATTTTCAACGTGAAGATTTAAACGATTTGCTGGAATCTAAGTTCGCCAGTTTAAGCAAACTGGAAACGGTAAAGAGCAACTTGCTTGAAAGTAGAGAGATCTATAACAAATTAAGTGTCATACCCAATGTTCTGCGAGCTAGCGTGGTAGTGACTGGTGAAAAGAGTAAGCGTATTTCAGTGCTAATCATGAGTCTGAATGAGTTTGATAGTACCAAAAAGGGCAATATCGAACGCTTTTTGAAGGGGTTATCTGCTGAATCTGACACATTAACAGTAAGTTACTTTGTTCAATTGGCTGGCAATGAAAACGCATAAAAAACGACATCAAAAGCTACTCCATCACTGCTTAACTAAGCGAAAGTTAAGCCAAGACTCTTTTTTGGTACTGACCTCTCTTACTGATGAAGAAGTGTATTTGTGGCTATCAAGTAGTGTGGGACAAGTCAGGCAAATTGTGAGTACTCTGGGCTATTTAGTGGAGTACCAGCTTCATCGTAGTACACGAAATAGTAGAGCTATTTTGGAGCTAAGAGCACAGTTAGAAAAAAGACTGTGTCTTTGGTCCAATGCTGCAGGTCTTCAAAGCATTCCTGAAAATATGAATAGCCCGCAACTTGGGTTGTTGATGTTAGCGCAATACAACAAAAGACTAGCTACCTTGTGGTCTATTCGCTTGGGTTTAGATATCCCTTCCACGCCATTGATGACGTCGAGTCCATACCGATTATCTAATGTGGTTCATCAAGTATTGGCGCCAATACTCGTCAAATCTGATGCAATTTAATTGCAGTAATTAAAGGTGAAAGAATATGAAAAACCAAGCAATTAATTTTGGTAAGCCAGGAGATGAGTTCTTCTCTCTGCTTGATGGTGATGAAATTTTAAAGGAAATCGCTCAGCAACGTGATTCCAACAAAATCACAACAACTCACTTAAAATCCATCTTTGATCTTGGGGTTGAGTTTTATAATCAGTTTCAGTTTAAAGAAGCAGAAATCGTGTTTGTCGCCTATTCGTCCTTGAATCCATACGATCACAGAGGTCCTGGGTGTTTGGCATCGATATACCTCGAAAAGGGGCTGTTTCAAAAGGCTTTGGATATGTTAAATCTTGTAAAAAACTATCCGACAAATGATCTCAATGAAACCATGCTCAATATTTCGCTGTGTCATTACAAACTCAAGGATCACATGCAAGCTGCGGTTCATTGGCTGATTGTTAAGCCTGAAGACTTGGGTGAGTTTTATGTCAAACGTTACGAATTTCTAAAGCAGCAATTAGCACCTCATTTGTCTTAAGTAGAGAATGAGTTTGGGAGCAAAAAAAGATGATTAATAACATTAATGAGCTGATAGCGCGTGATGTTTCAAGTGATTACGAACCGATTGATTCACAAACGCTTAAAAAAGAAATTGACGCGACTAACAAAGCAGAATTAGAGCTGAAAAAAGCGGATAAAGCTATCGCGACGTTGCAAGGCCAACCTGCTGATGCAGAGGTTTTAGCTATGGTGGCTAATCACCAAAAACAAGTGGTGATGACGATGTCAGGTGCTAACCCTGAAGATGCGATTGCTATGGCTTTAGCTCAGGGAATCGAGGCATATGCCAAACAGTTAGAAATAATCAAAGGCTGGACTATTCCCGGCTTGCCCATGTTTGAAAGTGCTATGGCTGTGATGTTTGAAGGTATAAAAAGCAGTGGTGAAACTTCAGGTTATGCGCTTGAAGACTTATTTCAGCTTGCGATTATGGACTTTATGTCTCACGGCTATGGTGAAGGAAAGCAGGGGTATGCAAGCATTGAAGAACAAATGCGCCATTTTCTTGAAAGCACAGGCTCAGGTTCTCATGGTTACCATGAAGGTTGGGACGGTGCTAAATTTGCGCGTGCATGCGATGACATATTTGACTTTATGATGGCTAACTCGCCTCCAAATAGCTTATGCCACGAAATTCTCACTTATATGAATGAGGAGTGTGGTGGAGTCTCTGAGTTAGAAAAACAGTATCGAAACCACTTTAACGATCCGGGCGGTTTTGTGTGTGAGACGGGGTATTCGGGAGGATTGTCCCCCATGCTGCGTATGGCTCTAATGGCTGGATACTTGGCGATTGAACCTAAAGTTGAGCAATCTGTGATTGATATGTTTCTTACCGCACCCGTTAGTGAGTTAGATACATATATTAATGAGCACACCAGTAATCCACATTACGACTCCGCTATAGAGTTCGTGTTTGATAATGACGGAGAAACAGGCAGTAATGGTTGGAGAGAAGTTGATCAATACGACCCGAATGGTGACTCTCACCAAGTCATTGACTGGAATGGTGTTGGCTTGGGTGCTGAGTATTTCGAAAATATGTATAACAATTTCCCAGAGCGGGAACTCACCGACAAAGACATTGAAAAAATAAACAACATTGGTGACCAAGTTAAGATGCTTCAGCAAACCCTTAAGTATTGGTTATCTATATGTAGAGATGAGCAAATGGCCATCGCCCGTAACATATAGCATTGAAAAGTTAGCATAAATGGGCATGACGTCGCCGGGGACATGCCGCTCATCGACTGAGATTAGATAGCATGCCGGTTTGGCTGCTTATTCCCGGCCTAATACATGAAGGGAAAACGTAATGAGTACACTCATGAATAATCCTACCGTCTCAGCAACGACTTATGTCGCTCCTGCAGATTATAGTACCAGCGAGCAGGCTGGTACGGCTGAAAAAGCGGCAGCTGAACAAGCGTCGCCAAATCAGCCACTTCCGGGTAGCTCCGTTACGCTAAGTGCTTTGTGGCGCTTACTGGAAGAGAGTAACAAAAAAGTTGCAGAAGCGCTTTCACAAACAGGTGCAGCAAACTCTGAAGCTAAGAAGTCACTTATTGATATACAAAGAGACTCGACAGTCGCTTCGATCAGAAAGCAATCAGAAGAACTACAAGAGCAACAGAAGGCCAATAAGAAACGTGGCATATTTGCCAAAATTGGTATGGCGCTTGGTGTTCTTGCTGCTGTTGTTTCGGCTGTCGTTACTTTTGGTGCCACTGCAGCAGCAGTGGCGGTTGCAGTTGTTGCGGTAACTTTGGCTGTTCTACCTACTGTCGTTGACAAGGTTTTGGAAAAGTGTGGCGTTCCTGAAGAGAAACGCAGCAAGATAAGGATGGGACTAGAAATTGGTTGCGCTATTGCCGGGCTACTGATTGCTTTCAATCCTGCTAAATTACTGAGTGGGCTTGGTACAGCCGCTAGTAAGGTGTTACCTAATGCAGTAACAAAGGCAGCAACAAAGGCAGCAACCGAAGCAGCAGAACTTGCTTCGAAAGTAGCAAGTAAAGCCGCTTCGACTGCAGCAAATGCAGCAAACAAAGCTTCAAGTGTGATAAGTAAGCTAGAGTCTTTCAGCAGTAAAATGTCTGAAATGCTAACTATGTTGAAGTCATTCTCGAAAAACCCTCTGATTTCTAAAGCTAAGAACATGTTGGATGATGTACTTGAAAAAATCCAAGATCTTGCTAAGTCAGAAAAAATGGCGACCCGTGGTGCTCGTCTTGCTC